>CALSMD010000006.1 GCA_943787365.1 uncultured Flavobacteriaceae bacterium
TTTAAGCACATTGATAAGGGAATCTTTAACAGCCTTGTAGTTGATATCCTCAGCTAGGTTGTTTAATTCTGATTTATCAAACTTATGATCGTATAACTCATAGTTTACAACGCCTTGTCTATCCCATTGACTAAGCCGATAGCGTTTCGTTTTTATGGAGTACCCCTGCGCTTTGAGGTTATTTGTATTAACTTGTAGCTCAGTCAAGGCACTTGTTCGTACCTCTTGTTTGGAGTTATTGAAATAAGGGACAAGACTTTTACCTCTTACAAATTTAGGGGTTTGCATTCCAACCATTTCCATTATTGTGGGGTAAAGATCAACGAGTTCAACTGGAGAATCTACAAATTCTAGATTTTTTTTAATCCCCGGCCCAGCAAAAATCAAAGGGACTCTTGTAGCATCATCAAAAAGAGTTTGTTTTTGCCAGTGCCCATGCTCTCCTAAATGGTAACCATGGTCTGAAGTAAATACAACAATGGTGTTTTTATCTAGCCCTGTTTCTTTTAATTTATCTAGGACACGTCCAATTTGTACATCCATAAAACTTGTGGTTGCATAATAGGCATGTTTTATTTCTTTTGCGAGTTCTGTGTCTAAATCTATTTGTTCTTTCTTAGAACGAACAGTAGCAGCTGCTGACTGTGGAATTGTTTTTAAATAATCATTTGAAGTTTCAGGAATACTGAAGTCATCAACATTGTAAAGATCAAAATAAGATTTAGGAGCCACAAAAGGAACGTGCGGACGATAGAGTCCAAATGCTAAAAAGAAATTTTCACCACTATCCGCAAATTCTTGTAAAAAATTGATTGTTTCTGAAGCACCAATACCATCTGTTTGTTCTTCAGCAGTTCCCTCTGCTTGTAACCAACTAAGAGTTCCACCGTCTAGTTTTGGTTTTAATCCTTTAAGCTTGTATTCTTCCATTTTATCGCGCCCATAAGGGTTCACTGTTCGATCCCAAGTAAATGAATCGTCATGACCAGCAGTACCAATATCTCTTGGATTATGGTAGTGATAAATTTTGCCTACACGCACTGAATTGTAGTTTTCCTTTCTAAATTTTTGTCCAATGGTAACGACATCAGGAATTGTTTGCCGAACATATAGTCTCAATTTTTTTGATTTTGTTTGATCAGGGTAAAGCCCGGTCATAAAAGACACTCTTGATGGACCACAAAGTGGATATTGAACATGGGCATTATTGAAAATAAGTCCTTGTTTTGCCAATTTATCGATATTTGGAGTAATGGCCAATGGATCTCCATAGGCTCCCAAAGCACAATTTAAATCATCTGCTACAATAAATAAAACGTTGAGTTTTGGTTTGGGTTTTACTGGTGTAAGTCCTGTAACCGCAAACACTAATAAACACAGAATACCTAATCTTAAAAATTTCATATATAAAACTTATTTAATGTATTGATTCTCAATATAAAAAGAAATTCTAAAAATTCTCTTTCTATTGTTTTAAAAATTTAATGGGGTATTGATTTACAGATAAAAAGTAAACTCCAATTGGTAAATCTGAAACATCAATATAGCCATTTATCAACTGCTTATTAATGAATGATCCCGTGATGCTATACAATTTAATCGATTTTATAGGCTCTGAAAAAATGATTTTTATTTTGTTGGTTGCTGGATTTGGAATAACTTTTAATGTTACATTTTGAGTGTAATCATCAGCGGGTGTCGAAAGGGAACTAACTGGGTTGCATGTATTTGTATATTGATTTGTTAGTACCTCATCGTTCAAATTGTTGAGCCCTACATAATAATCTTCTGGAATAGACGGTGTTGATTGATAGTTTTTATAAAACGTTCCAATATCGGTTAGATTCATAGCATCATCAAAAAATTCTCCATTTCCAGGGTCTTCAGCTATGGTGATATTTTGTGGTTCAAACCAAGCATAGCGTTCTATAAAATCTACACTCTCGAGGTAAGGAATCGCAAGCTCCATAAACTGACGGTTTGTTTCTGTAGATCTGTATTTATTTCCATTAAACTCTGTAATCCAGATAGGTAATCCATAGAGTTCATAAACGTCCTCTAAATAAGTCTTAAAACGATTGAAAATAGTATTTGGGTTAGCATTAGGGCTGCCTTGAGGATTTGCTCCCCAATCATACCAATGCACAGCGATAACATCGATTCGGATATCATTTTCGACAGCCTCTTGGTTGAAAGAATTTAACCAGTTAAACACGGCGCCTTGTCTGCAAGCAGGAGAAACTAAACGAAGTCCTGTCTTCATTAGGTTTTCATATACTGAAATCGCAACAGGGACATCACACAAATGGTTGTATTGTCCGGATTGACCTTCACAATCATCGGGCTCATTAAAACCCAAAACATGGGTGCTTTTATATTTTGATTTGTATAATTCGATATCACTATCATCATTGGCAGCACCAAATCCCCAAGCCATAGGGGTGTATTCGCGTTGTAAATCAGAAAGACCTTGGTTACTCCATCTATAAAACCAACTATTATCCATCCCTAAAATATCTCCGCCTGTTCCTTTTTTTGACACCCAGTTCCACGGAACAACTCTTAAAAAAGAAACGCCTCCTTGTTGTAAAAAATTGGGCAAAACATGTATTTCTAAATCTTTTTCTGAAGCTATAAAAACTTTACTTTTACCTGTTCCATCTTCATTAACTGCTAGGGCAAGCATATAACCTCTTTCCAAATAAAAAGAACGAATATTATTATTCAATTGATTAGGAATAGAGGAACCATTGAAGATTTGATCAACCGCAATATTGGCGGATGTTCCTGTAATATTTTCATTAAAATAAATTGTTAAAGGAGAAACGTCAGAATTGTAGGGTCTAATAACTGTACCGCTTTCGTAATAGTTGTCCAAACGCATGTTTAATGGGAATGAACTGTTTACATCATTAATGAAAAAATAGGACACGTAATTTTCATTCACCTGATTTGGATTGACATTTTGCAAACGCAACCAGCTTAAAGGCGAATTGAAATGAATTGTAGCGTTATTTTTAAGGGGTTCAAAATCCTGTAGATGAACATAGGATTTTTCATTAAGTACTAATGTGCCTCCTGAAATACTATTTGCTTCAAGCACACCATTTGAAATATACAATGTTTTAGAAGGTTCAAAAACGATCTCATTTAGGGGAGATGAAAGTGCGCTTACTTCACAAGATAACAAAAGATTATAAGCAATGGGTTGATTAGGGTCTATAGTGCCGCTTTGAGGAGATTGCCCTAAACTATCATTAAACCAGTTGGATTCATTAAAAAAATCATCATCTCCTCCATTTCCTAACCAATAATAATCTTGAGCAAATAGAGTGTTAGTGATTAGAAATAATACACAAAAACTAAAATTTTTGATTATTAGGATCACCTTTTATTTTTAAGATTTAAAAAAAAACAACTAAAATATACTACAGATTTAAAATTCTGATTGTTTATTCTTTTTGTTAGAGTTTACAAGATAGTTTAAATTTGCCTTTTGGACATTTTTACTAGCATTTTTCTTAATCTGCTTAATAATTTTATTAAATAATTCCTTTTCTTCGACAGGCTTCATTTTACTTGTTTTTAAAAGATTCTAAACCTCCAAAGTCAGAGTCGGAAATAGTTCTTAGTTCTTCTAATGAAAGATTGTTTCCATAGCTTTTCTTCAGATCATAAATTTCTGTTTTCAAACTTTTAATAATCTTAAAATATGATGTATCGTTTATCAAATTATTCATTTCTAACGGGTCTTTTTGAAGATCATAAAACTCCCAAACATCGATATCATAATAAAAATGAATTAATTTATATCGTTTATTTCTTATGCCGTAGTGCGGTTGAACACGATGGTAATATGGATATTCGTAATAGTGATAATACATGGATTTTTGCCAATCCTTAGAAGTTTTTCCATTTAGGTTGTTAAAAAAACTTTTTCCCTGTACATGATCTGGAATAGAAACTCCTGCCATATTCAATAGGGTTGGTGCAAAATCAATGTTTGAAATAATATCATCTATTACGATCCCTGGTTTAATTTTACCTGGGTAACGAATCACAAACGGCATTTTTAATGATTCCTCATACATAAAACGTTTGTCAAAAAACCCGTGCTCGCCTAAGAAAAAACCTTGATCTGAACTATAAATAACTATTGTATTTTCTTCTAATCCATTCTCTTTCAGGTAGGACAACACCCTACCAATATTGTCATCTACCGATTTAATGGTAGCCAGATAATCTTTGATGTATTTTTGATATTTCCACTGCCGTGTTTCTTGGCTGTTTAACCCTTTAATTGGGGTGACAACTTCGCTGGGCTTGAAACCAAATTGCAGCCATTTGTTACGTTGTTTTTTTATGAGAGAATCTGGGGGAATCATTTTCATATCCTGCCTACTGAAATAATCCATTGTCATTTCGGTATTTCCTGCAGTCTGTTCCCTTCCTTGGTACGTATCATCAAAATTGGAAGGATATGGCATTTCTTGATCTTTCCATAAATTCTCATATTTAGTGTCAGGAGCCCATTGCCTATGAGGTGCTTTGTATTGCAACAACAAACAGAACGGTTGATTTTGGTCTCTTTCATCTAGCCAATCGAGTGCAAAATCAGTTGTTATATTTGTAGCATACCCTTTTTCTTTAATATTTTTGCCGTTATCATTATAAACAGGGTCCCAATAAAGGCCTTGTTCTCCGCGGGAGATATGGTATTTGTAGTAATCAAACCCAACAGGTTCAGACGCTAGATGCCATTTTCCAACTAGAGCAGTTTGATATCCAGCAGATTGAAGTGCTTGAGGGTAGGTCCATTGCTGGTTATCAAAAACGCCTCCTTTGTAGTTTTTATAGTACCCGTTGATATGACTGTATTTTCCGGTCAGAATTGATGCTCTGCTTGGTCCACAAATAGCGTTCGTGCAAAGCGCATTTTCAAGCAGTGCTCCTTCTTTTGCAATTTGATCGATATTAGGAGTTGGAGCCAACTTTTTAAAAAGCCCGCCGTATGCAGAAATCGCATTGGTAGAATGATCATCAGAAAAGATAAATACAATATTTGGCTGAGAAGATGATGAAGAGCTGTTTTGACTAAACCCCAGAAAGGTTGTCATACAAAAAACAAGAAGTAAAATTTTATTCAAATACACAGTTCCAATTTAATAGATATTAAAAAGCTGATAAATTCAAATTAGTATATGAATTTATCAGCTATTCAAAATGTTATTATTTATTGTTTTATCATCTTTTTAGTGAAGACAGTTCCATTATCTACTTTAATAAAATGAATTCCAGTTGATAGCTCAGAAATATCAACTTGATTCGTATTGAAAACTTCTTTTTCTAAACTCCCTAAAATTGAATATATCTTAATAGACTTTATATTTTGAATACCGCCGACAAAAATAATATCTGTTGCAGGATTAGGATAAATCATAATATCTGAAAAGCTTAAATCGTCAAGGCCTAATGCCGTACCATTAACTGATAGGGACGAATAACCAATATCTCCGCTACTAAACTGGAATCTAAGGTTTCTATTCCATGACACACCAGCAACCACTTTGGAGTTTTCTCCTAAACTAAGTGTCCCTACACAACATGTAATATCATTTCCAGTTGAGTTAGTCTTGTAAATCCTGTAAGAGGCACCTTCATCTGGCATACAAGTAATATTCATTTCAAATGAGTGATCAGTGTTCATATTTGTTCCGTCATCAACAATTGAAGCAGCAGTTAAATAAAATGGCCAATCATCATTGTCTTGAGCAACAAACGAGTCTGATGTTCCAATTGTGACATCATCGGGTTCACATTCTTGCGAAGTTGTGGTGTAGAGAACTACACCGTTATGTGAAAAAGAATCAAATTGAATTAAGCCTCCACCTGAAAACTGAAATTTAACTGCACGATTGAACGTGACCGCAGGAACAGTAATTGTATTTTCTCCCAATATTAAAGAACCCTGTTGATTAAAATCCCCTTGACCAGATTGAGTAGTTTTATATATCCGATAGGTTTCTGATTCACTGGGCAAATCAGTTATGTTGATTACTACGGTTTGGGCGAGTCCACTGACTGCAACGCCATCAGATGTTGTAACAGCTGTAAATACGTGTGTCCATGTTGTATTGGTTGTTGTATTGAAAAGATCTGATTCTCCAATAGTAGTCTGAGCGAATGTCACGCTCGTAATAATTGCAATAAATAATAAAGTAATTTTTTTAATCATGATATTGTATTTTTAATTATTGATTTTATTCTCGACCGATTTCTCTTTTGTAATCGCCCCATTGTTGCATATTATCTTTACCTAGAGCTTTTGTTAATTTACCAAATAATCGGTTGAAAACCTTTTTTAGTTCAGCTTTTCTAGTTTGTGGATCATCTTTGTATTCCTCTCGAATGGATGCAACTTCTTGAAAACGTTGGAGTTGGATTTTGTAAACGTTTGCTTTTAGCTCTTCATTTAAAGAAAGAACTTCTGTCATTTCCTCAGTTATTTCTGTGGCTTGTGTTTCAAAATTATTTTGAGCATAAGCATTTGATATAAACAGTGAGAAAAATAAGTTTATAAAAAAAAATTTCATTTGTTGTTGTGTTTAAGTGAATTTGTTCAAATCTATGAAATCAACTACGCTTACCAGTTGATAATTTGTTCAGATTGTTATATTATTTAACCATCATGAGCAATTAAAGGAATTTTTTTACTAAGCTATATGGATCTAGTGATAGGAATTTATTTTTTCAACAGTTCCCTGTTTCCAAGAAATTCCTGGTTTCCATTTTGGTGCTTTCACCTTGTGTAAATAAGCATCCAAAGCCGTTTCAAGTTGAAGAAGTTTTTTAGGATGTGACTCCACTAAATTTATTTGTTCTTTAAAATCGTTGTTGAGATTAAATAACATGCGCTCATTGTTATCATGAAATTTAATTAACTTAAAATGATCAATTATGATGGCCGAATGTGCTCTTTTAAGCGCTATTCCATTTTCATAAGGAACATGAAAGATTAATCCTTCAGAAAAACGTGAAATATTTCCATTGCCACCACTGCTAAGAATTGATTTAAAACTCCCTCCATCCATATCATCTTTAACAGGTAACTTTTGTCCAGCCAAATCTATAATTGATGGTAATACATCTGAGTGTGTTATGGGTGTGTTGGACTCTAACTCCGCAGCAATCTTTGGACCCGCAATTACAAATGGCACTCGAATACCGCCTTCCATTGCATCCCACTTGCCGCGACTTAAAGGAAAGTTAGATCCCCTATTGTATTTAGGTTTTGGGGGCATAACCGGAACAGCACCATTATCGGAAGTGTAGATGATATAAGTATTTTTTTCTAAACCTAAGGCCTTCAATCGATCGAGCAACAAACCAACTCCACTGTCTAAATCTTCAGTCATTGCAGCAAAACCATCATGTCTTTGGTACTTCCCTTTTGGCTTTTCCATGTATTTATTCAAGGTGTTTTGACGCATCATTACATCAGAGTGAACTGCATAATGCGAGACTTGCATAAAAAATGGTTGTTTTGAAATTGCTTGACGCTCTAAAAATTTGATAGCTCTGTCGGTTGTACTAAATATTTTTTTAGGGTCTTTGTCAACATTATTTTGCCACTGTTTACGGTTTTCTTTGTAATTAAAAACCCCATCTTTATTTCCTGTCATTCCATCACTTTCATCGTAACCAAGAACTGAGGGATGTACATCAATACCCCATTTTCCAAAATGAGCTGTTTTGTAATTTTTATTGATGCTTTTTAATAATTTTGGGATGGTAAAAGAGGTCTCGTGATTAATGTGATTGGTATTCATCCCCACTCGAATCATTTTTAATCGAGCTGGAGTTTGTCCAAATTGAATGCTATAACGCGATGGAGAACACACTGGTGCACTAGCATATGCTGATGAAAAACGCATGCCGCGATTGGCAAGTCGTTCTAAGTTTGGTGTCTCATGATAATCACTTTTAGATTGTGGTAAATCATCCATCATTTGAACAGAAGTCCCATTCCAACCCTGATCATCAGAAAGGATCAAAATAAAATTAGGGGGGACTTCAGTGTTTTTAGTTATGGTACTTGAACAAGCGACAACAAAGATGAATCCAAATACAAGAATAAAAGAAGTAAAAAAACGCATAAAATTAGTCAATATTTGAATTAGAGGCTGTTTCAGAGATTGGAATTGGCCAAGTATAATCTTCTGCTTGTCTTTGACCGATTGCTCCTTGAATATATTGCTCTGAAGTTGCGCCGAAGACATTAGAACAATATTCATCATAAACTCCAAATCGTGTTAAATCAAAAAAGCGATGGCCTTCCATGTACAATTCAACTGCTCTTTCTTTAAGAAGTGCGGTTCTAAACGCATCCATTGTCATGCCAGCACCATTAAAATTGGTCATCCCAACACGAGACCTCAGACTGTTGATGTCTTGAGAAGCTAAGTCTGGATTCTGGTTTATTTCGGCCAAAGCCTCTGCTCTCATTAAATAGACATCTGCCAACCTGATGACATGCCAATTCTGACGGCTTGTATAGGCTGTTGTGGCACCCGAATCAATATACTTTGCAGTCCACACTTGCCATACCCTCCAATTAGCAGTAATGCCAGTGGTTAGCGATGTTGGAATATATGCTGTACTTCCATTATTAATTGAAAATGACCAATTAGTATTTTGGTATTCCCTCAAAATTGAATTTTGAAATCTAGGATCATCCTTGTTAAGATGAAAATTTACAAATCGGGGTTTCAATTTATTACTCCCACCAAAACCTGTGCCACTTAATCCAGAATTTCGGGGAGTGAAAAGATTAGAAACAGCTGTGCCTTGACCAATTTCATCAGAACCTTGAACATCAAATAACATTTCAGGGTTATTGCCATTATCGGCATCAAAAATTGAAATCCAGTTTTCTAAATTACTGTTGAGACTGAATCCAGTATCGATCAAAACGGCATCACAATGTTCTTTTGCTAATTGATAATAACTAGTTGCTGATTCAGATAATTCAAGGTATTTATTATTACCTTCAATACCTTCAAGTGCAGTTCGTTTACTCGATGCCATTCGAAGATATACTTTCGCTAACAAGGCATTGGCCGAAGCCTTGGTGGCACGCCCCAGATTATTAACTTCACCATTTCTTGATTCGTTTCGATTCCAACAATTATCAGCGGCATATTGTAAATCATTAATGATATTGGTATATATATCTGGAATTGAGGA
Organism: uncultured Flavobacteriaceae bacterium; assembly: GCA_943787365.1. Lineage (GTDB taxonomy): Bacteria > Bacteroidota > Bacteroidia > Flavobacteriales > Flavobacteriaceae > Hel1-33-131. The sequence goes on from CALSMD010000006.1 coordinate 9,247, forward strand.
CACAGGAAGACCTTGTTCAGCTTCATCTGCTTCTACAGGCGTAATTCTTAAAGGAACTTCACCAAAACAACGCACTAAGTTAAAGTAATGCAGTCCGCGTAAAAATTTTGCTTCTCCAATAATTCTTGATTTAAATTCTTCATCCATATCAATCGCTGGAACTTTAGCGATCACATTATTAGCATCCCGAATGGCCAAGTAAATGTCTTTCCATATGCTTTCTATATTTGGGTCTGTAGAAGTAACCGTTCCATTTTTGAAATTATTAAGTAAAAATGTGGACAAGCCTTGATCAGATGCTGCAAAAAGAGTGGATAGATATTTTTGTTTGTAATAACCGTTTCCACTTTTTAGACGTGCATATGCACTGGTTAAACCATCTAAAGCATCATTTTCATTTTGGTAATAATTTTCAGTAAGGGTTTGAACAAAGGGCTCTTCATCTAAAACATCACAAGAGTATGCACAGATAAAGAGCAATAATAATTTTATTTTAAACGATGTATTAATTTTCATAATAATTGTATTAATAATTAAATTTTAATCCAAATATATAGGACTTTGTCCCCGGGTAGGTTCCAACATCAACTCCTCTTCTTTGAGGATTTTTAGTATATGTTTGAACTTCAGGATCATAGCCAGGATATTCTGTCCAAGTCAATAAATTTTGTCCTGAGACGTAAAGCCTAAGCGATTTTCCGGTTTTAAAATTAAAATTGTATCCTAAATTGATGTTTTTGAGTCTTAAAAACGATCCATCAAAAATTTGTCTATCTGATGGTGTGTTACGATCTCCATTATTTATAATGGCTGCTGGATGCGTTACTCCAATAGTATTGCCCACTGAAGGGTCGTAGATAACAGATCCATCGGAATAGGACAAGGGTGCTTTCCAAGAGTTTTCAAAAGAGTCTGATAAGTGATTTCTTGTTCTAAAAAGTCCACTTAATTGCCATGAATCTACCCAAAATAAATCACCACCTTGTTGTCCAGTGAATAAAATGCTTAGATCCCAATTTTTATAATTAAACTCACTTCCTAAGGAGTATGTAAAGTCGGGGTTAGGGTCTCCTAGTTTAACATAGTCATCGAAATCAATGACTTGGTTTTCTGTGGGGGTTCCAAACTCATCGTATGCAACACTATGGTTAACATAATTAATTTCTCCCGGAGCTGCATTGGGGATTCCACTCGCATTTGCTTGTTCCCAGTTTTCAAAAATCCCGTTGGTTTCTGCTCCCCAAAATATACCCAAAGGCTGACCTACCATAAACATAATTGGACGGGCCTGAGTGAAGCCAATGGAAGGTCCTAACTGGTAATCTAAATTGGAATTTAGACTTACTAGTTTATTTCTGTTAAGGCTGAAATTTGAATATAGATTCCATGAAAAATTATTGTTTTGAATTAAATCGGCTTGCAGACCAATCTCAAATCCTTTATTTTCAATTTCACCGAAATTATCTACTCGGCTGGAATACCCATTAGAGGCTGGTAAATTTACATTTTGAAGTAAATCATAAGTTGATTTGTGATAGAGATCAAAAGTAAGATTAAGTCTAGATTTAAACATCCCAAGGTCTAAACCAATATTAAATTGATCGGTTGTTTCCCAAGTTAAATCGTCATTTTCAAGATTCTGCTCATAAAACCCAATCACCAATTCATCGTCAAAATTATAGCGAATTGGACTCATCAATGCAAGAGACTGATAGGGTGAAATTGGGTTACTTCCTGTTTTTCCGTAAGACAAGCGAAGTTTTAAATTATTGATTTGTTTGATTTTTTTTATTAAGCGTTCTTTAGAAATTGCCCATGATACAGCCAATGATGGAAATACGGCACTTTTTTTATTTTCTGCAAACTTTGAAGAAGCATCAATTCTCGCATTCAGGTCAATAAAATACTTTCTATTGTAGTTATAGCCCACCCTTGTCAGAGCAGATAACAAGCCAATTTCTCTGTATTGAGAAATCGGTACGAAAATTTCATCAGCTGCTGAAAAGTTATAGAAAGTGGTATTGTCATTGGCAAAACCCGTTGCTTTATTGAATAAGGAACGAATTGAATTTTGCTCATAGGTTGCAACCATAGTTGCATCAATTCTATGGAGGTTAAAACGATTTCGATAGCGAAGATTTCCTTCAGCATAAATTTTTTGGTTTTCTAAAGACGATTGCGAAGCTTCACCATTATTGATGTATCCACGAGTTGTGTTTGATGGGTAATAATTATCACGTGTATTTTTTTGATAATCAAATGCCCCTTTAAAGGTTGCTGTTAGTTTTGGACTTAATTTTCCAACTATAGACATTGCTTGTCTGAGGCGAATTGATTTCTTTTCGTCCACAACATATTTAGCTAAGGTGTAGGGGTTTGAAATTAAATCTCCTTCATTCAAACCAGAATAAATGTCGTCATTTTCTCCCGTTTCTAACAAGGAGTAAATGGGCTGAAACTGTAATACTTGTGAGACCACACTTTTTTGCATAAAAACCTGTCCATTCCCAACAGATGATGCATTCCCTTTTTTGTAAGAAATATTTGTTCTGGAGAACACATCAATCTTATCATTAAATGCTTTTCTTTTAATGCTTGTATTTAAAAACATACGCTTATTCGTAGAATTAACGATTACCCCCTCCTGGTCAAATAGCCCTAAATTTAAAGACAAATTTTTCTTAAAGTTACCACCCCTGTAACTTAAATTAATGGAGTTGGTCCTAGCTAATTGATAGGTTTCATCTTGCCAGTCCGTATTAACTCCTGTGGATTCAGAAAAAGGAATAGGATAGTCCTCAAGTTCTGGATAGTTATCAACTGTGAGTGCTTGTGAACCATCAAATGCACCGCCAGCTCTGTCTGGATTAGTAATTTGCTGATAAACTTGATTCAAAGCGCGTTGATTCATATAGGCTTCAAAACCTGGACCATCTAAAATATTTATTTTTTCTCTTACCGATGTTAAATAACTATCTACAGTTAATGTAATTTTATCCTTCCCTTCATTTTTATTTGCAGACTTAGATGTGATGAGTATGACTCCATTTGCTCCTCTTGCGCCATAGACGGCAGTTGCAGCAGCATCTTTTAAAACTTCAATTTTTTCTATGTCATTTGGATTGATAAAACTCATGGAGCTTTGAGCTCCTCCAGAGTTTCCATTGCCTTGTGCATCCGAAATTGGACTGATCGGAATGCCATCCAATACATAGAGGGGTTGAGTTCCGCCAAGAATTGAATTTGTACCTCGTATTGATATTCCTACTCCGCCTCCTGGTTCAGCGCTTTCAGTAACTACAACTCCCGCAACTTGACCTTGTAAAAGATTCTCTAATGAGGATCCTCTATTTTGTTCTAATTGTTCGGCTTTAATTTGAGTGATGGACCCAGAAAGGTCTTTTTTGCTGACATCAAAATAACCAACACTAACAAGTACTTCGTCAAGTTGATCAATATCATCCTCCAATTTAATTGTAATGGGGGATGAAAAGACGAGAACTTCTTGAGTGATCATTCCTAAAAATGAAACAACTAAAGTATCTCCAATTTTAGTGTTAATTTCAAAATTCCCATCAAAATCACTTGTTGTACCGTTTAGTGTTCCTTTAATTAATAATGTCGCTCCAGGAAGTGGTTCATTAGATTTTGCTTCAACTACATTTCCTTTAAGTGAAAGGTTTTGTGCTACAATTATTGTTGGCAAAAAAATTAATATTAAGATCGTTTTTAATTTCATGTTCGTTCGTTGTTGTGTTAACAATATTCAAAGAAAAATGAGATTATTAGTTTAAATATTATCCAATACGGTTAATTAATTGATAAATGACAATTTATTATTTCATCTTCTCTAGATTGTATTTTCCTTTAACTCTAAAAACTAAGCCTCTTCACTATATTCTTTTGGTGTTTTGCCATAGAATTTTTTGAATTGTGTACTAAAGTACTTTGGATCATTAAATCCGGATTCATAAGCAATTTCATTAATCCGTTTAGACTTATTTTTCTTAAGTAATTCTGAGGCGTGATTGAGTTTTATTCTTATGACTAAATCAACTGGAGACATATTGGTTAACCCTTTTAATTTTCGAAATAAATTGGATCTACTAAGTCCTGTTTTTTTAGAAATTAAATCAATAGAAAAATCACTATTGTTGATGTTATTTTTAATAATTTCTACAACATTAGACAAGAAGTTTTCATCTGGAGATTTTTCTTTGGCCTTTGTCTTTGAGCTTGAATTTGAAATTTGATACAAATTTTTTCTTGAAGTAATTAGATTCTGAACCATAACATTTAATATTTTCATATTAAAAGGTTTTTCCAAATAGGCATCAGCACCAATTTCTATTCCTTCAATTTTATCGTCAATATCGCCCAAAGCAGATATCATTATAATTGGGATATGACTCGTTTGAAAGTTTGTTTTAATAATTTTACAAAATTCCTTTCCGCCCATTACAGGCATCATAACATCTGTGATGATTAAATCTGGATTCTTTGCTAATGTGATTAATAGTGCCTCTTTGCCATTTGGCGCATCTAATACTTCATATTTTTTTTCTAATTCAATTTTGATGGTAGTTCTAAGATCTTCGTTATCTTCAACGAGCAACACCCGATAATTTGAATTGAGATTAGAGTCAATAACTGAATCAAACTCTGATGAATTTGACTCATTTATCATTAGTTCTTTTTCTTTGTAATGTTCACTTCCATTTAGAAGAGTTACCGTAAAAGTAGATCCTATATTCACTTTACTTTTAAGGTCAATTTTTCCTCCGTGCAATTCAACAATTTTTTTAGATATCATCAAACCAATACCCGATCCTGAAATCCCTTTATTTTTAATATTTGTACCTCTTGTAAATCTTGAGAAAATTTGTTTTTGCTCTTTTTCAGGAATGCCAAAACCATTGTCTATAAAATCTATTGTAGTATATTTTTTATCGACTGAAGCCTTTATTATAATTTCACCGCCATCATCAGTGTATTTAATTGCATTTGAAATCAAATTATAAAAAATACGAGATATTTTATTCTCATCAAACCATAGATATGTTTTTGGAACGGAAACTGAAATATCAATCGATTTTTTTTCGAGCAACGGCTCAACCTCAGCTACAGTTCCATGTATAATTTTCTTTAAATCCAATTTGCTTACCGACAATTTAAGCATCCCTCGATCTGCTTTTTGAAAATCCAAAAGCTGTGTTACATATTCGTTTAAATTTTGTGTGTTTCGATGAATAAGTTCAATATTATTTTTAAACTTATTTTTATCAGAAAGCTGAGAAACTAAAAGTTGAATCAAGGTCACTGGGGTTCTAATATCATGAGCGACTTCAGTAAAAAATTTAATTTTATTTTCATTGAATTTTTGGACAGATCTAGATTGTCTTACAAGGACAAAGAGGTATATTAACACAAAAGCTAATAATGTATATCCCAAGAATGCCCAATGGCTAAGCCAAAAAGGGTCTTTGATGATGATGTCAAGCGTAAAAGATTCTGGGGACAGTACACCCTCTACATTGGTAACTTTTGTTTCAAGGAAATAAGCTCCTGGAGGCAATTTTGAGTACACCGCCTTTTCACCCGTTTTGGATATAATTGGGCGTTCGTCATACCCTTTAAGCTGCCAAGAAAATACTTGTTTTTTGGGGCCTTGAAAAGTTGGAGTTTCAAAATCAAAGCTTAAAGTATTTTGATTGTAATTAAGTTCGATTTTGTCTAGATAGTTTATGTTTTTAGCAAGAATTGTAGAATCTGGTGCAACACCATTAACAAGAAAATCAGAAACATAAATCTTAAAATCTTCTTTATCTGGTGGTAAATTTTGCGGATGGAAGAGCGTAGCACCTTTGGGGCCACCAAAGGCTAATTGACCGTTAATTGACTTTGTAGAGGCGCCAAAACCAAAGGTTTCTATTTTTAAACCATCGGCTTTATCATATTTTCGGATGACGCCCTTATCTATATCCAATTTCCAGAGACCTGAATAGGTCCCCAGCCACAACTTATTACCAGAAACTTTTTGAATAGAAAACACCGTTCCCGAATCAAAATTTAAATCTGTATTTATAAACTTGAACGTTTCAGAATCTAAATTATACTGAAAAAGCCCACTATTATTTCCAACCCAAATACACTTATTATCCTTATCAAAAAGTAATGAGTATATCTGATTGATATTTTTATACGTTTTACTTTTTATTTTCCTTGAGGTTTTTGAAGTCTTATTAATTTCGACCAATCCGCCTACAGAACCTATATAAATTAAATCTTCACCATTGGAAATAATAGACCTTGCATTACCGGTATTATAGGTATTGACTAGTCTTCTATTTTTATAATGTTTGACAGGACCATCAATCCCTCCAAGCCAAATATCATTCTTATCAAAATAGGTTGCAAAAATGGACTTCGATTTTTTACCGTTATCCAACAACAAAAACTTGTCTATTTTTGCTGATTTTGGGTCAAACTGAATTAATCCCATACCATAAACCCCCAAAATAAGGTTTTCTCCATATCTATTTATTGTTAATACAGCCTGCTTTGAAAGGTTTGAATTGCTATTATAATTTGTCCACAGCCCATCGGTTGAAAGTTTACTAATCCCAGTCTCTGTTCCAAACCATACATCGCCATTTTCATGGTAATAAATAGACCGAATATTATTATCATCAATACTATTTTTCTTGAATGGAACATAAGAAATATTTGTAAAGACATTGTCTTTGGGATATATTAAATCTATACCAACTTCTCTCAATCCAAGCCAATACACGTTGTATTCATCAACAAAAATTTCATATATACTTTTTTGAGTGATCGAATTAAAACTATCGGGGTCATATCTAAATTTATTGATGATTTCAAAGTCTGGACTTACAACAAACAAACCCAGCCCTTCTGGTGCAATTAATGCATTTTTGTCTTTGTCAAATGTGATAGATCTAATAGTGTTTTTTTTAAGTAGATGGGCATGAATTGTAGGAGGGTTAAGGTTCTCATTTTCGACAATATATACTCCTTGTTTATTTGTTCCAACCCAAATGCGATTTTGACTATCAAAAGCAAAATCAAAAATCTGATTGTTTTCGAGTAATGTATTGTGTTTTATTAAACGACTGGTTTTTTCATCATAATCAAACACATTAATTCCCTTTGTTGAAGCAACGTATATTTTGTTGTTTTTAACATGAATTTTTCTATTGAAAGTAATTTTAGGGTATAATACTTTGCTTAATTTATTGGATTTAAAATTATATACCAAAAGACCATATTGAAGACCAATAACTAGGGTGTTATCATTAATCAATTCAAAACATAAAAAATTCAGCTTTTTAAGGTTTAGGATGTTCTTAAAACTATCTTGATCATATAGATATTGAAATAGTTCTCCTGTTGAACTTAAAACTAAAAGATTTTCATCCTTACTAATAATATCTACAACACCATTGTTTAGAAATTGATTGTAATTTTTAAACTTAGATCCGGAATATCTATTTAATCCTTGTGAAGTCCCTATCCACATATACCCCAAGGTATCCTTTTCAAAAGTGCGTACGGCACCGCTTAGAAAACCATCATAAACACCCAAATGTTTTATTTGTTGTCCAAATAGTGATAAGGGAAGAAATATGAGTACAAAACGAGCTATAACAAAAAAACAGTTCTTCATGTAATTGGTTTAGAAGTTGTTAAATTACATTTTTTTTGTTTGGTTTATTAAGTTAGGACTCAAATAATTTAAAGATCATATAAATAATTATTGATGATTCTTTCGATTTCGTTTTGATTTCATCACCTGTTTTAACCACCAATCTCGATTAGGATTGTATTTATATTGAGCTTTCAATTTTGTAGCTTCTTCTCTAAGGTCATTTTCAATTTCATCATACCCTGAATCATTAATCAAATTATTCATTTCACCTGGATCTTTTTTAAGATCATACAATTCATCGATATCATTAGCTAAAAATGCATCTACCAATTTATATCTTTCTGTTCTAACTGCGATCTGATTGGGTCCAGCATAAGGCCAATAGGTGTCGAGATAATATTCGAATAAAATAGATTTCCGCCAGTTGTTGTCATTTTTACCTTTTAATAAATTCACCATAGATTCTCCTTGCATATAGCTAGGTTTTTCTATGCCTGCTAAATCAAGAATGGTTGGAGCAATATCAATATTTAAACATTGTTTCTCTATTTTTGTGTTTTTCTTTATTAATTTAGGATAACGAATAAGCATTGGAACTCGCATAGAGTTTTCATACGCTAATCGCTTATCTAAAAAGGTATGTTCTCCCATAAAATAACCATTATCACTACTGTAAATAACCACCGTATTCTCCAACTCACCCATTTCTTCCAAGGTTGCTAAAACCTTTCCAAGAGATTCGTCAATTGCAGACAAACAACGTAAAAGATCCATGTTTCTGTCATAATTTATTGGCCAATCCTTTTCGGGGAGTTCTGAAGGGATGGGGAGATTATTTTTCCAATCAAACCCAAAGGTCTTTTTTCGCTGCCATTCAGGCTTGCCTTTGAATGTCTCTTTATGAGTATCGTAAGGAGGTAAAGGCAATTCTTCTCCTAAGTACAAATCTGTATGTCGGGGAGCTGGCAAATGTGGTTGGTGAACAGCCTTATGCCATAAATTCAAACTGAAGGGTTTGCTTGGATCTCTTTGTTCTTTTAACCAAGAAATTGCTTTATCTGTCAGTATATCTGTCATATACCCTTTTTCTTGGTACTCTTGCCCATTATCATTGACCTGTGGATCGAAATACGCGCCCTGACCAATAAAACTAAACCAATAGTCAAAACCTGGCCTGATATGAGCCTCTCCTTTTAAATGAGCCATATGAATTTTACCGACATGAGCTGTTTGGTACCCTGAAGTCTGTAGATGACTTGAATAAGGTGCGAATTCATCCCATTTTGGATCAACATAACGGTTGTTTTGGTTAACTCCATGAATATGTGGATATGTCCCTGTTAAAAAACTAGCTCTTGATGGTGAACATATGGACTGAGTAACAAAGAAATTTTCGACATTAACACCTTCCTTTTTCAATCGATCAATATTTGGAGTTTTTAGAAATGGATAACGACCAGAAAACCCAACAGCATCAAATGGTTGATCATCTACCAGAACGAACAAGAAATTAGGTTGCTTTAATTTGTTGGTTTCTTGTTTTATTTGACCATTCAATACTGAAGTAGAAATTACAATTAATACTAGAACAAATACATTCGTTATTTTCATTTATTAGTTTTTTTTTATAGATAGTAAATTTTTAATTTATCTATAATCAAACAGTTCTATTTTAGGTCAAAAAAATTAAAAAATTGGTCATACACTGTTAAGCCTGTAAAGTTATCGCTATCAAATGTGTCTCACTGAAAATGATTTCAACTAAAGTACTTATAATTAAAATTACTAACCTTAAATATAATAGCCATATTCTTTTCCAAAAAACCATACTCTGATAATATAATTAATATTGAAGCTTAAATAATAATAAAAATTAAGTCAAATATCCTTTTTGTCATTTTCATACAAATACAATTTAAAAGTACAATCGAAATGTAATGTAATAAAATATCCCCAAAAATATTTAATTATTCTTGAGGATAATTTGTGACCCAAACTTTCGAAAGTTCGAACTTATTAAGAAGTATTTTTCAATTATTTCTTGAACTTAATCTGAGAATATTGTCCTAAAAAATATGCAATTAAAATAGGTATAAACGAAAAAGCCATATTCTTTTCCAAAAAATCATATTCTGAAAATATAACTAATATTGAAGCTGAAATAATAATAAAAATTAAGTCAAATACTCTTTTTTTCATTTTCATATAAATATAATTTAAAAGTCCAATCGAAATTTAATATAATAAATTATCTCCAAAAATAATTAATTATTCTTGGAGATAATTTGTGACCCAGAAGGGATTCGAACCCCCAACCGTCAGAGCCGAAATCTGATATTCTATCCAGTTGAACTACTGGGCCATTATTGTATTTAAGATAACTTTGCTTTTACTAAAGTTGATATTGTTTTTCCATCCGTTTTACCTGCAAGCGTTTTACTTACAACACCCATCACTCGTCCCATATCTTTCATTCCAGAAGCCCCTAAAGACGCAATGGTTTCAACCACTACTTTTTCAACTTCAGACTCCTCTAGCATTTGAGGTAAAAATTGACTGATCACTTCTACTTCTGCAAGTTCTGGCTCTGCTAAATCTAAACGGTTTTGATCCGTAAAAATAGCCGCACTGTCACGACGTTGCTTCACTAATTTTTGTAATAATTTAAACTCCTCTGCTTCGTTCAACTCTGCACCAGAACCACTTGTCTGTGCTAATAAAATAGCAGATTTTACAGATCTTAGTGCCGTAAGGGCTACTGTGTCCTTGGATTTCATTGCAGCTTTAAGTGCGGTCATGACTGAATCTTGTAAGCTCATAAGATTGAATTTAAATTAGTATGCGAATATAACAAAAACAAAAATTCTTATTCTTAAAAATAAAAAAAACCTGAAATGAAATTCTTCTTCAGGTTTTAAATTTTAGTACCTATTGGTCTTAATCTACATTATCATGTAAATAGGAATTGTTAGAACGCAACTGAACCTCATCATTATCATCCAGTCCAATGGTTGTTCTGGAAGACTGTACATCTGATGAATGCTCTACATCACTCAAATTAACGCCTTGTCGTTTATAGGCAGGTTCTTTTTCGATTTCCTCAATTTTAGAGGTATTGAATTTGTAATTAAAAGCCTTCATTTTTTGACGTCTTTCATCTGCTCTTTCACGGAGCGTAATTGAAATTGGACTGTCAAAAGGGTCTGAAGTTTCTTCAGGCTCCGATGTTACTGTCCGTTCTTTGACAGTGACTTTGGTAAAGGTCATTTCTTCATCAACCTCAACTTCTACATCTTGATTTTTGTCCTCATATTTTTGATCTGTTTGCTCTAAAACAATATGATCGTCCAACACATAACGCGTCTCCCCTGTTTCATCGGCCTCGTTTACTGGAATTAATTCGATATAATCATTCACCTCAATGTCTTTCACCTTAACATCTTTCTCTGTATCTTCAAGTGTGTACACTTCTACGTTTTCAGATTCTGATTTTATTGAGTTACTAGAAATTGGAAGGTCAAATGTAAGCATCGTTTGATCTTCTTCAACAGCTTCAAAATCCGTTTCTTCAGATGGAATCCTAGTAACTTCATGAATGATAAATTCGTCCTCATCGTCTTCTAAATCAACTTCTTCATACACAACCTCTATATTTTTAATAGCTTCTGACGTTGGAATTAAATCCGATTCACTAGAAGCTTCGATTTCCTCTTCTTCCGTAGCATCTTCATCTAATGTATAAACCACGGTTTCCTCACTAACAGTATCCACAATTGCTGATGGAGTTTCTAAAGGGTCTAATGGCATCAAATCATGTTGCATTGTTTGTTCGTCCTCAAGCGCATGTACTACTTTTTTAACTTCTGTATTTGTAATATCATTTTGTTGATCGACATCAAATCCTGTCGCAATAATGGTCACAGAAATAGCTTCTCCTAAACTATCATCTTCTCCAACTCCCATGATAATATTGGCACCGTAACCAGCCTCGGCTTGAATATGATCATTAATTTCTCCTATTTCATCAATAGTTATTTCTTGAGCGCCAGAAACGATGAGCAATAATACGTTTTTGGCACCTGTAATTTTATTATCATTTAGTAGTGGAGAATCCAAAGCACTCGTAATTGCTTGCTGAGCTCTGTTTTGCCCAGAAGAAGTCGAAGAGCCCATAATAGCAGTTCCACTATTACTCAATACTGTTTTAGCATCTCGTAAATCAATGTTTTGTAAGTAATGGTGAGTGATGACTTCAGCAATGCCACGTGCAGCAGTAGAGAGTACTTCATCGGCTTTAGAGAACCCAGCTTTAAATCCTAAATTACCATAGACATCTCTTAACTTGTTATTGTTTATAATGACTAATGAATCCACGGTTTTTCGAATTTTTTCAATCCCTTGATGGGCTTGAGCATTTCTTATTTTCCCTTCAAATTCAAATGGCATTGTAACAATTCCAACGGTAAGAATGTCCATTTCTTTTGCCATTTTGGCAATGATTGGTGCCGCTCCAGTACCAGTTCCACCACCCATACCTGCAGTGATAAAAACCATTTTGGTATTGGTGGTTAACATTGCACGGATATCTTCCAAACTTTCAACGGCCGATTGTTCTCCAATTTCTGGATTGGCTCCGGCTCCTAAACCTTCAGTTAGGTTGACTCCAAGTTGAATTTTGTTGGGAACACCACTGTTGTTCAATGCTTGTGAATCGGTATTACAAATCACAAAATCAACTCCTTTAATGCCTTGTTTAAACATATGGTTAATCGCATTGCTTCCGCCCCCTCCAACTCCAATGACTTTGATGACGTTGGATTGGTTTTTTGGGAGATCGAATGTAATTCCAAAATTATTATTACTGCTCATATATTAAAATTTACTGGTTATCTATTATTATTCTGCGTTGTCTAAAAAGTCCTTGACTCTTTCGGTTAATTTATCCAAAAAACTACGATTATCGCGTGGTGTTTCAACTGGGGGTTGAATTGTTAACTCTTCATCGTTCTCTGGTTCTTCTAAATTTTCACTGATTCGTTTTTCTTGTCGCATCAAACTGTCCATGACAAGTCCTACCGCTGTGGCGTACATTGGACTTGTAATGTCACTATCGCTATCGCCCGCCAAATGCTCATTTGGATATCCAACTCTGGTATCCATCCCTGTAATGTATTCTACCAATTGTTTTAAGTGTTTCAACTGACTCCCACCACCTGTTAATACAATTCCAGCGATGAGTTTTTTCTTTTGTTCTTCGTGACCATAATTTTTAATTTCCACATAAACCTGTTCAATAATTTCAACCACTCGAGCATGAATTATTTTAGATAAGTTTTTGAGGGTAATTTCTTTGGGGTCGCGCCCTCTCAAACCTGGAATCGATACGATTTCGTTTTCCTTGTTTTCGCCTGGCCATGCAGATCCAAATTTGATTTTTAATAATTCGGCTTGTTTTTCTATAATTGAACAGCCTTCTTTGATATCTTCTGTGATTACATTTCCACCAAAAGGAATGACAGCCGTATGTCTGATAATTCCGTCTTTAAAAACAGCCAAATCCGTTGTTCCACCTCCTATATCAATCAGAGCAACTCCAGCTTCTTTTTCTTCTTGACTGAGCACCGCATTGGCAGATGCCAAAGGCTCTAAAGTGATTCCATCTAATTCTAAGCCCGCCGTTTGGACACAACGACCTATGTTTCGAATGGAGGATACCTGCCCCACCACCACATGAAAATTAGCTTCAAGGCGTTCGCCATACATACCAATTGGTTCCTTAACTTCTGCCTGCCCATCTACTTTATAATCCTGCGGTAAGACATGAATAATTTCTTCTCCAGGAAGCATTACTAGCTTGTGAACTTGATTTATAAGTCGATCAATATCCTCTTCGTTAATCACCGACTCAGAGTTTTCTCTTGTGATATAATCACTGTGCTGAAGACTACGAATATGTTGTCCAGCAATGCCTACAGTGACCTCTCCAATCTTTAGGCCTGAATCCGTTTCGGATTCTAAAACCGCTTGTTGGATGGACTGAATGGTTTGTGTAATATTATTTACAACCCCTCTATGCACCCCCAGACTTTTGGATTTTCCAATTCCAAGTATTTCTAATTTGTCATACTCATTTTTACGACCAATCATCGCCACTATTTTTGTGGTACCAATATCTAATCCTACTGAAATGTTTTGAGCTTCCATAAATTTATTTTTTTGTGCAAACAACTTGACTCTCAAATTGTAAATTCACGCTTTTATATACATCTAACACTTTATCTTTTTTTGCTTTTTGATAAAACGCTTTTAAATTCTTCATTTTTTCATCTAAATTTTCAAGAGTACCCACCAATACTTCAAATTCTAAAAGCCTCATTTTTAGACTTATTTCTTTGTTTTCATTCTGATGAATTTCAGTTATATACGTTTTTAGAAACGGATCTGTATAAACTTTTAAGGCCATTCTATAAACGGCTTCCAAATCTTCTTTTTCTACAACTCCAGTAACCAATGGGACACGTGCACTGTGCTGAGGGGATAACGGCATCCATAAACCCTCTTCATCAATATAAAATGTTGTGTCAGAATATACTCTCGCAATCGGTTGTTTTTGTTCGATTTTCGTCCTAACTTCTCCGTTTACAGTAAGATACACTTGAGCAGATTTTATCATGTCATTTGACTCAAGTAAAATCTCCATTGCTTTCAAATCTAAATTATCTTTCGGTAATTTATACAGTTGTTCTTGATTTTGTATTAACAATTTATTAACCATTTCTGTGGTAATATAAACGTTTTCATTCCCGGTAAATTGAACAGCTACTTTGGTCACAGAACGGTTGTTATTTTTGTGTGAAGAAAAAGCATACAAAAACACTACTAATCCTAGTAACAACACGCTTTTTATGAAATTCCAGTTAATACGCATAGCTTAATTTTTCTTTTAATTCTGATACTTCTACCCCTATATCACCTGCTCCAAGGGTCATAAATACAGGATATCCTAGTTCTTTTATTTCACTTGCAATGTCTGATTTCGAAATTAATTTTTTAATCGGACTCTTAATTTTCTCCAACAACCAACTTGAAGAAACCCCTTCAATAGGAAGCTCTCTTGCGGGGTAAATCTCTAATAAAAAAACAGCGTCAAACTGAGATAAACTGGCTGCAAAATCATCTGCAAAATCATTTGTTCGGCTAAATAAATGAGGCTGAAATACAACTGCTACTTTTTGGTTTGGATACATTTCTCTTACCGCTTGATGCACGGCATTTATTTCTGCAGGATGATGTGCATAATCATCTATAAACACAAAATCATCTGTTTTAATTTGATACGTAAAACGTCTTTTGACACCCTTATACGCATTCAAAGCTGTTTTTAAATTCTCTGCCAAACACCCAAATTCTAGGGCCATCGCAAGTGCTGCAATCGCATTGGACAGATTATGTGTTCCTGGTAAATGAAATGTTATATTTTGAATTAACCCGTGTGGAGTTTGAAGATCAAATTGATAACATCCATTTTTAATTTGGACATTAATCGCACTGTAATCTGCGGCCTCATTTATTCCGTAGGTAATCCCATCTAAAGGCAATCCTTTTCGAATGAATAATTTACCTGATGGTTTAATCTTCTGAGCAAACTGCTTAAACGTATCCACTAAATCGGCTTCAGAATTGTAAATATCTAAATGGTCTGCATCCATGGAAGTAATACAGGCAAAGTCTGGACTAAGCGTTAAAAACGAACGGTCAAACTCATCGGCTTCAACCACTGAAATATCCGTTCCGTTATGAATTAAATTAGATTGGTAGTTTTCTGAAATACCCCCAATAAATGCGGTGACTTTCTCATGACATGCATACAGCAAATGCCCTAAAATACTGCTCGTTGTAGTTTTCCCATGCGTTCCCGCTACTGCCAAACAGTGGGTGTTTTCAGTGACAAGACCTAACACTTCGGAACGTTTTAATACTTGAAAACCATGAGCTCTAAAATACTGTAAAATCACATTTGATTCTGAAATTGCTGGGGTAAACACAATGAGTGTAGCGTTCGGATTTAAAAATCGCTCGTTGATTTGATTTAGTTCTGTTTCAAATTGAACATGAATCCCAAGTTCTGCAAGAGACTCCGTTATCAAAGTGGGGGTTTTATCATACCCTCCAACTGTTTTTCCGTCCAACGCAAAGTAACGCGCAAGCGCACTCATACCGACACCTCCGATGCCAATAAAAAATACGTTATGGATGGTTTTTAAATTCATTTGTTTAACAGCTTTTCAATTTCATCGGCAATGGTTTGGGTTGCTTGTTTTAAAGCTAACTTTTTGATGTTTGTTGATAATTCTAATTGTTGAGATTCAGATGCAATGAGTGTAGAGAACTGCGTCTCAAAACTTGATTCCAAATCTTTTTCACTTAGTATTAGGGCGGCATTTTTTTCTGAAACCGCTAATGCATTTTTGGTTTGATGGTCTTCTGACACATTGGGTGAGGGAATGAAAATTACGGGTTTTCCAACAACACAAAGCTCGGACACAGAACTGGCACCTGCTCTTGATATGATAATATCGGCTGCAGCATAGGCTAAATCCATTCGATTTAGAAACGTATGTACTTGCACATCCTGATAGGTGTTGAATTGATTGTAATCATCGAAATACAACTTCCCACACTGCCATATTGTTTGAATCCCTAAACCATTGAAAAAATCCAATTCGGATTCTATAAGCTGATTCATACGACGTGCTCCCAAACTCCCCCCTAATACTAACAGTGTTTTTTTGTTAGGGTCTAACTTAAAAAACGCTTGTGCTTCAGCTAATTTCTGATCTAAATCCAATAAATCTTGTCGGACTGGGTTGCCGGTTAAAATCAATTTTTCTTTTGGGAAAAAGCGTTCCAGTCCTTCATATGCCACACATATTTTATTTACTTTTTTGGATAATAATTTATTTGTAATTCCTGGAAAGGAATTTTGCTCTTGAATCAATGTTGGCACACCTTTCATTGCAGCCACTTGTAATAGAGGTCCACTGGCAAAACCACCTGTTCCAATTACAACATTGGGTTTAAATGTATTTACAATTGCCAAGGACTTAATCATACTTACCACTAATTTAAGAGGAAATAATACGTTTTTAAATGTCAGTCGCCTTTGAATGCCTGCAATCCATAACCCTTTAATAGGGTATCCTGCTTGTGGTACTTTTTGCATTTCCATTTTATCGTTTGCACCCACAAATAAAAACTCCGATTTTGGGAATCGTGCTTTTAATTCGTTTGCAATGGCAATCGCAGGGTATATATGACCCCCTGTTCCTCCACCTGATAATATGATTTTATACGACTTCATTAAAGTGCTTCGCTTAATATTTCTAAAGGATGTGGTTCTTCATCTTCTTGTATTTTTTCAGTAGCTCGTTTGCTACTCACACTTAACACAATTCCAAGTGCCAAGCAAGTCACCCAAATAGAGGTTCCTCCGCTACTTATGAGCGGTAATGTTTGTCCCGTTACAGGAAATAGCTGCACTGCTACTCCCATATTCACTAAGGCTTGAAACACAATTGGAATTCCAACCCCTATGCATAATAATTTTCCAAAAACAGTTTCTGACTTTTGAGCTACTATTACAATTCTAAACAACAACCACAGATATAGAAGTAGCAAACACATGCCACCTATGAGGCCGTACTCTTCAATTATAATAGCAAAAATAAAATCAGATGATGATTGTGGTAAAAAGTTTTTCTGAATGCTTTTACCTGGTCCCAATCCTTGAATACCTCCGCTAGCAATGGCAATTTTGGCTTTTTCAATTTGATAATCTTCTACCGTGACATCCGGATCCATAAAGCTTGTAATACGACTTGTCCAAGTATCAACTCTATTTGGCATCAAATCTGGAAAAGCTTTCGCCGTTAACACAAAAAACATAAGTACTAAAAGACCTGAGCCTATAATAACCGATAAATATTTTAATGGATACCCTCCTAAAAATGTCAATAAAATCACCATTGAAAAAATAAGTGCTGCCGTAGAAAAATTAGCAGGAAGAATCAACCCTAACACTATAAAAACAGGAATCCACAGTGGTAAAATAGAGTCTTTAAAAGAGTGTTCTATATCTTTAATTTTTGATAAATATCGTGCTACATACACCATTAATACCAAAGCAGCCAAGGTTGAGGGTTGAAATGTAAATCCTACTATTGGAACACGAATCCAACGGCTTGCATTCGCTCCTCCTATGGTTGAACCTTGTAGCATTGTAACAACTAATAATATTAAAATCACTGGAATCATTACTAAGGAAAGCCCTCTAAAATAACGGTACGGAATTTTATGAACTCCATAGATAATTGAAAATCCTAAAAACAAATGCACAAAGTGCTTGATAAAATAACCAAAGGTATTGCTCCCGTTTCCAATGTAGGCTAAATTACTTGCCGCACTGTAAACTGGTAAAAACGAGAATATTGCCAACAAAGCAGCAATAGCCCATATGATACGATCTCCCTTTATGTTATCAAATAGTGCCTTCATTATAGTTGTCTTACAGCGGATTTAAATTGATGACCGCGGTCTTCATAATTTTCAAATAAATCAAAACTAGCACAGGCAGGAGATAACAATACTGATTCCCCAGCAGTAGCAATTTTATAAGCGATTTGAACCGCTTCGCTCATAGACTGTGTTTCTATGATGTTTTCCACCATAGTTCCGAAGGCATCAAATAATGCTTCGTTATCTTTTCCTAAACAAATAATAGCCTTGACTTTTTCATTGACAAATGGAAACAATGCCTTGTAATCATTTCCTTTATCGACTCCTCCTACAATCCAAACCGTAGGCGTGTTCATACTCTCTAAGGCATAATAGGTCGCATTTACATTAGTGGCCTTGGAATCATTTACATACTGAACTTTATTGATTGTAAGAACCTGTTCCAAGCGATGCTCTGCACCTTGAAATCCTTCGAGACTTTCTCTAATCGTTGCATTTCTGATTTTTAACAGGTGGGCAACAGTCGAAGCAGCCATCGCATTTTTGATGTTGTGCTTTCCTTCTAAAGCTAAGGTTGTTGTTGGCATAATGATGTCTCTATTATTAAATTCTATTATTATATTATTTTGTTCTAAATAAGTTCCGTTTGTGACTTTTCTTGTTAGCGAAAAAGGCACTAATGTCGATTGAATGTTATGGGTCTTTAAATAGGATACAATAACCTCATCATCTGAATCATATATCAAATAATCCTTCGAGGTTTGATTCATTGCGATTCTAAACTTTGAAGCGATATAGTTTTCAAATTTATAATCATAGCGATCCAAGTGATCCGGTGTAATATTGGTAATAATCGCAATGTGTGGTCTGAATTTTTCTATTCCATCTAACTGAAAACTACTCAGTTCCAAAACGTAGTTAGCATTGTTGTTCAGGACTTGCTTCGCAAAACTATCGCCGATATTTCCCCCAATTGCTACATCCAATCCAGCATGACTTAATATCTGATGAACCATCAGTGTTGTCGTGGTCTTTCCATTACTTCCCGTAATTCCAATGATGTTGGCACTTGTAAATAATGCCGCAAATTCAATTTCAGAAATCACAGAAATAGAAGCTGCATTTAATTTTTGAATCAGTGGAATGTGATCTGGAATTCCAGGACTTTTAACCACTATATCTGCGTTTAAAATCTTGGACTCGGTATGCCCTTCATCTTCCCATTCAATCTCATTATGTCTAAGAACGTCTTTATATTTTTTCGTAATCTTTCCAGCATCAGAAAGAAATACGTTGTACTCTTTTTCTTTTCCTAACAGAGCAGCACCTACGCCACTTTCGCCTCCACCAAGAACCACCAATCGTTTCATCTATCGAATTTTCAGAGTGACAATGGTTAAAATGGCCAACAAAATTCCCACAATCCAAAAACGGGTGACAATTTTGCTTTCGTGGTAGCCTAATTTTTGGTAATGATGATGCAAAGGGGACATCTTAAAAATGCGTCGACCTTCGCCATATTTTTTTCTGGTATATTTAAAGTAACTAACTTGTAATACCACTGATAAATTTTCTGCTAAAAAGATTCCACACAACACAGGAATCAACCATTCTTTTCGGACGGCAATGGCAATGACTGCAATGATTCCGCCGATTGTCAAACTGCCTGTATCTCCCATAAATACTTGTGCTGGAAAGGTGTTATACCAAAGAAAACCAATCAACGCACCTACAAACGCAGCAATATATATGGTAATTTCTTCTACCCTTGGGATGTACATAATATTTAAATAATCAGAGAAAATTATATTTCCTGATACCCAAGCAAAAATTCCTAAGGTCAATACAATGATTGCCGAGGTTCCTGCTGCCAAACCATCAATACCATCGGTTAGGTTGGCACCATTTGAAACGGCTGTGATAATAAAAATAACAACTAAAACAAATACAATCCATGCATGTTTTTCTAAACCTGGATGAATCCAAGTGATCAAATCGGCATAATTAAATTCGTTTGATTTCACAAAAGGGATGGTTGTTTTGGTCGATTTTGTTTCTGGGTAAAACTGAATTGTCGACTGTTGACTCGCTGCAGTTTCAACCTGCATATTGGCTGGAATTTTTTCTTTAATTGTTACATCGTCATGAAAATATAGAGTTGTTCCGACAATGATTCCCAATCCAATTTGACCTAATACTTTAAATCGACCTTTAAGGCCTTCTTTATCATTTTTGAATTTTTTAATATAGTCGTCTATAAATCCTATCACCCCCATCCATAAGGTAGTAATGAGAAGTAAAATGATATAAATATTATCTAACTTGGCTAATAATACAACAGGAATTAGAGTGGATAAAATAATAATCAACCCTCCCATGGTTGGTGTGCCCGCCTTTTCTTTTTGACCTTCTAATCCTAAATCACGAATAGTTTCTCCAACTTGTTGTTTTTGAAGAAAACGAATAATGCGTTTCCCAAAAATGGTTGAAATCATTAATGATAAAATAATTGCAACTGCTGCCCTAAAGGTTATAAACCCAAAAAGAGAGGCTCCTGGAAATTGGTGCGATTCTTCTAAATATTTGAATAAATAGTACAGCATATTATTTGTTTAATTGTATTAGAAATTCTTCCGTTATTTTATAGTCATTAAAATCACTTCTAACCCCATTGACCTCTTGATAGGTTTCATGCCCTTTCCCAGCAACAAGAATGATGTCATTAGACTGAGCTAACTGACAAGCGGTTTTAATTGCTTGCTTACGATTTGTAATTGACATGGTTTTTTTAGAGTTCTGTGCTTCGACACCAACTTCCATTTCAGAAATAATTTTATCTGGGTCTTCTGACCTTGGATTGTCACTTGTGAAAATAACTTTAGTACTCAATGCAGACGCAATATGTGCCATTTTTGGACGCTTAGAACGATCTCGGTCACCACCACATCCAACCACTGTAATCAGTGTTTCATTTTTGGATCGAATTGTATTTATTGTTTCCAATACATTTTTAAGAGCATCTGGGGTGTGAGCGTAATCGATAATAGCTGTAATATTAGCGTCTGATTTAAAGTACTCAAACCTTCCATTAACATTGTCAAGAGCACTCATTATACGCAAGATCTCATCTGATTTTAATCCCAAAAGTTCGGCAGTACCATAAATCGCAGTTAAGTTATACGCATTAAAATCACCTATTAATTTTACCCATACTTCGCTGTCATTTATCTTTAACAATAGTCCACTAAATTGATTTTCCAAAATCTGAACACGGTAATTTGCATAACTTTTTAAAGCATAGGTCGATTGCTTGGCTTTGGTATTTTGAAGCATAACCAACCCGTTTTTATCATCGGCGTTTACAAGAGCAAATGCGGTTGCCGGCAATTGATCGAAAAATGATTTTTTTACATCTCTATAATCTGCAAATGAAGCGTGATAATCCAAATGATCATGAGAAAGGTTAGTAAAGACACCCCCCTCGAAATGCAATCCTTCTGTTCTATATTGATGAATTCCATGGGAACTGACTTCCATAAAACAAAACTCAACTCCTTGAGAGTTCATTTGACTTAAATACGAATTGATCACTACAGGATCAGGAGTGGTATGTGTAGCAGAAAATGTTTCGCTATCCACCATGATTTTTACGGTAGAAATAAGCCCTACTTTATAACCTGCTTGTTTAAATAATTCATAAAGAAGTGTTGCAACAGTGGTTTTACCATTGGTTCCAGTAATTCCAATTAGTTTTAAATTTTTAGAAGGGTTAGTATAGTAGTTAGATGCCATAAGTGCCAAGGCTCTTGCTGCACTCTTAACTTTTATATAGGTAATCTCAGCAACTAATTCTTCGGGTAAGTTTTCACAAACAATGACTACTGCTCCCTGATCAATTGCTTTAGAAATAAATGTATGACCATCAAAAACACCTCCATTAATCGCCACAAAAAGACTGTTCTGCTCAACACTTCGAGAATCGTATTGTATGCTAGAAATCGATCGATTATCAGATCCAATGATTTTCTCAACGGGAATTTTCTGTAAAATGTTTTTTAGATTCTTCATGATAAGACGAGCGTTATTACAGATTGAGGTTTTACTTTTTGACCACTTTTTACCGATTGTTTTGAAACGGTTCCGTTACCCTGAGTTCTTACCTTTAAACCCATGTTTTCTAAAATAGAAATTGCATCCATAGCCGACATCCCTTTTAAATTAGGCATGATCGTTTTATATTTTTGAGCTACAGCATAATAATTATCATAACTTGCTTTAACTGTTTCCGACTTTTGATTGAGGTCATTTATCTCATCAATTACAGGAGCATCTGTAAAAATCTTTTGTGCAATTTTTTTGAATACCGGTCCTGCCACATCAGCGCCATAATACCCAACACTTTTATCGGGTTCATGAATGACTACAATACAAGAATATTTTGGGTCATCCGCAGGGAAATAACCTGAAAATGAGGAGATATAATTCAACTGATCTTTATTTACATAATCCTTTTGACAGGTTCCTGTTTTGCCTGCCATAGAAAATTTATCGGAGTACAAACCATGCCCAGTTCCATGCTCTTTTTCTACCACATTTTTAAGAAGTTGTTGTAGTTTTAAAACCGTTTCTTCGGAACAAATTCGAGGATTAATAACTTCGGTACTAAAGGTTTCTATGGAAGTGTCAATTTCTTTAATTTCACGTAAAAACTTTGGGCGTACCATAACTCCATCATTTGCAATGGCATTATAAAATGTCAGGGTTTGAAGCGGTGTAAAAGAAACGCCATATCCATACGCCATCCATTGCAGTGCAATACCGCTCCAACGTCCATTTTTAATTCTTGGATCTGGAATAATCGACTTTCCTTCTCCTATAAGTGGAAGTCCTAGAGAGTCTTTAAGGTTCATTCTGTACAATCCATCCACAAATTTTTGAGGATTTTCTTTATATGCATTGTGAATCGCCTTTACGATTCCTGTATTAGAAGATACTTCAAAGGCTTTTGCGACCGAAATGTTGCCATACCCCCCTTTTTTAGAATCTTTTACTTTTTTACCATAATAGGACAACACCCCTTTTTTAGTATCTACCATTGTGGTGGTATCAATAACCCTGTCTTCTAAAGCGACTGCCAAGGCCATGAGCTTAAAAGTTGATCCAGGCTCGTGCGATTCACCAACTGCATAGTTAAGACGTTCATAATACAGTCCTTCTTTGTTTCGACCCAAATTAGAAATGGCGCGTATTTCGCCTGTTTTGGTTTCCATAACAACCACAGTTCCATGATCGGCTTTATAGTATTCCAATTGCTCCAAAAGTGCATGGTGGGCTATATCTTGAATATTAACATCAATGGTTGTATAGACATCATAGCCATCTTGAGGTTCCACTTGATTATAATCTTCAATTGGTTTCCACTGCCCTTTCCCTATTTTTTGTTTACGTCTCTTACCGTCTTCACCTCTCAAATATTTTTCGCCAAAAGCACCATCAATCCCAACACGGGTTACATTGCCTTGATCATCAAAACGCTCATAACCAATCAAACGTTGTGCAATGGATCCCATTGGATAATCGCGTTTTGTTGTTTGCTCGACTATAAGCCCTCCTTTGAAAGCACCTAAATTCAACAATGGAAAATCTCTAAATTGCAGATACTGGGAGTAATCTAAATTACGTGCCAACAGAAAGTAGCGGTTTTTATTTTCTCGAGCTAAACGCAACTTACGTTTATATTCCTCAGACGATGTATTATAAAAACTTGCCAACGAATCGCATAAAGGCTCTATGAACGCTTCGTAATTTTTATGACTCGGGGTTACTAAATCAATGCGGATATCATACTTAGGTACAGAAGTTGCCAACAAACTCCCTCCAACAGAATACACGTTCCCACGATTTGCTGGAATGATGTCGTCTTTAATCGTTCGGTTATCTGCAATACTGCGGTACTGATCGCCTTCAACAAATTGAATTGTAACTAATTTATACACTACCAAAAGCGCAAAAATGAACATCGCTCCACTTGTGAAGTACAGTTTGTTCATTATAGACTTTTCAGTTGATTGCATTAAATTAATTAGTTTTTGAGTTAATGATGATTTTAAAAGGTGGATTGGACGATGGTTTAATTCCTAGTCCTGACAAGCGCTTTCGGATCACCGATTCCATTTTCAATTCCATCAATTGCGCACGAGTTTCTACATAGGTTGAACGGTAGGCTTTCACCTGCTCATTGAGCCTTGCAATTTTATAGACTTTACTATCTGCATTATGAGAACTTGCAATCATTCCGAGTGCAAGGGCTAAAAAAAAGAAAATCAGACGCCAATTTTTAAAAGCTCCATCGCTCACGAGAAAGGTTCCTTTTAAAATATTGTATATCTTGTTTTTCATTCGTCTGATTATGTATTTAGCTTCTCAGCAATCCTTAGTTTAGCACTACGTGCTCTGTTATTTAGTTTTATTTCTTTTGCATCTGGAACAATCAAACCCCCTACTTTCTTTAGTGGAACTTCAAAATTCCCAAATACATCTCTTTCTGGTTCTCCTTCAAACAAGCCGTTTCTTATAAATCGTTTAACCAATCGATCTTCTAAAGAGTGATAGGATATAACACTCAATCGTCCTCCTTCATTTAACAACTCTGGAGTTTGTAATAAAAACGCTTTAAGAGCCTCAATTTCTTGATTCACTTCAATCCGAATTGCTTGATATATCTGTGCTAAAATTTTATTTTCTCTTCCATTCGGAAGGTGTTTTTTTAAAACAGCTTTCAACTCAAAGGTGGTTTCTATTTCTTTTTCGGCTCTTGCGGCTACAATGGTTTTTGCCAAGGCTGGAGCTGTCCTTAATTCTCCATACTGCCAAAATACACGTTTCAAATCTTCCTCTTCATAGGTGTTTACCAACGAATGTGCCGAAAGGCTATCTTGTTGATTCATCCGCATATCTAATTGAGCATCAAATCGGATTGAAAACCCCCTGTCAGCTTCATCAAATTGATGCGAGGAAACTCCAAAATCAGCTAAAATTCCATCAACAGATTTAATGCCATGGAATCTCAAAAAGCGTTTCACATATCTGAAGTTCTCATTTATCAATAAAAATCGAGAGTCCTCTATTGTATTTAAAAGAGCGTCTTTGTCCTGATCAAAGGCAATTAACCTTCCTTTTGAACCCAAAGATTCAAGTATTTTTCTGCTATGACCTCCACCTCCAAATGTCACATCTACATAAATACCGTCTTCCTTAATATTTAATCCCTCAACGGTTTCGCTGAGTAATACAGGGTTATGATAATCTATCTGCATCGTCTTGTCCCATTACATCTTCTGCTAAATCTGCAAAATCATTCGCAGCATCATCAATAGCCTTTTCGTATTTATCTTTATCCCATATTTCAATAATATTCACTGCCGAAGTCACTACAATTTCTTTAGTAATTCCTGCAAAACCTACAAGGTCTTTTGGAATTAACAGTCGTCCTGATACATCTAAGTCAACAGACTTGACTCCTGCTGTAAATCGTCTGATAAAATCATTGTTTTTCTTTTTGAATCGATTGAGCTTATTGACGTTGTGCATCATCGACTCCCACTCTTGCATTGGATATAACTCTAAACAGGGCTGAAAAACGGCACGCTTTAAAACAAAGCCTTTTTCCGTAACAGAAGCAAGCTGCTTTTTAAACGCAACTGGCAGCATAAGCCTGCCTTTTGCATCTACCTTACATTCGTATGTTCCAATTAATGTATTCACGCTGCAGTGTTCTGATTTATTATATTCTTAACTTCAAAGCTAAAAAATATTTACCACAATTTACCACAATTTACCACATTGTTAATAAATTTCTATAAACAGCATATTAAATCGATAAACTGCATAAATTTTAATGTTATACAATAGAGAACCAACAACTTACAAAGTGGTAGAGACTATCAACAAAAGGCTGTTAATTACTTTTATGAAGTGAATATTAAGGTTTATAGCGACATTAAAAACGCTAAAATCAATTGACAGTTCGCTTTAAATATTCAAAACATTTTAAATTAAATTGTGTAGATTTGCCAGAGACCAATTTTTTTGTATCAATATGAATTATAGTTTAAAGCAAGAGGGGAAATTCAACTACGTTGAAATCGGTGAAGGACAGCCAATTATAATTCTTCATGGATTGATGGGTGGATTAAGTAATTTTGACGGAGTTACTGAATTTTTTAGCAAGAACGGATACATGGTTGTTCTTCCTGAGTTACCTCTATATTCCTTGTCTTTACTTAAAACAAACGTTAAAAGTTTTTCAAATTACTTAAATGATTTTATCGAATTTAGAGGCTATAAAGATGTCATCCTTATTGGAAATTCACTGGGTGGTCATATAGGGCTGTATTATACAAAGTTATACCCTAATGAAGTAAAAGCACTTATAATTACAGGCAGTTCTGGACTCTACGAAAGTGCAATGGGCAGCGGCTACACAAAACGTAGCGACTACGAAGTAATGAAAGCAAAAGCTCAAGAAGTGTTTTACGATCCTGAAGTGGCTACCAAAGCCATCGTAGATGAAGTTTATGAGACTGTAAATGACCGTAATAAACTCATAAAAATACTCGCCATTGCAAAAAGTGCCATCCGTCACAACATGGCAAAAGACCTCCCTGGAATTACATCCCCAACGTGCGTTGTATGGGGTAAAAATGATATTGTAACCCCTCCAAATGTTGCTGAAGAGTTTGATAAATTACTTCCTGATTCAGAGTTATTTTGGATTGATAAATGTGGCCATGCAGCTATGATGGAACACCCCGATCGATTTAATGAAATCGTGTATGAGTGGTTTACTAAAAGAGGGTTTTAAAATATAACAGTTATGCAAATTAAAACGGCTGAGTTTGTGGTAAGCAACCAAGAAGTCGCAAAATGCCCCACAAACAAACTTCCTGAATACGCTTTTATTGGACGCAGTAACGTTGGTAAGTCATCACTCATTAACATGCTTACCAATCAAAAAAACTTAGCTAAAACATCTGGACGCCCAGGAAAAACACAATTGATCAATCATTTTTTAATAAATAAAGAATGGTTTTTAGTAGATCTACCTGGCTATGGATATGCTCGAGTTTCTAAGGCCGCTAAAAAAACATTTCAAAAATTTATTACTGCTTATTTTAGCGAACGAAAACAACTGGTTTCTGCATTTGTTTTAGTTGATATTCGTCATGCTCCCCAAACAGTTGATTTGGCGTTTATGCAGTGGTTAGGAGAGCATGGAATCCCTTTTTCAATCATTTTTACGAAAGCAGATAAACTACGTCCCAAAGCAATTGAAGATCACATTGATAAGTATAAAAGCATTCTTTTAGAAACTTGGGAAGAATTCCCTAATTACTTTGTTACTTCTTCTGCAAATTATACTGGAAAAGATGCGCTGTTAAATTACATCGACACCATAAATAAAGACCTGATCGCCTCGGCTAATAAATCACCTCTTCAATAACAGTTCCTGTGGCTCCGCTTGGTAAAGCAATTCCTAAAAGTGCCGAAATTGTAGGAGCAATGTCCGTCACGTTGGTACGTTTGTAAGTTTTTCCGGGCTGTATTCCATTCCCATAAAACAATAGAGGTACATGCGTATCGTAGTTATATCCAGACCCGTGTGTGGTGCCTTTTGAATCATAAGAAATCACCCCCGATTCAAGCGTAAACAACACGTCTCCAGAGAGTTTTTGGTGATAGCCATTCTGAAGCATTTTCTCTGCACCTTCTTTAAAATAACGCGTTTGCATTGTGGTAGCTGTATAGGCCTTTTTAATGTGTGGGTAGCTGATAATTTCATTTACAACAAATTTCTGTACATCTTCTAAGTTGACTTTCAATGCAGTAATACGTTCCTGATTTAAAAACACTTGATCATTACTGATTTTCATGATTAAGTCCGAAACACCATATTTCTTTTTTAGGTTTGTATATAAAGACGCAAAACTATTTTTTGGCACATAACCACTGGGAATGTGTACATCCGTTAAAAAAGATGGGACATCTACAGCTCCGTGATCAGAAGTTAAAAATAAAGTATAATTTCCTGCGCCCACCTTAGCATCTAGGTAATTGAGCAAACGTTCTACTTCTAAATCTAAACGTAAATACGTATCTTGTAGTTCTACCGAGTTGATCCCAAAATTATGTCCTATATAATCCGTAGATGAATAACTTACAGTCAAAAAATCCGTGTAATCATCTACCCCCAAACTTTCAGCTTCAATGGCAGATAATGCAAAATCTGTAATCATTGTATTTCCGAAAGGCGTGCTTTTAATAATATCATAGCCCTCGTTTAATTCCATTAAGGCTTTTAAATCGTAAGGAAACTCAGACGTTGATTTTCCATTAAAGCCTTGTTCATAATCGGACAAATCAGAACCACTTTCTTCATAAAGACTGATATCATAAAGTGTGTTCCATGGTTTTAAATAAGATGCTATATTAGAGGGGGTGTTAAAATCCTTAACCCATTGTGGAAGTGCATCCATATAATAGGTACTAGTCATCCATTTCCCTTCATTTAAACCTTCAAACCAATACGCTCCATTTGCCGTATGTCCGGAGGGGAACACAGCTCCACGGTCTTTAATAGAAACGCCTATTGTTTTTCCGTTCATTTGTGTAAACAATCTGTTTTGATCGGCAAGGGTGGTCACTTTCATATTTCGAGGAGATGCTTGTCCATATTTTGCAGCGGCACCTACAGGAATATATGCTTTATCTGTTGTGCAATAAACGGTTGAGTTTGACGCTTTATCATACCAACTATTCCCAATAATTCCGTGCACACTTGGAGTGGTACCTGTAAAAATTGAAGCATGACCAGGTGCTGTATAGGTTGGTATAAAATTAAAATGATGGTTATTACAACTATAGCCTTGTTTTATCAACCTTAAAAATCCATTGGCAGAATATTTTTTTTTGAAACGATTCAAATAATCAAAACGCATTTGATCGACCACTACTCCTACCACGAGCTTTGGTTTCGAAGTTATTATATCCAAATTATTGGAAGATGAATACTCAGGGCTATTTTTACAAGAAAAAATACCCAAAAACAAAAAGAGGTAAGTGAATTTTGGAAACTTCATAATTAAGACTTGTTGATGGTCAAAAATACATCTTTTTTTAATGATTCCATTTTAATAACTACAAATTAATGGGGAGTTTTTTTTACTTTAGCATTAATTACATTTTTATGAACTACCTCCACAATATTGGGTCTTATTTTTTAATGATTGGCGAAATGCTTCGCAAACCGACAAAATGGTCTGTGATGAAGCAATTGATTCTAAAGGATATTGAAGATTTAATTATCGGCTCTATTGGTATTGTTGCATTTATCTCATTTTTTGTGGGCGGGGTTGTTACCATACAAACAGCTCTTAACATTGACAATCCATTGATTCCAAAATACCTTGTAGGTTTTGCCACGCGTCAATCTGTTATTTTAGAATTTGCTCCCACTTTTATTTCTGTTATTATGGCTGGGAAAATGGGGTCTTTTATAACTTCTAGTATTGGAACGATGCGAGTTACAGAACAAATTGACGCTTTAGAAGTAATGGGGATCAACTCTGTGAATTACTTAGTATTTCCAAAAGTTATTGCGCTTTTCTTATACCCTTTTGTAATTTCAATCGCTATGTTTTTAGGGATTATTGGTGGAATGGCTGCCTGTGTTTATGGCGGGTTTTCAAGTTTTGAAGATTATGTGATTGGAGTACAAATGGACTTTATTCCTTTTCATATGGCTTATGCTTTTATTAAAACATTTGTATTTGCCTTTTTATTGGCAACCATCCCTTCCTTCCACGGATATTATATGAAAGGTGGTGCATTGGAAGTCGGTAAAGCAAGTACGACGGCTTTTGTTTGGACAAGTGTATCCATCATTCTATTAAATTATATTTTAACTCAAATGTTACTAAGCTAATGATTAAAATCAAAAACCTACATAAATCATTTGAAGACACCAAAGTCTTAAAAGGAATTTCTACTGTTTTTGAATCTGGAAAAACCAACCTTATCATTGGACAAAGTGGATCTGGAAAAACGGTTTTGCTAAAGTGTTTACTTGGGCTTTTTGATTATGAAGAAGGCAGTATTACGTATGATGAAAACATATTTTCAACCCTTTCCGATAATGAAAAAAGAACCCTACGTTCGCAAATTGGTATGGTCTTTCAGGGTGGGGCTCTTTTTGATTCCTTAACAATTGCGGAAAATGTCATGTTTCCTTTAAGGATGTTTACAAAACAAACGCGAGGCGAAATGGAGGACCGAGTAAATTCTGCTTTGAAGCGCGTGAACCTAGAAAATGCACATGATAAAATGCCTAGTGAAGCCTCTGGTGGAATGCAAAAACGAGTTGCAATCGCAAGAGCGATCGTAAATAACCCTAAATATTTGTTTTGTGATGAACCCAACTCTGGTTTGGATCCTAAAACAGCCATTGTCATAGATAATTTAATTCAAGAAATTACCCATGAAAATAATATTGTAACAGTGATCAACACACATGACATGAATTCTGTCATGGAGATTGGTCAAAATATTCTGTTTCTAAAAGATGGACATAATGCTTGGGAAGGCAGTAAGGACACGATCTTTAGAACGGACAATAAAGTCGTTACAGATTTTGTGTACTCTTCTAATTTGTTCAAAAAAGTACGTAAGATGTACTTAGAAGACCATTGATTCTTAATTACTAATTACCTCAACATCATCTGCTTCAAGTTCTTTTTCGATCCAAGTTTTTAAAGCTTGTTTTTTAAGTACTACCAGACTGTCTGACAAAGCAGAATTCCATTTTGTTTTAATCAGCGTAATTGTATCTGCATTTCTAAAATTTGAAGATGCCAACATTTTTGCATAGCCAAAAGATTCTAAGTCAGAAAATTGAATTTTAGCATCTTTCGATAGGTTTAAAAACACTTTTGAATCCATGTCGTTTTTATTGGAACTGAGGACTAATTTAAGACTGTCGATATTCATTTCTAAGGCAGCAATGATGCTGTCTCGTTTTTCAATTTTATCAATCGCAACATCATAGAGATCCAAAATTTTATCTGCACTTCGGTTTTTATTTCCGTTAATGGTTAAACTAAACTCTTGAAGGTATTCATAGCCTTTCAACTCATTTATTAAGTCTGATTTGGTTGCTTCGGCAATTTCTCCATTAAAATTTAGTGTGATCATTTTTTCATCGAAATCAATTTTATCGCGCTGAAGCCAAAGATTATCATTCTGATTAATTTCGGATTCTAAATATGTTTTATAATCCTGCTCATAACGTGTTTCTTGCAAAACATTATAAAACGTCCACCCAGCTGGAAGCATCGCTGCCAAAGCCAAGAGCGTTGCAATGCGAGCAATGTTTTTTCTACGCTGCGAATTGGCATATTTTAACATTGGAAACCTCAAGATCTTTAAAACCAAAAATGTAGCTAAAGCAATAAAAATTGTATTAAT
Organism: uncultured Flavobacteriaceae bacterium; assembly: GCA_943787365.1. Lineage (GTDB taxonomy): Bacteria > Bacteroidota > Bacteroidia > Flavobacteriales > Flavobacteriaceae > Hel1-33-131. The sequence continues at coordinate 40,955 of CALSMD010000006.1, forward strand.
TGTAAACAAATACATGGCACCAAAGAAGTAATCAAAATTACCCTGAGACAATCCGTAGCCTGCGGTACACAAAGGAGGCATTAAGGCTGTAGCGATTGCTACACCAAAAATCACACTTGCAACAGTCCCCTTTTTAGTTCTTGCAATGATGAGTGCGAGACCTCCAAAAAATGCAATAAGAACATCTCTAATATCGGGTTTAACACGTCCCAATAATTCCGAGTTGTCTTGACTTAATGGAAATAGGTAAAAGAACAAAAAAGCAGTTAACAGACTCAAAACGAGCATGGTTGCTAAATTGATTAAGGATTTTCTGAGGGTATCAATATCATTAATCGCAATTGAGAGTCCAATTCCAAGTATGGGACCCATAAGTGGGGATATTAACATCGCTCCGATGACTACTGCGGTCGAATTAGCGTTTAACCCAACCGATGCCACAAAAATAGAACAAATCAAAATCCAAGCCGTAGCCCCTTTAAAAGGAATGTCTGTTTTTATTGCGGCTATTGTCGCCTCTCTATCCGTGTCATGTCTAAAATCTAAGAGTTCAATTATAAATGTTTTCAACGAGATCCAAAGCCCTTTAGCATCTTCCTTAACAGCAGCTTTAGATTGCTCTGTGTTTACGTTTTCTAACTCTTGATTTAGATTGTTATCCATAATTAAATGTGTTGATCGCCAAATTTCTCCTTCACTCGTTCGCGTAATTGCTTAATGTCTTGTTCTTTAGTCTTTGGAAAGATAAGTAAAATTTCCTTTTCTTCTACCACTATAAAATCATCCAAACAGTCAAGGACAACTATTTTATTCGTGTCTGTTTTAACCATATTACCAGAAGAGTTTTCTGCCAATAAACGAGTGTTAACTACCGCATTTTCTGTTGAGTTCTCAGAGATTTTATCATACAAACTTCCCCATGTGCCTAAATCATTCCAGTCAAAAGTGGCGGGGATGACATAGACGTTTTCACTGGGTTCCATAATTGCATAATCTACAGAAATATTTTCTGCGTTCTTATAATTCTCAGACACAAAAGCAACTTCTCGATCGGTATTATAATCGTTTTGTCCTTTGGAAAAAAGCGAGTATAATTTCGGTTGATGCATTTCAAATGCTTTCAACACACTGGCCGTGGACCAAATAAAAATCCCTCCATTCCAAAGAAAATTTCCCTGTTCCAAAAAACTTTTGGCGGTCTCGTAATTTGGTTTTTCACGAAACTGAAGGACTTTCTTTTCAGGGTTCTGATTTGCTTTGTCATATTCAATATACCCATAGCCAGTATTGGCAAAAGTGGGTTTTATTCCTAAGGTCATTAGCACCTCTGATTTTTCAGAAAAATCAAATGCATTTTGAAGGTTCGAAATAAATGCCGATTCGTCCTCAATCCAATGATCACTAGGTGCGACAACCATAACAGCTTCAGGATTTTGTTTATGAATTTTAAGCGATGCCATTAAAATACAAGGGGCTGTGTTTCGCATGGCAGGCTCTGCAATAATTTGATTTTTATTAGTTTGAGGCAATTGTTCCAACACCAAATCGGAGTAGCGTTCATTGGTTAAAATCAATATATTTTCTTTTGGGATCAAGCTCTCTAAGCGTGAAACTGTCTTTTGTAAGAGGGTCTGCCCCGTTCCAAGCATATCGTGAAATTGCTTTGGAAACGATTCTTTACTTACTGGCCAAAACCGAGAGCCAACGCCACCGGCCATTATAATTGCATAATAATTTTTGTTCATCTTCATTTATTCAATAATAAGTTCAACTTCGGCATTGGGATTAAAAACATACAGTCGGCCTGAAGCCAGTTCTGTACATTCAAAACGCGTTCGTCTTTTGGAACCTTTTCGGAACAGTTTTCCATTATACAATCGAAACGTAGCGCCTTCAGGCACCTCAAAGATAAATGTTTTTCCGTTAGGGGCGTCGTATTGCTTGAGTTTCAAGGCTAAAACGGGATCTGAGTCGCTACTTGCTTTTGGATTTTTGAAATGCATTGCCAATAGAGGCAATACATCATTTGGAAAAATTTCGGGACGTATAAAGGGCAGCATGAGGTGCTGAAAAACTGATTTCCATTCAAGTCCATGTGGCTTGATCATCTTTCCATAAGTTTTATAGGCTTCAAAATGCGCGATTTCATGGATTAAGGTGATTAAAAACCGGTAGGTATTTAAATTGGAGTTGATTGTAATTTGATGTTTTCCATTTGGCAAACGTCGGTAATCCCCATGGCGTGTTTTGCGTTCTTTCTTAATTTTAACCACTAAGTTATCGTGTAACAATAATTGTGCTACTTGGTCATAAGCAGCCTTTGGAATAAAATCTTGTAAAGTATCAGCCATAAGCCCTAAAATTACATACGCTCAGGCACCTGAATTCCTAAGAGACTAAACGCATTTTTGATGGTTGTAGCAACGGCTTGTGAAAGCTGCACTCTAAATCTAATTTCGGAAGTGCTATCAGCACCCAAAATAGATACATTTTGATAAAAAGAGTTGAACTCCTTAACCAAATCATAGGCGTAATTTGCCACTAAAGCAGGGCTGTAATTGGAGGCAGCTTGTTGGATTACTTCTGGAAATAATTGCAATTGTTTGAGAAGTGATTTTTCTTTATCGTGCAATGCATATTCCAATAAAGGTTCATCTTTTGTTTCAACGGGTGATTTTCTTAAAATAGCTTGAATTCGCGCATAGGTGTATTGTATAAATGGCCCTGTATTTCCCTGAAAGTCCACTGAGGCTTGGGGGTCAAATAAAATGCGTTTCTTTGGATCGACTTTCAAAATAAAATATTTTAATGCTCCCAAACCTATTGTGGTGTAGGTTTCCGCTTTTTCAAGTTCTGAATAGCCTTCAAGCTTTCCTAATTCTTGAGAGATCTCTTTGGCGGTAGATGCCATTTCAACGATTAAATCGTCTGCATCTACCACAGTTCCTTCGCGACTTTTCATCTTTCCACTCGGCAAATCAACCATGCCATAGCTTAGATGTGTCAAGTTTTTAGCCCAATCAAATCCTAATTTCTTTAGAATTAAAAACAAGACTTTAAAGTGATAATCTTGTTCATTTCCTACGGTATAAACCATTCCGCCTACATCCGGAAAATCTTTCAAACGCTGGATCGCAGTGCCAATATCCTGAGTCATATAAACGGCCGTTCCATCGGCTCTTAAAACAATTTTTTCGTCCAATCCATCGGATGTTAAATCACACCAAACCGAACCGTCTTCTTTTTTAATAAAAACCCCTTTTTGGAGTCCCTCTTGAATAAATGATTTTCCTAATAAATAGGTTTGACTCTCATAATAGTAGCTATCAAAGTTTACTCCTAGTGCTTTATAGGTAACTTCAAACCCAGCATATACCCATGCATTCATTTGTTCCCAAAGTGACACCACAGCGGCATCTCCAGCTTCCCATTTAAGAAGCATGTCTTGGGCTTCTAATAATATTGGAGCTTGCGCTTTGGCTTCTTCAGTAGAGAGCCCTTTTGCTTCTAACTCTTTGATTTCTTCTTTATAAACTTGATCGAATTTTATATAGTAATTTCCAACTAGCTTATCCCCTTTCAATCCTGTAGATTCTGGGGTTTCATTGTTGCCGTAACGCTGCCATGCCAACATACTTTTACAAATATGAATACCACGGTCGTTGATAATTTGAGTTTTATAGACTTTTTTTCCAGATGCTTTCAAAATCTCAGACACACTGTAACCTAAAAGATTATTTCTAACGTGTCCTAAGTGGAGGGGTTTATTAGTGTTTGGAGAGGAATACTCAACCATTACTGCTTGATCATCTGAAGGACTTACAAACCCAAAGGTAGGGTTCGCACACACTGTTTGAAAGAATGTCATAAAATAAGCGTCTGAAAGAACGAGATTCAAAAATCCTTTGACCACATTATAACGAACGACTTCATCAACATGCTCTGATAAATAAGCCCCTAATTCTTCACCCAATTGGGCTGGGTTCATTTTTATGGTTCGTAGCATTGAAAAGGTTACCACTGTAATATCGCCCTCAAAATCTTTGCGAGTTGCTTGAAATTCAACCGTTTCTAAAGGGGTATTGTAAAGCGTAACAAACGCTTGTTTTATATGTTGTGATAAGGATTCCTGAAGTGTCATTGTACATCTGATTTCGGTTACAAATATACATCTTTTTTAATCCTAATTTGAGGCTGTTTTGGGTAAAAACACTTCCGCCATCATGCAACGTGCACTCCCTCCTCCACACGTTTCTATTGTATCTAAAGGACTTGATAGGATTGTTGCATGTGCTTCTAACAACTGTACTTGAGAGGGTCGTAACGAATCCAAAGCTGACTGACTCATTACCAAATAGCTACGATTATCTGTGCCTTTAAGCTGTAGCATATTTCCTGCAAAATTATTCACTTGATCTTCTGATATTTCGATTATTTTTTTTCCATCTTGATGAAGGTGTTTAAGAAGATTTTTTCGTTCTTTTTTGTCGTCGATACTTGCCAAACAAACCACTGCAAAAGTGGTGCCTAAACACATCATTACATTGGTATGGTAGATGAGTTCGCGCTTGTCATTGACGGTTTGATAGGCTGAAAACACTACTGGAGTGTATTCAAAATCTTCACAAAATTCAATAAACAATTCTTCATCGGCTCTTGCCGAAAGTGCACAATAGGCCTTGTGATTTTCGCGATCCAACAAAATACTTCCTGTCCCTTCTAAATAAAAACCATCCGTTTCTGCTTCCGTATAATCAACGACTGTTTCTATCACAAATCCTTCTGCTTCTACAGCTTCTAGGATCGAATCCTTACGTTCAAGGCGACGGTTTTTGGCAAACATAGGATATAAACCAATCGTACCGTTTTTATGAAATGAAATCCAATTATTAGGAAAAATTGAGTCTGGCGTATCAAATTCTTTGGTGTCTTGTACCACAATCACCTGAATGTTTGCATTTCTAAGTTTTTCGACCATACTGTCAAATTCTTGCGTGGCTTTTGCATTCACTGTTTCAGGTAGGGTATCTGAATTTTTTTGGTAAAAATTATTCACCGCTGTTTGTTCGTTCATACGAAATTGAACAGGGCGAATCATTAAGACTGTATTGGTGATGTGTGACATTTTAGTTTCGGATTAAGGGAAGGGTTGAACAGCGAAGTAAACCGCCTTGCTTAGATATTTCGGCATAGGGCACTTTCTCAACTGTATATCCTTGTGCAGTAAGCCACGTATTTAAGCGTGTAAAATTTTGTTCGGAGATCACAACATCTTTTGAAATAGAGAATACATTGCAATTCATTTGAGACATTTCTTTAGGCGTGACTACAAAAACATTGTCTGTTCCAAAAAAATCAAGCAACCATTTGAAGTCGGATTTATTTAAAAATCCTTGATCATGAATCAAAGCTTTTCCATTTCCTAAGGGTTGAAAACAACAATCTAAATGCAGTGCATTTTCAAGTGGATTTGAGTTTGATTTACGAAGCTCAAAAGTTTTAACCTTTTTATGTGGGAACAATTTCTGAATTGCTTCCGCTGCCTGAAGGTTTGTTCGAGCTGTAATATAATCGGCATAATCAGTCCCAGAATAGATTCCAATAAATATATAGTCGTTACACAAAATAACATCACCACCTTCGACATGACACGCTTCGGGTAGTTCTATAATATCGTCTGGATTGATTTTTTGCAGAAGGGCTTCTAATGCATGATATTCTTTAGCACGATCGGGAAGTATATTGGATTTAATAAATTTGTCATCAATTACAAAGGCAATATCCCGTGCAAATATTTGATTGCAATTTTCAATGGTACTAGGTCGAAAAACTTCGACCTCATATTTTTGAAATACAGCCATTACGGCCAACATTTCACGTTGCATATCTGCTTCGGTCGGATAGGTGCCCGATAGCACATGAGATAAGCTACTGGGATCATAACAATTTTCTATGGAGGGGATAGGACCATTGGTTTGGGCTGTTCCAAAAAGAACGGATTTCAAACGTGCATACTCGTTATTTACATGAAGTTTTAGCATGTTATATAATCCTTTAGCAAGGGTTTATTTAGCAACAGATTTGAACGAACGAGAAGTACTTCCTGTATAAATCTGACGCGGTCGGCCAATTGGTTCTTTACGTAAACGCATTTCGCGCCATTGACCAATCCAACCTGGAAGGCGTCCTAAAGCAAACATTACGGTAAACATTTCTACAGGGATCCCCATTGCACGATAGATAATTCCAGAATAAAAATCGACGTTAGGGTATAGTTTTCTATCCACAAAATAAGGGTCTGTTAGCGCTTCTTGTTCAAGTGCTTTGGCGATATCTAAAATAGGATCTTCTACTCCTAAATCATTTAAGACTTCATCGGCGGTTACTTTTATGATTTTGGCACGAGGATCAAAATTTTTATAAACTCTATGTCCAAAGCCCATTAATCTGAAAGGATCGCTTTTATCTTTAGCTTTTGACATGTATTTTTTTGTATCACCATCATCTTCTTTAATAGCTTCCAACATTTCTAATACTGCTTGATTTGCACCACCATGAAGAGGACCCCAGAGCGCGGAAATTCCTGCAGAAATCGAGGCAAATAAACCTGCATGTGAAGATCCAACGATTCGAACGGTAGAGGTCGAACAGTTTTGCTCGTGATCGGCATGAAGGATGAGTAGTTTATTTAACGCATTCACCAATATTTCATTCTGAACGTAGTCTTCATTTGGTTGCTTAAACATCATTTTTAAGACGTTTTCTATATAGCCTAAAGAATTGTCTCCATAGTCTAGTGGCAGCCCTTGTTTTTTACGCATGGCCCAAGCCACTAACACAGGGAATTTACCTAAAATTCTAACAAAGGACTTATACATATCTTCTTCAGAATCCACATTCACAGAGGATGGATTAAACGCTGTGAGTGCACTCGTTAGTGAGGACAATACTCCCATTGGGTGTGCCGATTTTGGAAATGCATCAATTATTTTTCTGATGTCATCATCTACAATCGATTCAGATTTGATGTCGGCATGAAATTTATCCAACGCTTCTTTGGTTGGTAGTTCTCCAAAAATCAATAAATAAGCGACTTCTAGGAAGTCCGCTTTATGAGCCAATTCTTCAATTGAATAGCCTCTGTATCTAAGAATCCCTTTTTCTCCGTCCAAAAATGTAATTTCACTAGCACAAGAGCCCGTATTTTTAAATCCAGGATCAATGGTTGTCACTCCACCAGTAACAGCTCTTAAAGTGCTAATATCAATAGCGACTTCATTTTCAGACCCTATAAATGTTGGGAATTCATGTTTTTGACCGTTTACTTCTAAGATTGCTTTATTTGACATTTATTGGGATCTTTAATTTTTGCTTATATAATAGGCAACGAATTTACGAAAAAAAAATGTTTTATTAATGAGGCTAAGAGAGAAAGTGTAGGTCTAAGTTTGTTTTATAAATCCTATATTTTAATATCTATCTGCTAGACTAGAGCTTTTATAAAACGGCATAAAAAAAGACTGCCTTTTCGGGCAGCCTTTTTCTCTCTACAAAAGAAATACTTATTTTATTTTAAACGCTTTTTCTTGTGGGAAATAAGCGGTTTCTGCTAATTCTTCTTCGATACGAAGGAGTTGGTTGTATTTTGCCATACGGTCGCTTCGTGATGCAGAACCTGTTTTGATTTGACCTGTATTTAAAGCCACAGCCAAATCGGCAATGGTATTGTCTTCGGTTTCACCAGAACGGTGCGACATTACAGATGTAAAACCTGCATTGTGCGCCATATTTACGGCTGCAATTGTTTCGGTAAGTGTTCCAATTTGATTGACTTTAATCAAAATTGAGTTGGCTATATTGTTTTCAATGCCTCTTGAAAGACGTTCTACATTGGTTACAAATAAATCGTCTCCAACGAGCTGAACTTTATCTCCAATTTTGTCTGTAAGGTATTTCCACCCTTCCCAGTCGTTTTCATCCATTCCATCTTCGATCGAAATGATTGGGTAGTTGGCTGCTAATTCTGCTAGGTAATCAGCTTGTTGTTGACTTGTGCGTACCTTTCCGTTTTCACCTTCAAATTTTGTGTAGTCGTAATGACCATCCACATAAAATTCGGCAGCAGCACAATCCAAGGCAATCATGACATCATCTCCTAAATTATAGCCTGCATTCTTCACTGCTTTTGCGATGGTTTCTAGCGCATCTTCTGTTCCTCCTTCTAGGTTTGGAGCAAAACCACCTTCATCTCCAACAGCGGTACTGAGACCTCTGTCGTGTAATACTTTTTTTAGGTTGTGAAAAATTTCAGTCCCCATTTGCATGGCATGTGTAAAGTTTTTGGCTTTGACTGGCATGACCATAAATTCTTGAAAAGCAATTGGTGCATCACTGTGTGAGCCTCCATTGATAATATTCATCATTGGAACTGGTAAGGTGTTTGCACTGACCCCACCTACATAACGATATAATGGGATTCCTAATTCGGCTGCTGCTGCTTTTGCGGCCGCTAAAGAGACTCCAAGAATAGCGTTGGCACCAAGCTTGGATTTGTTAGGAGTTCCATCTAAATCGATCATAACTTGATCGATTAAATTTTGTTCAAATACAGAAATACCCAATAATTCTTGAGCAATAATAGCATTCACATTTTCAACTGCTTTTAAAACGCCTTTTCCCATATATGCTGTTCCACCATCGCGTAATTCAACCGCTTCATGTTCTCCAGTAGATGCACCAGAGGGAACTGCTGCTCTTCCGATAAATCCGTTTTCAGTGGTAACATCAACTTCAACTGTAGGATTTCCCCTTGAGTCTAGGATTTGACGTGCATGAATGTTAATTATGATACTCATAGTATTGTGTTTAAGTTATTTATAGATTACAAATTTACGAAAATGAATTTTTTTAGAATTATTCTCGAGTAAATTTATGCAAATTATTAGCTAAAACGTTGTAGTAAGTATAAATGACGTTTGTGTTTCGTCATTCCGTTGGGTGATACTACTTTAGAGTGTTTAATTCAAGATAAAATAAACACTAAGCTAATAAATGTAACACTTGAGATGCTGAAACCCGTTCATCATGACAAATTAAGGGTGAGGCGATGATTAGGTGCGAGAGCTTTTTGAAATTTATTTTAAATTTTCAATGAATTGATCAAACAAATACGATGAATCGTGGGGTCCTGGACTGGCTTCGGGGTGGTATTGTACCGAAAAACAGTTTTTAGACTTCATTGCTATTCCTGCAACAGTATCGTCATTCAAATGTAAATGTGTTACTTCTAAATCCGAGTGGGCTTCTGCTTCTTCTCTATTGACTGCAAACCCATGGTTTTGAGAGGTGATTTCTCCTTTGCCTGTTACTAAATTCTTAACAGGGTGATTGATTCCTCTGTGTCCATTATGCATTTTATATGTAGAAACGCCATTTGCCAAAGCAATAACTTGGTGTCCGAGACAGATTCCGAATAATGGTAAGTTTTTTTCAATGATGGTTTTTGCCAAGGCTTGTGCTTCTACTAAGGGTTCTGGATCTCCAGGACCATTAGATAAGAAATAGCCATCTGGATTCCATGCACTCAGTTCCTCAAAACTAGAGTTAAATGGAAATACTTTTATATAAACATCGCGATCAGCAAAGTTTCGTAAAATATTTTTTTTGACGCCGATATCGAGTGTTGCTATCTTGTAGGTTGCATTTTCATCTCCAAAGTAATAAGGTTCTTTTGTGGATACTTTAGAGGCGAGTTCCAATCCTTCCATTTGTGGAATTTCAGAAAGTTGTTTTTTAAGACCTTCAATGTCATCTATTTCTGTAGAAATAACAGCATTCATGGCACCATTTTCGCGAATATAACTAACAAGGGCTCTTGTATCCACATCGGAAATTGCAAATAAATCATGTGCATCTAAAAAATCAACTAGCGATCCACTCGCATCAACACGAGAATAGTTGTAACTAAAGTTTTTGCAAATGAGTCCGGAAATTTTGATGGAATCCGATTCCATTTCTGTTTGATTTACGCCGTAGTTTCCAATATGAGGATTGGTAGTCACCATGAGTTGACCAAAATAAGAAGGGTCGGTAAAAATTTCTTGATAGCCTGTCATGCCTGTATTAAAGCATACTTCTCCATAAGCAGTCCCTTCTTTACCTATTGCTTTTCCATAAAAAATTGTTCCATCAGCAAGAAGTAAGATAGCTTTTTTTCGTGTTGTGTATTTCATTATTATTGAAGTCTTATTAACTTATACAAAATTGCATAAAAAAAGGATAAACTAAAAAAGTTTATCCTTAAAATTTTAAATGCTTATTAACATTTATTCTTCTTCTGTAGTTGCGGTAGTTTCAACAGCAGCTACAGCTTTTGCAGCACCTCCTCTACGACTTCTACGAGTGGTCTTTTTCTTAGGTTGTTTGTCGGCATTGTAAATTTCATTGAAATCTACTAATTCGATCATTGCCATGTCCGCGTTATCACCAAGACGATTTCCTAGTTTGATAATTCGAGTATAACCTCCTGGACGGTCTCCAACTTTAGTTGCGACTCCACCAAATAATTCAGCGATCGCTTCTTTTTGTCTTAATCTACTGAATACAATACGTCTGTTGTGAGTTGTATCTACTTTAGATTTTGTAATTAAAGGCTCAACAAATTGCTTTAAGGCTTTTGCTTTTGCAACCGTTGTATTGATCCGCTTATGTTCGATTAAAGAACATGCCATGTTTGCTAACATTGACTTTCTGTGGGCGGTTTTTCTACCTAAATGATTTATTTTTTTTCCGTGTCTCATGACATTCTATTTAAACTTTATCTTGCATCAACTCATTTAAGAGGCGCAAATTATAAAGTAATTAATCTTTATCTAATTTGTATTTACTCAAATCCATTCCGAAGCTAAGGCCTTTTACATTGACTAACTCTTCAAGTTCAGTTAATGATTTTTTACCAAAGTTTCTAAACTTCATTAAATCGTTTTTATTGAAAGATACTAAGTCACCTAAAGTATCAACTTCTGCAGCTTTCAAACAATTAAGTGCACGAACTGAAAGATCCATGTCAATTAATTTAGTTTTAAGCAACTGACGCATGTGAAGAGATTCTTCATCATAAGTTTCAGTTTGTGCAATCTCATCTGCCTCTAAAGTGATACGCTCATCCGAGAATAACATGAAGTGGTGGATTAAGATTTTAGCGGCTTGTGTTAAGGCATCTTGAGGGTTGATAGAACCGTCTGTCTGGATTTCGAAAATTAATTTTTCGTAATCTGTTTTTTGTTCTACACGAAAGTTCTCAACGCTGTATTTAACATTTTTGATTGGTGTGTAGATAGAATCTGTAAAGATTGTTCCTACAGCAGCAGCAGCTTTTTTGTTTTCTTCAGCAGGCACATATCCACGTCCTTTTTCTAAAGTCAATTCCATATTAATGGTTACTTTAGGATCTAAGTTACAGATTACTAAATCTGAATTTAAAACTTGGAATCCGGAGATAAATTTCTGAAAATCTCCTGCAGTGATTTTATCTTGTCCAGAAATTGATATTGAAACAGACTCATTGTCCACTTCATCAATTTGTCGCTTGAAACGTACTTGTTTCAAGTTAAGAATAATTTCTGTAACGTCTTCTACAACGCCAGGAATGGTAGAAAACTCATGTTCTACACTGTCCATTTTTACTGAAGTAATTGCAAAACCTTCTAATGAAGATAATAACACTCTACGTAAAGCATTTCCAACTGTTAATCCATATCCTGGTTCTAGAGGTCTGAATTCGAATTTACCTTCGAAATCAGTAGAATCAATCATGATTACTTTGTCGGGTTTCTGAAAATTTAATATTGCCATAATTGTCTTCGTTTTAATTGTTAGATAGTTGCGCGATTTACAAGTTTGAAGACCACTAATAAATCCTTTGGCTAAATACCAATATGATTAATTTATTATTTAGAGTAAAGTTCAACGATAAATTGTTCGTTGATGTTTTCAGGAATCTGAATACGTGCCGGAACGGAAACATAGGTTCCAGATTTTGTATCGTTATTCCAAGTAATCCACTCATAAACTGCTGAAGAGTTTGATAGAGCAGATTCAATAGTTTCTAATGATTTAGATTTTTCTCTAACAGCAACAACATCACCAGCTTTTAGAGAGTAAGACGGAATGTTTACAATTCCACCATTTACAGTAATGTGTCTGTGTGATACTAATTGTCTAGCGCTACTTCTAGATCGAGATAATCCCATTCTAAATACAACATTATCTAATCTAGATTCACATAATTGTAAAAGCACCTCACCAGTAATACCACGTGAAGCCGTTGCTTTTTTAAACATGTTTCTAAATTGCTTTTCTAATATACCGTAGGTATATTTTGCTTTTTGCTTTTCCATTAACTGGATTGCATATTCAGACTTTTTACCACGACGTCTGTTATTTCCGTGTTGTCCTGGAGGATAGTTTCTTTTTTCAAAAGATTTATCTTCTCCGAAGATTGCTTCGCCAAATTTACGAGCGATTTTTGTTTTAGGACCAGTATATCTTGCCATTTTGTTTTGTTTTTGAGAGTGATTGTGAATTAAGGTCTTAAGCTTATCCTTCGACAGTCGTTGATCTCTCGATTATACTATTAATAAATTATACTCTTCTTCGTTTTGGAGGTCTACATCCATTATGTGGTGTAGGAGTTACGTCAATAATTTCAGTAACTTCAATTCCGCTGTTATGTAAAGAACGTATTGCTGATTCTCTTCCATTACCAGGTCCTTTTACATACACTTTAACTTTCTTAAGACCTGCTTCTTTTGCAGGGCCAGAAGCGTCCTCAGCTGCTAATTGAGCTGCGTAAGGTGTATTTTTTTTAGAACCTCTAAAACCCATTTTTCCAGCTGATGACCATGAGATCACATCGCCTTTCTTATTGGTTAATGAGATGATAATGTTATTAAAAGAAGCCGTTACATGTGCTTCTCCCGTAGATTCTACGATAACTTTACGTTTTTTAGTACTTGACTTTGCCATATTACTAATTATTATTTAGTTACTTTTTTCTTGTTAGCAACTGTTTTTCTTCTACCTTTTCTAGTTCTTGAGTTGTTCTTCGTACGTTGTCCACGTAAAGGAAGTCCCGCTCTATGGCGAATTCCTCTATAACAACCGATATCCATTAAACGTTTGATGTTTAATTGGGTCTCTGAACGAAGTTCTCCTTCAATTTTAAAAGTCCCAACAGTATCACGAATTCTTCCGATTTCTTCATCGGTCCAGTCGGATACTTTAGTACTTTCATCAACTTTTGCTTGAGCTAATATTTCTTTAGCTCTACTTCTACCTATTCCATAGATATAAGTTAAAGAGATTACTCCTCTTTTTTGTTTTGGGATGTCTACCCCTGCAATTCTAGCCATAATTAACCTTGTCTTTGTTTGAACCTAGGATTCTTTTTGTTTATAACGTAAAGTCTTCCTTTTCTGCGCACAATTTTACAATCTGCGCTTCTTTTTTTAATGGATGCTCTTACTTTCATCTTTTACTTCTTGTTAGTATCTATAAGTTATTCTTGCCTTAGATAAATCGTAAGGACTCATTTCTAGTTTTACTTTATCTCCTGGTAGTAATTTAATGTAATGCATTCGCATTTTACCAGAGATATGGGCGGTCACAACGTGACCATTTTCTAATTCTACTCGGAACATCGCATTTGATAATGCTTCGATGATGCTTCCGTCTTGTTCTATTGCTGCTTGTTTTGCCATGTAGTTATGTTGAGAGCCTTATTGGACTGCTTTTCTATTTTTACCTGTTTTCATCAAGCCATCGTAGTGTTTGTTTAACAAGTAAGAATTTACTTGTTGCATGGTGTCGATTGCAACTCCCACCATAATCAATAATGAAGTTCCTCCAAAGAATAATGCCCATCCTTGTTGGATATCCATCAAACGAACAATGATTGCTGGAAACACAGCAATAAGTGCTAGAAATATAGAACCCGGTAAGGTTATTTGTGACATTATTTTATCGAGGTATTCTGAGGTTTCCGAACCAGGTCGAATTCCAGGAATAAATCCTCCACTTCTTTTTAAATCATCAGCCATCTTATTGGTAGGTACTGTAATTGCTGTATAGAAATAGGTAAAAATAATGATTAGGAATGCGAATACAATGTTGTACCATAAACCAAACATACTATTTCCTGCAAAATTACTAACCAACCATTGACCGACAGTTGAATCTTTTAAAATATCAAGACCTCCTAATAACCCAGGAACAAACATAATAGCTTGTGCAAAGATAATTGGCATTACACCTGAAGCATTAAGCTTTAAAGGGATGTATTGTCTTGATCCCATGATATTTTTTTCGTAGCCACCAGAAGCGGTACGTCTTGCATATTGAACTGCTATTTTTCTAACGGCCATGACTAACATGACTGACGCTAGGATAATAACAAACCATATTACAAGTTCTATTAATATTTTAATTAACCCTCCTTGAGATTGATTCACTGCAGAATCAAATTCTTGTGCAAATGATAATGGCATGTTAGCAATGATACCCACCATAATCAAGAGTGAAATTCCATTTCCAATCCCTTTATCTGTAATCTTTTCTCCTAGCCACATTGCAAAAACACAACCAGTGACTAGAATTATGATTGAGGAGAAATAAAACACCCCACCTTGACCTAAAGTAAAAGCCTGTGTACCACCCATTAGAGCAGGAAGACTTGTGAGGTAGGCTGGTGCTTGCACTAAACAAATACCGATGGTTAACCAACGTGTAATTTGTGTAATTTTCTTTTGCCCACTAGCACCTTCTTTTTGTAGTTTCTGAAGGTAAGGTATTGCTATACCCATCAACTGAACTACAATAGAAGCCGAGATATATGGCATGATTCCTAAGGCAAAAACCGAAGCTTTTGCAAAGGCACCCCCTGTAAATGCATTTAAGAGTCCGAGAAGGCCTGAGTCTGTTTTGGATGCTAGTGATCCTAACTGTGAAGCGTCAATTCCGGGAAGCACAACTTGTGCTCCAAAACGATATACCAATAACAGTCCTAAAGTTAGAATAATTCTATCTTTAAGTTCTGTAATTTTCCAAACGTTTTTTAATGTCTCTATAAATTTCATTTTATGGGCTGTTATAGTGTTACAGCTTCACCGCCAGCTGCTTCAATCGCTGCCTTAGCTGTTGCTGTGAATTTATGTGCTGAAACTTTTAACTTCGCTTTCAACTCACCTCTTCCTAGAATTTTAATCAATTCGTGCTTACGTCCTAAACGCAATTCAACGATTGTTTCAAAATCTAATTCAGATTTAATTTTCTTTTCGTCAACTAACTGTTGAAGTGTATCAAGGTTAATTCCTTGGTAATCTTTACGGTTAATGTTTGTGAAACCAAACTTAGGCACACGTCTTTGTAATGGCATTTGACCACCTTCAAAACCTACTTTTCTAGAGTACCCAGAACGAGATTTAGCTCCTTTGTGACCACGAGTTGCGGTACCACCTTTTCCAGAACCTTGTCCTCTACCGACTCTTTTACCTTGACTTTTAACTGAACCTGCAGCAGGTTGTAAATTACTTAAATTCATTTTTCAGTATATTTTAAGCTTCTTGTACAGAAACTAAATGTTTTACTTTATTGATCATTCCTAAAATATTAGGAGTTGCTTCGTGTTCTATCGTTTGACCAATCTTTTTAAGACCTAACGCTAATAATGTACGCTTTTGTCTTTGTGTACGATTGATCGCACTTTTTTGTTTTGTTACTTTTATCTTAGCCATCGTGTCGTAAATTAACCGTTAAAAACTTGTTCAAGAGAAATTCCTCTCTCACGTGCTATTGACTTCGCATCTCTTAATTGAAGTAAAGCGTCAAAAGTAGCTTTTACAACATTATGAGGGTTTGAAGATCCTTGTGATTTGGATAAAACATCGTGTACTCCAACGGCTTCAAGAACAGTTCTTACAGCTCCACCAGCAATAACTCCTGTACCAGGTGCTGCAGGGATGATGTTTACTCTTGCTCCACCGTATTTTCCTTTTTGTTCGTGAGGGAGTGTTCCTTTAATTAAAGGAATTCTTACTAAGTTTTTCTTAGCATCTTCAATTGCTTTCGCAATTGCACTCGCAACGTCTTTAGATTTACCTAAACCATGTCCAACGACACCAGCTTCGTCACCGACTACTACAATCGCTGAAAATCCAAATGCTCTACCACCTTTTGTTACTTTTGTAACTCTTTGCACACCTACCAAACGGTCTTTTAAATCCAACCCACTTGGTTTTACTAGTTCTGCACTTTTGTATTTTTGATACATAATTTCTTTAGAATTTAAGTCCTGCTTCTCTAGCGCCTTCCGCTAATGATTTTACTCTACCATGATATAAATAACCACCTCTATCAAAAGTGATGGTTTCAACACCAGCCTTTAATGCTTTTGCCGCCACTGACTTTCCAACTAAAGTTGCAATTTCAGTTTTTGAGCCTTTAACAGAGCTGATGTCTTTATCTCTTGAAGAAGCCGCACTAATGGTTACACCAGTAACGTCATCTACTAATTGAGCATAAATTTCTTTATTACTTCTAAAAACAGCCAATCGAGGCTGAGACGCTGTCCCAGAAACAATTTTACGTATTCTGTTTTTAATTCTTTGTCTTCTATCGTTTTTTGATAATGCCATAACTAAATTATTAAGCTGATTTACCTGCTTTTCTTCTTAATACTTCGCCTACAAACTTAATTCCTTTTCCTTTGTATGGTTCAGGCGCTCTGAAACCACGGATTTTAGCGGCAACTTGTCCAACAAGTTGTTTGTCGTGCGACGTTAATTTAATAATTGGGTTTTTCCCTTTTTCAGAAACCGTTTCTACTTTTACTTCAGAAGCGATATCTAAAATAATATTATGAGAAAATCCTAAAGCTAAATCAAGTTTATTGCCTTGATTTGAAGCTCTATATCCAACCCCTACAAGTTCTAATTCTTTAGTCCATCCAGTGGTAACACCTTCAATCATATTAAAAATTAAAGCTCTGTAAAGCCCGTGTTTTGCTTTGTGATCTTTGTGATCAGAAGGACGCTCTAAAATAACGTGGCCTTCTTCTATTTTGATACTTACAGCAGAAAATTCTTGAGTGAGTTCACCTAGTTTACCTTTAACCGTAATTTGGTTATCTGTGATATCTAAGGTCACTCCTTCTGGAATCGCTACTGGGTTTTTTCCTATTCTTGACATTTCTTAAATCTTTAAATTAGTAAACGTAACATAATACTTCACCACCTACATTTGCTCTTTGAGCTTGTTTGCCTGTCATCACTCCGTGAGAAGTTGAAACGATTGCAATACCAAGACCATTAAGGACACGTGGATGCTCGTTAGCACCCGAGTATTTACGTAAACCTGGTTTACTTATTCTTTGGATTTTTTTGATTACAGGTTCTTTGGTTTCCTTATTGTATTTGAGTGCTATTTTAATAGTCCCTTGTACAGTTGAGTCATCAAATTTGTAACTTAAAACATATCCTTGTTCGAATAATATTTTTGTAATCTCTTTCTTTAAATTAGATGCAGGAATCTCTACAACTCTGTGATTTGCACGAACTGCGTTTCTAATTCTTGTTAAATAATCCGCTATTGGATCTGTATACATAATGTATTAATTTGCGGTTTTGGTTTTCTATTATTAGAACCTGAAACCAATTTATAATTTTACCAACTTGCTTTTTTAACTCCGGGTATTAATCCGTTGTTTGCCATTTCTCTAAACATCACTCTTGAGATTCCAAACTGGCGCATATATCCTTTTGGACGTCCAGTTAGTTTGCATCTATTATGCATACGAATTGGCGAAGCATTTACAGGAAGCTTTTGCAATCCTTGATAATCACCTGCCTCTTTTAACGCTTTGCGTTTTTCAGCATATTTAGCAACTATTTTTGCTCTTTTTACCTCACGGGCTTTCATTGATTCTTTAGCCATAGCTTAATTCTTTTTAAAAGGGACCCCTAATTCTGTTAATAATGATTTTGCTTCTTTATCTGTATCGGCGTCCGTCACAAATGTGATATCCATTCCCGAAATTTTATTGACTTTATCAATATCTATTTCAGGAAAAATAATTTGTTCCGTAACTCCTAAATTATAGTTACCTCTACCGTCAAATCCAGTTGCTTTGATTCCATTGAAATCTCTAACACGTGGAAGTGCAGAAGTTACTAAACGGTCTAAAAACTCATACATTTTTTCACCACGTAAAGTTACTTTAACACCAATTGGCATTCCTTTACGTAGTTTAAAGGTTGCAACATCTTTCTTAGAGATCGTTGCAACTGCTTTTTGTCCAGATATTTTAGTAATTTCCTCTATTGCGTAGTCAATTAATTTTTTATCTGAAACAGCAGCACCAACCCCTTTAGATATGACTATCTTTTGCAGTTTTGGAACTTGCATTACGTTTTTATATCCGAATTCTTCTGTAAGAGCCGACACTACTCTGTCTTTATACTCTTGTTTTAATCTTGGAATGTATCCCATAATTCTTAAATTACTTCGTTAGATTTTTTTGAAAATCTTACTTTCTTACCATTTTCCATTTTATACCCAACTCTAGTTGTTTCGCCTTTTGCAGTTAACAAAGATAAGTTTGATATTTGGATTAATGCTTCTTTTTCAACGATGCCACCTTGAGGGCTTTGAGCACTAGGCTTCATGTGTTTTTTTACCATGTTTACCCCTTCAACGATCGCTTTGTTTTTATCTATCAATACCTTAATCACTTTACCTTCAGAACCTTTATGGTCTCCAGCAATAACTCTTACGGTATCTCCTGTTTTAATCTTTAGCTTTCCCATATTTCTTAAATTAAAGCACTTCAGGTGCTAATGACACAATCTTCATGAATGACTTATCACGAAGTTCTCTTGCTACAGGTCCAAAAACACGAGTTCCTCTCATTTCACCAGTAGGGTTTAAAAGAACACAAGCATTGTCATCAAATCTAATATAAGATCCATCAGGACGTCTAACTTCTTTTACTGTTCTTACCACTACAGCTGTTGAAACTGCTCCTTTTTTTATACTTCCGTTTGGTGTAGCATCTTTAATAGTCACAACTATTTTGTCACCAAGGGATGCATATCTACGCTTCGTACCTCCTAGAACACGGATGGTTAACACCTCTTTTGCTCCAGTGTTATCAGCTACTTTTAATCTTGATTCTTGTTGTACCATAATTATTTAGCTCTATCAATGATTTCTACTAGTCTCCAACATTTAGATTTACTTAAGGGTCTTGTTTCCATGATCCTTACGGTATCTCCTTCGTTACAGTCGTTTTGCTCGTCATGTGCTACATACTTTTTAGTCTTTAGCACGAACTTTCCATACATAGGATGTTTTACTTTTTTCACTTCAGAAACCACGATTGATTTCATCATTTTGTTACTTGTAACAACGCCTATACGTTCTTTTCTTAAATTTCTTTTTTCCATCTTTCAGCAGAATACAATTATTGCACTTCTCTTTTAGTTAACTCCGTTGCCAACCGTGCTACAGATCGTCTTACAGACCGTAATTGGATTGGGTTTTCGAGTGGTGATATTGCGTGGGTCATTTTCAGATCCGCGTAAGTCTTTTTCGTATCACTAAGTTTCTCTTGTAACTCAGCTGTCGATAGTTCTTTAATTTCAGATTGTTTCATAATATCAATAAAATTAAGCTTCGTAGTCTCTAGCGATTACAAATTTGGTTTTAACTGGTAATTTCTGAGCCGCTAAACGCAATGCTTCTTTAGCAACGTCTATTGGCACACCACCAACTTCAAATAAAATTCTTCCAGGTTTCACAACAGCTGCCCAATACTCAACGGCACCTTTTCCTTTACCCATACGTACTTCAAGCGGCTTTTTTGTAATTGGTTTGTCTGGAAATATTTTAATCCATAACTGACCTTCTCTTTTCATATGGCGTGTTGCAGCAATACGAGCAGCTTCAATTTGACGTGAAGTCAAAAAATTTGAATCTAATGATTTTATACCAAACATTCCGTTAGAAAGTTGGTGTCCTCTCTCGGAGTTTCCTTTCATGCGTCCTTTTTGGACTTTACGAAATTTTGTTCTTTTTGGTTGTAACATTTTCTTTTAATTTATAAAAAATTACTTTCTACGGCGACCTTTTGAATTCGATGAGCGGTTCCCTTTGTCTTGTCCTTTTGAAAGACCTACTAAAGGAGATAGCTCACGTTTTCCATATACTTCACCTTTCATAATCCATACTTTAATACCTAATCTTCCGTAAGTAGTATGGGCTTCAACTAAAGCATAGTCTATGTCAGCTCTGAATGTTGATAAAGGAATTCTTCCATCTTTATAGTGTTCGCTACGTGCCATTTCAGCTCCATTTAAACGACCACTAATTTGAATCTTAATTCCTTCAGAGTTCATTCGCATCGTGGCTTGAATAGCCATTTTGATTGCACGTTTGTAAGAAATACGATTTTCAATTTGACGAGCGACACTCGTTGCTACTAAAAATGCATCTAATTCAGGACGCTTAATTTCAAAGATGTTTAATTGAACTTCTTTATTGGTGAGTTTTCTTAATTCTTCTTTTAACTTGTCTACCTCTTGACCGCCTTTACCAATAATGATACCAGGACGAGCCGTTGTGATAGTAACGGTTACAAGTTTAAGAGTTCTTTCGATAATCACTCTAGATACACTAGCTTTTGCTAAACGAACAAAGATGTACTTTCTGATCTTATCATCTTCAGCAAGCTTGTCTCCGTAATCGTTACCTCCATACCAGTTAGATTCCCATCCTCTGATGATTCCAAGGCGATTTCCTATTGGATTTGTCTTCTGTCCCATTTATTAATTGCTTTGTGTGTTATTTTTAGCTCCAAGAACGACTGTAACGTGATTGGATCTTTTTCTAATTCTGTGTGCACGACCTTGAGGTGCTGGACGAAGTCTCTTTAACATAGAACCTCCATCAACTGTGATTTCTTTTACAAAGAGATCTGCATCTTCAATATTTGCATCCTCGTTTTTAGATTGCCAGTTAGCAACTGCCGATAGAACTAATTTTTCTAAACGACGAGACGCTTCTTTGGAACTAAATCTCAAAACGTTAAGTGCCTTTTCTACCTTTTCGCCTCTTACTAAATCAGCTACTAAGCGCATTTTTCTTGGTGACGTAGGACAGTTATTAAGCTTTGCAAAAGCAATTTGCTTTTTCCCAGCTTTAATAGCGTCTGCCATTTGTTTTTTACGACTTCCCATAGCTCTTATTTTTTACCTTTATTTTTAGCACCTGCATGTCCACGGAATGAACGTGTTGGTGAAAATTCTCCTAGTTTATGACCTACCATGTTTTCAGTAACATATACTGGTACAAATTGTCGGCCGTTATGCACTGCAATTGTTTGTCCAACAAAATCCGGAGTAATCATACTGGCTCTAGACCAGGTTTTGATAACGGTTTTTTTATTGGACTCTACATTAGCAGCCACTTTTTTCTCTAATTTATAATGAACGAAAGGTCCTTTTTTTAATGATCTTGCCATGTCTTATTATTTCTTTCTACGTTCTATGATGTACTTATTACTCGCTTTGGTCTTAGAACGGGTTCTAAATCCTTTAGCAGGAATACCGTTTCTTGAACGTGGATGTCCACCTGAAGATTTTCCTTCACCACCACCCATTGGGTGATCGACTGGATTCATAACAACTGGTCTTGTTCTTGGACGTCTTCCTAACCAACGGCTTCTACCTGCTTTACCTGACACCAATAATTGGTGATCCGAGTTAGAGACAACACCAATAGTAGCGTTACAATCTAACAATAGTAAACGTGTTTCACCAGATGGTAACTTTACCGTAGCAAACTTACCGTCTCTTGCCATTAATTGTGCAAAGGCACCAGCACTACGTGCCATAACAGCTCCTTGTCCCGGACGAAGCTCGATACAAGA
The DNA here is from genome assembly GCA_943787365.1 of uncultured Flavobacteriaceae bacterium. Taxonomy (GTDB): domain Bacteria; phylum Bacteroidota; class Bacteroidia; order Flavobacteriales; family Flavobacteriaceae; genus Hel1-33-131. The sequence continues at coordinate 62,937 of CALSMD010000006.1, forward strand.
AATGATGGTTCCTAATGGAATTTGACTTAAAGGCATTGAATTCCCAATTTCGGGAGCAACATCTGCACCTGACACTAACTTTTGTCCTACTTGAAGACCGTTTTGTGCAATGATGTAACGTTTTTCTCCGTCTTGATAATTCAGAAGCGCAATAAATGCTGTTCTGTTTGGATCGTATTCAATAGATTTCACTTCGGCTGGAATTCCAGCTTTTTCTCTTTTGAAATCAATGATACGATACCTTTTCTTATGACCGCCACCGATATAGCGCATGGTCATTTTTCCTTGACTGTTTCTACCACCTGAACGTTTTTTCGGAGCTAATAAACTCTTCTCCGGCTTATCAGTAGTAATGGCGTCATAACCGTTTACTACTCTAAATCGCTGTCCTGGGGTGATTGGTTTTAATTTTCTTACTGACATGTTTGTCTAATTAGATATTAGCGTATAAATCAATCGTTTCACCTTCCGCCAGTTGTACAAGTGCTTTTTTAACAGCATTTGTTTTACCATGTTGAATCCCAGTTTTTGTAAACTTGGTTTTTCGATCTGGACGGACATTTATTGTACGAACTTTTTCAACAGAAACACCGTAAGCAGCTTCCACTGCTTTTTTGATTTCTACCTTGTTCGCCTTTGTATTCACCTGAAAACTGAAGCAGTTTCTCAACTCGCTCGCTAGGGTTGCTTTCTCTGTGATTATTGGTTTAATTAAGATACTCATGGTTTTCTTATTTACTTAAATTCGTTTCAATATTTTTTATAGCACTTTCAAAAAGCACGACTTGATTCGCGTTTAAAATTTTGTAAGTACTTATTTCTGAGTCTATTAAGACCTCAGAACCCTTTAAATTACGCGAGGACAAATATACATTATTATTTGAGCTGCCCAAGACAAATAAAGACTTTTTGCTGTCAAGGTTTAAGGCCTTTAAAACCGCCGTAAAATTCTTTGTTTTTGGGGTATCAAATGTAAAGTCCTCTACAACCGTAATTGATTTTTCAGAAGCTTTAATTGTAAAAGCCGACTTTCTTGCCAAACGCTTTACATTTTTATTTAATTTAAAGCTATAGTTTCTTGGTCTTGGACCGAACATACGACCACCACCTCTAAAAACACCAGACTTGATACTACCCGCACGGGCTGTACCAGTTCCTTTTTGCTTTTTGATTTTACGAGTACTTCCCGAAATCTCAGCTCTTTCTTTTGACTTGTGTGTTCCTTGACGTTGGTTCGCAAGATATTGCTTAACATCAAGATAAACCGCGTGGTTATTTGGTTCTATAGCAAATACATCGTTAGAAAGGTCTGCCTTTCTACCTGTATCTTTTCCGTTTAAATCTAAAACTGCTACTTTCATTATTTCTGAATGATTACATAAGCGTTTTTAGGACCAGGAACACATCCTTTGATCACGAGTAGATTTTTTTCAGTTACTACTTTTAAAACTCTTAAATTTTGAACTTTTACTGTGTCGGTTCCCATACGTCCCGCCATTTTCATTCCTTTGAAAACTCGAGCTGGATACGAAGCCGCACCAATAGATCCTGGCGCACGTAATCGGTTATGCTGACCGTGAGTCGCTTGACCTACACCCGCAAATCCATGACGTTTTACAACCCCTTGAAATCCTTTACCTTTTGAAGTTCCAGAAACATCAACAAATTCGCCTTCGACAAAATGTTCTACTGTTATGGTATCTCCTAATTTGTACTCCTCATCAAATCCTTTAAATTCCGCGACTTTTCTCTTAACAGAAGTACCTGCTTTTTTGGCATGACCTAAGTCAGCTTTTGTAGCACTTTTCTCTGTCTTGTCATCGAAACCTAGTTGAAGGGCTGAATAGCCATCAACTTCTTCGGTTCTGACTTGGGTAACAACGCATGGCCCAACTTCTAAAACGGTACATGGCATATTTTTACCATTCGCGTCGAAGATGCTGGTCATTCCGATTTTTTTTCCTATTAACCCAGACATATTTATTTATTTATTTATTAACTCTTTCTTATTTTATTCCAAAAACAAAGGGTCAAAACACATTTCAACCCTGAATTGTACTTTTTCCGTTTTTCCCTCGCACTAAGCTTAGGACATGTAAATCACTGATTTTCAGTGAGTATTTCAACAAACACGAAGGTGTTCTCTGTTTTTCGAGCTGCAAATTTAGATAAATTTAATCTATCTACCTAAATTATTTGAAACTTATTTTCACATAACAGACCTCTTTACTGATGATTTAGATATATTTGGTTAAAACATTCTAAAATAAGGGGATAAAAAAACCATCAAATTAAAATTTGATGGTTTCGTTTTGTATAATTAAAAAATTACTCTTTTAAGAGAACTTAAATTATTTTAGAGGGTTGTGTAATATAATTACACTTTAATCTCTACTTCTACACCGCTAGGCAATTCAAGTTTCATCAAAGCATCAATTGTTTTGGAGGATGAACTATAAATATCTAACAGTCTTTTATAAGAGCTTAATTGAAATTGTTCTCTCGATTTTTTATTAACGTGTGGAGAACGTAGTACAGTAAAAAGTTTTTTGTGTGTTGGTAATGGAATTGGACCCGTTACAATAGCACCTGTATTTTTTACGGTTTTTACAATCTTATCAGCAGACTTATCTACTAAGTTATGATCGTAAGACTTTAATTTTATTCTGATTTTTTGACTCATGTTCTTAACTTTTAAGATTGGACTCCTTTAGCTTCTTTAATAACTTCTTCTGAAATGTTTGAAGGCGTTTCAGCATAGTGTGAAAATTCCATAGTGGAAGTTGCACGACCTGATGACAGCGTTCTTAAGGTTGTTACATAACCAAACATTTCTGAAAGAGGCACTGTAGCTTTTACAGTTTTTGCTCCTGCTCTATCGCCCATGTCACTTACTTGCCCACGACGACGGTTAAGGTCTCCTACAATATCTCCCATATTTTCTTCAGGAGTAATAACTTCTAATTTCATGATTGGTTCCATGATGACTGCTTTGGCTGCTTTGGCTGAGTTTTTAAACCCTAGCTTCGCGGCTAATTCAAAAGAAAGTTGATCCGAATCCACATCGTGGTATGACCCATCTTTTAAAGTAACTTTTACAGCATCCACTTCATAACCAGCAAGAGGTCCATTGACCATTGCCATTTTGAAACCTTTTTCAATAGAAGGAATGAATTCTTTTGGAACATTTCCACCTTTGATAGTAGAAATAAACTGAAGTCCTACAACACCTTCGTCTGCAGGCTCAATTGTAAATGCGATATCTGCAAATTTTCCACGTCCACCAGATTGTTTCTTGTAAACTTCTCTGTGGTCAGCTGTTTGAGTAATTGCTTCTTTGTATTCAACTTGAGGTTGACCTTGATTTACTTCGACTTTAAATTCACGACGTAAACGATCTACAATTACATCTAAGTGAAGCTCACCCATTCCCGATATAATTGTTTGCCCTGAAGATTCATCAGAACGCACAGTAAAGGTTGGATCTTCTTCAGCCAATTTAGCAAGTCCGATCCCTAATTTATCCACATCTGCTTTGGTTTTAGGCTCCACTGCGATACCAATTACGGGATCCGGAAAGTCCATAGACTCCAAAACGATAGGGTGCTTTTCATCTGATAATGTATCTCCTGTTTTGATGGATTTAAATCCAACAGCAGCTCCAATATCTCCAGCTTCTATAAAATCAATTGCATTTTGCTTGTTTGCATGCATTTGGTAAATACGTGAAATACGTTCTTTTTTCCCAGAACGGTTATTCAAAACGTAAGATCCAGCATCTAAACGACCAGAGTAGGCTCTAAAAAATGCTAAACGACCAACAAAAGGATCGGTAGCAATTTTAAATGCAAGTGCCGCAAACGGCTCTTTTACGTCTGGCTTACGTAGTTCTTCTGATTCTGTATCTGGATTCACACCTACAATTCCTTCTTTGTCTGTAGGTGCAGGTAAATAACGACATACAGCATCTAACAGAAACTGAACACCTTTATTTTTGAATGCAGACCCGCAAATCATAGGAATGATGGCCATATCCATTACAGCTGCTCTCAATGCTTTATGCACTTCTTCTTCTGTAATAGAATCTTCATCTTCCATGAATTTTTCTAAGAGATCCTCGTCATAACTTGCTACTTCTTCAATTAAGAGTGCACGGTATTTACGAGCTTCTTCTTTCATATCCTCAGGGATTTCGATCACATCGAAAGTTGCTCCTTGAGTTTTGTCATGCCATACAATAGCACGGTTTTTTACTAAATCAATCACACCTTTAAAATCCTCTTCGTCACCAATATTAAGAACGATTGGCACCGCATTTGATTTTAACATGTCTTTTACTTGCTGACATACTCCTAAAAAGTCTGATCCTTGACGGTCCATTTTGTTAACGAAACCAATTCTAGGTACTTTATAGTTGTCTGCCAATCTCCAGTTCGTTTCAGATTGTGGTTCAACACCATCAACTGCACTAAATAAAAATACCAATCCATCAAGAACACGAAGCGATCTATTTACCTCAACAGTAAAATCTACGTGGCCAGGAGTGTCAATAATATTAAAGTGATATCCTTTGGTTTCTGGTGTTGGCTCCCCATTTTCAATTGGGAATTTCCACTCACAGGTTGTCGCTGCAGAAGTGATAGTAATCCCACGTTCTTGCTCTTGCTCCATCCAATCCATTGTTGCAGCACCATCATGTACTTCTCCAATTTTGTGTGAAACACCTGTATAATAAAGGACGCGTTCGGTAGTCGTGGTTTTTCCAGCATCAATATGAGCTGCAATACCAATATTTCTTGTAAATCTTAAATCTCTTGCCATTTCTAATTAGAATCTAAAGTGTGAGAATGCTTTATTCGCTTCAGCCATCTTGTGCGTGTCTGTACGTTTTTTAACGGCAGCACCTTCTTCTTTAGCAGCTGCTAAAATTTCAGAAGCTAGCTTTAAAGCCATAGATTTTTCATTACGTTTTCTTGAAAAACTAATCAACCACTTCATCGCAGTTGATATTTTACGATCTGGTCGTATTTGCATTGGAATTTGAAAGGTTGCACCTCCAACACGACGGCTACGTACTTCTACGTGTGGCATCACATTAGATAGAGCATCTTTCCAGATTTCTAAAGCTGTTTTTTCTTCGTCCGTTTTCTTTTCATCAACGATTTCAATCGCATCATAAAAAATTTTAAATGCGGTTGACTTTTTGCCATCCCACATCATCATGTTAACGAAACGTGTTACCAACTGATCGTTAAATTTAGGATCTGGCAACAGCGGTCTTTTTTTCGCCTGTTTTTTTCTCATGTCTTCTTAATTAAAAATAATTATTTTTTAGGGCGTTTAGCACCATATTTAGATCTACGTTGTGTACGACCTGAAACACCTGCGGTGTCTAAAGCCCCACGTACAATGTGGTATCTAACTCCTGGTAAATCTTTTACCCTTCCACCTCTAACTAATACTATCGAGTGCTCCTGTAAATTATGTCCTTCACCACCGATGTATGCGTTGACTTCGTTTCCATTTGTCAACCGAACTCTTGCTACTTTACGCATTGCTGAGTTTGGTTTTTTTGGAGTCGTCGTGTAAACACGCGTACACACACCACGTCGCTGAGGACAAGAATCTAAAGCAGCCGATTTACTCTTCTTAGTTATTTTGGCTCTTCCTTTTCTTACTAATTGTGAAATTGTTGGCATATTATATATACTGTTTTTTTAAAATCCTCTTCTTAGAGGGCTGCAAAGGTAAACATTAAAATGAATTATTCAAATCATAACCCTATAATTTTAAAATATTTACGTTTTTTTCATTCGTTTGAATATTTAGAACCCTTTTTACGTTAGATTTACATGGAAATCATAAATGTGGCGCATCAATTGAACTTATTTCTTAAGGTTTTATGTGTATTTGGAGTTTTTAGTTTGAGCACTGCCCAAGAGCTCCAATTGAAAATTATTAGCAAGGACTCCATTGAAACAAATATAATCAACTCTATAGGATACCCAAAGACCTTTGATAACTTTGACGATTTACAAACGGAGGTCTCTCTTTTTAAAGACCAACTGTACATACGTGGGTATATCGAAGCACAACTTCTTGAAATTTCTCAAACGCCCCCTTTACTCGTTGCGAAACTCTCACTAGGTCCAAAATATGAGTCTATACAACTCTATGCAAATAAATCCGTGTTTGAACTTTTAGAAATGGATGGCGTTAAAGATCTTGAAAGCACCCCTTATTATAAGGCTGAAATCATAACACTAAAACCCTTACTGAATTCTCTTACTGAATTTTTAACCGCTAAAAGTTATCCCTTTGCGTCCATTTCATTAAAACGAATCTCACCTATTGGGAAATCCACACTCAGAGCAGATTTAGTCGTAGAAACTAAGCAAGCTCGACAACTTCAATCTGTTGAAATTAAAGGGTATGAAAAGTTTCCGCGTTCGTTCATTAAGCATTATCTCGGAATAAAAACAAATACACCTTTCGATCTCAAAGCAATTCAATCCAAAACCGAAGCTATAAACCAACTCTTGTTTGCCAAACAAATTCGACCTGCAGAAGTGCTCTTTACTCAAGACACCACCCGTGTCTATTTAAATTTAGAAAAAACAAAAAGCAATCGTTTTGATGGATTTTTAGGGTTTGGTTCGGATGAAACTTCAGGAGGTTTGGAACTCAATGGCTACCTCAACCTAAACTTGATTAATAATTTGAATTTTGGGGAATCCTTTCGACTTAATTATAGAAGTGATGAAAATGATCTTAAAACATTTGAAGCACAGCTCACTCTTCCCTACTTGTTTAAAACTCCTATTGGGAGTGAACTCGAATTGAATATTGTTAAAAAAGACAGCACGTTCACTACCGCCGAACAAGCTGCGAGTGTGTATTATCAGATCAATCCAAAGCAAAAAGTGTTTTTAGGAATTCGATCTACCCAGTCGAATGCTTTATTGCCAGAAACGACCAGCAACGTCAGTGATTATAAAACCAATGCCTATGAGCTTAAATACACCTATCAACAACGTACACCTCAAAACTTATTAGTTCCTGTAAGCAGCGCCATAGAATTTCGTTTATCTAAATCCAAACGAAAAATCATGAACGAAAAAACAAACCAATTGCATTATTTATTAAAAACGTCCAAAGTATTTAACTTGAATCCCAAGAATAGTTTTTACATCCAATTACAAGTACAGGGAATTGATTCGGATACCTATTTATTCAACGAACTCATCCGATTTGGAGGTATAAACTCTATAAGAGGATTTGAAGAAAATAGCATCAATGCATCTAGACTTGGAGTTTTGGCTTCTGAATACCGCTACCAACTAAGCCCATCACTCTACGTCCACACTATAATAGATGCAGGATATTTTGAAACACCCATTGTATCGGATCAAAAACTCTATGGATTTGGCTTTGGATTTGGACTCCTTACGGATGCTGGACTCTTAAAATTTAATTTAGCAAATGGACAAGTAGAGAATCAAACCTTCAAATTCTCAGACTCTAAAATACACTTAAGCTTGAGAGCTACTTTCTAAAGCAATTTCTTAAGCATCATTTTTATAATTCTATTGACATGATCCCAAAAACCATTGTATAGAGGTTTTTTTATGCCTTAGATTTTTGCGTTTTCTGATTACAAAACCGACTTAGGGCAACCACAACTTTCATATTTATGATTCATCATAACATCTTAGATGAAAAACAAATTGTTAAATAAATGTTAAAATATAAGGGGTTTATTTTTTTTTATTAACTTATTATTAAGACTTTTGGATAGACTAATTCAAAATAATTGAAAGAATGAAAACCAAATTTACATTGACCTTAACGCTATTTATGGCGTTAATTGTGCAACTAACCTTTGCACAACAGAGAACAATTTCAGGAACGGTTTCTGATGAAAACGGATTGTCGTTAAGTGGTCTTGCTGATGGAAGCTACTTCCTTGTTGTGGATCTTTACGACAATCCGTTTTCAACTTTAAACACAGGTCAACCCTTGCCAATTTCACTGAATATAAGCCAAGAATATTTCCCAGAGACTGAGACAACGATTATTCATAATGGCTACACCACGGACAGTAGTAGTGGGTTACAAGCAATTGCAACATTGGACGTTGTAGGAGGTTATAATTACAACGTTACTCCTTTATAAAAACAAAATTCTAAAAAATTCTAAAAACCCCGCAATGCGGGGTTTTTTTGTGTTAAAGTTTAAACTTAAAAGAAATTCAAATCAACTTTGATTTAAAAAAAACACTCTAAACCACCCACACGGGTGGTTTTTTAATTTATAACATTAGCATATAATTATTAACATAAATTACCTTAACATTTAGTTTAAAATAAAATAAACATTTATAAACATAATTCATTATTATTACAATGTTTAGCTAAAAATGTTTAACAAATTAATAACATTTATAAACAAAAAGTTGCTTATTTGACTTATAATTGTCACTTTTGCGAGGACTAATTTAAATAAATAACAAAAATGAAAACAAAGTTTAGTGGAATACTAATGCTAATGTTAGCGTTAGTTGTGCAAATTTCATTTGCACAAGAAAAGAAAGTTTCAGGAAATGTTTCTGATAATAACGGACTGCCATTACCTGGTGCAACTGTTGTTATAGATGGAACTACATCTGGAGTTTCAACTGATTTTGATGGGAATTATTCTATTAATGCTAACGTTGGTGACGTACTCGCTTTTAGCTACATAGGATATGCTACCCAATCACAAACTGTTGGAGCAAGTAACACAATTAACGTAGTTTTAGTTACAGATACTAACTTAGATGAAGTGGTAGTACAAGCTTTTAGAACAACTTCTAAAGCAACTTCCAACATTGCATCAACTACAGTAACTGCTCAAACCATTGAGTCAAGGCCAAATGCTTCTTTTGTTCAAACTCTTCAAGGACAAGTAGCAGGTCTTAACATTACAACAGGAAATGGACAACCTGGAGGAAACAGTTTAATTAACTTAAGAGGGGTCTCTTCTATTTCTGGTAATACAGAACCATTATTTATTATTGATGGTGTACCAGTAGATGAAGATAACTTTAGAAGTTTAAATCCAAATGATATTGCTTCATTATCTGTTCTTAAAGATGCAGGTGCAACAGCAATTTATGGTAACAGAGGGGCAAATGGTGTAATCATCATTAATACCAAAGTTGGAGCGTATGAAACAGGTTTAAAAGTGACTTACAGTGGCTTAACAAGTTTCTCTAACTTACAAGGAAACAATTACAACCTAATGAACTCTAGAGAGCAACTTCAATTAGAAAAAGATTTTGGTGCTGGATTTGGAGCAACGCTCTCTGATGTTGAGTTAGAAGAGCGTGCATCTCAAGTAAACACTGACTGGTTAGATGTATTCTTTGGAACTGCACTAACCCAGAGCCATACTATCAGCTTATCTTCAGGGGGTAAAAACCTAAATTCATTTACATCTTTAGGATTTCAAGATCAACAAGGTATTTTGAAAAGAGCCAGTACATTAAAGCGTTTCAACTTCAGAAACAACATCAACGGTAAATCTAATAGCGGAAAATTTAGATACTCCACTGCTTTATCAATCAACTACTCTGAAAGTGACGAAGCAAACTCCATTGGCTCAGGAGCTATTAACAGAAATTTTGCACTTGGTGCAAACATGAGTGTTCCTTACATCTCTCCGAGTTCTTATATTTCTGGAGAAGGAGCTAACATCCCCGTGAATTTTGCAAACACACCTCTAATGTTGCTAGATCGTTTAGAAACTTACACAAGACGTGAAGATGAAATTAAAGTCATTGCAAGTCTTAAAGCGAGCTATGACATCACAGACAATATTACTTTTAACAGTAGATTCGGTGCCGATTTCACAGACGAACAATTACTAAGAGTAGAGGCTCCAACCTCTTTTAATGCTCAATTATTTGCTGAAACAGGAAACGTAACTCCTGGATTTTCAGATCAAAATTCTAACAGATCTATCTTCCTAAATTTTAACAACTCATTAAGTTATACAAATACATTTGCTGAAAAACACAGCTTAGAAGTATCGCTTTTTACAGAGTACTTTAAAGCGCACTGGAGAAGCTTTGGTGTAAGGCAAGAAGGGTTTGACCCAGCTACATTTTATCCTGGTGATGGTGCAGCTTTCGTAGATGATAATGCTGCCAATGATAACTTTGTGGATACCGCATCTGCAAATATTCAAAATGCAGGTTTATTCTCATACTTCGCCTATGCAGATTATGATTATGACAAAACTTACGGAGTTTCTGCCACTATTAGACGAGATGCTTCTTACCGATTTGCTGACTCTAACAAATGGGGTACATTCTGGTCTGTTTCGGGGCGATTGAATGTTTCTAACTTCATGGAAAATGTAGAATTTGTAAACAGTCTAAAACTTAGAGCTTCTTACGGAACTGCAGGAAACCAACGTATTGTTGATTCTGGTGGAGCATTTGCACCTTTTGGAGCTGCTGATTTAACTAGAGATTTATTTGTAACTGGTGGGCAGTACGGCGGTGTCAACGGTCTTTCATTTGGACAAATTGGAAACAATAATTTAAAATGGGAAACAGTAGTGCAAGCAAACGTAGGTGTTGATTTTTCTTTATTTAACAGAGTTCGTGGTAGTTTTGATGTTTACAAGAAAAATACCGAAGATTTATTCTTCCCTACTCCAATATCTCCAGCACTTAATGGATCTCAAACATCAATTAGTGCTAATGTTGGAGAGTTACAAAATTCTGGGTATGATATAGAATTACACTATGACATCTTAAAGTCTCAAAAGCAAAACGGTCTTAATGTAACGCTTAACTTTGTTGGAAACTACAACGAGCAAGAAGTCATCAGCCTAGGTTCTGGTGGAGACATTCCTTACGGACTTAGAGTTGGAGGTGTAATTGGTGAATACTATGCTGCACCATTTGTAGGAGTAAATCCAGCAAACGGAAACTTATTGTTCGAAGATATTAATGGTGATATTACTGAAAACTTAGTAGAAACAGATCAACGTGCAACAGGATTAAACATATATCCAGATTACCAAGGTAGTTTTGGTTTCGATGCTGACTTTAAAAACTTCTTCATCACAACACAATTTAACTATGCAATTGGGGTAGATCGATATGACTTTGATTACAACAACTTCATGGATCCACAAAATATTGGACAATTCAGACACTCTAGAGATATTTTAAATGCTTGGCAACAGCCTGGTGATATTACAAATGTACCATCACTTAATGCTTCTAACTTAGCAGACCAGTCGTTCTCAGACAGAGATTTAAGAGAAGCAGATTACTTAAGACTTCGTTTTATCCAATTAGGATACAACATCCCTAAAGTAATCCTAGACAAAACAGGATTCTCATACATAAGAGCATTTGTTGGTGGTGAAAACTTACTAACGTTTTCCAAATGGAGAGGATTTGATGCTGAAGGTACAGGATCATCTCAATGGGGTTATCCAACTCCAAAGACTTTTTCTGTAGGACTTGAATTTGGATTTTAATACTATAACTTAAAAACATAAAAACATGAAAAATATATTTAAATTCATTTATGCTTGTTTGATGCTATCAATCGTAAGCTGTAATGATGCCATTGAAATCGAACAACCGGGTCGATTGGGCGCAGAAAATGCCTTTCAAAGTGTTTCAGACTTAAGAGCTGGTCTATTAGGTGCTTACAATTTCCTAGATACTACTGGTGAAATTGGACTGACAGCAGCGATGACAGATGAAAGCCACAGAGGAAAAGACAACGGAGGTCAAAACAATGACGAACAGAACTTTAATATTAACAGTTCAAACGCCTATGTCTCTCGAATATGGGGGTCTAATTATGGTGCAATAGGAATGGCCAACAGAGTTATTCAAGCTGCTCCATCAATTGATTCTACAGAAGACCAAGACGAATATGACAACGTATTAGGACAAGCACATGCGATTCGAGCTTTTGCTCACTTCCAAATACTTACATACTTCTCACCTGACTACACAGATGACTCAGCATTAGCTGGATTACTTGTAACCAGTCCTGCAGTAGACATATTTGAACCAAGACCAAGAAGTACTAATGGTGAATTCTACACGGCAATCAATGCCGATTTAGATATGGCATCAAGTTTAATTAATGCATCCGAGGGGGTTACCTTTATGGGAGCTGATTTTGTAACAGCACTAAGAGCTAGAATGGCTGCATACAGAGGACAATACTCAGTCGCTGATGGCTATGCTGAGTCTTTATTAGCAAACTATTCTATTGCTACACAAGAAGAATACACCGCAATGTTTGAAGACAGTGATTTCACTGAAGTTATATTTAGCCTAGAAAGATCCATCGGAGATTCTTATGATGGACAAGGAACTGAAGGCGGTGGATGGGTTGGTAGCTTATTTGCTTTTATCGATGCCACTGCAAGTGGAGGTCCATTTATGGAAATGAGTCGTGCAGTATTTAACATCTTAGATGGAACAGATGATGTACGTTTAAGTAGAAACTTAAACATTGCAGAATCAACTATAGATCCTACATACGAAACTAATGATAATTATCTTAACGATGATATGTTATTAGTTTTTAAATATCCTGGAGGAACGCAACCACTTTTAAATGATCTTAAAGTTTTCAGAGCTTCTGAAATGTTATTGATCCGAGCGGAAGCTGCTGCCGATGCAGGAGATCTTCCAGGAGCTGCAATCTTACTTAATCAATTAAGAGATGCACGATATGGATCAGCACAATCTGAATATTCATTTAACACTCAAGAAGAGGCATTTAAAGGAATTCTTGACGAAAGACGTTTGGAGCTTTTATTTGAAGGTCACAGATGGGTGGATTTAAAACGTTTAGGATCCAGGGCAGAACTAGAAGAAGGTAAAATCGATAGAGATGCTAAAGAATGTGAAAACTTAGCAGATTGTACCTTACCGAAAACTGATTACAGATTTACATTACCAATTCCTTTAAGTGAAACAACTGCAAACAGCGGGGTTGATCAAAACGATGGTTATTAATTAAAAAAAAATATAATTATGAAAAAATTTAGAATATTAACTGCTCTTTTTGTTTTTGGAAGCTTTATGGCTTGTGAACAATACGATGCGAACATAGACAATGTTTATGATAACGATGGACAAACTGGGGTTGGATTTACAACAGCTTCTTCCTCAGTTGCTGTGCGACCTGAAGGTGCTACAGCTACTATAGGGGTACAAGCAACAACAACTTCATCATCGGCAAGAAGCTATGATGTTGTAGTGGATGCATCATCTACAGGGGCTATAGGAGATTACTCAATAGGAACTATTACAATACCCGCAGATTCTTACAATGGAACTCTGACTGTGACTTTTGTAGACACCAACCTTGCAGAAAGTGTAGCTTACACATTAGTATTAGAGTTAGTGTTACCTGAAGGAGATGCTGCTGTAGGTTCTAAAACAACGACTATTAACTACAACAAATACTTGATTTGTAATGATTTTGTATTGACTATGAATGAAGACAGTTGGTCTAGCGAAAGAACATGGGAAATTGTAGATGCTACAGGAGACGTTATGTTTGAAGGTGGTACATACGCTAATATTAGTGGTGGTGGTCTTATTTCTGAGCCTTCAACAACCTATGGTATTGATTCAATGTACTTAGATGATGGATGTTATACATTCAACATTTACGATTCATATGGAGATGGTCAATTCGATGGTGTTACTACCGGAAGCTATTCTTTAGACTGTTCAATTATTAATGTTGCTAATGGCGAAGGAAATTGGGGCTCATCAGAATCAACAGAATTCTGTGTGAACCCATAAATTAACCAAATAAATTAAAAAATATGAAAAATATAATAAAATCAATTAGTTTACTACTCGTCCTCACACTGACAATATCTTGTGATAGCGGAAGTGGTGACGATTTAGGCTACGCAGCTCAAGAAGAAAGAGGTTGGGTTCAGTTTCTGACTACCAATCCTGCTGTAATTGGAGTATTCCAAGGTGCTTTAGGAACAATCGACTTGGATGTAAACATCCAAGTACCAACAACCAGTTCTGATTTGACGATCAACTATGCTTTACAAAGTGTATCGGGTGCAGACCCTAACAATGTATTTTCTAACACAGGAGCTATCGTGGCACCAGCTGGAAAAACAAGCTATGCTGGTCCTGACAACGATACTGGATTTGAATACACATACTTAGCTATGATTTCTTTAAATCTTACAGATTTAGATGGAACAACTCTGACAGAACCAATGGTTTTTGATGTGGTACTTACCGGTACAAGTTCATCTAGTATTACAGCAGGTTTAGAAGGCGAAACAAAGCCAGTATCTCAGAGAATTGTGATCAATCCTTCAATCAGTGCATTTGAAGGTGCTTATACGGTAAGTGAAGTGTTTACAAGTGGTACGAATGCAGGTTTACAATTAGCAGCTGCCTTTGGAGAAAGCTACCAAGTTGAATTAGCAATGGTAGAAGGAGATTCTACAGCTTCCACTATGTTAGTTACAAATTCAGATGGATTTGATACTTATTATCCAGCAGGAACTATAATGACATTTAAACTAAACGGAACTTTAGATGTAGATGACGGAGTTAATTTTGGCATCCCTTATCTTGCGGGCTTTAGCTACCACTTTATAGATAGTAGCTCATATGATTATGGTTCAGCAGTCATTGTTTGTAGTGGTGATTTTGGATTTCCAAATAATTTTGGACCTTATGAAACAACACTTACCAAGCAATAATACTGTTAATTTTTATTGTAAAAAATAACATTAACAAAAAAAAGCCTGTGAAAATCACAGGCTTTTTTTTATATTTCAACAAATTAAATAAATGAAAAAGTATCTTTTAATAATCGTAATTATTGGAGCGGGTTTAAATTTGGGATACGGACAAACCAAATCACAAAGTGAAACAATTATTAGTGCAAGTTTAAAAGAAAAGAACGCTGCATTAGTTGAAAAGATAAACAAAAATAACAACCAAAAAAAGATTCGGATAGATGCCTACTTGAGTCAAAATCCAGGGACACAACGCAACTACTACATTGGAGATAAGAAATATACAATTGTTGATATCATTGATGGAACACCTATAACAATCACAACTGATAACGCAAATGCTGCCATTGCAACCAGAGCAGTTATTTTGCATAATGGAGGAGGTGGAGGCCTTGATATTGAAGGGCAAGGAATGGTCGTAGGAGTTTGGGATGAAGAAAATGTATTAGTTGACCATATAGAGTTTGCAGGACATTTTCCAAACACTTCAGCAATAAGGGTAACCACCCCAGATTACGAGATAAACCAACTTTATGATGACCATGGAACACATGTTGCAGGTACCATTGCAGCAAAAGGCGTTTGGTCAGAAGCGAAAGGAATGGCACCAAAATCTACAATTGTTTCTTACACTTGGGATAGTGATGACCTCGAAGTTTTAGATGAAGTAAGTACGAATGGATTGTTGATTTCCAATCATTCTTACGGCGTACCCGCAGTTGACCAAGATGGGGAAGAATACCTCCCTGAATGGTATATAGGATGCTATATGGGGGATTCAATACTTTGGGACGAAATTCATTTTAATAATCCTTACTATCTACAAGTAGTATCCGCAGGAAATGATGGAAACAGCACAAATAGTAATGCGAGTACCGATGGCTATGACAAACTCACTGGAGAAAAAAATTCAAAAAATAATTTAGTCGTTGCCAATGCACAAGATCCTTCTTTCAATGCCAATTACCAACTAACAGCTATCAGTATCAATTCAAGTAGCAGTCAAGGTCCTTCAGATGATGGACGCATTAAACCAGACATTACCGGAAATGGAACTGGACTCAAATCTCCAATAAGTTCATCAACAGAAGCGTACGGGAATTTTACTGGAACTTCAATGGCAGCTCCTAATGTGGCGGGATCTTTAGTGCTATTACAACAGTACTACGCATCACTTAACGGCGGTAATTTTATGAAATCAGCAACTTTAAAAGGATTAGCCTGTCATACTGCCGATGATGATTTTGTTAGAAATGGGCCAGATCCCGTCTATGGGTGGGGGCTTTTGAATTGTTTAAACGCAGCTCTTATAATTTCACAAAATTCTACTACTGAAGCAAAAATTTTAGAAGGAACTTTAATCAGTGGGGATACCTATACCACAACTTTTGAAGCAGGAAACTCCAGCCCTATCGGTGCAACATTATGTTGGACAGATCAAGCAGGTTTTAACCAATCAGGAAATAATAACAGTACAATACCCGCTTTGGTTAACAATCTAGATATAAAAATCACAGCTCCTGATGGAACAATTTACTATCCTTGGAGATTAAATCCTGTGAGTCCTACAGGAAATGCGCTTCGAAATGATGTAAATAATGTAGATACGGTTGAAAACATTGATATTGATTCCCCAAGCGCAGGAACCTACACCCTCACTGTAAGTCACCAAGGACTTTTAGCTGGTGGTTCTCAAGATTTTTCTTTAATCATCTCTAGTTCTGATTTTGTATTGAGTACAAACTCAAACACAGAAAATATATTAAATATCTGGCCAAACCCAGCAAAGGAAATGCTTAACTTTAAATTTGCATCCTCATCAAATGCCAGTTGTTTGGTGCAACTTGTAGATCTTCAAGGCAGAACTGTATATACAAAAAATATGTTGGGAGGAACTGCTGTAATTAAAGGACAGTTAAACACCAGTAATTATGCAAAAGGAGTCTATTTTTTATCCTTAAAACAAGGTTCTAAAAACACCTTTAAAAAAGTGATTATTCAATAAACACTCCTTATTTATAAGTACATTTAAAAGCGAATTCTAAAAAAATTCGCTTTTTTAGTTTAATACTTTAAAATTGATGTGTAATGTGTACTTTTGCGACATGAAGAAAGAAACCAAAATATACGGCCTTCGTGCCATCATTGAAGCTGTGGAAGCTGAAAATACCATAGACAAGGTTTTTTTACAAAAAGGACTGAGTGGCGAATTATACACGGAGTTAGAAAAACTATTAAAAAAACAAAATATCAACGTTTCATATGTGCCTGTTGAAAAACTAAACCGATTGACTCCACACAACCATCAAGGGGCAGTGGCCAATATGTCGCCAATTGCATTTTATAATTTGGAAGAATTGATAACCACAGTCAAAGAAACCAAAGAAAATCCATTGTTTCTCCTCCTAGACCAACTCAGTGATGTACGTAATTTTGGAGCCATTATCAGAACCGCCGAATGTACTGGCGTGGATGGAATTATCATTCAAAAAAGTGGCGCCGCTCCCATAAATGGAGATACCGTAAAAACAAGTGCAGGTGCCGTATTTAACATTCCCATCTGTAAAGTAGATCATATTAAAGATGCCATGTTTTATTTACAAGCCTCTGATATAAAAGTCATTGCCGCCACAGAAAAAACAGAAAATACTATTTTTGACATCGATTTTAAACACGGATGTGCCATAATTATGGGGTCTGAAGATCGTGGCATCAACCCTTCTATTTTGAAATTAGTGGACGACAAAGCAAAACTCCCCATGTACGGCAGTATTGCCTCTTTGAATGTTTCTGTAGCATGTGGTGCTTTTCTTTATGAAGTCGTCAGACAACGCCTCTAAACATCCTTCTCTTTGAAATTATAACGCACTTCTAAAGAACTATCTGTCGTGTGATTTTCTTCTTCTAAAATTTCTATAAAATTACCCTCCGCATCAAACTGTTGTAAAAAAGGATCTTCTGATTCATCATAATGTTCCTGTTCCCAAACATATTTGGGAGGTTTGGCAATAGACGTCTTGAAAACCAAGGCAAATGTAAACCCCACTAATAATCCTGATAAATGTCCTTCCCAAGACATGTTTTCTTTAATTGGAAAAACATACCACAACATACTACCATATAAAAAAATAACTAAAAATGAAAGAGCCGTCAGGCGGTAATGTTTAGAGAAAATCCCTTTAAAAAGCATAAAACTCATTAGTACATAGATTAGACCACTGGCACCAATATGGTAACCAGGACTTCCTATAACCCAGGTGAAAAGTCCTGAAAATAAAATTCCAAATAAAATAATCTTCCACGCAATTGGGCGGTAAAAATAAAAAAGAGCTGTTGACAACACCAATAAGGGAGTAGAATTATGGTATAAATGCTCTAAACTCCCATGAATAAAAGGACTGAAAATAACACCCCTCAAACCTGATATTGTTCTTGGAAATACACCCAAGGTATTCAAACGATATCCAAACCGAACTTCAATCCAAAATACAATCCAAATCAACAATACAAACGCTATTGGATAGCCAATGACGCCTGTAGAAAATCGAAAGGGTTGTTGTGGATTCATGGTTATAAATTTACTAAACACTAGCAAATAACCCGCCAAAAAATGGCAATATGTTAGAATGTCAGATTTATATAAAAAAAAACTTTAGTTTTGTAGGATGAATGCACCCTTAGCAGAACGCTTACGTCCAAAAAAACTGGCCGATTACATCAGTCAATCACACCTTATTGGATCCAACGGAGCATTAACACAAGCATTAAAACAAGGATTAATTCCCTCCATGATTTTTTGGGGCCCTCCTGGCATCGGAAAAACCACCCTTGCCACCATCATTGCTACCGAGTCCGAACGCCCTTTCTATACCTTAAGCGCTATTAGTTCTGGTGTAAAAGACGTGCGTGAAGTCATTGAAAAAGCCAAAACTGGTGGTGGTTTATTTACGACCAAAAACCCTATTTTATTTATTGATGAAATTCATCGTTTTAGCAAATCACAACAAGATTCACTCTTGCAAGCCGTGGAAAAAGGATGGGTCACACTGATTGGAGCCACTACTGAAAATCCAAGTTTTGAAGTCATCTCCGCCCTCCTCTCGCGTTGTCAGGTTTATACCTTAAAACCGTTTGACACCAGTGATTTAGAGGTGCTGCTAAAACGGGCTATAGAAACAGATGAACTCCTTTCAAAAAAGAAAATAAAACTCCTAGAAACCGAAGCCTTGCTGCGACTGTCAGGTGGCGATGCTCGGAAATTATTAAATATTTTTGAATTAATTGTCAATTCAGACAGTGCCACAAACGTAACCATTACAAATCAATTGGTGTTAGATAAGGTTCAAAACAGTACGGTTTTATATGACAAAACAGGCGATCAGCATTACGATATTATATCGGCCTTTATTAAATCCATTCGTGGGAGCGATCCAAATGGTGCCGTCTATTGGTTGGCACGGATGCTAGAAGGTGGCGAGGACGTGAAGTTTATTGCACGACGCATGCTTATCCTTGCGAGTGAAGATATTGGAAACGCCAACCCAACGGCTTTGGTATTAGCCAATAGCACCTTTCAGTCGGTCGCAGCAATAGGCATGCCCGAAAGTCGGATTATCTTAAGCCAATGTGCGACCTATTTGGCCTGCTCGCCAAAGAGTAATGCAGCTTATGCGGCAATCAATCAAGCAATTGATGTTGTGAAAAACACAGGGAATCTTGCTGTACCCCTAGATATTCGGAACGCACCAACTAAATTGATGAAAGATTTAGGCTATGGCGAATCGTATAAATACGCTCATAATTACGACCTGAATTTTGTGGCTCAAGAATTTTTACCAGAAGGAATCGAAAACACACAGTTTTACAAACCTGGGAACAACACCCGTGAAAATGCCCAGCAAGAATTTTTGAAACAACGTTGGAAAGACAAGTACAGTTCTTAGCGTTGAATGTTCAAAGCTTCAATCGTAGTTTTTCCATTTTCAATAGATTCACGAACCCAACTTTGTCCGCGTTTATAAATAATTCCTTCCTCCCCATCAATAATATAAACATACTCAAACAATGTTGCGTGTACGGAGTATTTAATAGTTTTAGAACGACTGTCTATAAAATTGTAGCCCGTGTTGGTTTGCTGAATAATCAATCCCGAAGCCACCTCAACGACTGGAACTGATGGAACTTCAGCAACTGATGGAGCTTCTGGTTCTTCAGAAACAATTTCAGATGTGGGTTCAATAGGTGTTACTTTTGGTGTTTTAGGCGGGGTTGGTGTAGGCAAAACAATCGTACGATCTGCCCCCACATAAGCATAATTAAATTCACTTAAAGTAAAAACATCTCGGAGTGCTTCATGATACGCTTTCTGATAATCCTTTAGTTTCGATTTTCCAATTTCGGAAGAAAAAACAACCGTATTTTTACAATTGGTCAGCAGCAGTTGTAGTTTTGTTGTTAATAACCCTTTAATCTTAACCACATTTGCGTTGAGTAGTAAACAATTGTTTTGAGCTAAATCCATTGGGTAGTTATCCGATTTATTCAGCACTGTAAATCCATTCTTTTTTAACAAGAACTTGGTTAAAGAACTCAATTGATATTGATCGTTTGATTTTAAAAAATCAAATTTATCTGGAACTGAAACGTATTTATAATCATTGATACTCAATTGAGCCCATAAACTCGTAGTGGTGCTCAATATTAAAAGAAAAACACAAATTTTAGTTTTCATTATTTTTAAATATATAGTTAAAGCCTAGTTGTAAAGATACGCTTTGTGATTTAGCTAAGTTTTGATATTCCAATAAATTATCTGCCATAATATAAAACTGCACAGGTCCTAGAGCGGCAGACATGCCTAGTCCAACATTAGTAAATGAAAACGCATCGACGGTATAGGTCGTTTTTATTTGAAGGTTTTTATAAAATTTTCTAAAATAAAATAGCGATAAAGCCCATTGTAAATGATTGGGACGTTTCATTGCAAACAGATGTGCTCCCACTCTATTTTGAAACGTTGGATCTAATTTATCAAGGCAATTACATTCTTTATTTATTTTTCTTCCAAAGTTATAACTCACCGAGCTATTGAGTTTTATGGGTCGCCATTTTGTGTACGATGTTGTGGTACTATCAATTTCAACTAATTCTTCAAAATCACTACTAACCTCATCCCAATAGTCTTGAGCCGTTTGTCCCGATGTAACTTGTGGAAATACTGATTGAACCCCATCATACTCTAGATACTTATCTAAAATAAAATTTTTAACATCCTTAGAATAGTTGATAAAACCAATGTCTTGAAGACTAGCATCTATTGTCCATTCTGGTGCAGGCTGATGGGTAAATCCAAGATCGATTCCAACACCAAGGTTTCCGCCAAATAATAAGCGTTTTTTTAGAACCTCTAATTCATCATTAACGTCGGGTTCTCTTAGAAATGAAATTCCAGATGTTTGTAATTTCATGTCTAGATCAAAGATGTGATTCAAATTATTATTAGCAGTCGGAACCGTTATAAAAGAACCTTGATTTTTTGTTGAGGACAGCTGTGCAATGCTAGAATAGATTTTACCCCTGATTCCTAAGGTCCATTTAGAATTAATTTTTTTATTCACTCCTATATGAAATACAGATAACACTTCAGCACTCACGCTCAACTGACCAAAATCGAAACGCCTGTTTAAATTATTGTAATTGCCTTCATTAGCTAGGATTGCATAATCTTTTGGGAAATAGGTAAATATATCGGATTCTTGATACATTCCAAAGGAAATAAATAACTTGTCTTCTAAAGATGTGTTTACAGAAAATCCTGCTGAAAAAATATCTAATTGTTGTTTAAACCCAACAAAGTCCTTTGAATCCATACTATATGCAACCTCTCTAAGTTTTTGATTAAAATCTCTTCCATCATCAGCAAAAATATCAAATGCAGAAAATCCAGTGATGCCAGCATTAAAATGTATATGAGACAGTATCGGAACTCCGATATATCCACGGTAATCGACTTGGCCTCCAGGATTTAAAAGAAGCTGTTGCGGCACTTCTTTAAACCCGTATAAAAGCTGCTTGTTTTGTGAATGTAGAGACACAAAAACCCCTAAAAAGAAAAGCCATTTCATGAGGATATTTTTAAATAGAACACTCCTTTTGACACCAACAAAATACTCCCTTCAGAATCAGGAGTTAAAATGACACTCGTAGGATTTGAAATCATGGTGATTGTAATCTCTAATTTATGAGTAGATTTTAGAGCTAATAAATTCATATTTTCAAAAACTTCTATGTGTTCAGTAAACAGGAGGGTATTTGTAGGAGAATTGTCAATATCTATCGAAAATGTATGTTGAAGCGCGTCTGCACTATCATAAAAATCCATCTTAATCTGAAAAGCCTTGTTAATACTATTCGTAATTCCAAAAACCAATTCGGCTTTTATAAGGTTGTCAACACTAAAATCTGAGTTGAAAACATCAAAAATAACCTGATCAGAAATGGATGGCAATTCTGCCCCTGAGGAATCAACAAAGGATGCAGCCGGTTCTTGAGCATTTACTAAATTAGCTTCCACGATAGGATATATAATAAGCGTATCATATTGTTCAAAATCTGTATCCTTGATACATGAGAAACAAGTTCCTAACACAAAAAGTAAGGATATGTATTTTATAAAGAAAGATTGTGTTTTCATAATAAATTAGGGTTATAGTATCCTATTAAACGAAAAAATTACAATTTTATGCTTTAAATATACTTTTTTAATTCTAATAAATGATCCACACCAATAATATCCGCTGCTAGAGTTTCTTTGTGATAATTAAAACAAATCGCTTTCATTCCAAAATTAAGTGCACCCATAACATCCGCCTCAAGATTATCTCCTATCATCAAACTTTCTTCTGCCGTTGCTTTAGCCATTTGAAGTGCATGGTTAAAAATCTTAGGGTTTGGTTTCTTGACGCCCACCATTTCAGAGTTGGTGACTGTATGAAAAAAATGATCAATATTCGATTGGTTTAATTTTCCATGCTGAACCTCTTTGAACCCATTAGTGATGATGTGAAGTCTATAGTTTGGTTGCAAGTATTCTAAAAGTTCAATCGTTCCTGGGAATAAGTGATTAAACGTTGACAAGTGCAAAATATAATCATCTGACAATTTATGGATAACTCTTGTTGACACCTCCATATCTAATGTTTTAAAGGCATCATTGAGACGGGCAAATTTCAAGCTCTTTTTATCAATCTTCTCTTCTCGATACAGCTTCCAGTACTGCAGATTGATAGGCACATAAACCTCCAAAAAAGAATTCAAATCAATATCTAAATTATTTAATTTAAATATTTTATCAAAAGTCAATGCGGAGTTTTTATCAAAATCCCAAAGGGTATGATCAAGATCGAAAAAAATATGTTTTTTATGATGAAATGTCATTTGAGCTGTCTAATATTATATTAAATAAGGATTTGAAATCGGACCAACGCTTAAAGGAGCTAAACGCATAATTATGAAAAATAAATGTAAACCTTCCATTAACCTTCTTAACTTCTGAAATGGCTTTTAGCAAGGTTTCTTTTTTGTCTAAAAATGAAGCGTGTTTAAGCAGTACAAAATCCATCAATTGAAAGGGGTGAATCATCAGGGGTGTTTGGATTTCATAATCTAAATCATAAAACAAAAACGGGGTGCAAGTACCCGCTCTAAATCCAATCGAATCTGGATACCCCATTGTATAATCTGCATTAATCTCAAGATCAATAAAATTTCGATACGTCGTTGGTAAATTCACTTTAGAAAACGATGAACGTGCCGAGGTGGTCACGAAGTTTACAATTGCATCCATTTGTCGTTTTTCTGATTTCATGACCTCAATAGAATCCAATGCCATATAAGAGGCTTTGATCCCTACATTACAATAATCAGCCAACGATTTAATCAAAGAAACAAACTCCTTTTTATTGATGCTGTTATTTTTATCATAAGTCGTTAATTTTCCAATTAGAAAAAATATATTGAACTTGTTTTGTGTTGTTTTTTGACGGTTTATAATCCATTTAAAATTGTCATAGGGATCTTTTTTAAATCCAAACAACACTGGAAAACGCTCGAACAATAACTTAAACCGAAACCGATATAAATCAGATCCAATTCCTCCTAAGGTTCTTAAAAATCCTTTATTTTTAAAATAATACGCGACAGGTACATCAATCACGGGATTAATTGAAAACTTACGAGAATCGAACTCGTAGTTTGGATACTGTACTTGTAGAGCTTCTTTAAATTTATATGCCCATATGTCAATCACAGGTTGGTGTAAAAACCCCGATTTAAAGGCTAAACTTTCTTCTTTGGTAAAACGTCCATAGCTATCTTTAACATGCGGTAAATACTCTTCATATCGACTTAACAAATAAAAGGCTGCAGAGAAAATATCAAATGGAATGTGACTTTTTTCTCCACTAGCAAAAAAGCATTTTGTATCCTCCCAAATCTGAACATTAAGTTCTAAATCCGACAAACCTTGTTCTAACAACAGGCCATTGCTTCTGACAAAAAACTCACTTCCTAAGGGCTGAGCTCCATATGACATTTTAAGACCATCATGGGCAATAAACTCTTCAATTACATTTGTGAAAGAAACAGGGATGTAGAGAATTCTTGTACAGATTTGTTTAAAAACAAATTTGAGTCTAGGAGTAATCTTAGAAGTATATATTAACAGCATTATATTAAGCGTTCATCGGCAAAACTAAAATAGGTCTTTTCTGCGACAATTATATGATCTAAGACTTTAATATCTAAACTTTCTGCTGCCAATTTGAATTTTTCCGTTAATTGGGTATCCGATTTACTTGGTATGAGTGACCCAGAGGGATGGTTGTGTACCAAAATAATAGCTATAGCAGAATGCTCTAGTGCTTGCTTCATAACAATACGAACGTCCACAATAGTGCTTGTCATCCCTCCTTTACTCAATTGTGTTTTCGCTAAAATCTTATTGGAGTTATTGAGAAACAAAACCCAAAATTCTTCATGAGAAAGATGCCCTAAAAGCGGATTCATAATCTCAAAAACCGATTTGCTTGATTTGATTTTATCTAATTGCTTTTGATCCGTTTCGCGACGACGACAGCTTAGTTCCATGGCAGCCGCAATTTTAATAGCTTTTGCCTCCCCTATTCCTTTGAACTTCATTAATTGAGTGGTTGACAATTTACCTACGTTTTGCAAATCGTGATCGACACTTGCTAAGATTCGTTTGGATAAATCTACTGCCGTTTCATGTACCGATCCAGAGCCAATTAAAATCGCTATTAATTCTGCATTGCTTAAAGAACGAGGGCCTTTATCTCTTAATTTTTCACGGGGACGGTCGTCATGAGACCAATTTTTTATGGAGAATGATTTGGGGGACATTGTCATAAATTTTGAAGTTATTTTTTTATTTAAGAGATCAACTTAAGTCAGAAACCTTCGTTTTAAGAGTTTCAAAATCCAAGTTACCATAACTTCCAGAGCTCATAAGTAACACTGTTTTTTGAGCAAACTCCAAGGAAGTTATATAGTTTTTAAAACGTGTAGGATCTGTAAAAACAATCAAGTCCTCACGCTCAAAAGCAGTTTCTATTTGAGTTTCGCTTACCGAATCTAATTTTTTTATTTCAACGGCCTGTGGCGAATAAAACACCACTGCTGTATCTGCAGCATCTAAAGTTCCCTTATACTGTTCTAGAAAGGTAGTATTTAAACTACTATAGGTATGTAATTCTAAACAAGCAACAAGAGGGCGGTTTGGATATTGGGATTTAACAGCTTCTGTAGTCGCTTTAACCTTACTTGGAGAGTGTGCAAAATCTTTATACACCACACAACTCGTATTTTCTGCTACTTTTTCTAAGCGTTTACTCGCCCCTGAAAAACTAGAAATTGCTTCGTAAAAATCATCCTGATCAACCCCCATTTGTTGGCAAATCCACTTTGAACCTGCAAGATTATTTAAGTTATGGGCTCCAAAAACTTCGAGCGGAAGAGGACCTTCTTTTGTGTCTAAATAGGTGACCCCTTCTTCAATGGTATACTCAGGAGTTTGATACGGAAATTTACGAATTTGATTCTCGCTGTCTTCAACAATTGATTTCACATGAGGATCCTCGGTATTGTAAGAAATACTCCCTCCAACTGTGATACTATCTACAAAAATTTTAAACTGATCTAGGTAATTTTCAAAAGTTGGAAACACGTTGATATGATCCCATGCAATGCCACTTAAGAGTGCGATATTCGGTTGGTATAAATGAAATTTTGGGCGGCGATCAATTGGAGAACTTAAATATTCATCGCCCTCAAGAACCATAAAATCGGCATCATCGGTAAGTTTTACCATCACATCAAACCCTTCCAACTGCGCACCTACCATATAATCAACTTCGATATCATGGTAATTTAAAACGTGTAATATCATCGCTGTGATGGTTGTTTTTCCATGACTTCCGCCTATCACCACGCGTGTTTTATGTTTCGATTGTTCGTATAAAAACTCAGGATATGAATATATTTTCAGTCCTAATTCTTGTGCTTTCAAGAGTTCAGGATTGTCCTGCTTAGCATGCATTCCAAGGACCACTGCATCTAAATTTTTAGTAATTTTTTCAGAGAACCATCCAAAACTAGTTGGGAACAGTCCAGCAGCGTTTAATCGCGATTTAGAAGGCTCAAAAATAGTGTCATCACTTCCTGTAACTTGCATTCCTTTATGGTGAAGTGCCAACGCTAAATTATGCATCGCAGCACCTCCAATTGCAATAAAATGTACATTCATAGTATAAGTTTATGAGAGGTAAATATACGTAATGAGCTTAGATTTCTTTAAGGCTTTAACAATAAAATTAATTGCTTTTCTTCCAATGCAGATTTGAAATCAGGTTTGATTGAAAGTGCTTTTTCAATGGAGTTAAGTGCCTCGGGGGGATTTTTTTGAAGTTTAAATAACTGGGCTTGAAGCACATATGCAACCTCTAAAGGTTCGTTATCTTTAGAGGAAAAATCATCTATATAAACTTGGAGATAATGGTGTCCTAAAGAAAGTTGTGTGTTATGAACAACACAGGCTTTAGCAACAAGAAAATGCAGCGAATTATAGTGTGTATTTATATACGTTTCCTTTGATCCATCCGATTGAAAAAAAGCTAATTCCTCTAGGCTTTCCAACCCTTTTTTATAATACGTTTTTGCTAAATCCTCTTGGTTTGAGTTTTCATAAATATATGCTTTGGCAAAATATCCATTAAGCTTGGAAAACTGTTCTAATTCACTGGCATAAACTAATGCCTTGTTGTAACTCCCTCCTAAAAACCCAGGTAATTGAGTGTATAATTCTACCATTGCCCAGCGAACCTCCATGTGAGTGGGATCTAATTCTGCCGCTTTAAAAAATGACATTTTTACTTTAGAGATTAATCCGACTGCCTTTAATTTTGAGCCCTCTTTTGCTAGTTTCCCCAAAACGCCTCCGTACTTATAATTATATGTAGCATTCTCAGGAGCTAAATCGCAAAGCTGTTCGTAATACGCAGCTGCTTTGTCCCAATTGCTTTGAAAACCATAGGCATCTCCCATCAATTCTAACAGTAGCAAATCTTGAGGAGATTTAGATAAATAAACCTCTAACTTTTGAACCGCTTGGGTGTAGTTTTTAGCTTCAAATAAGGGGTCAATTTCTTTGGTATAGTTTTGACCTATTAAGAAATATGGGCATAACAAAATTAGTAAGAGTTTTTGCATGCCTTTAGTCTTTTAACGGTTTAACATCGCCCACAAACTATCTTTGAGTTGAATAATTCCTGTTTGGGCTACCGATGAAATAAACAAATAATCGATGGGCAATTCAGCATCCAGCTCTTGGGTAAGTTCCGTCTTTAGTTCTTCATCCAGCATATCACTTTTAGAGATAGCAATCAGACGATCCTTGTCGAGCATCTCTGGATTATAACGACGCAATTCATCCAGTAAAATATCATATTGTTTTCTGATATCGTCCGCATCTGCAGGAATCAAAAACAATAAAATAGAGTTTCTTTCGATATGACGTAAAAAATAATGTCCCAAACCTTTTCCTTCTGCAGCACCTTCAATAATTCCTGGGATATCAGCCATCACAAAGGATTGGTAATCGCGGTATTCTACAATCCCTAAATTTGGTTTTAAAGTCGTAAACTCATAATCGGCAATCTTTGGTTTTGCAGATGTAACTACGGAAAGCAATGTTGATTTACCTGCATTTGGAAATCCAACCAACCCAACATCTGCTAAGATTTTGAGTTCGAGAGTCACATATTTTTCTTCCATTGGAAGTCCAGGTTGTGCATAGCGTGGAGTTTGGTTTGTTGAAGATCTAAAATGCCAATTTCCTAAACCGCCTTTACCTCCTTCACAAAGAATAACTTCTTCATGGTTTTCAGTAATTTCAAAAAGAATTTCATTCGTATCTGTATCTCTAAGAACCGTTCCTAAAGGCACATCAATATACACATCTTCTCCGTCTGCTCCCGTACTACGACTTTTACTACCGCTACCTCCGTGACCAGCCCTAAAGTGGCGTTTAAATTTCAAGTGGTGTAAGGTCCAAAGATGTTCATTTCCACGAACAATCACATGGCCTCCACGACCCCCATCACCCCCATCGGGACCTCCTTTTGTGATGAATTTCTCACGATGAAGGTGTACAGATCCCTTTCCTCCGTTTCCAGAGCAGGCAAACATTTTTACATAATCTACAAAATTACCTTCAGTCATCTAATGAGTTTTATGTTACAGCGTATTAATTACTGTATTCAATCGGACCGTAATATCTTCTACTGATCCAACGCCATCCACACCAAAATACTTATTCTTTGCCGCATAATACGACTTTAATATAGCGGTTTCAGCGTAATATATTTTTATTCTATTTCTAACGACCGTTTCATTAGCATCATCTGGTCTTCCGCTAGTTTCACCCCTTTTAAGAAGGCGTTCAACCAAAACCTCATCGTCCACTTCCAAAGCAATCATAGCACTGATTTCAGTATTATAAGAACTTAAAAGCCTGTCTAAAGCTTCAGCCTGTAATACATTTCTGGGAAATCCATCAAAAATAAATCCTTTTGAATCTAAATTTTTAGCGACTTCTGCACTTAGCATATCAATCGTAACTTGATCTGGAACCAACTCGCCTTTATCCATAAAAGACTTGGCTAATGTTCCTAATTCGGTTTCATTTTTAATATTAAAACGAAACACATCTCCAGTTGAGATATGGATCAAACCATAGGTCTCTTTTAAAAAAGCGGCTTGTGTTCCTTTACCAGCGCCCGGAGGGCCAAATAATACTAGATTTTTCATTTTTATTCAATCTTTTAAAATACGGACTACAAAATTGGGTCATTCTTTGTAACTAAAATCAAGCTACAAAGATAATCAATTGTTAAGGTTTTGATTCGTTTTGATGCCCGATTTTAGTGTTCGATTTCATTTTTAAGTGTATTTTTGTAATGTATTTATAAATTCATTCAAGAAAATCTTAAAATGGAGTATTTCTCGTCAAACTTCAAACTTGGTATTTTAGGTGGAGGTCAGCTCGGAAAAATGTTACTTTACACAACCCGAAAATTTGACATTTATACCTGTGTTTTAGACCCCAGTCCAGAAGCTCCTAGCAAACTTGCCTGTAATGAATTCTTTGAAGGAGATTTAATGGATTATGACACCGTTTATAATTTCGGAAAAAAAGTAAATACCCTCACCATTGAAATTGAAAATGTCAATGTCAATGCCCTCAAAGCACTCGAAAAAGAAGGCATAACTGTATTTCCTTCTTCAAAGACGTTAGAAACCATCCAAAATAAAGCAAAACAAAAATTGTTTTATGTCGATCATAATTTACCCACAGCAGCTTTCAATAGGTTTTCCTACACCAATGAAATTTACACCGCCATTGAGCACAGCAGTATTGCGTTTCCGTTTGTATGGAAAAGCGCTCAGTTTGGTTATGACGGCACGGGCGTGAAAATCGTACGCACCATTACAGATTTAAAAGACTTGCCAAATGTGGAGTGCATTACCGAAGATCTTGTACCTTTTAAAAGTGAATTGGCAGTGATTGTCGCGAGGAATGAAAAAGGAGATGTAAAAGTGTATCCTGTTGTAGAAATGGAGTTTCATCCAGAGGCAAATCAAGTCGAATATGTATTATGCCCCGCAAGAATCTCAAAAGACATTGCAAAGAAAGCAGAATTAATTGCACTAAAAACATCCGCTGCATTTGAACACGTGGGACTTTTAGCCGTTGAACTGTTTCTTACACAAGACGATGAAATCCTAATCAACGAAGTTGCTCCTAGACCTCATAATTCAGGACACCAAACCATAGAAGCAAGTTATACCTCCCAATTCGAACAACACATCAGAGCGATTTTGGGCTTACCAATGGGCAGTACCGAAAACAAACTAAGTGGCGTAATGGTTAATTTAGTAGGCGCTGAAAATAACACAGGTGAAGTCATTTATAAAAACATAGAAAAATTAATGGAGATGGAGGGTGTGACGCCACACATCTATGGAAAGAAACAAACACGTCCCTTTCGCAAAATGGGACATGTAACCATCGTTAATTCTAATATCGATACTGCACGTACAATCGCCCAAAAAGTAAAACAAACAATCAAAGTAATAAGTAAATAATATGGCACAAGTAGGAATCATTATGGGAAGCGACAGCGACATGCCTGTCATGAAAGAAGCAATTTCAATTCTAGAAGGATTTGACATCCAATTCGAAGTGGATATCGTATCTGCACACCGAACCCCTGAAAAGTTATTTGAATATGGATCAAAAGCACATCAACGTGGATTGAAAGTCATCATTGCCGGAGCAGGAGGTGCTGCACATTTACCTGGAATGATTGCCTCTTTAAGTCCTTTACCAGTTATTGGAGTCCCTGTAAAATCTAGCAACTCTATTGACGGATGGGACTCTATATTATCCATCTTACAAATGCCTGGAGGGGTTCCTGTGGCGACCGTTGCTTTAAATGGTGCTAAAAATGCAGGCATCTTAGCAGCACAAATTATTGGTGCTTCTGACAGCTGTGTTTTAGATAAAATATTGGTTTATAAAGAAGGAATGAAAGCTAAAGTCATGGAGGCATCTAAAAATATTAACCCCTAAGTTTTCCCTAAATAACCCCTATGAACGTACTCGATACGCGTTTTGAAACGCCTTACAATACCGCACCTTTTTCAAAAATTAAAACAGAGACCTTTTTACCTGCATTTGTAAAAGCGATTGAAAGTGCCAAAATTGAAATTAGTCAGATTGTTGAAAATAAAGCAACCCCTTCATTTGAAAATACAATTGAAGCCTTAGAATATACAGCAGAGCAACTCGATCGTATTTCTAGTATTTTCTTTAATTTGAATGCCGCAGAAACCAATGAAGAAATTCAAAAAATAGCGCAGGAAGTATCCCCGTTGCTAACTGAATTTTCAAATGATGTGGCTTTAAACACAGCGCTTTTTGAACGCGTTAAATCCGTTTACAACAACAAAGAATCACTTTCATTAACAGAAGAACAAAAAACACTTTTAGATAAAAAATATAAAGGATTTTCTAGAAATGGTGCCAACCTCAACTCCAAACAAAAAGAGCTATTACGTGCTATTGACAAAGAGCAAAGCCAACTGAAACTTACCTTCGGAGAAAACATTTTAGCTGAAACGAACCGGTATGAACTTCTCATTTCCAAACAGTCAGATTTAGATGGACTGCCAGAAGGTGCCATTGAAGCTGCCAAACAACTTGCGGATGAAAAGAACAAAAAAGGCTGGTTGATTACTCTTGACTATCCGAGCTATATACCGTTTATGACTTATGCAAAAAATAGAGCCTTACGAAAAAAACTTGCCCTGGCATTTGGACAAAAAGGGTTTCAAAATGATGCTTTAGACAATCAAGCCATTGTATTAAAAATTGCGCAGTTACGTTACAAAAGAGCACAACTTCTTGGTTACCAAACACATTCTCATTTTGTATTGGAAGAACGAATGGCTAAAACACCTGAAACCGTACGCACTTTTTTAGAAGACCTCTTGGAAAAAGCACTGCCAGCTGCCAAAAAAGAATTTGATGAACTGGAGCGTTTTGCCAAAAAACTAGACGGTATTGAGCGTTTGGAAAAATGGGACAGTGCTTATTATTCTGAAAAGCTAAAACAGCAACGCTTCAATTTTGATGACGAACAATTAAAACCTTACTTTAAATTAGAAAATGTCATTGAAGGTGCTTTTGTGGTTGCCAAAAAATTATTTGGATTACAGTTTATTCAAACAGATGTAATTGACACCTATCACAACGAGGTAATGACCTACAAAGTTGAGGACTCAGAACATAACTTAGTAGCCATTTTTTACGCAGATTTTTTTCCGAGAGCTGGCAAACGCAATGGTGCTTGGATGACCTCATTCAAATCTCAATATGTAAAAAACACAGTAAACGAAAGACCACACGTATCCATCGTTTGTAATTTCACAAAACCGACTGCGACAAAACCCTCTTTATTAACGTTTAACGAAGTGACCACACTTTTTCACGAGTTTGGACATGCCCTTCATGGAATGCTAGCAAACACCGTATATCCGAGTTTGTCGGGAACAAGTGTGGCATGGGACTTTGTAGAACTTCCAAGTCAAATTATGGAAAATTGGTGTTATGAGAAAGAAGCGTTAGCACTCTTTGCAAAGCATTACGAAACGGGTGAAATCATCCCTATGGTTCTTATTGACAAAATAAAAGCAGCTTCTACTTTTCAACAAGGAATGCAAACACTTAGACAATTGAGTTTTGGATTATTGGACATGAGTTGGCACGGTATTAACCCAACTGAAATAACTGATGTAAAGCAGCATGAAACCGCTGCATTCCTAGAAACACAATTGTTTCCAGATGTCCCACAAAACTGTATGTCAACAGCATTTGCACACATATTTCAAGGGGGCTATTCATCAGGATATTACAGCTACAAATGGGCTGAGGTTTTGGATGCGGATGCGTTTGAGTATTTTAAAGAAAATAATCTTTTTGACCCACAAATTGCTACGGCTTTCAAAACACATATTTTAAGTAAAGGAGGCACACAAGACCCCTTAGAATTATATGTTAAATTTCGAGGGCAAAAACCAAAATCAGAAGCCTTATTAAAAAGATCCGGTCTTTTGAACTAGAGTCAAAATAACCACAAAAAGGAGAGCGAAAACAGGGATGGATTCTACCCAAAAAGAAGCGTAATATCGCCCCTGTTGTTTCTGGCTTTTAGCCAAAAGCACTGCCGATAGGACTCCAATAAAGCAGGCTGTTAAAAAGATATTATGACTGAATTTATGTTTAAAAAATTCTAACAAAATAGAATCCCCTAACAAAGCAAATCCTATAATCCTAGTGTTTTTAATTCCAATTTTTTGTGGAATGGTTGAAAGGTGAACTTGATCTTCGTCTAAATCGCGAATTTCAAAAGGAAGCATTAAAACAATAACGATAAATGTACGTTGTACCACTAAAATCCAATGATTCATATTGAGTGCTAGTTTAGATTCTAAAACAGGTAATACCACCGTTGTCATCGCCCAAACAACTGCAATAATATAAATTTTAACACCCCCTATTGACCTTAAGTTTTTCGGAGTCTTAACTCCCATAGGAATTGCATAGAAAAAAGTGATCAATCCTAAAAACACAAAGAGAATTTGACTGTTTAGCTGCAGTTGAAAAAATACAGACACAAACCCTATCAAACTCAAAACAGACACCAATTGAATGTATTTTAATCGAGTTGTAAGAGAGCGGTAATAAAACTTGGTAAAACCAAAATACTTGACAAAATTATAGCCAGCAACTGACGCACAAAAAGCAGCCGCATAAAAAATTATTGGAATATTTAATTCGAATTCATAAGCTGTTAAAACACAAAAAGAAAGCACTGCAAATGCAACATGCATACTACTATTTATATAAAAATCAAGGAAGCTCTTAAAACGAATCATAAAACAAAAATAAGTAAACTGTTAATAACCCTTTTATTTGTTTGATAACTTTAATTTTTAGAAAATTAAATCTTTATTAAATTCCTTAATTTTGCTATCTATTTATGAATCTTTCACGATGAAAACAGATGTATTTGCCGCAAGGCATATCGGACCAAAAGAAGCACACTGCAATGAGATGTTAAAGCTTGTTGGGTCAAATTCTATCGAAGAATTAATCAGTGAAACCGTTCCCGATAACATTCGACTCCAATCTCCCTTAAACTTAGAAGCGCCTTTAAGTGAGCAAGAATATATTGAACACATTCACCAGCTCGCCTCAAAAAACAAGGTCTATAAATCTTTTATTGGAATGGGCTACCACCCTTCCAATCTTCCAGCGGTTATTCAAAGAAATATTCTAGAAAATCCGGGATGGTACACGGCTTATACACCCTACCAAGCTGAGATTGCTCAAGGACGTTTAGAAGCATTGCTCAATTATCAAACCATGATTTCTGACTTGACAGGAATGGAGCTTGCCAATGCCTCATTATTAGACGAAAGTACGGCTGCTGCTGAAGCAATGGCACTCTTATTTGCAGTCCGTCCAAAAACGCAAGTAAAAGCGGGCACTGTAAAGTTTTTTGTTTCGGATGAAGTGCTGCCACAAACACTTTCTGTCTTAAAAACACGTGCAACTCCGATTGGGATTGAACTTGTAGTAGGAGCTGTTAACAATTTCGATTTTTCAACAGATTTTTTTGGCGCACTTCTTCAATATCCAGGAAAATCGGGGCTGATTATGGATTTGAATAACTTTATTTCTAAGTCGAACCAAAACGATATTAAAGTAGCGGTTGCTGCTGATATTCTTAGTTTAGTTGTTTT
Organism: uncultured Flavobacteriaceae bacterium; assembly: GCA_943787365.1. GTDB lineage: Bacteria > Bacteroidota > Bacteroidia > Flavobacteriales > Flavobacteriaceae > Hel1-33-131. Next base: position 97,701 of record CALSMD010000006.1, read on the forward strand.
AGAAGCTCCCGGTAAAATGGGTGCAGATGTCGTAGTAGGCACTACCCAACGTTTTGGAATTCCGATGGGTTATGGTGGGCCGCATGCTGCCTATTTTGCAACAAAAGAACTCTACAAACGATTTATTCCCGGTAGAATTATTGGAGTCACTAAGGACATGGATGGCAATCGTGCTTTGCGAATGGCACTCCAAACACGCGAACAACATATCAAAAGAGATCGGGCAACTTCCAATATTTGTACTGCACAAGTATTATTGGCGGTAATGGCAGGAATGTATGCCGTATATCACGGGCCAAAAGGTCTGAAATATATTGCTAATAAAGTTCATTATACCGCCGTTGCTTTAGCGGAAGCTTTAGAAGGTTTAGGTTTTAAATTAGTACATCAGTCCTTTTTTGACACCATTCAAGTTCGTGTAACAGAGAATTCTAATCTCAAAACTAACGCAGAACAAAAAGAAGTTAATTTTTATTATCCAGATGCAACAACCGTTTCTATATCGATAAATGAAACAACAACGCTCTCGGATCTTAATTTGATTGTTTCCATTTTTACGGAGGTTTATAGCAAAAAGACAACACAGCTTCAAGTCGTGAGTTCCAACATAAGAATCCCAGAAACCACACAACGTCAATCTGATTTCATGACCAATGTAATTTTTAACAGTCACCACTCAGAAACGGAACTGATGCGTTACATAAAGCGTTTGGAACGCAAAGATTTGTCCTTAAACTTTTCGATGATTTCATTGGGATCTTGTACGATGAAACTCAATGCTGCGGTAGAAATGCTGCCACTAAGCTGGCCAAACTGGGGTAATATTCACCCGTTCGCTCCCCTAGATCAAGTGGAAGGCTACCGAACGGTCCTCACTAAACTCGAAGCACAACTCACAGAAATCACCGGGTTTGCAGGAACCTCCCTACAACCAAACTCAGGAGCACAAGGAGAATTTGCTGGATTGATGGTCATAAGAGCCTATCATGAATCTAGAGGCGATCAGCACCGCAAAATCTGTATCATTCCATCCTCTGCACACGGAACCAACCCCGCAAGTGCCGTAATGGCTGGCATGAAAGTGGTGGTGACAAAATCATCTGAAAACGGAAATATTGATGTTGAGGATTTAAGAGAAAAAGCAACACTCCATAAGGATAATTTAGCAGCCTTAATGGTAACTTATCCCTCCACACACGGAGTATATGAATCTGCAATTAAAGAAATTACTCAAATCATTCATGACAATGGTGGACAGGTTTATATGGATGGCGCAAACATGAATGCACAAGTAGGTCTTACAAATCCTGGAAATATTGGTGCCGATGTATGTCACTTGAACCTTCACAAAACATTTGCAATTCCACATGGTGGAGGAGGTCCGGGCGTTGGCCCTATCTGTGTTGCAAAACAATTAACCCCCTTTTTACCAGGAAACCCCCTAATTGAAACAGGAGGATCAGCAGCCATTAATTCCATTTCTGGCGCACCCTTTGGATCTTCCTTAGCTTGTTTGATCTCTTACGGCTATATCAAAATGCTTGGAGCTGAAGGATTGACAAACTCAACAAAAATTGCGATCCTTAATGCCAACTATATCAAAGAACGCCTTCAAGGGCATTACAACACATTATACTCTGGAGAACAAGGACGTGCAGCTCATGAAATGATTATCGATTGTCGCAGTTTTAAAACAAATGGCATTGAAGTAGTGGACATTGCAAAACGATTGATGGACTTTGGGTTTCATGCACCTACAGTTTCCTTTCCTGTTGCTGGCACTATGATGATTGAACCCACAGAAAGTGAAGGAAAAGCAGAAATGGATCGTTTTTGTGATGCTATGATTGCAATTCGAAAAGAAATAGAAACCGCCACCAAAGACCAACCTAACAACCCCCTAAAAAATGCTCCCCATACTCAAGAAATGCTCACCAAAGATGTATGGGAATTTCCTTACAGTAGAGCCGTCGCTGCATTTCCATTAGATTATATAAAAGAAGATAAATTTTGGCCGTCTGTCCGTCGAGTCGATGACGCGTATGGCGATCGAAATTTAATATGTACATGTGCACCAATAGAAGCATATGAAGAAGCTTAATACACATACTATGAATATCAAAATTACAGGAGTCGGGAGTTACATTCCAAAACTAGTACAGAAAAATGAAGCCTTTCAACAACATTCATTTTTAAACATTGATGGATCTGAAATCCCATCCTCTAATGAGGTAATCGTAAAAAAATTTAAAGCCATAACTGGCATTTCCGAACGCCGCTACGCAGAAGACCATCTAACGGCTTCTGATTTAGGGGCATTGGCCGCTGAAAAAGCCATAACCGATGCAGGGATCGATCCTGAAACTTTAGACTATATCATTCTTGCACATAACTTTGGAGATGTCAAATCGGGTTCTATTCAAAGTGATATTTTACCTTGTTTAGCTGCGCGTGTCAAAAACAGTTTAAAAATAAAAAATCCAAAATGTGTGGCCTATGACATTCTTTTTGGATGCCCAGGTTGGGTTGAAGGGGTCATTCAAGCACAAGCTTTTATTAAAGCAGGGATGGCAAAAAGATGTTTAGTCATCGGAGCCGAAACACTCTCAAGAGTGGTCGATCCACACGACAGAGACTCCATGATTTATTCAGATGGAGCTGGTGCTACCATTATTGAAACAACAGAAGAAGATGGTGGAATATTATCACACGAATCTGCTTCTTACACACTTGACGAGGTTTATCATTTGTTTTTTGGATGTTCAAACAACAAATCTTTTGAGGAAGATACACGTTTCATTAAAATGTATGGACGTAAAATATATGAGTTCGCTTTATCAAATGTACCTGCAGCCATGAAAACATGTTTGGACAATAGCGGTATGGACATTAAGGACGTGAAAAAAATATTGATTCATCAAGCCAATGAAAAAATGGACGAGGCCATTGTAAATCGATTCTACAGACTTTACAAAACACCTGTCCCTGAAAGTGTTATGCCGATGAGTATCCACAAATTAGGAAACAGTTCCGTCGCAACTGTACCAACCTTGCTAGACCTCATCAAAAATGGTCATATGAAAGACCATGAACTTCATAAAGGAGATCTTGTTATATTTGCTAGTGTCGGTGCAGGAATGCACATCAACGCTATCACCTATAAATACTAATATGTACGCCACTAATTTTCCTAAGAAACGTTACAAGCACACACTGGAATTTCTCAAGCAACACATTGTGCCAACAGAAACTATTTTGGATTTAGGGGTTGAAAATCCGTTTTCTGAAATTCTAAAAACAGAAGGCTATACTGTAAGCAATACTTTGGGAGAAGATTTGGATGTTGATACGACCACTATTGGAACGCACTCTTCTGATGTTGTGACCGCTTTTGAAATTTTTGAACATTTGCTCTCCCCTTTTACGGTTTTAAAAAATATCAAATCCAAAAAACTTGTAGCCAGCATCCCTCTCAGATTGTGGTTTGCTTCTGCTTACCGAAGTAAAACAGACCCTAGAGATCGCCATTTTCATGAGTTTGAATCTTGGCAATTTGATTGGTTATTAGAAAAAGCAGGATGGAAAATTATTGCTACTAAAAAATGGACGAATCCTACCAATAAAATTGGGTTCAGACCTTTGCTCCGTTGGTTTACGCCGAGGTATTATATTGTTTATGCCGAAAGAATTTGAGATTTTATATTGTCATACCGGCCCATAATGAAGCTGATTTTATTGGCAGCACACTCCATTCACTCATAAGTCAAAGTTTACGCCCTACCAAAATTGTGGTAGTGGACGACCATTCATCTGATGCAACAGCATCCATTGTTACAGATTTATCTAAACAATACCCCTGGATTTCATTGGTTTCAAATTCCTCAACAGATGCACACTTGCCTGGCGGAAAAATTATCAATGCTTTTTACAAAGGCTATGAATCCTTAGATTCGGAATATGATGTTATTTGTAAATTTGATGCAGATGTAATATTCCCAGAAAATTATTTAGAAACTCTTGTTCAGCACTTTTCCAACAACACAAAACTTGGAATGGTTGCAGGGCATTGTTATATAGAACAAAATGGAAGCTGGGTGTTAGAAAACCTAACCTCCAAGAACCACATTCGAGGGGGATTGAAAGCATACAAAAAAGCGTGTTTTTCGGATATTGGAGGGCTCAAAAAATCGATGGGATGGGATACTATTGACGAATTATTGGCACTTTATCACGGCTGGGAATTTGAAACGGACGCGGCTTTGCATGTCAAACATCTGAAACCAACAGGCGCAAATTATAATAAGAGTGCCAAATATTTGCAGGGAACTGCCCTCTATAAAATGCGCTACGGCTTTGTTTTAGCCTTTTTATCCGCCTTAAAATTAGCTTACAAAAAACGTCGAATCACTCTTTTATGGGATTATATCTTAGGCTATATAAAAGCATCCAAGAAGAATGAACCCTTTTTAATTAATGAAGATCAGGGAGCGTTTGTAAGAACGTATCGTTGGAAAAATATCAAGCGTAAATTTAGACTTCTACGCTAACCATCCAATTCAATTCGTCAGGAAGTGTTCCAATTCTAACGCCGTTGATGGTGTCCAAAACCAATTGCCCCACAGGACTTGAATCCGAGACGTGAATGAGCGAATCTTTATATCCAATCTCCTGAATCATTGCAATACCCACGGCAGTACCTGTTCCAAATGCTTCTTCTAATTGACCGTTATTTGAGGCTTCAACAACCTCATCAATTGTGATGGGTCGCTCTACGACTTCATAGCCTTTGTGACGTAAAAGATCAATCACACTCATTCGTGTAATTCCTGCTAAAATTGAACCATCCAAAGAAGGGGTGACAAATCCGCCATTAATCTTAAAAAAGATATTCATGGTGCCTACTTCTTGGATGTACTTAAATTCATTGGCATCTAACCAAAGTACTTGATCAAACCCTTTGGATTTAGCAATTTCGGTTGGAAGTACAGCAGCGGCATAATTTCCTGCGGCTTTAGCTTCTCCTGTGCCGCCGTGTGCTGCACGAATAAAAGTGGTCTCGGCATACAAACGAACACGGTTGGTATAAATCGGTTTTGAGGGCGAGGCCATTACAATAAATTTATATGAGTTTGCGGCACGCATTCCAATAAAGGCTTCATCAGCAAACATAAAAGGACGTAAATACAGTGCACTTCCTTCATGTGGAGGAATCCATTTTTGATCCAAATGCACCAATTGTTTCAGGGCATCTACAAAGAGGGTTTCAGAAAACTCAGGCATCCCCAAACGACGGGCACTAAAATTAAGACGTTCTGCATTTTTTTCGGGGCGGAATAATAAAGGGGTTCCTGTTGCACTGAGGGTTGCTTTCATCCCTTCAAACAAGGCTTGTCCATAATGCAAGGCCATACAGGCTGGGTGCATTGGAATCGTTCCCATAGGGGTTATTCTGGGATTTTTCCATTGCCCATCTTCATAATCACACACAAACATATGATCTGTAAACGTGCGTCCTAAGGCAATCGTATCAAAATCAAGTGTGTCAACTTTTGACTCCTTAACTGTGGTTATTGAAATTGAGTTTGACATCGGTTTTGAAGCGTTTTAAAATGAGGTTAAGAGATTAAAGGGTCGTTTATTTATACTTTTTTAATTGTGTTTTAGTGACATCACTAAGAACCAAACGACCGCTAATTGCGGCACGTTCGCTTAATAATTCACTCCAATCATCGGTATCTTTCCAAAAGATTTCTTTAAGCTTTTGAAGGGCCTCAGGATTGTATTTACACAATTGTTCTGCAAGTTGCTTTACTTCAGAATCTAAGCTTTCTATTGACGGACAAAGTTTCATGAACAACCCTTTTTCTTGAGCCCATTGCGGCGAGAAGAATTGAGTTGCTTCCAAACTTAATTGAGACATAGCGCTTAATCCTATTTTACGGGTCACTGCGGGTTCAATTACAAAAGGACCAATTCCAATAGTAAGTTCACTTAGTTTTATTTCTGAATGGGTTGTTGCTATACAATAATCGGTCGCAGCCGCTAATCCAACACCCCCTCCAACTGCCTTTCCTTGTACACGACCAATAGTAATTTTAGGACAGTTGCGAAGTGCGTTGATCACATTTGCAAAGCCTTCAAAAAACGCAGTGCCTTCTTTCGGGTTTGAAATTGCCATCAATTCGTCGAAACTTGCACCTGCACAGAACGTACGGTCGCCTCCACTTTTTAAGACAATAACCGCAATAGAAGGATCTGAACCTGCAGTTTCAATTAATTCCGTGAGCGTTGCTAACATCGCAGCTGGCAATGCGTTGTGAGGCGGGTTATAAAATTCAATATAACCGACTTTATTTTCGACATTTAAGTGTACGTAAGAAGCTGACATATTACATGAATTTGTTTAGGCTAATATACTAGAATTTTAGGGTTTTAGCTATCTCCCTAAAACTTCATAAACGGAAACTGAGTTTCCAAGGCTTGCGCCTTCTTAGCTAAAGTTGATAAAAATGTAGCATGCTCTGGAGTCAATGGATTAAACGGTTTGTGAGCAAAGCCTTTTTGTAGTTGACTCACTTCTTGCATAATGGGGTTTGCATCCGTATGAATCCAAATGGATTTAAATTTTTCCCAAATATAATCGATCGCAATAGGATTCGGGTGTACCATGTCTTCTTTATAAAAGCGGTAATCTCGAAGCTCATCCATCAACAACTCATAGGAAGGAAAGTAGTGTGTGTTTTCAGTTATGTTTATTACTGAATGAAGTGCTGCTATAAGATGGGCTTTACTTTGGTTATTTTCAACAAAACCATCTTTAAGGTGTCGTACAGGTGAAATTGAAAATATGACTGATACGTTAGGATTAAACGCTTTTAAAATTGAAAGAATGGCATTAAAGCTTTCTTGTAATTGTTGGATGCTCAAAATAGATTTTTCAAATTCTTTTTGGGGCTGTTTATGGCAGTTTGCAACAATGGTTTTTGACTCAATATGTTTATAAACCCAGGACGTTCCAAATGTTAAAATGACATGCGATGCAGTCTTTAGTTGATTTTGAGTTGATTTCAAAGCCGTGTTCAAATCCTTCAAAATTTCGGACTGTGATGTCGAATTCAGTCGCGAGTGGGCTTGGAAACTTTGCCAACAACCATTACTAAAAAATACATCCTTTTCAGTGTATGGAGTGTTGTGATGTGCTCTTGTGAGTAATTCTAAAATCGCAATAGGATGAAACAACACACCCAAGGGATTTACCTTGTTTTGAAATTTATAATATGAAAATTTCTCCGCAATATTTTCAGCAAAACAAGAGCCTAACAACACTAATTTTGAATGGTAGTTAATGGCGGGTACTTGATTTTCTAAAGGGAGTTGTGTTTGAAGTTTCACCTGTTTAGATTATACGATATAGGATTTGGCTTTTTCTAAAGCTTCTTGCAATCCTGCTGGATTTTTTCCACCTGCAGTGGCATAAAACGGTTGTCCACCACCACCACCTTGAATATAACTTCCAAGTTCACGAACAATAGTTCCTGCATTTAACCCTTTGGAGGCTACTAATCCTTTGGATACGTAACAGGACAACAATGCTTTCCCTTGGTGTTCTGCACCAAATAGCAGTACTGAATTATCAAACTCTTGGCCTATTTCAAAAGATAAATCTTTAATGCCTGTAGCGTCCAAATCGACTAACTTTGCTAGAAATTGAATTCCATTAATAGTTTCAATTTCTTGTTTTAAATTTCCTTTCATGGACGCTGCTTTGTCTTTTAGAAGGGCTTCAATTTGTTTTTTGAGTTTTGAATTTTCAGATTTAAGATCATTCAACGATTTGACAGGGTCACTCGAGTTATTGAGAGCCAATTTAATTTGGTCAAAACTCGCATTATTTTGAACATAAAATTCTTTTGCCGCATCATTTGTAATGGCCTCTATACGGCGAATTCCTGATGCTACAGCACCTTCCGACTTGATTTTAAAATGCCAAATGTCGGCGGTATTCTTAACATGGGTTCCTCCACAGAGTTCGATTGAATTCCCAAAACGAACGGTGCGAACTACATCGCCATATTTTTCGCCAAAAAGTGCTATTGCTCCTTCCGAAACGGCTTGTTCCATTGGCACAGCAGGTTGCACTACTCTATCTAGTTTGCCTTCAATCCGCGCATTTACAAAATTTTCAATTTGTTTTAATTCATCAGAGCTGACTTTTGCGAAATGAGAAAAATCAAAGCGTAAATATTTCGAATGTACTGCTGAACCTTTTTGTTCTACATGAGTGCCTAAAACCTCTCTCAAAGCCTGATGCAACAAATGGGTAGCGGTATGATTACATTCGGTACGGAATCGTTGATTTACATCGACTACTGCCGTAAACGTATCTGTGAGGTTTTTAGGCAGATTTTTTGCAATATGAACCGCTACATTATTTTCTCTTTTCGTGTCAAGAATATAAACGATATCTCCGTTCGCAGCCTCTAAATAGCCTTTATCCCCTACCTGACCACCACTTTCTGAGTAGAATGGTGTGAGATTAAACACCAGTTGATATTGCTCACCGTATTTTGCGGAAGTAAATTTTCTATATCTTGTAAGTTTAACGGGAGATTTTAACATCCTATATCCTACGAATTCTTGTACATCATCATCTAATATAACAGTCCAATCATCGGTTGAGACTTCACTTGCTGCTCTAGAACGGGTTTTTTGTTTTTGGAGTTCTTCTTCAAAACCAACCGTATCTAGAGTCATGTTTTTTTCACCTAGAATTAGTGCGGTTAAATCTACAGGAAACCCATAGGTGTCGTACAATTCAAAGGCTTTATCGCCAGAAACTTGTACGCCTTTGGTTGTATCGATAATACGATCTAACAACACCAACCCTTGATCGAGGGTTCTTAAAAAGGACGTTTCTTCTTCTTTAATTACATTTTGGATTAATTGTTTTTGTGCCAGAAGTTCAGGGAAAACAGTTCCCATTTGTTTGGTTAGTACAGACACCAATCGGTACATAAATGGTTGTTTTAAATCCAAAAATGTAAATCCATAACGTACGGCACGCCTCAAAATTCTACGGATCACATAACCCGCCCCCGTGTTACTAGGTAATTGTCCATCTGCAATAGAAAATGCTACTGCTCTAACGTGATCGGAGATCACACGAATGGCAATATCTTGTTTTAGTTGCTCCCCGTAATCCACTCCCGAAATGGTTTCAATTTCTCGAATAATAGGAGTAAAAACATCGGTATCGTAATTTGAGGTTACATTTTGAAGCACCATACAAAGGCGTTCAAATCCCATACCTGTATCAATATGTTTATTTGGCAAAGGTTCTAAACTTCCATTAGCCTTGCGGTTAAACTCCATAAAGACCAAATTCCAAATCTCAACGACTTGAGGATGGTCTTTATTGATCAGTTCTTGTCCCGCTACTTTATCTTTTTCTTCTTTAGAACGAATGTCCACATGAATTTCGCTGCAAGGTCCACAAGGTCCTTGTTCTCCCATTTCCCAAAAATTATCATTTTTGTTTCCCATCAAAATACGGTCTTCAGGAATCAACGCTTTCCAGAACTCATAGGCTTCGGAATCCATTGAGGTGCCATCCTCTTTACTTCCTTCAAAAACGGTTACATATAGAATTTCTTTGTCTATTTTATAAACTTCTGTCAATAATTCCCAAGCCCATTCAATAGCTTCTTTTTTGAAGTAATCTCCAAAACTCCAATTTCCTAACATTTCAAATAGCGTGTGATGATAGGTATCATAGCCTACTTCTTCCAAGTCATTGTGTTTGCCCGAAACTCTTAAACATTTTTGAGTATCGGTGATCCTATTATTTGGAGGCGTGTCTTGACCAAGAAAAAATGCTTTGAAAGGTGCCATTCCAGAGTTGACAAACAACAGAGAAGGATCGTCCTTAACAACCATTGGAGCCGATTGTAAAACTTGGTGTTTTTTGGATTCAAAAAAGGTTAAAAATTGAGATCTTATATCTTTAGATTTCATGCAAAAATGTTAAGCTTAGCGTAATAATTTGTTTTTAATTCGAAACAATTTATATATTTGTTCAAAAGGTCTCCTTTATTTATAGAGGATCTTATTTCCAACAAAAATAGAACTTTTTAGGCAATGTCTAATGTAAAATATTATTACGATCCCGAAACGCTTACGTATCGTCAGATAATTCGGAAAAAAAGAACCACTTTTAAGCACACGTTGGTTTTCTTATTAGCTGCGGGTATCTTTGGTTTTTTATTTGTTTTAATTGGGGGCCAGTATTTTGAATCTCCGAGAGAAAAGGCATTAAACCGTGAATTGCAAAATTTGGAACTTCACTTTAACCTTCTAAATAAAAAGATGGAAGAAGTGGAAACTGTTTTAACAAATATTGAAGATCGAGATAATGCGATTTACCGTCTTTATTTTGAGGTCAACCCAATTCCAGAAGCGCAACGTAAACAAGGGCTTGGTGGTGTTAACCGCTACAAAAAATACGATGGGTTTAATAATTCGGAATTAATCATTGATGCCAATAAACGTATCGACATTCTTCAAAAACGCATTACCGTTCAGTCTAAATCCCTTGATGAGATTACAGAACTGGCAAAAGATAAAGAGAATTTCTTGGCTAGGATTCCTGCCATTCAACCTATCAAAAATGATGATTTGACCCGTATGGCATCTGGATATGGATACCGAAGTGATCCTTTTACAAAGGTTCGTAAATTTCATTACGGAATGGATTTTACCGCTCCTCGTGGTACGCCAATCTATGCGACTGGTGATGGCGTAATTAAACGTGCAGACGGTCGTTCATCTGGCTATGGACGCCACATCCGAATTGATCATGGCTATGGCTATATCAGTTTGTATGCACATCTCTACAAGTATAATGTCCGAAGAGGGCAAAAAGTAAAACGAGGTGACCTTATTGGTTATGTAGGAAGCTCAGGACGCTCCCAAGCACCCCACTTGCATTATGAAGTTTGGAAAGACAAAAAACGAATTAACCCTGTTAATTTTTATTACGGAAATCTGAGCCCCGAAGAATTTAATACATTATTAGCGATTGCTTCACTTGAAAATCAATCCTTAGATTAATGCATTTAGATCTTCCTATAAAACGCTATTATCGTATCGGAGAAATCGCAAAAGCATTTAATGTTAATGCTTCTTTGATTCGTTTTTGGGACAAAGAGTTTGAGGCACTTAAACCTAAAAAAAATGCCAAAGGTAACCGCCGCTTTACACCCGAAGATGTTCAAAATTTGAAGTTAATATATAACTTGGTAAAAGAGCGAGGCTATACGTTGGAAGGTGCTAAAACATATCTAAAAGAACAAGATCAAAAATCGCTTGATAATTTTAAAATCATCACAAAACTAGAAGGGGTGAAAAATGAGTTGATGAAAATTAAAAATCAACTTTAAAATCAAGCAGTTGTAAAGAAATAGTACGTCTATTTCTTTCGCATATAAACTGTTATCGGTACGCCCTGAAAATCATACAGATCTCTTAGTTTATTTTCTAAAAAACGTTTGTAAGGTTCCTTAACATATTGTGGTAAATTACAGAAAAATGCGAATTGTGGTTGGGGTGTTGGCAATTGCATAATGTATTTTATTTTAACAAACTTACCTTTCAATGCTGGCGGTGGATAGTTTTCAATAATAGGTAATAAATCATCATTTAATACACTTGTTTTAATACGCTTGGATCGGTTTTTATACACTTCCAATGCGGTTTCCATAGCTTTATAAATGCGTTGTTTTGAGAGTGCTGATATGAATACAATAGGCACATCTGTAAAAGGTTGTATTTGTTCTCGAATATGTGTTTCAAATGCTTTGGTAGTTTTGGTATCTTTTTCAATCAAATCCCATTTATTCACCAAAATCACAATCCCTTTGTGGTTGCGTTGTGCCAACCAAAATATATTTTGAACTTGACCATCAAATCCACGTTGAGCATCACAGACCAATAAACACACATCGGCATGCTCTATGGCACGAACAGAACGCATGACAGAATAAAATTCTAAATCTTCTTTTACTTTTGCTTTTCGTCGAATTCCAGCGGTATCTACTAAATTAAATTCAAAACCAAATCGGTTATATTTTGTATCAATTGAATCACGAGTGGTACCTGCTATATCGGTTACAATGTAGCGGTCTTCGCCAATTAATGCATTTATAAAAGAGGATTTACCTGCATTGGGACGTCCTACCACTGCAAAACGTGGCAAGGTCACTTCTTCTACTTCTTCCACTTCAGGCAATGCTTCCACTAAGGCGTCTAGCAAATCGCCCGTACCGCTTCCATTGATACTTGCAATGGTGAAATATTCTCCTAATCCTAAGGCATAAAACTCAACTGCATCTTGCTCACGCTTGGAGTTATCTACCTTATTAATGACTAAAAAAACTGGTTTTTGAACCTTTCTAAGCAACTTCGCAACATCTTCGTCCATGCCTGTAACACCCGATTCTACATCGACCATAAAAATAATGGCATCAGCTTCTTCAATCGCCAACTCAACTTGTTTGTCGATTTCGGCTTCAAATACATCGTCACTTCCTAGCACGTATCCGCCCGTATCAATTAACGAAAATTCTTTGCCATTCCAATCACTCTTACCATAGTGACGATCACGGGTAACTCCACTGACAGCATCAACAATGGCTTCACGCCTTTGAATCAACCGATTAAAAAAAGTCGATTTCCCTACATTTGGACGACCTACTATCGCTACAATATTGCTCATATACTTATAAAATTGTTGCAAAAATAGGAAATATCCTTTTGGTAAACTCTTTTTTATGGAAGTTTAAAAATTGTATGATTTTATGTATGGTATTTTGAAAACACTTTAAAAACCTCTATATTGACGCTTGGTTTAGCCTCAAATCTAAATCTTCACAACCAATTGAACCTTTAGTGTAAGTTGTTATATGTTACAAATAACATTGGATTTTTGATGGATCCTCTTCTCCTTTATTGGAAAACATCTATCATTTACTTCCGATATAACCGTTCATATAAAATTAAAATGACAACACAATTATTAGAAAACAAAATTAGCTTTATAGCAATTAGCTTAGGCTTTATTAGCTCCATTGGAGCGTTTTATTTGTTAATTCAAACAGCAACCTCCAAAAAAGGAAATCTATTTAATCTGAAAGCCAAAGAAGGGTGTTCTGAAATCATCAATTCATTGAAAAAGGGTCGTGATAGTACTACCCTTGGAATGGAAGAACTTGCTAAATATTATACGGAAATTACCCGCAAAACAAAAATTAGCTTTTGGTTTAGTTGGGTTTTTGCCCTATTTGGATTAAGTATTTTACTCATTATAACCTATTCAGATATGGAATTAAATTTTGGTAAAATTATTGTTTCGTTTATTTCTATTACAATAATTGAAGCTGTTTCTTTATTATTCATTTTAAAATCAAACAAATCTCAGAAAGAAATCGAGCAATTTGTCGAAAACTTAGGAGAAGACAACTAAACAAAATACTACTGAATCTATTGCGAGAAGCACTATGTTTCCCTCTTGAGAAAAGAATCTTTAAGAGTTATTATATCCAAAACGCTTGAGTTGGTTTTGGTTAGATCGCCAATTTTTATTCACTTTTACATACAATTCTAAGTGTACTTGTTTGCCAAAAAATTTCTCTAAATCTTTTCGTGCCTCTACACCTACTCTTTTAAGGGCTGTTCCTTTATGACCAATAATAATTCCTTTTTGTGTTTCGCGCTCCACCATAATCACAGAACGCATTCGGATAATGTCTTCTTCTTCGAAAAACTCTTCGGTAGTAACCTCCACTGCATATGGAATTTCTTTCTTATAATGAATCAATATCTTTTCACGGATTTTTTCATTTACAAAAAATCGTTCAGGTTTATCTGTCAATTGATCTTTGGGGTAATAGGCAGGCGATTCTGGTAATAACTCCAAAATACGATCAAAAACATTTTTTACATTAAACCCTTCCAATGCCGAAATAGCAATAAATTCTGCATTCGGAACTTTTTGTTGCCAGAGTTGAGCTTGAACTTCTAATTGTTCTTGGTTTGAAGTGTCAATTTTATTTAACAGCAATAAAATAGGTTTTTTAGAGGCCGTAATCTTATTGAAAAAAGCTTCATCTTTCAACTCTTTTTCGCCAATCTCGACCATATAAATTAAAATATCAGCATCCTCAAAAGCCGATTTTACAAAGTCCATCATAGAACTTTGTAATTCGTATGCGGGCTTAATAATCCCTGGGGTGTCCGAAAGAATCACCTGAAAATCATCACCGTTAACAATCCCTAAAATTCGATGGCGTGTGGTCTGTGCTTTCGACGTAATAATGGATAATTTTTCACCAACAAAGGCATTCATCAAGGTTGATTTTCCAACATTTGGATTTCCGATGATATTAACAAAACCTGCTTTGTGCATTTAATTTTAAATTTTCACAAAGTTACAACCTTCCTTTTAGACTATCTAAAAATTAAATACTTAAGAATTTTGGGAGTCACGCATAAATTCTTCCACTTTGTTCACCATAGCACGACTGCCACAAACAAAAGGCACGCGTTGGTGCAACTCTGTTGGACTGATATCCATAATCCTAGAAAACCCATCACTCGCTTTTCCATTGGCTTGCTCAGCAAGGAATGCCATTGGATTACACTCATAAAGCAAGCGTAATTTTCCATTTGGGTTTTTAGAGCTTGTGGGATATAAATAAATTCCGCCCTTTATCATATTTCGATGAAAATCAGAGACCAACGACCCTATATAGCGCGATGTATATGGGCGGTCTCCTTCTTCCAATTGACAATATTTAATATAATTTTTGATGCCTTGTGGGAAATGAATGTAATTTCCTTCATTCACGGAGTAAATCCTGCCATGCTCTGGAAATTGCATTTGAGGATGTGACAAATAAAACGTACCAATTGCTGGGTTTAAAGTAAATCCATTCACACCATCGCCAGTGGTATAGACCAACATAGTAGAAGTCCCATAAATAATATAACCCGCCGCAACTTGTTTGCTTCCTTTCTGTAAAAAATCCTTCTCTGTGACAGGAGTTCCCACAGGGGTCACACGTCGGTAAATAGAAAAAATAGTTCCAACGGAGACGTTCACATCAATATTGGATGAGCCATCTAAAGGATCCATTAATACAACATACTTATTTTGATGGTTCTGGTCGTTGCTATTAATGGCGATAAAACTGTCTTCCTCTTCACTTGCAATGCCACATACAATATTACGATTGACTAGGGTTTGAATAAATTTTTCATTGGCATACACATCCAATTTTTTTTGATCCTCTCCCTGAATATTAGTATCACCAACAGTCCCCAAAATATCAACCAAACCGGCTTTATTTACTTCATAATTGACCACTTTAGCAGCCAGACGAATGGAGTTGATTAGTCGTGATAATTCCCCTGAAGTATATTTGAAAGAGGATTGGTGTTCAATGATAAATTCTCCTAGTGTTTGATGTTTTTGGGGCATTATGAGTTCAATTTTTTACAAATATCTAAATTTTTAGACAACTACAACGTTTTCGTAACTATTTTATTAGATAATTTTAAAAGGCTTTTAAGTATCTTTGAATCCGCAAACATAGACAATGAATTATCACATTAGAAAAGCAGTGCCCAGCGATATGCAGCAAGTTTTAAACTTGATTACAGAACTCGCAATTTTTGAAAAAGAACCAAATGCTGTTGAGGTCACAGAAGCGGACTTAATAGCCAAAGGCTTTGGGGATACCCCCGAATTTGATTGTTTTGTAGCAGAATCTGATCAAAAAGTGATTGGTATTGCTTTGGTTTACACTCGGTTTTCTACCTGGAAAGGAACTGTCTTACATTTAGAAGATTTGATTGTTTCTGAAAGTGTACGTGGACATGGCGTTGGATCAGCACTCTTAGATCAAGTTATTATTTACGGAGATAAAAAAGGTGTCAAACGTGTTTGCTGGGAAGTTATTGACTGGAACACCCCGGCTATTGATTTTTACGAACATAAAGGGGCTCGGGTGATGCGGGACTGGAATGTTGTCCAGTTAGACGAACAAGGAATACAAAATTACATCTCAAATCTGAACTGATGCAAATTTTTAAATTTGGCGGTGCTTCTGTTAAGGATGCCCAAGGCGTAAAAAATTTAGCCCATGTATTGAAAACCGTTGGCTATAGCAACACACTCATTGTTGTATCGGCTATGGGAAAAACAACGAATGCGATGGAAACGGTAATTGCAAATTATTTTGAGGCGAAACACAAGCTTCAAAGTTCATTGCAAGAAGTTAAAAAGTTTCATAACAACATTCTACTGGATTTATTTGATAATGAAACACATCCCGTATTTGGAACAATTGATAAATTGTTTCAAGAAATCGTCCTCTTTTTTGAACATAACAAATCGCCGAATTACAACTTTGTATATGACCAAGTTATTGGATTTGGAGAGTTAATTTCTACCACAATTATTAGTCATTATTTAAATGAAATTGGCATCACAAACACTTGGTTGGATGTTAGAACGTTTATAAAAACGGATGATTATTATCGAAATTCAAAAGTGAATTGGAACCAAACTCAAGAGTTGATTTCAACACATGTGGATGCTTCAAAATTAAACATAACTCAAGGGTTTTTAGGAAGTAATTCCAACAACTTTACAACCACTCTAGGGCGAGAAGGGAGTGACTATACGGCAGCAATTTTTGCCTATTGTTTAAACGCAAATAGTGTGACCATCTGGAAAGATGTTCCTGGAGTTCTCAACGCAGATCCTCGCTATTTTGAAAATGCAGAGTTATTACATGAAATGTCTTATAGAGAAGCTATTGAGCTTTCATATTATGGGGCGTCTGTAATTCATCCAAAAACGCTTCAGCCCTTACAACGCAAAGAAATTCCATTGTATGTTAAATCCTTTTTAAACCCAAAAAACAACGGAACGAAAGTTGGAAAAGATTTAGACTTAAACCCAAAAACCCCTTGTTATATTTTAAAACAAAATCAAGTTTTAATCTCACTTTCATCACTTGACTTCTCATATATTGTTGAGGATAACATCAGTCATATTTTTAGTTTGCTACACGATTATAAAATAAAAGTCAGTATGATTCAAAATTCTGCCATTAGCTTTTCTGTCTGTATCGAAAATAACTATGACAATCTAGAGCGTTTATTGTTACATTTAAAAGCAAAGTATAAAGTTTGGTCGCAAGAAGCGGTTAAGTTATATACCATTAGACATTATAATCCACAAGCGATCCAAGACTTAGAAGCAGAAAAAGAAATTCTTTTAAAACAAATCACGCCAGAAATCGTTCAGATTATAACTAAGTAAGAACTCCTTTAATTCAAAATGACTAGGTTTGTATAAGACCCTAAAAGTATGAGTATCGTAACTTCCAAAGAAATTGCAAAAGCTATTAAAGTTGATACGTATGGATTTATCGGCACTTTTTTCGGCTGGATACTAATGAAAGTTTTAAAGATTTCTACAATCAATAGGATCTACAATAAGAATAAACACAAAAGTGATCTTGATTTTCTAAATGGACTTTTAACTGATTTTCAAATTCGATTTGAAATCCCTGAAGAAGATTTAAAACGACTCCCAAAAGACGGCGCATATATTACGGTTTCTAACCATCCCTTAGGCGGAATAGACGGAATTTTATTGTTAAAATTAATGCTCGAGCAACGCAGTGACTTCAAAATTATAGCGAATTTTTTATTGCATCGCATCAAACCATTAGTGCCCTACATCATGCCTGTAAATCCGTTTGAAGATCACAAAGATGCAAAATCGAGTATCGTAGGATTTAAAAACTCATTGTTACATTTACAAAACGGGCACCCTCTAGGTATCTTTCCAGCTGGAGAGGTCTCTACCTATAAAGATGGTAAATTGATGGTCGATAAACCCTGGGAACCTGCTGCTATGAAACTGATGCAACGTGCCGAAGTTCCCATTGTACCTATTTATTTTCATGCAAAAAACAGTCGTTTGTTTTATCGCCTCTCAAAATTGAGTGATGACCTACGAACAGCGAAACTCCCTTCTGAATTATTAACTCAGAAAAAACGTGTAATTAAGGTAAGAATTGGGAAGCCAATTAGTCTAAAAGATCAAAAAGAACACCCTACTTTAGAGGGGTTTTCTGATTTTGTGAGACGAAAAACCTATATGCTTTCAAATACGTTTGAAACCCCTAAAATCTTAACAAATCTTTCGTCTAGTTTAAAGGTAACCAAGTCCCCAAAAAAAATTGTAACACCAGCTCCTAAAGACGTTATGTGTGCAGAAGTTGCCAACTTAAAAGCCGACAATCATCGTCTATTAAAAAGCAAAAACTACGAGGTTTATTTGGCAGCAGCAGCTAAAATACCAACCATTTTGCACGAAATTGGACGCTTGCGTGAAATTACGTTTAGAGAAATTGGAGAAGGTACCAATAAGGCAATTGACTTGGATGTTTTTGATGGCTATTACCACCATATGTTTTTGTGGGATGTAGAAGCCAAGTGTCTTGCGGGAGCCTACCGAATGGGTTTAGGAAATGATATTTTTAAAGCCAAAGGAATTGATGGGTTTTACTTGCATGATTTATTTCGTTTCGAACCCGAACTTCATTCCATGATGAGTCAGTCTATTGAGCTAGGCCGTGCTTTTATCATTAAAAGCTATCAACAAAAACCCATGCCACTGTTTCTATTGTGGAAAGGTATTGTGCATACGACGCTGCGTTTTCCGGAGCACAAATACCTTATTGGCGGGGTGAGTATTAGTAATCAATTTTCAAATTTCTCTAAATCCTTGATGATTGAATTTATGAAATCGCATTACTACGACCCCTATTTGGCACAATACATTCAACCAAAGAAAGAATTTAAAGTGAAGCTCAAAGATGGCGATAAGGACTTTGTGTTTGATGCCACAAAGGCCGATTTAAATAAGTTCGATAAAATTATTGATGAAATTGAACCTGGTGCCTTACGACTGCCTGTGCTGCTCAAAAAATACATCAAACAAAATGCACGTCTCATCGCCTTTAATGTGGACCCCCTTTTTAATAATGCGGTCGATGGTCTAATGTACATCCGTATTGCTGACCTTCCTGATAGTACCGTACGTCCTGTCATGGAAGAGTTTCAAGCGGAACTGGAACGAAAATATGGGCCTTCTCAAGAAGAAAAATAAGAGTTTTCTTGGGATTTTAAGTGTTTTGTGTTAGTTTTATGATTCCTTAAACACTTAACCTAGAATTATGAAAAAAAAGAAATTAAATCTATTATTTCTCATTGTCATCACTTTTGTCTTCTTCAGCTATTTTTTCTCTCATTGGGACTGTTTCAAAGAGGGATTAGGAATTTAAACCCACAGACCTGTACAAGCAAAAAGGACGGTGTTATTAAATGTGGCAGGCGCAACAAGTTGTTTTCGAAGACTCGTTTTAAAGAACCTAAAACCGCTCGTTCACAAACGCTTTCATGTACTCCTTAATTTCGGTACGTGCTTTTAGAAATGCAGCGTGTTTTTCTTCGTCCGTTCCAACCAGTTTAGACGGGTCATAGAAGTTATGATGCAAACGCACCGCATTGGTACTTGGAATAAACGGACAGTTTTCATTGGCATGGTCGCAAACGGTGATGATATAATCAAAATCAACATCTGCATATTCATCCACATGATTAGAAGTATGTTCAGAGATATCAATTCCATCTTCTTTCATGATCGCAGCCGCACCTGGATTAATTCCATGCGTTTCAATCCCAGCACTGTAAATAGTGGCTTGATTGGCTGCAAATTGGTTTAAATAGCCGTGTGCCATTTGGCTCCGACACGAGTTTCCTGTACAAAGGACTAATATGTTTTTCATGTATTTATATTTATTGTTTTTCAAAGGTCACATGCTACATCCATGTAATCATTTTTTGGGTATTACGTTTTGGTTGTGGATGTTTCATAATTATTTTTTAAAAGCACTATCGATGGGTTCCCAAAGCTCAATTTTATTCCCATCAGGGTCTAAAATCCAAGCAAACTTCCCATAATCAAACGTTTGTATATCGCCTACAATAGTAACACCTTCTGACCTAAGAATCGTTATCAAATCGTTAAGATTCTCTACCCTATAATTAATCATAAAAGGTTGTTTGCTTGGCTCAAAATAAGAGGTGTCTTCCTTAAAAGGAGACCACTGTGTAGAAGCGTCCTTACCGTTTTGATCGGTCCACCAAAAGGTACAGCCATACTCATCAACGGGCAATCCGAGGTGTTTGCCATACCATGCTTTTGTAGCTTTTGAATCTTTGGTTTTAAAAAAAATACCTCCGAGACCTGTGACACGTTTTTTCATCTGTTTAAAATTTTTTGATTTGAGATTCATAAATAGCAATCCATTCCTCTACAGAAAGTTTTGCTGCGAGTTGTCCTATAAGCGCATAAGGAATGGCATCCATTTTTTTGAAGCGAATACAGCTTTTTCCCATGTCTAGTTTTGCCGTAGTGTGCTTCGGATATTCTGTAACAAACCAATCGTAAATTTCTTTTTTGGCATACATACCCATGTGGTACACCGCAATAAAGTTTTTTTGTGATGCTAAGTTCATAAACGGTAATGGCAGCTTTGGATTGCAGTGATATCCATCGGGATAAATCGTAAATGGCACTACATAACCAAGCATCCCGTAGTTCATACATTCCTGAAATTTTGAATCTATATGATCCAAAATCGTTTGTCTTAATTTTTGAACCACATCTTTTCGATCCTCAGGCAATTGAGTCATGTATTCAGATGGTGTAAGGGCTTTGGAGTTCATAATTTAGAATGTTAGAGAACTCTAAAATTAATGAAAATAATCGACAATTTTATCAACGATCGTTTGTGCCAGTTTTTGATGACTTTCAACCGTCCAGCCAGCCACGTGAGGGGATACAATTACATTATCCGCTTTTAGCAAAAAATCCAAAGCGGGAGGAGGTGTGTCAGAAAATAAGGATTCAAATGAAGATTTTTCATATTCCAACACATCTAATCCTGCGCCTAAAATAGTCTTAGACTTAAGCGCTGCTACCAAGTCTGCGGTTACTATACAACTGCCTCGAGCTGTGTTGAGAAGCCAAAAGGCGTGTTTAAACTGACTGATGAAATTTGCATCGATCATTTGAAACGTCAACTCAGTATGTGGAACATGGAGACTTAATATTTGGGCTTTTTTTTGCAATGTTTTTAGAGAAACTTGTTGTGCATTTTCATCGCCAACATTGGATTTGATATCATAACAAAGCACCTCAACATCGAAACCTCGTAGTTTTTTTGCAAATGCTTTTCCCATATGCCCATAGCCAATAATACCAACGGTTTTGCCATCGAGTTCAAGTCCACGATTGGCCTCGCGTTGCCATGAACCTCCGCGTACGTCTCGATCTGCAGTATGCAGTTTATTAAACAAGGCTAACAACATCCCAAGGGCGTGTTCTCCCACGGCATTTTGGTTGCCTTCAGGAGCCGCTATGAGTTGAATTCCTTTGGCATGGGCGTAAGCGGTATTGATATTTTCCAGACCAGCACCAACCCGACCTATAAATTTAAGATTGGTAGCTTTGTCTAAAAAATTGGCATCAATGCGAAACCGACTTCTAATAATCAGTCCATCATAGGAATGAATTTTAGCTTCAATCACTTCTTTTGAGTTGGAATAATCTTCGTGATTTGAATGTCCTAATGCTGCTAATTGTTTAATTAATAGCGGATGATTGGAGTCAACATGTAAAATGTTCATCTTAAATGTTTAGGATAAGTTTAGCAATCGAGAAGTAAATCAATATTCCAAAAATATCATTACTTGTAGTGATAAAAGGACCTGTTGCAATGGCAGGGTCAATTCCTTTTTTGTGAAGAAATAACGGGATGAAGGTTCCTATAATTCCCGCAACAACAATCACAACAACTAAAGAGGATGATATTGCTAAGGCAGTGCGCACATCTTGTTTCCAAATCCACACAAAGACAAATAAAAACAAGGCTAAAATAATCCCATTTAAAGTGGCTAAAAACATTTCTTTTATAAGCCGGTTGTTGACACTTCCTCTTACCTCATCATTCGCCAAACCTTGAACAATAATTGCTGAAGATTGAACACCAACATTTCCTGCCATGGCGGCAATTAACGGGGTAAATAATAAGATCAAAGGGAAGTCATCAATGATGGTTTCAAATCCACCCATTATAATGGCGGCTCCTACGCCCCCCAAAAGGCCTAAAAATAACCAGGGCAATCGTGCACGGGTGAGTGCAAGAATGCTATCTTCTGCATCAACATCTTGTGTAATCCCCGCAGCAAGTTGGTAGTCTTTTTCTGCTTCTTCAATAATCACATCCACAATATCATCAATGGTAATACGCCCTAAAAGAACCTTATCATCGTTGACAACAGGAATGGCCTCCAAATCATATTTGGCCATTAATTTTGCGACTTCTTCAGCATCTTCATCCACGTGGACGGAGTCCACTTTTGGAATGTAAATAGCTTTTATTTTTGTTTCGTTATCGGCAATCAAAAGATCTTTTAGCGATAAACGTCCTATCAATTTTTCTTCTTTATTCACGACATAAATTGAATGTACGCGCTTGACATCTTTGGCTTGAGCTCTAATTTTTCGTAAACAGCCTGCAACGGTCCAAGTTTCATATACTTTAACAAGTTCTTTGGCCATTAATCCACCTGCAGTGTCCTCGGAATAGGATAACAGTTCTTGAATATCTGCAACCAATTCCTTGTCATCTATCTGAGCGATGACCTTTTGCTTTCGTTCTGGGGATAGATCGGCTAATACATCGGTTGCATCATCCGAATCGAGTTCTTGAATTTCTTCTGCGATTTCTTTTACAGATAGATTTTTCAATACTTTTTCGCGTACATCGTCTTCTAATTCCGCTAAAATATCAGAAGTTGTTTCGCTGTCCAAAAGTTTAATGACGTAGGTGGCTTGATGAAGGTTTAAGTCATCCAGAATTTCGGCAATATCCGCATAATGCACATCTTTTAATTGCTCCAAAACGGCCTTATCGTCCTTAGAATCTATGAACCCGTTAAGTTCCTCGATTAAGGTCTCGGTAATTTCAAAAGGGATATGTTCCTTAGTTTCTTCCAAAATTAAATTGGTTATTGATCCGTTTCTATTGTTGCTGTCAAATCTATAAACGCTTGCACACTCAGTTGTTCTGGGCGTTTGTCAAAGATAGTATTTGCTTTTAAATTATCCGATAAATTATAGGTTTTTAAACTATTTCTCAATGTTTTTCGACGTTGCTGAAATGCAGATTTTACGACTCTAAAAAATAATTTCTCATCACAAGGCAAAGAATAATCGGCTTTTCTAGTAAGTCGCAACACTCCAGACTCTACTTTTGGAGGTGGTATAAATACCGATGGAGGAACAGTAAATAAATAGTCTGCTTCGTAAAATGCTTGAACCAAAACTGATAATATGCCATATATTTTACTGCCTTTTGTTTCGCAAATACGCTGTGCCACTTCTTTTTGAAACATGCCCGCAAACTCAGGAATTTGGTCTCTATTCTCTAAAGCTTTAAACACAATTTGAGTTGAAATATTATAAGGAAAGTTTCCAATAATCGCAAAGGGACGTGTTCCAAATGCACTGCTAAAATCGTACTTCAATACATTTTCTTGAATGATTCTGGGGGCCAAATTCAAAAAATTTGCTTGTAGATATTCTACAGACTCTGGGTCAATTTCAATCATATAGGTTGTAATGGGTTTCTCTAAAATATACTTGGTCAAAACACCCATTCCAGGTCCAATTTCTAAAACATCGGCATACCCTTCCAGCGTCAAAGCATCGGCAATTTTCTTTGCAATCATTTCATCATTAAGAAAATGTTGTCCTAAGTATTTTTTTGGTTTTACGTTCATTTAGTGCGTACTTACCTTATATTCATCAATCCATTCCAATTCTGTTCTGAAGGCTAGCATTTTATCTCCAAACTTTTGCAGTCCTTCTGCTTGAATCTCGGCTGCATGCAGTTTGTGGTAAGATTCTAAGGCTTCTTTTGACTGGGCTAAATACTGAATTGAGTAGGTCAATCCTTCAATAGATTCTTCGACCAAAACTTTTGTAAAGGTGGCTTTTAAAAAGAGTCCTGTTGCCAGTACTTTTGGAATGTGTTGTTTGATCCATACCAACCATTCGTCATGAATACTATTTTCAATATTTAGGGTTACGTTGTAAATTATCATTGGTTCATCTAATTAATTGAATCTCCTCTTAATATGCGGTATTGTTTTCGAGCTTCTACAAAATGAATACTATCTTCGTGGTTAAAGATAATGGTTTCATAATTAAGTTTTGCTTTCTCTATTTGCAGGAGTTTTGTTCTGTATATTTCTGCTAGATAAAAATAGGCATCATCTACCAAAATATCATCTTTATAGTCCGTTATAATTCGTAAGTAATTCGCTTCTGCTTTTAAAAACTCCTTTTGAGACGCATATAATTGTGCTTGCAACAATAACGTTTGATCGATGATCGGATCTGTTTTGTGGTTTTTAAGAATGGTGTCTAAAACACTGAGGGCTTCTGTTGTTTTTTTTTGAATCTTCAATAATTCTGCTTTGGCGTATAACTTTAATGCGGTATGAAGCGAATCGCTCCCTTTGTGATCCGAAATCAAAAGTTGTAATTCCAAAGCATCGTTTGCAGTCAATTGAGAAGTGGAGGACTTTAGAACTTTGAGCTGTGTTTCTGCCCACTCAAAGTCGCCTTTGTAATAGCTTGTTTTAGCAGCTTTAAAACGGGCTTCTTGAGACAGTGTGCTATTTTTAACACGCATCTGAATCTGCGTGTAATAAATCAGTGCTTGATTGAACTTATTTTGAGTCACTAAAATATCGGCGAGTTTCATTTTTAGTTCTGAAGATGCCAAATCTGTTAAATTTGCTTTTAAAGCGGTTTTTAAAAACGCGATAGCTGCCTCAGCATTTTGATCATAATAGGCTAAAAACTGTGCATATGACAACTGCAACACCACCGTTTCAACACCTAACTTATAGGTTTCCAATAGGGCTTCATAACGCTTTTTTATCTCTTGATAACTACTAGGGTCAGACCGTTCTAATTGAAGCTCTAATCGACTGCAATTGGCCTGAATACGCAAACGTGTTTCTTTAGCATTTTGAATGATAAAGTCAAAAACAGAGAGAGTTGTGTCATAAGGCTGTGCTTCTTGTGCCAAAAGTGCCAAATTAATCAACCCTTGAAAAGATTCTGGGGTACGTCTATACACTGCCTTTTCTTGTATAAATGCTTTTTTAAAATCGTTTTGTTGCACATAAAGCCAACTTAACCACTGATTCCAAAGCGGGTTGGGTTTGATTTGTAATTTTTTTAATAATACATTTTTGAATAGCTGATTGTAGGGCTGATTGGCATCTTCAGATATATATTCAGAGAGCACACGCATGACTTGATTTATATAGGGAGGGTTTGTTTCGACATAGTCAAGATAATACTCCATCATTTTTTCGATATTTTGTTGGGTCGCATACAATCCCGCCAATTGGTAATAGAAAGCTGCATTGGGTTCTTTTTTCAAACCGATTTCATACGCCTGAATTGCATAATCGATCAATGAATGGATTTCAAAACGTTGTGCGACCGCATAGACATAATTGGATTGAATTTCAATACTTTGTATTGCTTTTTTATAATACAAATCCGCTTGTGTTAATTGATTTTGAAGTTGATAATTATAACCCAATTCTACCAAATATTGTGGATTTTTAAAGCGTTTCATTTGAGCTTCAATTTCTTTTTGAGCGGTTTTATACTGACTGAGTTGTTGATGGCATTCAATCACTTTAAGGAAATAATAGGAATTAGAACGTTGATTATTTCGTAGTTTTTGATACAAGGTTAATGCTTTTTCAAAGGCCCCTTCTTCAAAGTAATCTTTGGCCAATCCTGGATCGACCTGAGCCGAGGTAAGGAAGCAAAACATGCTAAAAAAAAGACAAACGATGGATTTCATCATGGTGTATTTGTAACTATTATAAATGCCCAGAAATCTTTCGAGACAATCACTAATCAATCATCGAAAAACCAGTGTATGGTACTAAAACCTCGGGGATTTGAATGCCTGCATCAGTCTGATAATTTTCTAATATCCCTGCTAACACTCGTGGCAATGCCAACGAGCTTCCGTTAAGTGTATGCGCAAGTTCTGATTTGCCTTCGCTATTTTTAAAACGTAATTTTAAGCGATTGGCTTGAAAGGTTTCAAAATTAGAGACCGAAGAAATTTCTAACCAACGCTCTTGAGCAGTTGAAAAGACTTCAAAATCATAGGTTAATGCAGATGTGAATCCTAAATCTCCTGAACAGAGTTTTAAGATCCGGTAAGGCAATTTAAGGTCGTCCAAAATTGACTTAACGTGTTCTACCATCCCATCAAGGGCTTCATAGGATTTGGACGGGTGTTCGACACGTAGAATTTCTACCTTATCAAATTGATGCAACCGATTCAACCCTCGAACGTGTGCGCCATAACTTCCTGCTTCTCTTCGAAAACAAGGCGTATAAGCGGTTAATGTTTTTGGGAGGTCGTTTTCTTGTAATAACACATCTCTAAAAATATTGGTTGCTGGCACTTCTGCTGTTGGGATCAAATATAAATCATCGTTAGTCACATGGTACATTTGACCTTCTTTGTCAGGCAATTGACCGGTTCCAAAACCCGAAGCTTCATTAACCAAATGTGGTACTTGAATTTCACTGTAACCAGCAGCGGTATTTTTATCTAGAAAATAATTAATTAATGCGCGTTGTAATCGAGCGCCTTTGCCTTTATAAACAGGAAAGCCTGCTCCCGTAATTTTATTCCCCAATTCAAAATCAATAATATCATATTTTTTGGCCAACTCCCAATGGGGCACTGCATTTTCAGAGAGGGTTGGAATGGTTCCTGCTCTAAAAACTTCTTCGTTATCCTCTTCAGTGGTTCCAACAGGAACTATTGAATTTGGAAGATTGGGTATTTTGTACAATAAGGTTTGGAGTGCTTCTGTTGCTACATTTAACTCCTCTGAAAGCACAGTTTTAGAGGCTTTTAGTTCCGCAGTTTTTTGTTTGAATTCATTGGCCTTTTGGGCTTGTCCAGATTTAAACAACTCCCCTATTTCTTTTGAAATAGCATTCAACTCCGAAGAAATCGTATCCACTTGTGTTTGTAGTCCTCTACGAGATTCGTCCAGTTTTATCACGGCATCAATGAGCGACTTGGCTTCGTTTGTGCGTTTGCTTAAACGTGCTAGGACTTCCGCTTGGTGCTCTCTTATGTAGGATACTTGTAACATAGCTCTTATTTTAAGAAGCAAATTTAATCAATTAGAATAAAACAAGAATTGGTTTTACGTCTAAATTGAGTTAGTTTTTTGTAAGCAGAGCTATTTTGGCAAAAGCAGCCTGTTGATCAAGCTCCAATTGTGATTTTAAACCCTCTAGCCCCGAAAACTTAATTTCATCTCTAATCCGATCTAAAAATTGAATCGTAAGAACCTCCCCATAAAGTGATTGATCAAAATCAAAAAAGAAGACTTCTACAGATAGTTCATTGGCATCACTAACAGTGGGATTGGTTCCAATGTTTAGCATTCCATACACCAATTTGTTGTTAATTATAGACTGCACCAGATAGACTCCATTTTTAGGAATGAGTTTATACGGTTCTTCTATTTTTAAATTGGCGGTCGGAAATTGAATGGTTTTCCCAAGACCTTTTCCTTTAACAACTGTTCCATTGATCATGAAATTATAGCCCAAAAAATCATTGGCTATTTTGATGGAACCTTCTCCTAACGCGGTTCTAATTTTGGTGGAACTCACTGCGACATCTCCTACTTCTTGTGCACTGATTTCGGTGACTTTAAATCCATAAAAGGCACCAAACTCTTTGAGATCTTTGATATTGGCGGTACGGTTTCTCCCAAAGTGATGGTCGTAGCCCACGATAATATGTTTTACATGTAACTTATTGACCAGCACATCGCGAACATACTCAAGGGAGC
Source organism: uncultured Flavobacteriaceae bacterium (assembly GCA_943787365.1). GTDB lineage: Bacteria > Bacteroidota > Bacteroidia > Flavobacteriales > Flavobacteriaceae > Hel1-33-131. The sequence continues at coordinate 125,838 of CALSMD010000006.1, forward strand.
TTAATCTTGAAAAATCTTGTGTAAAGGCTTTGACAACTAAATGATCGACTCCTAAGTCCTGAATTAAATCTGCTTTCTCATCAATGGTATTGATGAGTTTTATGGAGGTATCTTTTTGAACCACCATTCGAGGGTGCGGAAAAAAGGTCAATACCAGCGCTTGAAGCTGTTCGGTTTGGGCAATATCTACAAGACGATTGATTATTTTTTGATGCCCCCTATGAACGCCATCAAATGTGCCTATGGTGACAACAGAGTCTTTTATTTGATCGTAATCGGCGGCAGATTTAATTTTCAATAGCTCGTTTTTGGAATTTGAAATATAAAGCACGAAGATAAAAAAAGGGATGCATTTTAAGAGCATTCACTTTTACTTTTTTTACTTATAAATTCTTTAAAGTGTTTCTAATGCCTGTTAATTATTGAAATCTATTTAACATAAAAAAGGAGCCGAATGGCTCCTTTTTTATGTTATAAATTGAATGGTTTATTTCTTAACAAACGGCAGAGACATCGAAGCGTTGTCTGTTGCTATTTTTATGAAATACATGCCTTTACTTAGGCTGGAAGTATTCACACTTAAATCGTTTGGTGTTACAACAGATTTCTGACGAACGACTTGACCTAACATATTATAAATCGTGTAGTTATCAGGCAAGTTGTTTGATGTCCCAAGCTTGATGTTAAGCACATTTGTAGTTGGATTTGGATAGAGCGTAATTTCACGGTCTAAAAAGTAACTCGCGGCTCCCAAAGTGGTTGTAGTCATGGAAACTGTTTCTTGAGAATTAAATTCTCCACCGTCTGCTATCACATTTGAATTACTGTCTGTTAATGTATAGTTTCCTATTCCATAACCACAACAAATACCATCACTTTCAGTATCATAAATCGTAAAAGAGTAACAGCCCCCTGCAGTGACATCAAAGGATTCATTAACTGTGATGTTATTTGCATATCCAGTTCCTGAGTACAAAATAGCATCATTGCCGTCTTTAAACTCCCAAGAGGTTTCTGACCCATAATCATCGGTCAGTAATGTAAGATTCACGGTGTTTGTATCAAAGAAGACTGCAAAGGCACTCGACATCGCTGTATTGTCCACTGTATTTTGATCTGCATTCCCATTTGGATTTAATAATTCCACTGTAAACGTATGACTTCCACCCGAAATATTTAGTGTAGGAAGCGTCACGGTTTCACTTGAACCCGAAAATAAAAAGCCACTCCATGACTGCGTGGTAGGCGTATCACTATCTATTTGATAACTGATTACTGCAGAAGATAAAGTAGTATTTCCATTGTTGGTAACAATTACTGTGGGCGTAAATGTTGTACCACATTCCTCAAGATTTAAACCGTCAAGTTCTATGCCTCCATCATAATCATAGGTAATTGCTGGCGCACAAACTGTGGAAGTACCGAGTTCCATTCGTCTTGGCGAATTTGCCAATACGGCTTGAATTCTTGTTTTTTGATCGGCTGTAAAAGTGTTCAGACAAGCATCGTTAGAGTAATCCATAAAATTTTCAACCATGTCAGCTCCCAAACCATCTGATGGACAACTGTCAACTGTTGGACATCCTCCATTAGAATTTGTAGCATCGGGTGTATCCGCACAATAGTCGTCATTTCCACAGGATCCCGTATCGCCCCAAATATGTCTTAATCCAAGCCAGTGTCCTACTTCATGTGTTAAGGTTCTTCCTAAGTTATAAGGACCTCCAGAACTTGGATTCGCAACAGAACCTACTGAAGAGGAAGTGACGACAACCCCATCAGTGTTTGCATTACCACCATTGGTGTTTAGACCAGGCAACCCTGAACTGGAAGGAAATTGTGCATAGCCTAAAAGACCACCTCCTAAATCAGCCAGCCAAATATTAAAATAGCGAGTTGGATCCCATTGTGTTTGGGGTTTTATAGAATTATCGAAATCTGACATTGAGAAAGGTCCATCACCAAAATCGGTGATTCTATTAATTCCTGGCTCAATGAGAGTTGATCCGATCTCATTTTGTGTTGCTAAACAAAACTGCACTTCCGTATCTGCAGCCACCGAATAGGGACTCCCTGCATTATTGCTGAAATCTATGTTTAATTGGTCATTTTGAGCTTGAATAACCGCCTCAGACAAATTATCAGATCCAAATCCATCTGTTATTACATGGTAAATCACTGGTAATGTCACCAGAATAGAAGTCCTATTAGATCTTTGCGCTTTAATCTCTTCGATTTTGGGCGCTAACCAAGATTCAAATTCTTCTTTAGTGGCTCTTTTTGGATCTACCGACTTAAGATATTGTTCGTACTCAACACTCCCACATCGAATCACATCTGATTCCTCAAGACTTTCAATATTGGCATCGGTAAGTTCCTGACCAAATAATGTTTGATTAACCGAGTTTGTTTGAGAAAAAGAAAGTGTAGTTGTAAAAAATAAAGCCATGAAAATAGCTTTCAAAGTAATTTTTTTCATTTTTAATTTAGTTAAATTGGTACTTGTAAAATTACAAAAAACAATTGATATAAATTAAAATAAAAAGTAGATAAACGATAATTGATGCCTTTACTCCCTGATTTTGACAGACTTACGGAGGGCTACGCTCAAAACCCTAGAAAGTTAGGTGCCGTTAAATGTATTCATTGTATTTTGAATCCCAGCCATCACATAGCTTTTGATAAATTCGCTGCAATGCTCTAAACGTTCTTTGAGTTTTTCGGTCTCATCATCCGTCCAATTTCCAAGTACATAATCTACTTGTTTTCCTTTTGCAAATTCATCACTGATGCCAAAACGGAGTCTGTTGTACTGCGATGTATTCAGCCTATCTTGTATATCTTTTAGGCCATTATGCCCACCTGCACTGCCTTTTGTTTTTAGGCGAAGGGTTCCAAATGGTAAATTTAAATCGTCTGTAATTATCAAAAGGTTTTCGAGTGGAATGGATTCTTTTTCTAACCAGTACTTAACGGCTTTGCCGCTTAGATTCATATAAGTATTTGGTTTTAAAAGCAAAAAGGTGCGCCCTTTAAATTTAAAGCTTGCCAAGTCTCCTAATTTTTTGGTTTCAAAAACAGCTGCATTTAGCTGCGCAAAATTCTCTACGACCTTAAAGCCGACGTTATGACGAGTGTTAACGTAGTCGGCACCATGATTTCCCAATCCAACAATCAAGTATTTTTTAGACATCTCTTCGGTGGTGTTATTGTTGCTTTTATTTTTAAATAACCAATGATACATATTCCGTAAAAATAAAAAAAGCATTCTGAATAACAGAATGCTTTTATAATAATGATTTTAAAAGATGGTTTAAGCATCTGCCGGAGCAGCACCTTCAGCCGGAGCAGCACCCTCCGCTGGAGCAGCACCCTCCGCACCTTCAGCTCCTTCTTCTTCTTCTTCTTCTTCAAAGTCGTCGATAGAAACTCTAGAACGTTTCACTTGACACACAACCGTGTTATCTGGGTGTAAAAACTTATAAGCATCGTTTGCTAATTGATTAACTGTAAGTTTATTTCCAATTTTGAGTGGCGTAATATCCGCTTCAATAAAATCGGGTAAGTTAACCGGTAGAGCTTTTACTCTCAATTTACGTTTGTTTCTTCGTAAAGATCCTCCATTAGCAACTCCTAACGATTTTCCTATGAGATGAACTGGAATGTCCATAGCAATTTCTTTATCGTCAAATAGTTGATAAAAGTCGATGTGTAAAATGCGGTCTGTTACAGGGTGAAATTGAATATCCTGTAGAACTGCATGAAACGATTCACTACCTAAAGCAATCACAACTGTATGTGCGTTTGGTGTGTATACTAGTTTAGAGAATGCCAATTCTTCTGCTGAGAAATGCACTGGCTTGTCTCCTCCGTATAATACGCAAGGCACCTGTCCAGCATTACGTAAGGCTTTAGTTGCTTTCTTGCCCACGCTTTCTCTTTTCGATCCGTTAATTGTAATTGATTTCATGTATTTATATTTATTGATTTTAATTGTTTTACATTATGAATTTAGAACTAATTGATTCGTTTTGATGCACTTTGGTCATCACATCGGCAAATAAATCCGCACAGCTTAAGACCCTAATTTTTGGGCTTTCTTGCGAAACCGGAATAGAATCTGTTACGATAAGTTCTTCTAATTTTGAATTTTCGAGGCGTTCGTAAGCATTTCCCGATAAAATAGGGTGGGTACAAATGGCTCTTACACTTAAGGCTCCACGTTCCATCAATAGATCGGCTGCTTTTGTTAAGGTACCAGCAGTGTCCACCATATCATCGACCAATACTACATTTTTTCCAGTTACATGACCAATCAATTCCATATGAGAAATTACATTGGCTTTAGCACGTTGCTTGTAACAAATAACCACATCACTTTCGAGAGCTTTTGAATAGGCGTAAGCACGTTTAGATCCTCCCATATCTGGGGAAGCTATGGTAAGATTGTCTAAGTTTAAACTCTTTAAGTAAGGTAAAAAGATGGTGGATGCAAACATGTGATCAACTGGTTTTTCAAAAAACCCTTGAATTTGATCGGCATGTAAGTCCATTGTTATGATACGAGTGGCACCCGCTGTTTCCAGCATTTTAGCCACTAATTTAGCAGCAATAGGGACTCTTGGTTTGTCTTTACGATCTTGTCGTGCCCATCCAAAGTACGGAATCACGGCTGTAATATGTCTAGCAGATGCACGTTTTGCAGCGTCTAGCATCAACAATAATTCCATTAAATTTTCTGGACCTGGATTGGTAGAACCGATTAAAAATACGCGTGTTCCACGAATCGATTCTTCAAAAGAAGGTTGAAATTCACCATCGCTGTAGGTCGATGTAATTACATTTCCCAGAGGGATTCCGTAAGAAGCCGCAATTTTTTTACCGAGTACCATGGAGTTGGTACATGTGAATATTTTTGGCTCTGGAATTACATTAGACATGATAGCGTTCTGTTTTTGAGTGCTTTAAACTGGTTTTTTTATCGAGGTGCAAATTTAGAAATTTATTTGAACTCTTAAAGGATAATAGCGACTAATTTTAATATGATTAAAGAAATAATTTTATAGTTTTGCAATCTACTTAAGCTCAAGTGGCGGAATTGGTAGACGCGCTGGATTCAAAATCCAGTGACTTCGGTCGTGTGGGTTCGATTCCCACCTTGAGTACATATTTAACCGCATCTCCTTCTTAATAAAAGGTTTTGCGGTTCTTTTTTGTACGGTAATTGTACGGTAAATTAGAATAAAACGCCAAAAAATCCAGCCTAAGCACACAAAACTACACCCCCACTATTACTTTTAAAGTCGGTTTCTTTTTTGAGGTTTGGCTGTGGAATGTATATGTAACCCTAGTGATCTAAGTATTCAACCCAAAATAATTCTTACAATATGATTCATTAAAAAAGGGATAACCAATTTTCTGGCTTAACATATTGTAGGTATTTAATTTCTTTTCTTTAGAGCTGTGGTAGTCCATAACACTAATAAATATATCTATGAAATCTTGATGACTATTTCTAAAAAATGTATTTGTTTTTAATTCTTTTATTTCTTTTTCAATTTTCTCTCCTCTACTGAGTTTTAAAATAGCCCGTACCAAATAAATAATATTGTAATGATACTCTTGATAAAAAGCCCCAGAACTTTTGACGATATTTTTAACTTTCTCTAAGTAAGATAATAGCTTGGCATCACCAGATAAAAGACAAGCAAAAATAAATTCATAGAGATAATCTATCTTTTGATCGGAATTTTGAATATAATCGATAAAGCTACTAATTGATTTTCTATTTTTTTCTGTCAAACCATCAAACACATTTAACCCAACATATCTACCGTAAAGGATAGGGTGAATTTCAGTAATTGGTAAATTATTTTTCACCTCAATTAATTTTTTTTCATTAAGAAAGTTTTTAAGAAATAGAATACAATCAGTAAAAAGTTTTTGTTCTAGGTTTTTGGTTGTAGAGTTGACAGCTTTAGTAAAAGCCCCATAATTACCATTTAAACTTGAAATATCAATAAATGAATTATAAACCATACTAGTAAAATACTTTGTTTGTTTAAGTTCTATAATTTTTAGTTGAGTTTTTTTTAACAATGGACCAACACAATTTCCGAAATAAAGAATTTGTGAATAATTATATTTCTCAGGGTTCAGTATTTCAGAGCAAAATGTAGCTTTTAAAACAATCATATTATCTAAAATAATTAACCCTCCAACAAATGATATAATTAGTTCTAAATCAAAATTTTCGCTATAGTGAAGCTCCATAAATTTCAAAGCATCAATAGGATTTGAAGCTACATGTGAGTATACTTTTTGATTTAAATCCCAGTTCATCTTTTTTGGATATTTAGAGCAAAAGGTGTCATAGTTTTTGTAGCCTAAGTACTGAGATAGAATATTCAATGTGCTTTTGGAGGGATTCGTCTTTTTTACTAGGCCAAAAAGACGTCTCAATGTATTGTAACTAATATCATTTCCAGTTTCCATGAAAATCAACATGGATAGGCTTTCACAATTGCTTAATTGTTTTATTTCAAAACCACACTTATCCTCAATTTTGAGTTTCAAATTATTTATCATAAGGTCATAAATATACTTAATATGTACTTAATATGTACTTAATATGTACTTAAAAATTAAATTTTAATTTTTAATTTTGAAGCTAAAACCAATTTATACTCCAAAATGAAAAAATTGTTTCCATTGTTAGCTCTACTAATCTTTGCTTGTAGTAGTGATGATGACATCAATTTAACTGCCCAATTATTTCTACAGAAATATGATGGTGTAGTGTGGAACGAAGACCTGTATAATTCTAATCCTGATTATTCATACAAGATAGTATTCACAAAAACTCCGCCGACCGTTACATTTAATGAAACTTACATGAATGACATGAATTGTTATGTTGTGCCAATTGGTTCTTCCTACACTGATGAAAATGGAACAATAACAACCTCAGTTGTAGAATCGACAGAAGACACTATCGTTTTGGACTTCGAGGAGGATTATATTGGAGAGATAGACTTGTACAGAACAACCTTTTATGTTCAAAACAATGGAAATTCAATGGTAGTAGAAATCTCTGAAGGTGATGAGCCCGCAACAGAATATTACTCTAAAACAAACTTAAATAAACCTTGCAATTAATATGAAATACACACTAACATTAATACTAAGTTTCTTTCTTTGGAATGCTTCTGCGCAGTTGCATCATCAGATGCTCTCCAGCCAAGGCAGTACTTCCAAAACCGAAAAAGGAATCATCGTAACGCAAACTGTTGGACAACAATCCGTAAACGGTAATTATACATCAAGAGGCTTTAATGTAGGACAAGGCTTTCAGCAAGCCAATTGGGCTAGGATTATTGTGGAGGGAATCACACCAGAGTTTGAGGTGTCGATGTATCCAAATCCGTTTAGCGGAATTGTAAATATTCAACACAACTCAACGGAGGATATCAACATCAATGTCTTTGATCCTGCTGGTAAACTGGTATTTAAAAACTTATTAAAGGTCTCGGCACCCAGCCAGGCCATCAATCTTCAAGAGTTACCCACAGGGATATATCTTGTACACTTACAGTCCAATCAACTTAATTATTTTACTAAACTCATCAAAAAATGAAACAACTATTATCCATTACACTAATTGTTTTTGCGCTTAATTTTTCATCGGCCCAAGAGGTCTATTTGAATGTAGGACGCAACTTTACAACCTATGATTACACAAACTCTCAGGGAGAAGAAAACCCTAACATCGAATCCAGCAGTGGAGCTTCATACGAGGTGGGTTACATCTTCCCAATGGGCGATAAATTTGGAATTGCAGCTGGTTTTACCTTAGACCAATACAATGCAACTGGTGGCAACCTTGTCAACAATTACTCTTGGGACACCAATTATTTAGGGCTGCAAGGAATGGCTAGGTACACTGTACTTGGTGCAGACATAGCGCCATTTGCGGTAATCCTTAAGGCAGGGGTCAATTTTAACCATATCATCAGTGGAGAGCAAAAGATCAACGGACAAACGTTTAAGCTTACTGGTGAGGATGAGTTTAAGGGATTATTCATCAAACCTGTCTTTGGGTTGGATGTACAGTACTTCCTTTTGGATGATATTGCTATTAGTATGGGTTATAACTTCTCCAAAAACTTTGGCCTAAGCAGTGGAGATCAAAAACTTAATTTTAACAACAATCAACTACAGTTTGGTATTATAATGTCATTAAACTAGTATGAAACGATTAACTTATTTATTAATTTTTGTAGCCAGCTTGGGCTATTCGCAGAGTAACTTAGTTTTTAATAGGGTTTTAAATTTTAAACTTACTTCTAGCCAAACTGCTACAGTTCCTGCAGGTAAAGTATGGAAGGTTGAAAACTTCACAAATCAAAGTGGAACTGTGGCGGACTATTTTTATCTTGACACTTCAGATGCTGATTATGGTTCACTCTCGATTACAAATGGATTTATCGATACTACCGAAGGAGGAGTTGTTTGGCTTAAGGAAGGGTCAGATATAAGAGGATACGCATCTAGTGGGACTTTATTTTCAATTCTAGAATTCGATGTAGTTCCTGTTTCAACTACTAGTACTAGCTCAGGAGGATTAAGTTCTGAAGGACTGGAATTCAATCAAGTAATTAATTATAGTAACAATGTTATAGTTGGTGGTTATGGAGAAATTATTGATGTTTTAGAAGTTCCACAAGGTAAAGTTTGGAAAATTACAAGAGTTACGATACTTGGTCGAAGTGGTGGAACTTCACCTGGAGTTCAGTATCGCCCTAATGATGTAGACCAAATTAGTGTTGAATTGGGAGGTATAAATTTATTTTATAGACCTAATAATAGTGGCTATTCAAATTCAAGTTTTGAGAATTATCCCGTTTGGATAAATTCTGGCACAAAAGATTTAGTAGTTGGGCAGTATGCTGATGGTTCAAGTTCATTTAGAATTACCTTGTCAGCAATAGAATATAACATACCTCAATAATCATGAAAAAAATACTATACACTATATTATTATTCAGCTCCCTTGCTTTCTCTCAAAGCAGTGGAATTACATACCAGGCTGTTATTTATAATCCTAATGGAGAGGAGCTTCCAGGTGTCGACAACCCCTATGCACCTCTTGTAAACCAAGACATTTGTCTGCAGTTCGGTATTGTAGATGCTGATGGGAACCTAGAATACCAGGAGCAAGTGCAGGTTACTACTGATGCATTCGGGATGGTCAATCTTTTAATAGGAACTAATACGCAAACTGGAGGGTATGCCTCTGATTTTGTAGGTGTTCAATGGACAGCTGATGCAAAGTTTTTAGTCGTGGACCTTGACATTAAAGGTGCCTGTTCTGACTTTGAAGAGCTTTCTAATCAACCGTTTACTTATGTGCCGTTTGCTTATTACTCCCCTGCATCCGATGTACCTGGACCAGAAGGCCCACAGGGCCCTCCAGGACCAGCAGGAGTACAAGGACCTCAAGGTGAACCAGGACCAGCTGGAGCAGATGGTCAAGACGGAGCAGTTGGAGCAATAGGGCCCACTGGCCAACAAGGACCACAAGGCCCCCAAGGTATTGCAGGTGTTGACGGTCAAGACGGAGCTATTGGAGCCACAGGACCGCAAGGACTAGCAGGACCTCAGGGACCTCAGGGACCACAAGGTATTCAAGGACCAGCTGGAGCTAACGGGCAAGACGGTGCAGTTGGAGCTACAGGACCGCAAGGACTAGCAGGATCTCAGGGACCACAAGGTATTCAAGGACCAGCTGGAGCTGACGGGCAAGACGGTGCAGTTGGAGCTACAGGACCAAGCGGACCCGCAGGACCTGCAGGGCCTCAAGGTGTTGCTGGTGCAGATGGACAAGACGGTATGTTAACTGATGGGACTAATGTTGGTGATACGGCATATTGGGATGGAACTGAGTGGGTTGTGAGCAGCAACCATTTATATAATGACGGCAGTAATGTGATGATTGGAACAGATCAGGTGGACAACTCTTCTGCGCTTACAGTGGCTGCATCGGACAAAGGAATTCTGATACCAAAGCTTACACAAGCTCAAAGGGATGCTATAGCCAGTCCTTCAACAGCACTACTTATATTTCAGACGGATCAAACTCCAGGATTCTATTACTTTGATGGCGTAGAATGGGTAGGGCTTATCAATACAAACTCAACAACAAATAATAACAGCGGTAGTAGCGGAGGAAACCAAAGCGACACCCTAATATATACTGTAGATGGATTTTAAGATTATGAAAAAAATAGTTTTTGGATTATTAATGACAATGGGTATGCTAAATGCCCAAAACAATTTAGTTTTTAATCAGGTATTAATTTTAGATTTCACAAATAACGGCGCTGAACCATATATTGTACCAGAAGGGAAAGTATGGAAAGTAGAATCAGCAACATTAGGTTCAACATTTAAAGTTGATGGTAATACTTGGACTATGGGGGATCTAGGATCATATAGAATGGGGCCTATTTGGATCCCAGAAAATTCTGCATTAAGTGGAGGCTCATCAGACGCTGATTTTATAAGTGTTTTAGAATTTGATGTTGTCCCAACATCAACAGGGATAGGTTCAGGTACTGGTGGAGGTGGTGTAAGTAGTGACGGGCTAGTGTTTTCTGAAGTAATTAATCAATTTATCCCAACTTCAAGTGTTACAGGTGCATTTGGAACAGTAGCTGGGTCCTTTATTGTGCCCGAAGGAAAGATATGGAAGATACATAAAATGACTCATAACAAAATTTCCTCTTCTACTGGAGGCTTTATTTCATTAAATGGAAGTTTATATGTTTCAATGGATGGAATTCCTATATATGGGATTAGCACGATTAATAATATAATTTCTAATACTACAGCTAATACCATTCTTACACCAGGTACTTATGAATTAAAATGGTATCAAGGATCAGGTGCTGGTGGCCCTTTTTATAGTGGCACAATAACTCATTTAGTAGCAATAGAATATAATATACCTCAATAATTATGAAAAAAATACTATACACTTTATTAATATTTAGTTCCATAGCTTTCTCACAAAGCAGTGGAATTACATATCAAGCTGTTATTTATAATCCTAATGGTGAGGAACTCCCTGGCGTAGACAATCCTTATGCACCTCTTGTAAACCAAGACATTTGTCTGCAGTTTGGCATTGTCGATGCTGATGGGAACTTGGAATACCAAGAGCAAGTTCAGGTAACAACTGATCCTTTTGGCATGGTAAATTTACTCATAGGAACAAACAATCAAACAGACGGATATGCCTCTGATTTTGGAGGTGTTCAGTGGACAGCTGACGCTAAATTTTTAGTGGTTGACCTAGATATAAAAGGGACTTGTACTGACTTTGAAGAATTATCCAACCAACCGTTTACTTATGTGCCATTCGCATACTACTCTCCAGCATCCGATGTACCAGGACCAGAAGGCCCACAAGGCCCTCCAGGACCTGCAGGTATACAAGGACCTCAAGGCGAAACAGGACCAGCTGGAGCCGATGGTCAAGACGGAGCGGTTGGTGCTACAGGACCCACTGGCCCACAAGGACCAGCAGGACCTCAGGGACCTCAGGGTATCCAAGGACCCGCAGGAGCAGATGGTGACACAGCTATCAAGACGCTTATCAATACAACTGATGAAGCTCCTGGAACAAATTGTGCAAATGGAGGTATTAAAATTGAAGTCGGTGATGATACTAATGGTGATGGAATATTGGACGCAACCGAGATAGATGACTCTCTAACTCGTTATGTATGTAATGGTGATGATGGACAAGACGGCGCTGATGGCGTTGGAGGTGGTGGGTCACCATATTTTTTCACAAGTATTGAAGATGTTGAGACTTATACTATTTTAACAAGCTGCGAAACAGATGATAATAATCCTTACGGATATATTGCACCTATTGGAAGTGGATGGACAACAAATGCTGCAATCGGCTTTAAGTCTTGTTATCGCAGCCCTAATCAAAGATGCTGGGATGGTTGTGGTTCTCAAGGAACATGGCCCAACTGTCCTGAAATATGCAGAATTGATTTAAGTAGTCCAATTCCAAGTCAATTAGAACATATTTATGAGAACATTAATGCAAGGAAACTAGAAATCATTCCGCCAAGAGGATATCAATGCTTTGAAACAACTATTAAAGTAGAATTTTATGACGTTGCGGGCCAATTGATACCTAGTTTTGCAGAACATTGCTATGTAACATCATCTTCAAGTTATTTACAAACAGAGTATTTTTCAGCATCAAATTCTCAAATTTTTAATCTCAATTTGATTAACCCATATAACTCTAACCACTTGATGAATAAGCTGGTCTTTAATTTGCCAAACAACGCAACAAACTTGAAAATTACATTTGAAGCATTAGAGCCTGATAGTTTTTTAGGTTGCTCAGAAAGTTCTTACATTAATGTTGTTCCAGCTTCATACAATAATGGTTTTGGAGGTACACCCAGCTATAATTACTTGCATAGAAATATTGGTTATCAAGTTACACGATGGGAGTAAAATAAAATTAATTATGTATTAGTTATTTTAGTACGAACACGCCATCCTTGAGAAAAGTGAATATTGAAAATAAAACAATAGCTGTGGTTATTAAAGAAAATGGTAATACTCACATCAAAATAAAGCAATTTTGAATATAAACCAATGAAAGAAGAAATATTACGCTACTTGACTTTTGATCAACAGTTTATTAAAAAAATGAACTCTTCAACTTATTTAAAGTCAAAGGATGAGCTATACAGCATCTTAAATTGGTGGAACAAACTTTCTAAGTCTGAAACTATTGGAGATTTGGGTCAAATGAATGGCAATACCCCTTTAATCATTATTAAATTAGGTAGTAGTTCGTACTACATCAATGCAGACACTAACAGAGCAGGTGTTGAAGCATTCCTAAAAAACAAAACAAATCCATGGAACTTAATAAGTAACAGGGATGCAAAGAAAAATAAAATTACAAACGACTCTAACCATGATCCAATTGAAGGGTTTTACATGTATAAAAAATTGAATTAATATGGTCAAAAACATACTATACACTTTATTTCTATTTGGTTCACTAGCTTTTGCACAAAGCAGTGGAATCACTTATCAAGCGGTTATTTATAATCCAGCAGGCGAAGAGCTTCCTGGCGTAGACAATCCATATGCACCACTAACTAACCAAGACGTATGCTTACAGTTTGGTATTGTAGATTCAGATGGCAACCTAGAATACCAAGAGCAAGTGCAGGTGACTACCGATCCTTTCGGTATGGTGAACCTGTTAATTGGCACCAACACACAAACAGGTGGTTATGCTGCTGATTTCGCTAACGTACAATGGACAGCTGATGCCAAGTTCTTAGTCGTGGATCTTGATATTAAAGGTACTTGTAATGATTTTGAAGAATTGTCTAATCAACCGTTTACCTATGTACCGTTCGCATACTACTCCCCTGCATCCGATATACCGGGACCAGAAGGCCCTCCAGGACCAGCAGGTGCACAAGGACCTCAGGGCGAACCAGGACCCGCAGGAGCTGATGGACAAGACGGCGCAGTTGGAGCTACAGGACCAAGTGGACCAGCAGGGCCCGCAGGCCCACAAGGTATTGCTGGTGCAGATGGACAAGACGGAGCGGTTGGCGCAACAGGACCACAAGGTCCCCAGGGTGTAGCAGGGACAGATGGTATAGACGGTCAAGACGGTGCTACAGGACCCGCAGGACCTCAAGGGATTGCTGGTGCAGATGGACAAGATGGCAATAACGGACAATCCGCATATGAAATATGGCTCGATCTAGGAAATACTGGGACAGAACAAGATTTTATTGATTCATTAGTTGGGCCTGAGGGACCTCAGGGAGCTGATGGGTCGAATTCGACTTCATCAAATGGAACAGATCTAAATAACATTGAGGGGGGCTTAAAGTTTAAAAGAATAGAGACCTACACAGAGTTCGATATTACAGTGCCTAGTGGTGAACTTTATTTACTCAAGTCAATTTACAGAGTTTCTTCAAACTCTAATAATCCAGCTTTTCGTGTTGACATTAACGGAAATTCTTTATTGCATTCAGCAAAATATGATAAATTCAATGGTAACACATCATCTGTAAGGCCAAATTATATGTCGCCAAATATTTATTTAGCTCCAAATACAAGAATTTATGATGCAATTGGAGAGATTACAAATGGAAGCTCAGCCGAGGGGATATTTACATTTTTTGTTTATGAGTATCCTGATAATTTTGATGTTTTAAATTTAACAGCCTATGATATTCAAAGTGGTTCAGAATATTCAATTCCACAAGGAAAATTAGCAAATGTTTATCAAGTAACCCAAGGACATAATTTCTCAGATGATTTAATTTACAATAGTCTTTATTTTTCTGACAATCTATTAAATTCAGCTATTATGAATGTTCCAATCCAATGGGGAAATCCATATGACGATAGTTTAACTTTCGAATTAAATGCATTTCTGCCAGAAAATTGGTCAATCTCTTCAGGATCAAATCCTGTTGGTCATTTTTATACCATTTTAATTTATGATGAAAGCACAATCTCAAGTACAGAGGCACCCCCTTCTGATTTGGAAATAGGTGGTCTTTTTGGTGGTGGAATAGTAACGTATATAGCTCAGCCAGGAGACCCAATTTATGTAGAGGGGGAAATACATGGATTAATCGCTCCACTATATTGGTACAACCCAGGAGGAGGCATTAATCCATTAAATTTATTACTGTACCCTCAAAGACCAACTTATACTGAAAATGCAAATGAAAACATTGGTTATGGTAAATCAAATACTGAACTTTTTATTTCATTACTTTCAGAAAAATACAATGGAACGATCCCAAGCTCTCTTAATTACGTTGCGTTTTATTATTGTTACTTACTTGAGTTTAATGGATATGATGATTGGTTTTTACCCACATATAGTGAATTATCAACATTGTTAGGGTTGCAATATAGCCTCGGGCCAAATGCATCTGATATTGCAGCAGATTATGCTAATGATTTAGCTAATGATCATGACTATGAAGGAAACTATGCCCATTCTGGAGGTTTTAATAGTGGTCAAACAAGTCCTGGAAATGTTTTTTATAATATGAATTGTTGTTCAAATGGGTGGGAGAGATTTGTTCCAATGCGATATTTTTAATTATATGAAAAAAATACTATACACTTTATTAATATTTAGTTCCATAGCTTTCTCTCAAAGCAGTGGAATTACATACCAGGCTGTTATTTATAATCCTAATGGAGAGGAGCTTCCAGGTGTCGACAACCCCTATGCACCTCTTGTAAACCAAGACATTTGTCTGCAGTTCGGTATTGTAGATGCTGATGGGAACCTAGAATACCAGGAGCAAGTGCAGGTTACTACTGATGCATTCGGGATGGTCAATCTTTTAATAGGAACTAATACGCAAACTGGAGGGTATGCCTCTGATTTTGTAGGTGTTCAATGGACAGCTGATGCAAAGTTTTTAGTCGTGGACCTTGACATTAAAGGTGCCTGTTCTGACTTTGAAGAGCTTTCTAATCAACCGTTTACTTATGTGCCGTTTGCTTATTACTCCCCTGCATCCGATGTTCCTGGACCAGAAGGCCCACAGGGCCCTCCAGGACCAGCAGGAGTACAAGGACCTCAAGGTGAACCAGGACCAGCTGGAGCAACAGGACCTCAAGGGCCAAATGGATCAAATGGACAAGACGGTGTAAATGGAATGAATGGATTATCGGCATATGAAATATGGCTCGATCTAGGAAATACTGGAACAGAACAAGATTTTATAGATTCCCTAACTGGGCCAGAAGGTCCCCAAGGTGCTCAAGGGCCGCAGGGAGATCCAGGAATTACATCTGGTGGAAGTTCTAACTCTAACACTTACTATGAGTATCCGTTCTTTCATATCACAGATCTTAAGTTGAGTTCTAATGGCAATTTTGTTTTAGTCAATCAAAACAACCCTCAAGGAACTCCTGAATTATCCAGCTCCGTTTATAACATAAGCAACGGTTTATTACAAAAAAAAGGACAATCAATTACACCAACTACTAAAATTTATGGTATCGATGATAGTGGAGACAGGGTCTTAATACAAGATTCATTTTCATCACAAATCAAACTTTTAGATTTCAATAATAATACTTGGACTGAATCCTTTGATTTTTCCAATATTGTCAACCTCAGTAATTATTTACAAGCTAATGACTCAGGGTTCTTATCAAATGATGGAAATTCGGTTTTACTTTTTGATAACACAGGCTTTACTAGTTCTTTCCTTAGTTTTAATCAATCATTAGCTCAATGGGTAGATGAAGGAACAACTAACTACTCCAATATTGCTAGGATAAGTACAACACCAGATCTTAATTATTTTTCTAATTCAAATCCAATTGGGGGATCACTATACAATGGAAGTGTTGAGGTGTACTCAAAAACACCGACAGGCTTTCAACAAATTGGGCAAACCATCTTTGGTGACAATGACTATGATTTCTTAGGAGATCACTCTAGTTTAAGCGATAACGGATCGGTGTTGGCCGTGACCCATAGATCCAACAAAGTCAAAGTTTTTGAGTATAACAACACTGAATGGACTTTAAAAGGACAAGCAATAGAATTATACAATAGACCAAAAAAGGCATTTATCTCGGATGACGGTAATGAGTTGATAGTAATAGTAAATTCTTATTATGAATACCCAATGAGTATTATTAGATATAGATTCACTAACGGTTTCTGGAGTCAAATGGGGAGTATTATTAACACTACAACAGTTGGAGAGACATCTTCAATAGTAGCTGATTACAAAGGTGGGGCACTTGTAATTGAGAACGAATATGATAATGAACCTGACACAGGGTCTGATTCCCTTCCTGATTTCTACTCATTATTTCTAAAATTCTATAATTAAAAGAAAAACAAACTATACACCTTACTACCATTAAGTTCCCTATGAAAGGACTCACTCTTGTCACATTATTCATATCATATTTAGGGTTTGCACAAAACTGTCCAAACATTGGTTTTGAAAACGGTGACCTAAGCGGTTGGGAAGGAGAAACAGGAGCCTGCTGTCCTATAGGTACTTCTAACTCAGGGATTATCAATGGTAGGCATACCATCACCTCAGGCACTGGAACAGACTCCTTTACCAATAACGTCGTGACCATCGTGGCCCCTGGAAGCAACTACTCCGCTAGGCTTGGAAACTCCAATGTGGGTGCAGAAGCCGAACGTATGCGCTACACCATGACGGTATCTCCTGACAATGTACTGTTTATATACAAGTACGCTGTAGTTCTAGAAGATCCAGGCCACCCTTTTGCTGAACAACCTCGCTTTCAACTCCGTGTGCTTGACCTGAACGGGGTTTTAATTGACCCCATATGTGCTGAATACACAGTGGTATCGGCACCCACCATCCCTGGATTTGTATCCATTGGAGGGATACGTTATAAGGACTGGACTACAGTTGGTCTTGATTTGACCCCATTCATGGGACAAACCATTCAGCTTGAATTTTCAACTGGGGATTGTGCCCAAGGTGGACACTTTGGCTATGCCTATGTAGACGCCTCGTGTGGACCATTAGAGATTACCTCCAACTATTGCACCAATGCAATAAATGCGGAGCTGACAGCACCAGAAGGGTTTGAATACGTTTGGAATACTGGAGAGACAACAAGGAGTATTACTGTTAACAATCCAATCGAGGGAACCACATTTACATGTATGTTAACCTCAGTCACGGGGTGTCAGGTAGAGCTATCCACAGCACTAGAAATCGAAGACCCTATTGCTGATTTTGAACTGGACCTAAATTGCTATGATAATGTGGTTATGGCTGACACCTCGTTTATACCACCTTCTGTGGTTATCGAAAACTTTGAATGGGACTTTGGAGACGGCACCACTTTTTCAGGAGTTAATGCCACCCACACCTACGCCGCTGCAGGTGATTATACCATAACATTAGACATATATAATTCAACGGGCTGTGTGAGTAATATCAGCAAAACAGTTACAGTCTACGCACCTCCTACAGCAACGCTGTCCTATGCTAACCCCATTTTTTGTGAATCAAGTGGACCTCAACCACCTACCCTCACTGGAACGGGGGCCTTTACAGGCGGTGTATACAGTTCTACTGCTGGATTAGACATCAATCCTTCGTCGGGAATTATTACACCCACAAACAGCGTCCCTGGGGTCTATACAGTGGACTATGCCGTACCTCAATATCAAGACTGTCCTTCGTTTACTGTGAGTTTTCCAATAGAAATCACACCCCTACCTACAGCTGTTATTGACTATGGTGCCTTGGGTTTTTGTGAGGACGATTCTACAACGATAACGCCAGGTCTTACGGGAACCAATAACTTTTTAGGGGGTAGCTTTTCTTCATCAACTGAATTATCAATTGATGCGACCACAGGAGCGATTAACCCCTCGATTTCAGAAGTTGGACTCTACACTGTCCAATACACTACTGTAGCGTTTGGAGGTTGTCCACCTCAAGACTTTACCACCCTGGTTGAGATTTATCCTTTGCCCACATTATTTTTAGATGATGGATTCATATGTATTGATGATATGGGGAATGTCACCCAAGACTATTTAATACAGGCCCCACTGGATAATGTCAACTACAGCTATAGATGGTTCTTTAACGGCAGCGAAATCGCTGGGGGGACTTCAAACTTCATAGTCGTAGATCAGGCAGGGACTTACAGTGTTGAAGCGACTGAAAATAGCACCCAATGTAGCTCTGTATTGGAGTCCTGTAGTGTTGTGTCAGTTGCACCTTTTGATGACTTTACCATGCAGTTCACTAGAGATGGTACCCTTGGGCCAACCCTAGAGGTTACGCCTATTGGTAGTGGCAGTTATTTGTATCAGATCGACTCCGAGCCACTGCAAAGCTCTAACATATTTCCAGAGTTACCGTCAGGCATATATGATATCACTGTTTATGATGACAAGCTATGCCACCAAATGACTAAGAGAGCTATTGTGATCGACTATCCACGGTTCTTCACGCCTAATGGTGATGGGTACAACGACAGATGGAATCTCAAAAATATTACTACACTTACAGGAATTAAAATATCAATCTTCAATCGATATGGTAAGCTCATGGCTGAGATTCGTCCAGAGCAGTTGGGTTGGGACGGTCTACATAAGGGGCATAAACTCCCTGCAGATGACTATTGGTTTAAAGTGAACTATGATGGTCTAATTGATCCAGCCGACACTGTGGTATGGAAAGAGTTTATAGGACATTTTAGTCTGAGGCGTTAGGATACATAGGTAACACATACACCCCCATTGCTCAATTATTGATTTTTAGTGCGTTATAGCAATAGTAATCACCACCTTTAGTTTCGCCTGAAAGGACTAGGGAGAGGGGTTATTGTGAATCTAAGGGCTTTAATTAGCTAAAAATAGCGTTTAACAAAGTAGTGTAAGGCGAATAGATAAACTCAAATACACACTTAAAACAGACAATGAAAGCTATTTAATAGAAACTACTGACTTGCCCTTAGCTATTAGTAGAGTAAAGCATATTGCATACGACTAATGAACCGTTGG
Source organism: uncultured Flavobacteriaceae bacterium (assembly GCA_943787365.1). Lineage (GTDB taxonomy): Bacteria > Bacteroidota > Bacteroidia > Flavobacteriales > Flavobacteriaceae > Hel1-33-131. The sequence goes on from CALSMD010000006.1 coordinate 145,480, forward strand.
ATTGGGGTTAGTTGTTTTTTAATGAAAGAGATCTCAAACATAAAATAAATAACAAAAAAAGACCTCCAAATGGAGGCCTTTTAAAAATTAAATTGGGTTGGTTAAACCTTATCTTACTACAAGTTTCTTAGTAGAAACCGTAGTTCCTTGAGTCATATTTACAAAATACATTCCAGGGTTTAAGCTCGAAATATTAAGTTGAGACTGTACCGCATTTGCACGTAAAACCTCTTTTCCTAATAAATCATACACTGCTACATCTAAATCTGCATTTGAAGCCGATGTAAAGTTTACAACGCCTTTAGCTGGATTAGGATACATTTTTACTGAGTTAGCAGTTAAATCATCTACACTAGCAGTACTCGCATTTTGAGTAATTTTAGTTTCTAACATTGAAACTTCCACATCTCTTGTAACAACATACATTAGCGCAGAATTGTAAGTGTTTGAAGCATCTGCAGGAATATCTACTGTGTAAACTGTTTCAGCTGGATTAGATGCTAATAATAGCACGTTAGCTGTAACGATAGCTGGATCAACATCTGGGTAAGGGTTTGCTTCAAATCTGAAGTAAACTTCTGCATCTACAGCTACTGTAGCCTTAAATGATACTGTTCCGGCATCTGGAAATGTCAATGGGTAAATTCCTGTGTTGTTGTTTGCAAATCCTGCCCAAGCCTGTGCTCCTGTAGGAAATGTAAATGTTTGAGCGTACGCTGTACCGTCAAAAGTTCCATCATATACTGGAGAAGCAACACTAAGTTCAGTAATTCCATCGGTATCGAATTGAATTAGCTTAATCTCAGAAGTTACAACATCCACGTCTCTTGTAACAACATACATTAGCGCAGAATTGTAAGTGTTTGAAGCATCTGCAGGAATATCTACTGTGTAAACTGTTTCAGCTGGATTAGATGCTAATAATAGTACGTTAGCTGTAACGATAGCTGGATCAACATCTGGGTAAGGGTTTGCTTCAAATCTGAAGTAAACTTCTGCATCTACAGCTACTGTAGCCTTAAATGATACTTGTCCTCCGTTTGGATAAGACAATGGATAAATACTAGTGTTATTGTTAGCAAATCCTGCCCAAGCCTGTGCTCCTGTAGGGAACGTAAACGTTTGTGCGTACACTGTACCGTCAAAAGTTCCATCATATACAGGGAAAAAATCTGTTTGTGCCATTGTTAAGTTGAAAGTAATTAACGAAACAATCAAAAGGTAATAGTTTTTCATATAAATTAATTTAAGTTTGTTATTATGTTCAAATATAGTTTAAACTGTTTGTATTATTCTTAAACAAAACAATACAAATTATATACACTAACAATTATACTGACATAAATTATAAATATTGATAATTATAACCTGTAAAAATTAGTAATTTAAAAATCCTAAATTTATGTTAAATGGGGGTGATAAAATAAAATGTATGGGATTTGTATGGTTAGTTATGATTAATGTTGTGTTGTAATTAATAAACATTTAATAATTAAAATGCTGTCAATACACCACATTTTCAAAATAAATGGCTATAAATAATGACAATGCAAAAGAAACACTGTAAAGGCACGTAACAAAGGACACGAACACAGCACACACCTATTTACAAGAGAACTATAATAACCTCTTAGCAAAACAAAAAAAGAAGCTTCCATTGCTGAAAGCTTCTTTGAAATTAAAGTTGGTGTGTTAGCGTACCTTAATTCACAAGCAATTTTTTAGTAATTGAATTTAAACCTTGATCCATTTTTACAAAATAAACTCCAGGATATAAACTAGAAATATTCAACTCTGACTTTACAGTTTGAGCAGGAATGACTTGTTTGCCTAACAAATCATACACAGAAACACTTAAAAGCTCGCTTGAAGTCGTTGAGAATTTTACAATGCCATTGGCAGGGTTAGGGTGCATATTGACAAAAGTCTGAGCGTTGTCATCCAAACCTGCGGTTGGGGCTTTCCATAGGTAAATATTATCGTACCAAACATTTGTTAAGTTCGTTGTTGTAATTCCTATTTGTGCAACATCTGATCTGGTTAAATTGTTAGCTACCACGCCACCAAGAGAGGTAATATCGACATCTACAGAGACCCATTGGTTGGCAACCAATTGTGGGGTAGTGCTACCATTAATATTAACCTCTAAAGCAGAAACCTCCCCACTACCGCCAGCAAAATCAACTAATTTAAAATTAAATACATCTCCGGTAAGATCTGTATCATTTGTATAAAAATCAAAATGTACATGTGTAAAACTACTTAAATCTTGTCTATCACTTTTAAAATCGATTCCATGACATGCAATCCCTGCATTTTTCTTTAGCGTATTGTTACTGGCTATCATTACTTCAGTTGCTGCTGTACTTCCGCACCAACCTGCATCGAAATTATCATATGTTATATTAGAAGAATATGCATCGCTATATATAGAAACAACATCCCCAGCTGTTCTTGCTGGTGGCGTGGGTGCTGCTACTGAAGGAGGTGTTGGACAAGCTGGACATACTGAACCACCACAGTCTATACCTGTTTCATCTTGATTTTGAATACCATCGCTGCAGCTTGGAGCCGCGCTAGTAGTTAATGAAACATTATCATAATAAACTCCATGAGTGACACCAAAACCTGCCATTAAAAACCCAATCTGAACATTACCATTGCTAGAAGCGGCACTAAACGTTGCAGTGTAGGTAGTCATCGTAGTCGTAAGACTAAAATCCTGTCTAAATTGATCATCCCATGCTCCTACATTCTGAATCGCTAATGTAATATTTCTAGCTACATCTGCTCGGGCATCGAAAGAAATGGTATATTGTTGTGCGTTAGTAAATGTTAAACTTCCTTGTACTAACTGATTGTCCCAAGCATTTCCTCCAGATGCGGTGGATGAGAATGCTGCTTCACCATTTACCACGGAACCTCCTGTGAGAGCCCAATTAGTGTCACCATTGGAAAAATCTCCATTGGTTAGTAATTCTGTTTGTGAAAACCCAATTGACGTAATCAATAGGGATAATAATAAAGTAATTTTTTTCATAATAAATAAATTTAGGGTTAAGTCTCAATAATAAGAAACAGACCCCTTGATGCACTAATTTTTGACCACAACAAAAAATATACATTCTATAATTTTTTGATTAAAAAGGGGTAAAATTCTCATATTAACCTGTAAAAAATGATAATAATTTAAATAAATTGCATTTTGCAATAAAAATTATCAAACTAAAAATCAAGGCAGTGTTGTAATTATGTATAGTTAAACAAAAACTTAAAAATTGTTTTTAAATTTGAAATTTCCATGCATTTCGGAGAATTTGAAAAATATCGAAGAATTTTCATTAGTTTTAAAGCATCTTAAAAAAACAGTCTTAAATAAATAAAACATGAGCAATACCTATTATGAGCCTTCCGATTTACGGAAATTTGGAACCATCACGGAATGGAGTGAAGAACTCGGAAAAAAATTCTTTGACTATTATGGAAGCGTCTTTGAAGAAGGAGCGCTAAGCGCCCGCGAGAAATCGCTGATTGCCTTAGCGGTATCGCATGTTGTGAAGTGCCCCTATTGTATAGATGCTTACACACAAGACGGTCTCAAACGCGGCATCACCAAAGAAGAAATGATGGAAGCAGTCCATGCCGGTGCTGCCATTGAGAGTGGAGCCACCCTCGTACACAGTGTACAAATGATGAATAAGTACAAAAAATTATCCATGTAATTTATGCAATTAAAGTCCCTAAAAAAGCGTGACAATGTACTTGCCAATGCAAAACGTCAGTTAGAAGTTTTATCCAATGGAATCTTTCAAGATGAGGAGCTTCCTACCTTTCGTTCAAAATTAAAAACTCTAAATCTGTTTCCATTACAACCAAAAACATTAGAAATCCTACAAATTAATGTAGGGTATATGTGTAATCAAGTCTGTGCACATTGCCATGTCGATGCCGGTCCCGACCGTAAAGAAATCATGACCCGCGAAACCATGCAACAGTGTTTGGATGTAATTATAGAAACAGGAGCGCATACCCTCGATCTTACTGGCGGTGCTCCCGAAATGAATCCACATTTTAGATGGTTTGTAGAAGAAGCCACCAAAGTTGGTGTGAAAGAGATTATCGTACGCTCCAATTTGACCATCATTACCGCCAATAAAAAATACAACGATTTGCCTGAGTTTTTCAAAAAACATAAGGTCCATGTCATATCGTCTATGCCACACTGGACGGAGGGAAAAACAGATCAACAACGTGGCGATGGTGTTTTCAATGCCTCTATTAAAGCCTTAAAAATGTTAAACGCAGTCGGCTACGGCATGCCAAATTCTGACCTCAAACTCGATTTGGTTTACAACCCCTCAGGTGCCTTTTTACCAGGAAATCAGGCGGCTCTAGAAATTGATTTCAAAAAGGCATTGGCGTCAAAGTTTGACATTCAATTTCATCATTTATTTTCAATAACCAACCTCCCAATCAGTCGTTTTTTAGACTACCTCATAGCCTCTGAAAATTACGAAGATTATATGTATAATCTAGTAGAAGCATTTAATCCCGCCGCTGTGAACAATGTGATGTGCACCAACACCCTTTCGGTAAGTTGGGATGGATGGCTCTACGATTGTGATTTTAATCAGATGTTAGAATTAAAAGTTGACAGTCCTGTTCAACACATTCGTGATTTTAACAAGGAAACTCTTAGCAAACGTACTATTTGTATTTCGCAACACTGTTATGGCTGTACGGCTGGCGCAGGAAGTAGCTGCCAAGGAACAGTCGTCTAAAAAAATGAAAAACTTAATTTTTGTAGTAATAGGTCTGTTATGCGTCAAGGGGTCTAGTCAAGACGCCATTAAAGAGGTGTTGAATAAATACAATGACCATTCTATCCCTTATATATATGTTAATGAACTGAAAGAATTAACAACACAACCCCTCCTTTTTGATACACGTGAACAAGAAGAATATGACATTAGCCATATAAAGGATGCTATCCACCTGGGATTTAATGCGTTTGATTTTTCAAAAAGCACGAGCTTACCCAGTAATAAAAATACAACGATTGTGGTGTATTGTTCCCTTGGAATCCGCTCCGAAATCATTGGTAAACAACTCATTGCGCAAGGTTATACGAAAGTTTACAATTTATATGGCGGCATTTTTGAATGGGTCAATAAAGGCGAAAAGGTTTACCACAACAAACAAGAAACTCAAAAGGTACATGCTTATTCAAAATATTGGGGGAACTACCTATTAAATGGAACTAAAGTATATGAATAAAAGTCTGATTCTTGTTTTTGTGAGAAACCCTGAGTTAGGGAAGGTCAAAACACGGCTTTCTAGAACTGTTGGTGACAGCGCTGCCTTAAAAATATATAACATTTTACTCAGTCATACTGAATCTGTATTAAATTCCATCCCAGTTGATAAAGTCGTATATTACTCGGAAGAAATTCAACAAAACGACTTGTGGAGTGAGACACTTTATCTAAAAAAAGTTCAAAAAGGATTGGATTTAGGAGCGCGTATGCAAAACGCCTTCGAAACGGCTTTTAAGGAGTTGTATGAAAAGGTGGTGATTGTGGGAAGTGATTTATATGATTTGAATACAACTCATATTGAGGACGCTCTCCAGGCTTTAGAAAATCACGAGCTTGTCATAGGACCATCGCTGGATGGAGGCTATTATTTATTAGGAATGAAAGAACTACATTCTGCTGTATTTAAAAATAAGCTATGGGGAACTGACTCCGTTTTAGGGGCTACTTTAAATGACTTAAAACAACAAAATGTTAAACTTTTGGAAGCTTTGAATGACATTGATACATTTGAGGATCTAAAAGCTCATCCAGAACTGTTAAAAACGATTAAAAAAGATGAATAAATTTATTGAAGACACCTCAAATTATCTCAAAGAAAAAGGCTTTGAATCGCCCGAGGTCGGAATCATCCTTGGCACCGGATTGGGGCAGCTTTTAAAGCACGTTGAGATCATTAAAGAAGTGAGTTACAATCACATTCCTAACTTCCCAACAGCAACGGTTGAGTTTCATAAAGGGAAATTAATCTACGGAATTCTTGAGGGTAAAAAAGTCATCGTCATGCAAGGGCGGTTTCATTTATATGAAGGCTATACGCTACAAGATGTTACCTATCCTGTACGCATTATGAAACAGTTGGGCATTACAACGCTCTTAGTTTCCAATGCATCTGGGGCAATAAATTTAGATTACAAAAAAGGAGAATTGATGCTTATTGAGGATCATATTAACTTACAAGGCGGCTCTCCCTTAGCATTTAAAGGCGTCGAACATTTAGGGGAACGTTTTGTGGATATGAGTGCCCCTTATGATGCCGCTCTCAATACCCATTTTGAGTCCATTGCCCTTAAAAATAACATTACTTTACACAAAGGCGTGTATGTGAGTGTGGTTGGACCTCAGCTCGAAACACGTGCCGAATACAAGATGCTAAAACTCATGGGAGCCGATGCCGTAGGCATGAGTACGGTTCCAGAAATTATTGTGGCAAATCATCTTAAATTAAAAGTAGCGGCTGTTTCTGTTTTAACCGATGAATGTGATCCTGAAAACTTAAAACCCGTTGATATTTCGGAAATTATTGAAATGGCTACAAAAGCCGAACCTGATATGATCACCCTGTTTAAAGAATTAATAAAAATCTTATAATAATGAGCTACCTAGACACTACCCACGACGTTTACAAAGAAGCTGCTCTCAGTCCTGATATTGGACTCTGCTGTACCACCAACCCCATTTGGGAACTTCCAGGGCTGAAAATCCCGAAGATTATGCAAGAGATGAATTATGGTTGTGGAAGCACCGTTCATGCCCGTGACCTAACCAATAATCCAAAAATATTATATGTGGGTGTTGGTGGCGGAATGGAATTGCTCCAATTTGCCTATTTCAGTCGTCAAAAAGACGGCGTGATTGGAGTGGATGTGGTCGATGAAATGTTAGAGGCTTCCAAAAAAAATTTCGCCGAAGCTGAAGCTCAAAATCCTTGGTTCAGTAATGAGTTTGTGAGTCTCAAAAAAGGAGATGCCCTCAACTTACCTGTTGAAGATAACAGTATTGATGTGGCCGCACAAAATTGTTTGTTTAATATTTTTAAGGTTGAAGAACTCAAAAAAGCAATTTCTGAAATGTATCGGGTGCTAAAACCACACGGGAAATTGGTAATGAGCGACCCTACCTGTGAGCAGCCCATGAACGACAGACTTCGTGAGGACGAACGTCTTAGAGCCTTGTGCTTGAGTGGAAGTATTCCAATCGCTGAATATGTGAAAATGCTCACAGATGCCGGATTTGGAACCATCGAAATAAGAGCTCGAAAACCCTATAGAATCCTAGATCCCCTTCATTATAATACTGAAGAATTAATCTACATTGAATCGATTGAAGTTGCTGCCATCAAAGACCCAATGCCTACAGACGGGCCATGTGTTTTTACAGGAAAAGCAGCGATATATTACGGCAAAGAAGCCTTTTTTGATGATGAAGCAGGGCATGTTTTAGTGAAAAACCAACCCTTAGCGATTTGTGACAAAACCGCTGCTGCCCTGGCAAACTTAAACCGAAACGATATCTATATTAGCGACTCCACCTTCCATTATGATGGCGGAGGCTGTTGTTAACCTAAACAACTCATGAAACAGATCCACTTTTTAATTTGTAGTTTTCTTCTGTGCTTTTGTACTGCCAGTGCTCAAACTATCGACCATTCTAAATGGACGGATGTTTTACAAGTTTATGTCGCTAAAAATGGAAATGTAAACTATAGGGATTTACAAAATAATCGAATAGTCTTGAATGACTACCTAAATGATTTAGCCTCAAATTCTCCCAAAGACAACTGGAGCAATGCCGAAACAAAAGCCTATTGGATCAATGCTTATAATGCCTATACAATTCAACTAATTCTTGATAATTACCCCCTAAAAAGCATTAAAGATTTAAACGATCCATGGGATCAAACCTTTTTTAAAATCAACGGGGAAACGATGTCTTTGAATACCATTGAACATAAAATTTTAAGACCTATGGGCGATCCGCGAATTCATTTTGCCATTGTATGTGCCTCTGAATCTTGTCCAAAACTTCTGAATTATGCTTATGAGCCGGAGACTTTGAACGATCAATTAGATGAAGTCGCAAAGGAATTTATAAACGATGCTTCCAAAAATAGTTTAACAGCATCTCAAATTACAATTTCAAAAATCTTCAAATGGTTTAAATCTGATTTTCCAAAAGGAGCTGCTTTTATTAACTACCTGAACAATTACAGTACATTGAAAATTCACCCTGAAACAAAAATTAACTATCAAAACTATAATTGGTCTCTGAATGAATAAGATCAGTGTCATTATACCTGTTTTAAATGAAGCTAAAAACATAGGAGGCTTATTGGACTATTTGGTCCAAAATTCGAACGATCCCTTAATTTCAGAAATACTGGTCGTGGATGGTGGCAGTACAGATGGTTCTCAAAAAATAGTGTCTGAACTTTCAAAAACACAGCCAAAAATCATTGGATTAAACAGTCCTAAAGGACGTGCAAAACAAATGAATTTTGGAGCATCACAATCCAAAGGCAGCGTTTTGTATTTTTTACATGCAGACTCCATACCGCCAAAACACTTTGACCAATACATTGTAGATGCCATGGATAAAGGATCAAAAACAGGCTGTTTTAAAATGAAATTTGACAACTCCCATTGGTGGTTACAATTGGCAGGATGGTTTACACAATTTAATTGGAAATCATGCCGTGGAGGCGATCAAAGTTTATTTATAGAAAAAATAGCCTTTGAAGCTATAGGAGGGTTTAATGAAGATTTCGTTATTTATGAAGATAATGACTTAATTTATAAATTATATAAACAATATAATTTTAAGGTACTTCCGTATTGGCTGACAACATCATCAAGAAGGTATCAATCCAATGGTATCTGGAAATTACAATTTCATTTTTGGATGATTCACTTAAAAAAAATCTTTGGAGCATCACCCAAAACACTAGAAGCCTATTATGTAAAACATATTCTGTAACTTTGACTAACCTTAAATATCTATAACTTATGTTTACCAAAAAGTCACCTAGTCTTTTAAAATGGAGTTTAAAATACTCCTTAAGTGCTGCATTTGCTGGCATAATATGTTGTGTTGCACCAGCAGTTTTGTTTATGTTTGGTCTTATGGGAGGCGTTTATGCAATCTCATTTGCTGATTTCTTTTACAATGATGATGGAAGTGAAGGAACAGGTTCTTTAATCCTCAAGGGAGTCGCTATTCTAATTGGAATATATGGCGTATATTCTTTCAGGAAAAAACAAAATCAATGCTCTATAGACCCTAAAAGAAAACGTAAAAATATGCTAATTCTTATCATAACCATAATTGTATTAGGCTTTGGCATATTTCTTAGTTTAGAGAAATGGTCATCATGGTATTTCGATACTTATATTGTGCCAGCTCAGCAACAGGAATTAAAGAATTAAACTCATTTGACCGAAACTATAACCGTTATAATTCCTGCCTATAATGAAGAAAATTCTATAGGAAACGTCATCCGAGACCTCCCAGATTTCGTACATGAAATTATCGTAGTCAATAACAACTCAACCGATGCTACAGAAAAAAACGCAAAGGATGCTGGCGCTACTGTGCTAACAGAATTTAAAGCAGGTTATGGTAATGCGTGTTTAAAAGGAATTGAGCACATAAAACAACAAAAAAAAACTACTGATATCGTGGTGTTTTTGGATGGGGATTATAGTGATTACCCTGAAGAACTCACAAAAATTATAGCCCCTATTATTGAAAATGATATTGATTTTGTGGTTGGGAATCGGGTCAAAAACTTTAGAGAAAAAGGCGCGATGCAGCCTCAACAAATTTTCGGAAATTGGCTGGCAACCTTTTTAATGCGTGTGTTTTTTAAATCAAAATTTACAGATTTGGGGCCGTTTCGTGCGATTAAATTTGACACCTTAATGTCCTTAAAAATGGAAGACCCTACTTATGGGTGGACGGTTGAAATGCAATTAAAAATATTAAAACAACAATTTACTTATAGGGAAATCCCCGTAAGGTATCGCAATAGAATAGGAGTTTCAAAAGTTTCTGGTACGGTAAAAGGTAGTATATTTGCAGGAATTAAGATATTAACTTGGATAATTAAATACAGTTTCAAATAATGCTATTAGAAATCATCATAATTTGCGTTTACTCTATTGCGCTCATACTTATATTTATGTATGCTTTAGCCCAATTGAATTTGTTATTCAATTATATTAAATCTCAAAAAACCTCAAAAAACAGTCCAGAATTTGATTTCTCCAATGCTGACGAAATTCCTTATGTAACCATTCAACTTCCCGTGTTTAACGAGATTTATGTGATGGATCGCCTGTTAAAAAATATTGTCCTTCTTGATTATCCAAAAGATAAATTAGAAATCCAGGTTCTTGACGATTCCACAGATGAATCTGTAGAGTCCACGGCTATTTTGATTGAAACTTTACAAGAAAAAGGTTTTGATATTCAACACATTCAAAGAACAAACCGTGAGGGTTTCAAAGCTGGAGCCCTTAAAGAAGGTTTAGTAAATGCAAAAGGGGAATATATTGCCATATTTGATGCCGATTTTTTACCACAAACAGACTGGCTAAAACGTACCATTCCCTTTTTTAGGGATGAAGCCGTTGGGGTTGTACAAACACGTTGGGGTCATATCAATCGAAATTACTCTGTTCTTACGAGAATACAGGCCTTTGCTTTAGATGCTCATTTTACACTTGAACAAGTAGGAAGAAATTCAAAAGGACACTTTATTAACTTTAATGGAACAGCAGGCGTTTGGCGTAAAACTTGTATTATAGATGCAGGAAACTGGGAGGGTGATACCTTAACTGAAGATCTTGATTTGAGTTACAGAGCTCAGCTTAAAAATTGGAAATTTAAATACTTAGAAGATGTCGAAACACCTGCAGAATTGCCTATAGCCATCAGTGCTGCAAGATCGCAACAGTTCAGATGGAATAAAGGAGGTGCTGAAAATTTTCAAAAGATGATGCGGCGCGTTTTAAAGAGTAAAAACATTTCTGCCAAGACAAAATTACATAGCTTACTTCATTTACTGAACAGTACCATGTTTTTGAACGTTCTAATTGTTGGTATTCTAAGCATCCCAATGCTGTATATAAAAAATGAATATGCGCATCTAAAAATGTATTTTTATGTGATGAGCTTTTTTGTAATTAGCACCCTTATTTTCTTTATTTGCTATTGGTTTATGTACAAAAAATCACATGGCTCAAGTTTAAAAAGCTTTGTGCAATATATTGCTTTGTTCTTTACTTTTTTCTCAATTGCAATGGGCTTCTCTTTACACAATTCGATTGCTGTTTTAGAAGGTCATTTTGGTAAACGCAGTGATTTTGTACGGACTCCAAAATTTAACATCAAAGCACTTTCTGATAATTGGAAAACGAATAAATATCTTAGAAAAAACATCTCTGTAAATGTTATATTTGAAGGCTTATTGATGCTCTATTATGGCTTCGGAATGTACAGTGCATTTATCGTAGGCGATCAAGGAGGTGATTTTGGATTGTTCCCATTTCATCTGATGCTATTTTTAGGTTTTGGATTTGTGTTTTTCAAATCGCTATCTTCAAAATTTTAACTACTTATCCCCTGACTTGTGGAGTTTAATAGGTCAATCTTAAATTCAAAATACACCTTACTTTTTTCTAGTAGCTTAAGTCTTGTTTTGTATGTTGTATGGGCTTACGATTTGGCACGTTTTGAACATTTCAAACTTTTCACACTATACAGTATTCTATTTGGTTGTTATTACTTGATTTTAAAACAAGTCCAATTAAAAGTGCAGTATTTAACCTATTTAGCAATCGGTTTGCGTCTGGTTTTTTTATTTGCCATTCCTAATTTATCTCAAGATTTCTATCGGTTTATATGGGATGGAAGGCTCGTAGTATCAGGACTCAACCCCTACCTAACAACTCCAAATGATTTAATGGTTTCCCAACCAGATTTATTTCCACAAATGAAACTACTTTTTGACGGTATGGGGCCGTTAAGTGCAGGGCATTACTCCAATTACCCCCCTCTACATCAACTCCCATTTATAATGGCCGCAATCTTCGCTAAACACAGTATTATAGGATCGGTTGTGCTATTGAGACTCTTATTAATTGGTGCAGATTTTGGCATCCTTATTTTTGGTAAAAAACTACTGAAGAAACTACAACTGCCCACAAAAAATATCTATTGGTTTATATTAAACCCTTTGGTTATTATTGAACTAACTGGCAACCTTCATTTCGAAGGTTTTATGCTGTTCTTTTTTGTCATGGCACTGTATTTCATACATGTCAAAAAATGGCATTTGGCTGCCTTTACAATGGCACTATCTATTGCGGTAAAATTAGTACCCCTATTGAGCCTTCCTTTGTTTTTGAATAAATTAGGCTGGAAAAAAAGCATTCAATTTTACCTCACTATTGGAGGTGTTTTTACCCTGCTCTTTGCTCCCTTTATAAACGGTGATTTTTTTGAAAACTACAGAGCAACCATTGGACTATGGTTTTCTAATTTTGAGTTTAATGCGAGTTTTTATTACCTTCTAGATTGGGGGTTAGAAACAACCACAAATCTAAAATTGATTCATGGCATGGGCATCATCGTAGTGAGTTTTATAGGATTGCAGATCAGCTATCAATTAATCCAAAATAAAACCAAAACAACAGCACTAATTCTCACCGTTTTATGGGTCTTTACGGGTTATTATTTAATCTCTACTACCGTGCACCCGTGGTACATTATAAGCCTATTATTACTCTCCATTTTCACACCCTATAAGTTTGTACAAGTGTGGAGCTATACTTTGATTTTTAGCTATTTCGCTTACAATCAATTTAGTGTTGATGAAAACGGGTATATGCTCTGTTTAGAATACCTTCCTGTGTTGAGTTTTTTAGTGTGGGAACTAATTAATAAGAGTAAATTAAAGCATCATTAAATTACTTATCTCCTGCTCTGTAAGGTGTTTCCAGTGACCTCTTGGCAAGTCTTTTTTTGTAAGAGGTCCAATAGATACACAGTCCATTTTAACAATCTCATATTTAAAGTGATCAAAAATCAATCTCAAAATGGTGTTGCCCGTATTTTTTATTTGAAGCCCAATTTCATTTTTAGACACACCTTCTATATAACTAATGGCCTCAACGGAAACTAGCTTTCCTTGATGTTTAAAACCTTCTTGAATACTTTTTAGATGTTCAAACTTCAAAGACTTATCTAATTCTATATGGAACAAACGCGTCACCCCATGTTTAGAATTCGTGAACTTGGCATGCAGTTGTTCATCATTTGTAAATAGAATCAACCCGAGAGAATTTCTTCCAAGACGTCCTATAGGTCTAATTTTTGCATCAGTCGCATTGGCAACTAAGTCCATCACCGTTCGGCCTTTACCTTCACTGGTCGTTGTCGCAAAACCTTTGGGTTTATTTAATAGAACATACGCTTTTTTCTCAGGATTGATACGTGCACCATCAAAACGAACCTCATCTTCCAAACGAACCTTATACCCCATTTCGGTAACAACCTTTCCGTTGACCATGACACTCCCAATACTGATATGCATATCTGCTTCACGGCGTGAACACATTCCAGAATTTGAAATGTATTTATTTAAACGAATTTCATCGGAATTGGAATTTGCCTTTAGTTTTGGTTTTGAAAGCGTTGTCTTTTTCTTTGTATAAGACGTTTCAGGCCCCTTCAATTTTGAGGGTCTAGACTTTCCTATACGTTTATCTGAGTTTTTGTTCGCTTTTGCCATGATTAATTTTTTGCAAATGTAACGCATTCATAGGCAATGTTTGTTATTTTTTTAGTTATAATAACTTTGACAGAATGAGCATTGGGTTTAATAAAATAATACTAAAAACCCCTAACAAAATAAGCAATTTTAATAGATTATGAATGTGTACGTACTGACGTTGATTTTTTGCTAGAAATACAAGAATAGTAACAATACAAAGCAAGCTCACACTCCCATAAAAGAAATAGTCCATCCTCCCTAAATCATAGCTTTTCACCAAGTATCCTGTGACTAAAATATTAACCGTAACTAAAACTACGATCATAATTTTAGCAATTTTTTCTCCGTAAACAACGGGGATTGTTTTATATTCTAAGGAAAAATCACCTTTTAAATTTTCCAAGTCTTTTACCAGTTCTCGCATCGATAAAATTAAAAACAAATAAAATCCAAAAATAAATATCAATCCACTGTAGTTTTTATAATACAGAAAGATTGCAAAAAAAGGAGTGATGGTTAAAATTGCTGAAACCAAATTCCCGATAATGGGCATTTTCTTTATTTTATGTGAATAAAACCAGATTGCAAAAATATAAATTGAAAAGAATAAAACAGATCGAAATGACACATAACTAGCAATGACAACAACAATAAAATTAATTATAAAATAGAGAATTAACTTTGTATTTTGACTTACGTATTGCTCTAAAGTTGATTTATGAGGGCGGTTGATACTGTCTTTTTCACTGTCGTAAAAATTATTAATAATATAGCCAGAAGCAATGGCGCCTACTGTTGCTAAAATCAATGCAAAAAGAGAGCGATCCAACAAAATTTGAGAGAGTGATTGCGAGGGAGGTGCCATAATAAAAATAGCTGTAATGTATTGTGCAATAACTATGAGCACCAGATTAAAACCTCTTACAACTACAAACATGCTAAATAATTTTAACATCATCTGTTTTTGAGCTGGCGTAAACATAATAAGGGTTTAGAAGTTATAAACGACTTCTAGTTTGTGATCGATAAGTGCTTTTTGAGCGGCCTGAAAATCTTCAGTGAACCCAAGAATATACCCGCCACCGCCAGATCCGCAAAGTTTTAAATAATAGGCATTTGATTCAATACCCGCTTTCCAAATAGAATGAAACTTCTTAGGAATCATGGGTTTAAAATGATTTAAAACGACTTTAGAAAGTTGTTTGGTATTTCTAAAAAGGGAATTAACATCTCCTTTTAAAAAATCTTCAACACAAGCATCAGTGTGTTTGATGAATTGATTTTTAAGCATTGTTCTGAAACCTTCTTGCTTCATTTTTTCCATAAAAATACTTACCATTGGAGCAGTTTCCCCAATAATACCGCTATCTAAAAGAAAGACTGCACCTTTCCCATTGGCATTTTGAGAAGGAATTCCTGTTGCTTCAATATTGTCTTTGGAATTTATAAGAATCGGAATACTTAAATAGCTGTTTAACGGATCTAAACCTGATGATTTTCCATGAAAAAAAGATTCCATTTTCGAAAAAATAGCTTTTAGTTTTAATAACTTTTCGCGCGTAAGATTTTCTAAAACGGTGATTTTGTCTTGGGCATATTTATCATACAAGGCAGCAACCAATGCACCACTACTTCCTACCCCATACCCTTGGGGTATAGAGGAATCAAAATACATTCCAGCAGTGATGTCTTTTTCAAGCTGAACCAAATCAAACACTACTAATTCAGTATCAATATCAGAAAGATGCTGATGAAATTTATTTAAATTAAGGTTCGAATCTACTGCGGATGGACTTGTGTTTTCATCCATTTTCAAAGCACCCTTATAAAAATTATAAGGAATGGAAAGTCCTTTAGAATCTTTGATGATCCCATACTCCCCAAAGAGTAAAATTTTAGAATAAAAAAGTGGTCCTTTCATTGGATTGACTTAGAGTTCAAATATACATTAATTTTTTATTGGTTGTGCACCTTGTCCTAACTTGTCTTCAATAAAATGCCCATTTTGACAATGTACTGCCAGTTCTGTTTTAATAAATTCTTGAATTTCTTTCGCTTCAGCCTCTGGAAATAACACATGAACATTGGCCCCCGCATCAAGAGTAAAACAAATATGAAGTCCTGTTTGTGCTCTAAATGCCCAAATTTTATTTATGATTTCTAAAGTATTAGGTTTCATTAATATGAAATACGGATCGCTACTCATCATCATGGCATGCAGTGTGAGTGCTTCACTTTCTACAATGCGAATGAATGTGCTTAAATCTCCCGATTTTAAAACGGAAATTAAGGCGTCTAAATTGGAATGTGCTTGTGTAAAACGTTGCTCTGCAAAAGGATGGTTGTGCATCAAATTATGACCCACAGTACTGCTTACCTGTTTCTCTCCTTTATCAACTAAAAGAATTGTATCATGATAGTTTGTAAAATTTTGATGGACTTCATACGGGTATTTAATTCCTAATAAATCTGAGCTGCCCTCAATATTGGCATGCGTACCCCAAACAACTAAATTGCCTTCAATACTTCGGCAGGCACTTCCAGATCCCAACCGGGCTAAAAAGGAGGCTTTCTTATTGAAAAATTCTTTTGACATATCTGGGTTTAATTGCTGTTCAACTTGCATTAAACACAACGCTAAAGCACTCATCCCTGATGCCGAAGAGGCAATCCCTGAACTGTGTGGAAACGTATTTGACGTTTCTATAACAAAATGGTATGTTCGTAAAAAAGGGAGATACACTTCAATCCGATTAAAAAATTGTTCAATTTTCGGTTTAAAATCTTCCTCTAAGACGCCCTCTAAAAACACCTCAAAAGAGAACCCTTCTGAAGTCTTTTTTTCAAACTTAAGAGAGGTCGTTGTTTTACAGTTGTCTAACGTAAAACTAATGGATGGGTTGGCGGGGATTTGATGTGCTTTTTTACCCCAATACTTGACCAGAGCAATATTACTCGGAGCACTGTAAGCAGCCGCACCACGCTCTAAAAGTTGCTTATAAGGTTTTGGAATGAATTCGTTTACAATCATAAAATTGGCATGAATGACAAAGATACTAACTTCCCTTTATTTATTTGTTATTTAGATAAGTGTTGTGACGCAATAAAAGCACTTGTCCAAGCATTTTGAAAATTAAAACCGCCGGTGACTGCATCTATATTTAAGACTTCTCCAGCAAAAAACAGGTTTTTAAACTGTTTGCTTTCAAAGGTTTTAAAATTGACACCCTTCAATTCCACACCACCTGCGGTGACAAATTCTTCTTTAAACGTACTTTTTCCATCCACAGTAAATACAGCTTCTGTAAGTTGACTGGCTATTTTTTGCAGTTGTTGTTTATTGACCTCAGCCCAACGAAGATCGTCAGGAATTTCTGAAGCAATCACCAATTGTTCCCACAAACGTCTTGGAAGCTCAAATTGAGATGTTTTTAAAATTGTTTTTTTTGGGAATGCTGTTTTAATTTCTAATAAACGTTCCAAACAATCTGAAAATTCTTGTTTGATAAAGTTAACTTTAATCTGAAACTTATACTCTCTTTCTGCCAATTCCAAAGCACCATAAGCGGATAGCTTTAGAATGGAAGGCGCACTCAACCCCCCATGAGTTACAAGTAACGGCCCTTCAGATTGTAACGTGCTATTCACTACTGAGATGTGGACATCTGCCGCGACTACACCTGGAATAGATTTAAGACGCGGATCTTTAATATTAAAGGTAAACAAAGAAGGAACTGGAGAAATGACTTGGTGGCCAAGCGATTCTAATAGTTTCCAAATTTTTGGATTACTACCCGTCGCAATTAACAGTTTTGGAGCGCTAAAAATTCCTTTTGTAGTATTTAATTCCCAAGTGTCATTTTCGTGTTTAATTTCTTGTACTGAGTGATTTAACAACACTTCAATATGACGTGTTTTAACTTCTTCTAAGAAGCAATCGATAATGGTTTGTGAGGAGTTTGAAACAGGAAACACACGCCCATCGTCTTCAATTTTTAAGGGGACACCGCGATCTTCAAACCATTGCATAGTATCGCCAGTCATGTAGTTGTGAAAAGGACCTCGTAACTCTTTTTCACCTCTAGGATAATTTAAGACCAATTCATCAGGTATAAATTCGGCATGGGTTACATTACAACGTCCACCTCCTGAAATTTTAACTTTAGAAAGCACGTTAGCACCTCGCTCTAAAATAGCTATTTTTAAATTTGGATTCTGAGTTGCTGTATTGATTGCCGCAAAAAAACCTGCGGCACCTCCGCCTACAATTAAAACATCGTAATTATTCACACTGCAAAAGTATAAACTAAAGCGGGATTTCCATTACAGAAAGCCCGCTTTATATAAACTTAACAAATACTGATGCTAAACACCACTATTAAAAAATTATCGAAGTAGTTTATGGGAGTGAAAAAGTGATTGATGTACTAGTACCAAATTGACCTCCTTGAGCTAAGGTTTCCAAACAAACTGGCTTTTAACTATAAACGAACCATCCCCATAACTACAACATATACCGTCTCCCCAAGCATCAAATATTGTGAAGGTATAATCACCGTCAGGAAGTGTGTACGATGCATTAAAAGCTGTTTCTCCTGGATAAGGTCCTCCAGACGCAACAATTGTATTGGCAGAATTCGTGATTTCCCAACTTGTCTCTTCAGGATAACTATCAAAATCTATTGCCAAATGTATATCGTTAGATTCACATATTTTGGTATATGTAATTGTAATCTCTTCTGATGTTGACACTAATCTAAGAACAATAGTTTTTGTGACACCTGTTGGTATGTTAAGTAATTCAAAATCAATCATGGTTGAACCACTGAGTTGACCTGCTCTAATATCTACATTTCCACTAAAACTATATTCAAGTGCACTTCCTGTTGAAGCACTGGTTACCTCAATTGGAATAGAACGGTCTGCAGTATGTGCTTCTGAAGTTGCAACAACGACTTCAAACGAGTCGGAGAGTGGATTCACGATTATGGATCCTGAGCTTGTTTCAAAAGAATCGACTGGCGAGATAGCTTGAAATTCTTCAGTATTTATATCACATGAATTAAATACTATTGCCATTAATAATAAGGCTAAAAAGTAGGTTTTTAATTTCATAATCAATTAGGGGTTAAGTTATAATTCGAGCAATATATAATTTTTTAATTTAAAAAAATAAATTATTCTCAATAAAAAATGGTTTAAATTAAATTATTTATTGTAAAATGCAGTTTATATTGTTTATTCTTCATTAATAAAAGTAAAACAATATACGCACATACAAAAAACTACACTATATAGAAAAATAATGAGCAACCCAAACCTCAAATACCTAACAAGAATTACAACAAGAATAGACTGTCTCAACAACAGATAAAGAATTTCTTGATACGAACTATCCTCGAAGCAAAGCCTTGGGGAGTTCTTTTCGATTAAAATTAATCATCTATTCAGAGTGTTATAAAATAATGGATTTTTAAATAGTTTGAAACTTGATAAGTTTAAACAAAAAAGCCTCTCAAGATGAGAGGCTTTTTGTTGTTTAGTGCGGGCGGGGAGACTCGAACTCCCACACCTCGCGGCACTAGATCCTAAGTCTAGCGTGTCTACCAATTCCACCACGCCCGCTAAACATCCCTTAAATAGGGACGCAAATATAAACAATAGTTTATAAATACAAATAGTAGATAGAACTATTTCTTTAATGGTATTTTCGTAAATTTACATTTACAAATTTTCAAACTATGAACTCATTACAATCTTATCTCAAATCAAACAAAGAGCGCTTCGTTCAAGAGCTTTTTGATCTTCTTAAAATTCCGTCCGTTAGTGCCGATTCAGCCTACGCAAAGGATGTGTATAACGCTGCCGATTTTGTGGCCGATAGTTTAAAGACTGCCGGGTGTGATACCGTAGAAATTTGTCAAACAAAAGGATTTCCTATCGTCTATGGAGAAAAACTAATAGACCCTAAACTCCCAACGATTTTAGTATATGGTCATTATGATGTGCAACCTGCAGATCCAATTGAATTATGGGACGCTCCTGCTTTTGAACCTATCATTAAAAAAACTGAACTCCACCCTGAAGGTGCCATCTTTGCTAGGGGGGCTTGTGATGATAAAGGACAAATGTATATGCATGTGAAAGCCCTGGAGTTTATGACCTCAACGGATCAATTGCCGTGTAACGTTAAATTTATGATTGAAGGTGAAGAAGAAGTCGGTAGTGAAAATCTAGCTGATTTTGTCAAAAATAACACAACCAAACTAAAAAATGATGTCATCTTAATTTCAGATACAGGCATGATTGCTAAGGACATACCATCCATAACAACAGGACTTCGAGGCTTGAGTTATGTAGAGGTCGAAGTGACAGGGCCAAATAGAGACTTGCACTCTGGTATTTACGGAGGAGCAGTCGCTAATCCAATAAATGTATTGGCTAAAATGATCGCCTCCTTACATGATGAAAACAATCACATTACCATCCCTGGGTTTTATGATAAGGTCGAGGAATTATCGGATGAAGAACGTGCAGAAATGGCAAAAGCACCGTTTTCGTTAGAAGACTATAAAGATTCTTTAAAAATCAATGCGGTCTATGGCGAAAAAGGGTACTCAACCAACGAACGTAATTCCATTCGTCCAACCCTCGATGTAAACGGTATTTGGGGTGGCTACACGGGTGAAGGTGCTAAAACTGTTATTGCTAGTAAAGCGTATGCGAAAATCTCAATGCGTTTAGTGCCTAATCAGGATTGTGAAAAAATTACATTGCTTTTTAAAGCGCATTTTGAAAGCATTGCCCCAGAAGGAGTGACTGTGAAAGTGACGCCACATCATGGAGGTCAAGGTTATGTAACTCCGATAGACACTATCGGATACAAAGCTGCTGCAATGGCTTATAAAGACACGTTTGGAACTGCTCCCATTCCACAACGCGGTGGAGGAAGTATTCCAATTGTGGCCTTATTTGAAAAAGAATTAAAGAGTAAAACCATTTTAATGGGCTTTGGGTTGGACAGTGACGCCATCCACTCGCCTAATGAACATTTTGGGCTTTTTAATTACTTTAAAGGGATTGAAACAATTCCACTGTTTTATAAATATTTTACAGCACTTCAATCTTAAATTTTATATCAATTACAAGCTATTTACCAATCACTATTTGTTGTGAAAATACCTTTTTGTTTTGAGTCATACGGACAAAATACGTTCCTTTAGCGAGTTGACTCATATTTAATTTTGAACGTTTTTCAGTTAACACTTTTTGAAGCACCTGCTTACCTTCTATTGAAAATAACTCAAACATCAAATCGTCATTTAAAGAATGTTCAATCGTTAGTATTGATGAAGTTGGGTTCGGATATATATTAATCGTATTTAATTTGAATGTATGAGTTCCTAAGGATGTAAAATCAACGCAAGCGCTCAATTCCGTACATGAACCCACGGTCACTTCAACAGCATAACTACCGCTTATTGTAGGAGAAAAGGATTGATTAACTTCGGAAGGTATTGGAAGGTTTGTACTACAATCCACCCATTGATAGCTGGCATTATCCATGTTAGAGGTCAAAGTCGAGGAACTGACTGTTAGCGAATTATCTACAGAAACCAAACTTCCTTTAGTTACCATATAAGACATAATTAATTTTGCTAATTCATGAAAATAGGGCAAATCCAAGGAGCTAAACCGATCACTAGAAGAATGGTAGTAAGGGGTCTGATCGTCATTGTCCCAAGACTCTCCAACCAACACAGCAGAATATCCTTGATCCCAAAAACGAGCGTGATCACTCGCTGTAGTACCTGGGTTGACAACATTCACATTTAAGTTAAAGTTATAGGTTGCTAATAATGCAACTAAATCATCTTTCATTTCTATAGAATTTGCAATAGGACGCACATCGATATCAAAATCATCGTCATCATCGCCATCATACCCCATCATATCGATATTTAAAACACCCAATATGTTGTCCCCATTGTTATTGGCTTGGCTTGCATAAAAATTTGCACCTCTAAGCCCAATTTCTTCTTCATCCCACAAGGCATAAACAAGGGTATTGTCCATACATTGAGTCGATAAAATTCGAGCAACCTCTAAGACAGTTGCAGTTCCAGAAGCATTGTCATCTGCACAATAGTCTGCTACTGAATCATAATGTGCACAAATAATATAGATGTCGTTTGGATTGGTTTTTCCTAGCTGTGTCGCAATAATATTGCGTCCGTTGGTATTAAAGGGCTGATCGGTTACAGTGAGGTTGTTCATTGCATTAAATTTTTCAACCAAATAATCTCCGGCAAGGTCATTATTGGATTGTTCTCTATTTAATATTGTCACGGAATTACCCCCAACATTTGTTGCAACTTCTCCAGTAAACTCTTGAAGGGTTTGACTTAAAGAATCTAAACTTACAGCATTAATAAGATCTAATTCTGTTTGCGCAGAGAGTGCTCCTATTAGGGAAAAGCTAAGACTAAAAAGTAAAAATACTTTTTTCATAATGTTAAGTTGATCGTTTCTCCAAAACTACATAAAGTTTATTCAAGTTGAGCTCTTAATTTTTTAGGCATATTTTTAACTACCATGGCATAGCTATGGTCAATGAGTTCAAAAAGAAATTGAGGCGAAAACCCACAGTTATTTAAATAAATAGTATTCCAATGTTTTTTATTGGCGTGAAATCCAGGGTGAATAGAATCATAATCGTTGCGGAGTTCCTCGGCATAATCCGGATCACATTTCAAGGTAATGGAGGGGGTTCCTTGCTCCCATGCCTCGAGTGGACAAAGCGCAAATATTTTTCCTAAAACCTTATACACTAAAGTACTCTCATCAAAAGGAAATTCTTCAGTGGTTTGTTCTTTTTTTAAACAAAAAGATTGAATGGCATCAATTGGAATCATTAGGGTTTTGAGGTTTCTTTGTCGTATAATTTATACAATATTGGCTTGCTCGGGGAAGCATCGTTTTCAAAAGGTGCAATTAAAATATTTAAAATATACTTTCCGTCGAGCACTGAGTTAGGAACATAAACAAGTTCTGTAATCGTTGCATCCATACGCATTTCACCTCCTACATTCCAAAAAGCTTTGTGTGCTAAAAGTTGTCCATCATCCTTTTCTTTATCGACACTTGGTGTATCGACTAACAAGTGCTTCACCCCTTTTTCACGAAGGTAAATGGCAGCCGCTTCCGTAAGGTAGGGCGGATTTGTATGGGCGTATTGTCGGTTCAATTTATCGGTTGTATTGGGAAGCGTTCTAATCACAACAGCTTCTCTTTTTTTATTACCTATCGCATAACGCAGTTGTTTTTCGGAGATAATAAAATCCCCATTTAAAGCTTCTGGAACAACCGTGATGACTTCCGCTACAAACAAAAACTGTGTCAAACACTTGTTGATGGAATGGACTTCTTTAGTAATGTGTCCCACACATTCTGTGTGTGTTCCGTGTGCGTGGGGGTTAAATTCGATTGTATTAAAATTAACCGAAGCCCCCTCTTTGACACTTCCAGTCCATCCTTTTACTTTGGCAGGAACTATTTTTGGTGGAGGCAAATACCATGCATTTACATTCTCTTCTGAAGCACGAAATGAAATTGAAATATCCAAAGGTTGATCTATATAGATCGTATAAGTTCGACTGTTGGCTTGAATAATTGCTTTCATAGTTGTGTGTGTTTAACGGTCACATGAATTATCTAAAGCAGAAAGATTCACTATGAATCACTGTTATAAAAAAAACCTGTTTTGAACGTGCTTGGTTCGTATGTAAATTTAATAAATTTGATCAAATTAAAAACAAATCAGAAGCAATTCCGTCCGAAAGAAATTTGCCTGTCTTTGTGATTTTTAAATGATTTTCCTCTAAAAAAAGCAATTCAGAAGCTCTAAATTTTTCTGAGTTCTCAAGCAATTTATTTTTAATTTCAAGACCAAAATCCGTTTCAATTTTTTTGAGTGAAATACCCCAAATGGTTCGTAAACCGGTCATGATGTATTCGTTGAATCTGTTTTCTACAGACAACACTTCCGATT
This sequence comes from uncultured Flavobacteriaceae bacterium, assembly GCA_943787365.1. GTDB lineage: Bacteria > Bacteroidota > Bacteroidia > Flavobacteriales > Flavobacteriaceae > Hel1-33-131. Next base: position 169,403 of record CALSMD010000006.1, read on the forward strand.
CAAACGGTCGTACATTGGCTTCTAATGATTTGATATACTTCGTATTGTTTGATATGTTCCAACTTCTACTTTTACCGTCAAATGAATGTGCCGAAGGTCCCACACCCATATAGGGTTTCCCCAGCCAATAACTTGTATTGTGTCTTGAAAAATATTCGGGATGTCCAAAACTACAGGTTTCATAATGCGTCAAGCCTTGTTTGGATGTTTCCTCTAGCAATACCTCAAAATGTTTTGCTGATACTTCATCATCCATTGGCGGGTGACTTCCTTTATTTATAAAATGCTCTAGTGCTGTTTTTGGCTCGACTGTGAGCGCATAACAAGAGAGGTGTTTGATGCCAAACCCAAAAGCAGTTTGCAAATTTTCACGCCACTGTTCTACAGACATCGTCGGCATTCCAAACATTAAATCGATGGTAATATTATCAAAATAGGATGTGGCAATTTCCAAACATTTTTTTGCTTCATTGGCGTTATGAACTCTATTCATTACCTTTAAATCAGATTCACTAAAAGACTGAATTCCAATGCTTAATCGATTTATTTTGGTGTTTGAAAGGGCTTTTATATATTCAACATCCAAATCATCTGGATTGGCTTCAAGGGTGATTTCAGGAGTGTCGGACACCGTATAGTGTTCAAATACAGTTTTAAGAACCGTGTTTAGCTCCGAAACTTCTAGCACAGTAGGCGTGCCTCCTCCAAAGTAAATCGATTGAATTTCTTCATTCTGGTATTCCGATTTTCTAAGGATTAGTTCTTTATAAACCGCTTTAATAAATGCCGATTTAGAATTTTGGTTTGTCGAAAAGTGAAAGTTACAGTAGTGACAAGCTTTTTTACAAAATGGAATGTGGATATAAATACCTGACACTGAAATGGAGTTTTTGATTAATATTTGAACACTTTCGCATTGATAATGTGCTGTAAGTGATGGTTGCAATGCCAAGCATAAATGGCCAAACTCTCTTGCAAAGAAATACATTCATTTCCTTCTGGATGGATATAGGTTCTTTGAAATTGTACGGTCTCTAATTGATCTAATAAAAACACCCAACGTTGATGAATTCCAGCTAAGAGCTTCGTTGAGCTTTGAATGCTATAATCTACCGTGTCATTCAGCGTTGCCCACTGTGCCTCCTTATAAGGTTTGATGATAGGATTGTCTTCCGTGAGTGCCAATTTAAAACGAGTGATACTATTCATGTGGCTGTCAATACAATGACCAACCACTTGTTGAATTGTCCAACCCTCGGGACGGTATTTATAATGAAGTTCCTTATCTGTAAGAGGGATTACTTCTTTTGTCACAAGCGAAGGAAACTGTCTGATGGATTGTATCCAACTTTCAATATGGGTGGGTTCAATTTTGGTAGGAATTTTAGGTTTCCCTATTGGATATTTGAGGGTTTCTATGTCCATAGGGATCGTTTATTTTTTAACTCTGCTTTCATTTTGCTTTACAAAGGCACTCCAGCCCGTATAACTTTTGCCACCAGTAACTTTTCCTTGGTTATAAAAATGGCAAACTGCCGCTGCCAACCCATCTGTTGAATCGAGGTTTTTGGGTAATTCTTTTAACTCTAAAAGACTTTGCAACATTTTAGCGACTTGTTCTTTACTGGCATTTCCATTTCCTGTGATGGCCATTTTAATTTTTTTTGGAGAATACTCTGTAATTGGAATTTCTCTGGAAAGTCCAGCAGCCATCGCAACCCCTTGAGCCCTTCCGAGTTTTAACATACTTTGCACATTTTTACCAAAAAAAGGGGCTTCAATCGCAATTTCGTCAGGATGAAAAGTGTCTATCAGCTCAATGGTACGCTCAAAAATAAGTTTGAGTTTTAAGTAATGGTCGTCATATTTTTTTAGTAACAATTCATTCAATTGTAAAAACTCCATAGTTTTTCCCTTGACTTTTATCAATCCAAAGCCCATGATAGTGGTTCCGGGATCAATCCCTAATATAATTTTTTCTTCAGCCATTAATCTACCCTTAGAATTATTGGCAATTGAAATGCCGTTTGCACTTGCTGACTTCTTTTAATCGCAGGATATAATTTAGGAAGCCCCTCTAAACTACGTGTTAAAATGGAGTCCAACAAGGGGAGTTGTTCTCTAGTCAGTTCCTGTGTTTGTATTTTAGAAATTTGAAGCTCTCCGCTATTGGAAACCAATAAATCGATACGAATTGTATCCTTCACCGTTTGTGAGACGATAATGTTTTGTGTTCCAAAATATTCAGAAATATGTGTTGTAATGGTTTGTTCAAAACAATTTTTACTGTCTTGAAAGTCAATAGAATTTTCACAATTTTCAAAATTGGGATAGCGATCGACTTCATTCCAATTAAACGTCTTTAACTCTTCCATTAAAATCGTATCAGAATCGAGTTTCTTTTTTTCATAATAATTACATGAATAAAAAAAACAGAAAAGTAAGACAAAAGCTAAATATCTCATTGGTTCATTGTGAACCCTAAAATTACAATTTTTATTTTTAAATAGGTGAAAACTAAATTAGATTAGACTTTTGGACCTCCAGCCATAATTTCTTCATTGGCATAGCTTTCAAACTTCTTGAAATTTGTTTTAAATGAGGCTGCTAATTTATGAGCTGTTTTATAAAAGCCTTCATCATTTTTCCATGATTTTCGAGGACTTAAAAATTCTGTCGGCACATTTGGGCACAATCTTGGTTGAAGCACTCCAAAAACAGAGTGAATATGGTAATTATCTTTATTGGCGGCCTCTAAGGATCCATCCATTGCTGCATTGATCATTGCGCGCGTGTACTCCAATTTCATACGCGATCCTATTCCATATGGCCCACCAGTCCAGCCTGTATTTACCAACCAAACAATGACGCCAGTAGCCTTCATTTTAGCACTCAGCATTTCGGCGTATTTTGTGGGGTGTAAGGGCATAAAAGGCGCGCCAAAACAAGCTGAAAAACTAGGAACAGGTTCTGTAATCCCTGCCTCTGTACCGGCAACTTTTGCGGTATATCCAGAGATAAAATGATAGGCGGCTTGACCAGGCGTTAGTTTTGAAATGGGAGGCAATACACCAAAAGCATCTGCAGTGAGGAAAAAAATATTTTTTGGGTTCTTTCCAATTGAGTTGGGTTGAATATTATCTATAAAGTGGATCGGATAACTCACTCGCGTATTTTGTGTGATGGTCGTATCTGAATAATCAACCACCCCTTTAGAATCCATGATTACATTTTCTAGAATTGCCCCCTTTTTTATGGCCTCAAAGATTTCAGGCTCTTTATCTCTCGATAAATTTATGACCTTCGCATAACAGCCTCCTTCAAAATTAAAAATGGTGTTTTCACTGGTCCAACCATGTTCGTCGTCTCCAATCAAATGGCGGTGATGGTCGGTAGAAAGTGTTGTTTTTCCAGTTCCTGAAAGCCCAAAAAAGATAGACGTATCACCATCATTTCCAATATTGGCACTGCAATGCATCGGTAGGGTGTTTTTAAATACTGGAAGTATAAAGTTTAAAGCAGAAAAAATACCTTTTTTGATTTCGCCTGTATATCCAGTACCTCCAATAAGAGCTATTTTTTTAGTGAAGTTTAAAATCGCAAAATTATGCTGACGAGTACCATCTTTGGTTGGATCGGCCATAAAACCAGGTGCATTGATTACTGTCCACTCTGGGTCAAAGTTTTTTAGTTCAGACTTCGTAGGTCTTAAAAACATATTATAAGCAAAGTAATTACTCCAAGGATATTCATTAATCACACGGATATTGGTACGGTAAGCAGGGTCAGAACAGGCATAACAATCACGTACAAATATTTCTTTTTCATAAAGGTAGGAAGTCACTTTATTATAGAGTGCGTCAAAGTCATTCGGTGCAAATGGGATGTTTACATCTCCCCACCAAACGCGATCTTTGGTAATGGCATCTTTGACTATAAATCGGTCTTTTGGAGAGCGACCCGTAAACTCGCCTGTTTGAATGACCAAGGCGCCTGAACTTGATTCTAGGCCTTGATTATTGTCAATTGTCAGTTGATGAAGCTCATTTGGAGAAAGTTGATAATGTACTTTTTGAGACGCTATACCGTAAGGGTGTAACGAAATCGTTTTCGTGATAGGTTTAGTTTGTGGCATAATTATCAAGTTAGTTTAATTCTACAAAAGTATTGAATAATATTAAATGTGTCCTATTTTACTGTTTTTTCTTAAAAAAATATGTAAATAATAGAAGCCATGAGGCTATCAAAATCAAGCCTCCAACAGGTGTAATGAATCCAATAACTTTAAAATTAAGAGGAGTCAAATCATTGGTCGCTAAAAAGTATATAGAACCCGAAAATAATAAAACCCCTGTGGGTATAAGTTTAAATAAAATCGATTTTTGATTGGGTTTAATGTCTGTTGAGAGCCCTATAAAGAATAACAAAAAAGAATGATACATTTGATAACGGATTCCAGTATTAAAACTCTCAAATGCTGAAATACTAAGCAACGGCTTCAAACCGTGTGCCGCAAAGGCTCCTAAAACAACGCCAAGTGCTCCTGTAACACATGCTAAGAGAAATATTTTTCGATCCATTTTCTATTTCAAAGTATTAAATTTTCTACATTAGTAGTCAAACTAAACACAAAAGTAAGAATCTCACAGCACTATGCGAAACATTTTAATTATCGGAGCAGGGAAATCTGCATCATACCTCATAAAGTACTTTTTGGATAAATCTGTTACAGAGCACTTAAACATAACCATTGGAGATTTAGAGACTTCAAACGCAAAAAAGTGGATTGGGAACCATCCGAATGCAAACGCGCTAAAACTTGATATTTTTGATAAATCTGCACGTGAACAGGCCGTTCAAAATGCAGACATCGTTGTATCGATGCTTCCAGCTCGATTTCATATTGAGGTTGCCAAAGATTGCTTGAAATTTGGGAAACATTTGGTGACTGCTTCCTATGTAAGTGAAGAAATGAAAGTACTGGATTCGGAAGCAAAAGCCAAAAATCTGATCTTTTTAAATGAGATTGGATTGGATCCTGGAGTGGATCATATGAGTGCCATGCAGGTCATCGATCGGATTAGGGCAGCGGGCGGAAAGATGTTACTTTTTGAATCGTTCACAGGGGGATTGATGGCGCCTGAAAGCGATACAAACCTTTGGAATTATAAATTTACTTGGAATCCTCGCAATGTGGTTTTGGCAGGACAAGGTGGAGCTGCAAAGTTCCTACAAGAAAATAAATTTAAATATATTCCTTACCACCGCTTGTTTAGACGTACAGAGTTTTTAGAAGTTGATGGCTATGGTCGGTTTGAGGCATATGCGAACAGAGATTCACTTAAATATCAAGAGGTTTATGGACTAGCAGACATCCAAACATTGTATCGAGGAACAATTCGAAGAGTGGGGTTTAGTAGAGCGTGGCAAATTTTTGTCTTGCTTGGAATGACTGACGATAGCTATACAATTGCAGATAGCGAAAACATGAGCTATCGTAGTTTTGTCAATTCGTTTTTACCCTACAGTCCTACAGATTCGGTAGAATTAAAATTGAGATACCAATTAAAGATTGATCAAGATGATATTGTATGGGAGAAGCTCGAAGAACTCAATATTTTTAGCGATGATAAAAAAGTGGAATTGAAAAATGCCACGCCCGCACAAATACTTCAAAAAATATTGTTAGACAGTTGGACTTTGAGCCCTGAGGATAAGGACATGATTGTGATGTATCATAAATTTGGGTATGAATTGAATGGCAAAAAACATCAAATTGATGCCACAATGGTGTGTACTGGCGAAGATCAAACCTTTACTGCAATGTCAAAAACTGTAGGATTACCCGTTGCAATTGCCACTTTAGCGATACTAAACAACAAAATACAAAGCTATGGTGTTCAAATTCCAACTAAAACAGAGTTATACACCACTGTATTAAATGAATTAAAAGATTTTGGTATCATATTTAATGAAAAAGAAACTGAATACTTAGGATATAATGCCCTAAATGAATAATTTAGTTATAAATTGAAATTATTTTAATACTTTTGCTTTGTAAATTAGAAGATTTTATTAAAAAATGAACAAAACTATAGAAATTGACGGTATTGATAAGACAATTCTAAGGGCTCTTATGAAAGATGCAAGAACTCCAGTACTAGAAATTGCCCGTACTGTCGGAATTTCTGGGGCTGCTATTCATCAACGGCTTCGTAAATTAGAAAACTCTGGGCTTATCGCAGGCTCTAAGTTTGTAATAAATCCAAAGATTTTGGGATATACAACCATGGCATTTGTAGGCGTGTATTTGGATAAAGCAAAAAATAATTCAGATGCTGTCAAACAGCTCAAGAGAATTCCTGAAGTCTTAGAATGTCATTACACCACTGGAAACTGGAGTGTCTTAATCAAAATACTTTGTAAAGACAACGAACACTTGATGTCTGTTTTAAATAAACAGATTCAACCGATTTCAGGTGTTTCAAGAACTGAAACATTTATTTCTTTGGACCAACAAATTGATCGCCAAATTAAAATCTAATTAATCTCTTCCAAAAATTTGAAGACCCCAATACACTAAGGTCGCTAAAGATCCCAGAGCAGCTACCAAATACGTTCGTGCCGCCCATTTGAGTGCATCTTCGGCGCCTTTAAATTCTTCTTGAGACACCATATGCTTGTTTTTTAACCACGCTAATGCACGGTTACTCGCATCGTACTCTACAGGCAAGGTGATAAAACTGAAGGAAGTGGCAACCGCCATCAATACAAACCCCAAAACAACCACCCAATAACCCAAGCCAACACCCGCTCCAAACCCTAAAATTAAGCCTCCAACAATTAACCACATGGATAATTTTGAAGAAATATTTACCGCTGGCACTAGTGTTGAGCGCAACTGCAACCAACTGTAAGCTTGAGCATGCTGTACCGCATGTCCACATTCGTGTGCCGCAACAGCCGCAGCAGCGGCGTTTCGCTCGTTATAAACCGCTTCACTTAGGTTTACTGTTTTATCTTTAGGATTGTAATGGTCTGTAAGACGACCCGCCGTTGACACGACTTTTACATCTCTAATGCCATGATCGGATAGCATTTTTTCAGCAATTTCAGCTCCACTCATTCCATTCCGTAAATGAATTTTTGAGTAGGTTTCAAATTTACGTTTTAAGGTTGAACTCACAAGCCAGCTTACCAAAGCGATGGCTCCTAGAATAAAATAATATGTTCCCATAACAATTGTTTTAAATTTAGTTTAATATGTTATCAAAAATAGCACCAATTTTTAAAACTGAAAAAATGACAGTACATTTTAGCGTTTCCTATATTTAAAAATAAATACTAGTAATGTAAACGAGGACACCAAAGTAATCGTATTTGCCAAAATCATGGACAGGCTTTCTTTTAAAATCCCATAGACCAACCAAAACACAATCCCCACAAAAAACAAAGAAAAGGTTGGCAATGAAAATGCTGACACATCTTTTGTTTTCCAAGTTTTATACACTTGAGGTAAAAACGCATAGGTTGTCAAGCAAGCAGCAATAAGCCCTAAGACTTCGATAGAATCTATATTATCCAACAATGTTTACAATTTTACCTGGTACAACAATCACTTTTTTCGGAACACGTCCATCCAGTTGTGCAACCGTTTTTTCATCTCCCATCACGGCTGCTTCGATTTCTTCTTTACTTAAATCCAATGATAATTCAATCGTAAATCGCATTTTACCATTGAATGATATTGGATAGGCTTTGGTGCTTTCGATCAGGTGACTGGCATCAAATTCTGGAAACTCAGCTGTTGTGATTGAATTTTCATGACCTAGCTGCTCCCATAATTCTTCTGCTATATGTGGTGCATACGGAGAAATCAATATCAATAGTGGTTCTAAAATAGTTTTAGAAATACACCTTTGAGCAGTCAGTTGATTCACAGCAATCATAAAGGTAGAAACAGAGGTATTAAACGAAAAATTCTCGATGTCTTCTGTGACTTTCTTAATGGTTTTATGAAGCGTTTTTAATTGGTCTTTTGAAGGCTCATCATCAGTAACCTTAAGCCCATCTTGTCCAATATATAACTTCCATAATTTTTTAAGAAAATTATGAACCCCTGTAATTCCGGAGGTATTCCACGGTTTGTATTGTTCTAAAGGCCCTAAAAACATTTCGTATAAACGCAATGAATCGGCACCATACTGTTTGCAAATTGCATCTGGATTTACGACGTTGTATTTGGATTTGGACATTTTTTCAACCTCGCGTTTCACTTTAAATAGACCCTCGTTATCTGTAATAAATTCTGCATTTTTAAACTCTTCCCTCCAAGACTTAAAGGCTTCAATATCCAACTCATCAGAAGCATTTACAAAAGATACATCCGCATGAATCCACTGAATAGACTCCGTGGTAATCGTATCTGCAGACATAAAAGTTTGGGTTCCTTCAACTCGTCCTACAAACGCACTCGTTCCCAGAATCATTCCTTGATTGATCAGTTTTTTTGCAAACTCATCTACAGGGACAAGCCCTAAATCAAATAAGAATTTTTGCCAGAAACGTGCATAGAGCAAATGCCCTGTGGCATGCTCGCTTCCACCAATATACAAATCCACTTCTTTCCAATAATTCAAGGCTTCGGAACTAGCAAATTCATTTTGGTTATGTGCATCCATGTATCTGTTAAAATACCATGAACTCCCCGCCCATCCAGGCATTGTATTGAGCTCTAAAGGAAATATGGTTTGATGGTCTATTTTATGGTTTTCAACAACCGTATTTTGAGTGGTATCCCATGCCCAGACCTCAGCACGACCCAATGGTGGCTCGCCTTCTTCGGTTGGTAAATATTTTTCAACTTCTGGCAAACTAATTGGCAAGTGTTCCGCCGCAATCATTTGTGGCAATCCATTTACATAATATACCGGGAACGGTTCGCCCCAATACCGCTGTCTTGAAAACACAGCATCTCGAAGTCGGTAATTTGTTTTTCCTAAACCATATCCCTTTTCTTCTAGGATTTCAATGGCTTTTTTTGATGCTTGTTTATAGTCTAAGTCATTTAAAAAATCGCTGTTGGCGATGATGGTATTGGTTTTATCTGTATAGGCTTCTTCACTAATATCGATGCCTTTAAAAATATTCGGAATTTCAATGTTAAAGTGTTTTGCAAAATCATAATCACGCTGGTCTCCACATGGCACTGACATTACGGCACCAGTTCCATACCCAGCCAATACATAATCCCCCACCCAAACAGGAACGGGTTTTTTTGTTAAGGGATGTTCAGCATAGGCACCTGTAAACACGCCTGAAATGGTTTTTACATCCGCCATTCGGTCGCGCTCACTCCGTTTTGCAGTTGCCAAAACATAGGCCTCTACTGCTGATTTTTGAGCTGGAGTGGTAATCTGGCTTACCAATTCATGCTCGGGAGCAAGGGTCATAAAAGACACGCCAAAAATTGTATCAGGTCTGGTGGTAAATACTTCAATGGTTGAGGCATGGTCTTTAAGTTTAAACACCACAGAAGCCCCTACTGATTTTCCAATCCAATTGCGTTGACTTTCTTTAAGGGCATCTGTCCAATCTATCGTGTTAAGCCCTTGTAAAAGACGTTCGGCATAGGCAGATATCCGCATGCTCCATTGCGTCATTTTCTTTCGAATTACTGGATACCCCCCACGTTCGGAAACGCCGTTGACAATTTCATCATTCGCTAAAACAGTTCCCAACTCGGGACACCAATTGACTTCGGTTTCTGCTAGGTATGTCAATCTGTATTGTATTAAAATTTGTTGTTGACGCTCCGAAGACATGGCATTCCATTCCTCAGCAGTAAACACTTCAATGGCTTCATCACAGATTGCATCTACCGTTGCATTTCCTTGATTAGAAAATAATTTTATAAGCTCATCAATAGACGCTGCTTTGTTAGAAGCGTTGTTATACCAAGAGTTAAATAGTTGGATAAAAATCCATTGTGTCCATTTGTAATATTCGGGTGAAGAGGTGCGCACTTCTCTAGACCAATCAAATGAAAACCCCATTTGATCGAGTTGGCGGCGGTAAGTTTTTATGTTTGCTTCGGTCGTAACTGCTGGGTGCTGTCCCGTTTGGATGGCATACTGTTCTGCAGGCAATCCAAAACTATCATAGCCTTGTGGATGTAATACATTAAACCCTTTATGGCGCTTGTAACGTGCGTAAATATCGGATGCAATATAACCAAGAGGGTGTCCAACATGAAGCCCTGCTCCACTAGGATAGGGAAACATGTCTAAAACATAATATTTGGGTTTGGTAGAATTATTATCAGCTTTAAACGTTTGTTGTTCTGCCCACTTTTTTTGCCATTTGGCTTCAATTTCATTGAAATTGTACATCATATTGCTATCATTAACAGCTGCAAATTTACGCTTTATTTAGCAAGTAAAAAACTCTGTATGACGAAACAACACGACTATGAAATGTTAATTTGTTTTCAGGGAATTACTAGCCATTTAAGTAAGTTTTTTTATACTTTTACATTCGTTAGACAATTACTATGAGTTCATCATTTGAAAAACATCAAAAACGCCGTTTAATTTCGTCCTATTTTTCGGTCGTCCTCAGTATCGCTTTGGTTCTTTTTTTGTTAGGGATTTTAGGGCTATTGGTTCTCAATGCCAAATCAATTTCTGATAATTTTAAAGAACAGGTTATTCTTACCATCTATTTGGAAGACACTTCCAAAGAAGTTGAAATAAAACAACTCGAAAAAAGCTTGGCATTTTCGGACTATGTAAAACAGACAAAATTTATTTCTAAAGAGTCTGCTGCCGATTTTATGAAGTTAGAATATGGAGAGGATTTCTTAGACGATATTGGCTATAATCCTTTAAAAAATTCGATTGAAGTGAATCTCAAAGCGGACTATGTGACTGCACGTCGTTTGGATAGCATCACAGAAAGTACGATGAAAAAGAACTTTGTGGAGGACATTAAATATGATAAGGATCTTGTATCTTTAATGAACAGCAATGTAAAACGTCTCAGTTTATGGATTTTAATTATCAGTGGAATTTTTACGGGAATCGCGGTTCTTTTAATAAATAGTTCCATCCGTCTGGCAGTGAACTCCAAACGCTTTTCAATCAAAACCATGCAGATGGTAGGAGCGACCAAAAAATTTATTCGTAAACCTTTTATTTGGCGTAGTATTCGACTTGGAATTATCGGTTCGATTTTAGCTCTTGTTGGCATGGGGGTAGTCGTATATTATGTCGATAAATCATTTCCAGAATTCAATTTGATTCAAAATCAATTGTCTATTGGAGCCTTGTTTGGCTGTATTTTTGTTGTAGGAGTTTTAATTACTTGGTGGAGCACTTTTTTCGCAACTCAACGTTTTTTAAACCTAAAAACCGATCAACTTTATTATTAAAAACCCAACTACTAGAAGTACTTTAAAATACAATTTTAGATTCAATGAACCCTTTTACATTCACACAATTTAATTAATTATGGGAGAACAGAAACGCAAAGAAAACGCAAAGAAAAATTTTATTTTTGGAAGGCAAAATTACAAATGGATGTTTGTGGGCCTTTTGCTTATCGCTTTAGGATTTATCCTGATGGCGGGTGGCGGTTCCGACGACCCTAATGTCTTTAACCCTAAAATCTTTAATGCTCAAAGAATTCGCGTCGCACCAACCCTTATTTTAATTGGGTTTGGAATTCAGGTTTATGCTATTCTTAAAAATTTCAAAAAATAGATGGATTTTTTTGACAGTATTTTATTAGGAATTATACAAGGACTTACTGAGTTTTTACCAGTCTCTTCTAGTGGGCATTTGGAAATTGGTAAAGCCCTGTTGGGGGATGAATCAATCCCTGAGAATAGTTTGATTTTCACGGTAGTTCTCCACTTCGCAACAGCTCTAAGCACCTTAATTATTTTCAGAAAAGATATCGTTACACTCTTTGCTGCTTTATTCAAGTTTGAATGGAATGAGGATACCCAGTTTATTGTCAAAATAATGATTTCTATGCTGCCTGCTGGATTTGTAGGCATCCTATTTGAAGCAGAATTAGAGGCTCTTTTTGGAAATAATATCTTACTCGTTGGGTTCATGCTCATTGTGACCGCTTTGTTATTTATTTTTGGCAGACCGTGCAAAAGCAACAAATAAAAAAGTGGGGTTTTGGGATGCTTTTGTCATTGGAATCTCACAAGCTATTGCCATGCTCCCTGGGATTTCTCGCTCAGGAGCTACTATTTCAACCTCTGTATTATTGGGAAATGACAAATCAAAAGCGGCACGCTTTTCTTTTTTAATGGTTATTCCTCTCATTTTAGGAAAAATTGCTAAAGATGTTATTAGTGGAGACTTGAGCTATAATGCTGATAATTTTAATAGCTTGGTTGCAGGATTTATAGCAGCCTTTGTTGCTGGACTTTTTGCTTGTACCCTTATGATTCGTTTGGTTAAAAATAGTCGATTAAAATACTTTGCTTATTACTGTTGTGTCGTTGGAATTTTAGCAATCATCACAACTTTTTATTTCAAATGAAAACAGCTCAAGATTATTTAGATGGTCAGCTTGTATTGATTGACAAACCTTTAGAATGGACGTCTTTTCAAGTGGTTAATAAATTGCGTTGGCACATTCGTCAAGCTTTCAATTTAAAAAAAATTAAAGTAGGTCATGCAGGTACTTTAGACCCCTTAGCAACGGGACTTTTAATAATTTGTACTGGAAAGATGACTAAGCAAATCGACACGTTTCAAGGGCAAATAAAAACCTATACGGGGACATTTGTTTTGGGCAGCACTACACCTTCCTATGATCTTGAAACAGCCATCGATCAGGAGTTTCCAACGGCCCATATTACTCCGGCATTAATTCATAAAACTACGGCTCAATTTATTGGTGAAATTGATCAGTTTCCACCCGTATTTTCCGCCTTAAAAATAGAAGGCAAACGTTTATATGAGTTTGCCCGTGCTGGAGAATCTGTAAAAATCAACTCTAGAAAAGTGACCATTGAGGAATTTAAAATTACCAAAATAGAAGGACTAAAAGTTAATTTTAGTGTCACTTGTAGCAAAGGAACTTACATACGTTCGTTGGCTCATGATTTTGGAAAAGCATTAGAATCAGGCGCCCATTTATCTGCACTTCGACGTACAAAAATCGGTGACTTTTCTGTAGAGAAAGCCATTTCAATTGATACTTTTATTTCTGAGCTAAACTAAAACAACATCGTTTCGGATTTAAAGAAATTTAGTTTTAATTTTTATAAAGTTGAATTTTTTTTAAATTGAGGTCATGATAACTCAAAAACAACGTTGTGGATGGTGTGTGGGCGACCCGCTCTATGAAGCTTATCACGATGAGGAATGGGGCGTTCCTTTGTATGACGACTTAAAGTTGTTTGAGTTTTTAATTTTAGAAACTTTTCAGGCGGGTTTAAGTTGGATTACCATTTTAAGAAAACGCGAAAATTTCAGAGCTGCTTTTGACGGGTTCGACTACAATAAAGTGGCGCAATACGATGCGACTAAATTTGACTCTTTAATCCTTGATAAGGGCATTATTCGAAATAAATTAAAAATCAAAGCGGCGATATCGAATGCTAAAGCCTTTCTTGAAATTAAAAAAGAGTTTGGCAGTTTTAGTAATTATATTTGGGCATTCGTAGATGGGAAGCCTATAAAAAATAAGATTGAAAATTATAAGAAAGCACCTCCAAACACGCCCTTGAGTGATCAAATAAGCAAAGACCTAAAAAGTCGTGGGTTTAAATTTGTTGGCAGCACTGTTGTATATGCACACATGCAAGCAACAGGAATGGTTAACGATCACGAGATTGAGTGCTTTAGGTATGATGAAGTTTAATTCTTATACGGAACTAATTCCAAAAGTTTTTCAATAACCTCTACTCTTGCCTTACTTTTTTTGTTGGCTTTAATAATGATCCATGGAGCAATTTCAGTATTGGTTTTATCAAACATTTTAGTTTTATACTGAGTATAATCTTCCCATAGCTCTAAAGCTGCTTCGTCAACCTTACTGAATTTCCACTTTTTGACTGGACTCGATTTAATGTCTTCAAAACGTCGAGATTGTTCATCTTTGGAGATAGAGAAATAAAACTTCACAACCCGAATTCCCGAATCAATAATCATTTTTTCAAATTCGTTCACCTGATTCATAAACACTTCATAGTCATTTTGTGTACAAAACCCATTGACAGGCTCTACAACCGCTCGGTTATACCAACTTCTATCAAAAAAAGTTATTTGACCGTTGCGAGGTAAGTTTTTAATATAGCGTTGAAAATACCATTGATTTTTTTCTTCGTCTGTTGGTTTTGAAAGAGCTACAACATTAAATTCTCTTGGATTTAAATGTTGGGTAATTCTTCGGATTGCTCCGCCCTTGCCAGCCGCATCTCTGCCTTCAAAAATAACAACTAATTTCTCACCTTCAACCTCAACCCATTGTTGGAGTTTGATCAATTCTTCTTGGAGTCGTTCCAGTTTTGATTCGTGACTCAAAATGCGTAACGCTTTAGGAATTGTCATATCGTCATGACTCAAAAACAATTGAAGACCTCGTTTGCTGTTAAGTTTTTTTAAATTTTTTGGTGATAATTTTTCCATAACTAATCGATTTGAGTAATCATCCTGTGATAACGCTGTACAACATTTGGGTCGGGAAGAATTGTTGTATTAGAGCTTCCTTTTCGGTCGTAATCAAATTGCGATAAAACGTGGCGGATGCTTTCTAAACGTGCTTGTTTTTTGTTGTTTGTTTTTATAATAATCCAAGGACTTATAGAGGTGTGTGTTTTACTAAACATCTGTTCTTTGTAAAATGTGTATTTGTCCCATCTATTTTGACCTTCCTTATCAACGGGGCTAAACTTCCACTGTTTTAAAGGGTTTTTCAGTCTAGAATTGAAGCGTTTTTCTTGCTCTTTTTTTGAAATTGAAAACCAAAACTTAATAATTATCACACCGTCTTCATAGAGCATATGTTCAAACTCAGGAACTTGTAACATGAATTTTTTATATTGTTCTTCAGAACAAAATTCCATTACAGGTTCTACCACAGCACGATTGTACCAGCTTCGATCAAAAAACACCAATTCACCAGGTTCTGGAAGTTCTTTAATATAACGTCTAAAATACCATTGTCCTTTTTCAATTTCTGTGGGTTTGGGAAGCGCTACAACGCGCATGGACCTTGGGTTTAAGTGCTCTGTAAAACGACGAATTGCGCCACCTTTTCCAGCAGCATCCCGACCTTCAAATAACACACAAACACGTTTTTTATGTCTGGCAGTCCATTGTTGTAAGTCCACTAATTCAGCCTGAAGTTTTACAAGCTCTGACTCATAGTCGATTGTATTAATTAGCGACTCATATTTTGTCTTAGGAATTTTAGACTTTAATGTATTTTTAAACGATTCGATTCCAGAATACGATTCAAAATCTTCTTGAGTGAACATAGGCAATTAAATTAATATCAATTATTTATATTTTGATTTTGAGGTTTTAAATATTCCATAAATTTTAATCTTGAAATTGGCTCCGCACCTAAACTTTCAAGGTGATTTGTGTGCAACTGACAATCTATAATTTTATAGTTTGAGTTTTGAACAAAACTTATAAAACCAATTTTACTGGCATTACTCACATAACTAAACATACTTTCCCCACAAAAAATTGTGTCATCCAACTCAATACCATACAATCCTCCGACTAATTTCTTGTTTTTCCATACCTCAACAGATTTTGCAATCCCTCTTTGGTGCAATTCACAATAGGTTTCAATCATTTCATCGGTAATCCAAGTGCCTGATTGTGCTTCTCGTTTTACGTTTGCACAAGCTTTAATAACGTCTCTAAAATTACGATTTATAGTAATTTCAAAGGATTGATTTTTCAAAATCTGTTTTGTACTTTTTGAAACCTTCAACTTATGAGGGTATAACACAAAACGAGGATCAGGGGTCCACCATAAGATGGGTTGATCGGAATCATACCAAGGAAAAATCCCATTTTGATAGGCGTACAGGACACGTTCTGGAGACAAATCACCTCCAGCTGCCAAAAGACCTTCTGGGGTTGCTTCTGTCAATGGCGGAAATTCGATGGTTTCATTTAGCCACTTCATCTATTTTTATATTGAAGTGTTGCTTGTTTTAACGCTGGTTAAAATGGCAAGTCATTTGGCTCGTCTTCGGACAAGTCTGTTGCAGGCTCAAAAGCTTGTGCAGGGGCTACTGGTGCAGCACTGGCAGGTGCAGCTTGCTGTAAATTCTCGATACGCCATCCTTGTATTGCATTAAAATACTTTGCCTCTCCTTGTGGGTTGATCCACTCTCTCCCTCGTAAATTAATACCAACCTTGATTTGTTGTCCAACCTGGTAGTTATTTAAAAGATCTGTTTTGTCCTGAATAAACTCCACCATAATATGTTGTGGATATTGCTCTTCTGTAGTCAAAACTAATTCACGTTTTCTAAATCCATTAGAACCAATAGATTGTGTTTCGCCGATAAGTTTGATTTTTCCTTGTATTTCCATTTTTATTTTTAAAATTGACTATTAAACTAAAGAATTTTCTAAATATATACAAACTTAACAAATTATGAGTCCAACTAAAAGAAGAAAGCGATAATATAAAACAATATATTCACCATAAATACATTATATTTAGAATTGAAAAAAATATACCAATGAAAATTTTATCAAAACAACATGTTTTACGCTGGGTGATGATTGCCGTTTCATTCCTTATTATTTCATTGATTTTATGGAATACCTATCGTTTTTTTCAGAAGTTTAAAGAAGAAGAACGTATCAAAATGGAAAATTTTTCTCAGGCTCAAATTGAGCTTGGAAAAATTATTGACCTCAACGGGAATATTAGTGATTTTCCATTAAAAATAATTCAAAGCAATACCACTACCCCAATGATTATTGAAAATTCTGAAGGGAGTTTTCAATCTAAAAATATTGAGCAACACTCAGAAAATAATCAAGAGTATCTCCGAAAATTAAGTTTAAAATTTAGTGATGAAAACACCCCAATTGAAATAATTTATGAAGGTAAAACACTTTCAACAATCTATTATGGAAATTCCGATTTACTGAATAAGCTAAAATATTACCCCTTTACACTTGTCTTGATTTTTTTGTTGTTTAGTGGAATTGTCTATTTTTATTACAAGAGTTCCAAAACTGCTTCCCAAAATAAGCTTTGGACTGGAATGGCTAAAGAAACCGCTCATCAAATTGGAACTCCGCTTTCATCGCTTATAGGTTGGACTGAACTTTTAAAAAAAGAGGCTGTAAATCCTTCCTTTATAACTGAGATCGAAAAAGACATTCACCGTTTAGAAACCATTACAGAACGCTTTAGTAAAATTGGAGCTGTTCCTTTGCTAAAGAGTACAAATATTGTAACAGCGACTCAAGAATCTTTCGACTATTTAAAATCTAGAAGTAGTAATTTAATTAGCTTTAAAATGAATGCTCCAGAAGGAGAAGTCCTGGTCGACTTGAACCCTGAACTTTATAGTTGGACTATTGAAAATTTGGTTAAAAATGGAATTGATGCCATGAAAGGGGAAGGTCATATTGAGTTGTTTATTCAAACTACAGATGCAATGGTTTTAATTGATATTAGTGACACCGGCAAAGGACTTTCAAAAAAATTATTCAATAGAGTTTTTGAAACAGGATATACGTCTAAAAAACGTGGTTGGGGATTAGGGCTGACTCTTTCCAAACGAATTATTGAGGAATATCACAAAGGAAAAATTAAAGTATTACACTCTGAAGTTGGAGAAGGAACGACGCTGCGAATTAGTTTAAAACGCTTATAAGAAAGAAGTGATTTTTTTAGCGAGTGCTTCAAATTCTTCTGGAAGCAGTGCTTCTTTTTTAATAAATTGAGCGTCTTCCATAGAATTTAATGGGATCAAATGCACATGTACATGTGGCACTTCGAGTCCAATCACTGTCATCCCTATACGCTTGCAGTCAACTGCTTTTTCTAAACCGAGGGCAACTGTTCTTGAGAACTCCATTAATTCTAAATAGGCTGCTGAATCTAAATCAAAAATTTTGTTGACTTCTTTTTTTGGAATACAAAGGGTATGACCTTTAGCATTCGGATTGATATCCAAAAATGCTAAGAATTTTTCGGTTTCGGCGACTTTATAACAGGGAATTTCTTTATTAACTATTTTAGTGAAAATCGAACTCATGATTTGGATGTAAGAATTAATTTATCTAGAGATGTTCATGATTTCAAATTTCAAAATACCATTAGGGACTTGTATCTCCGCTACATCTCCAACACTTTTTCCCAACAATCCTTTTCCGATAGGTGAATTTACAGAGATTTTTCCTGCGGCTAAATCCGCTTCTCCGTCGGCCACAAGAAGGTAGTCTAATTCCATTCCATTGGACTGATTTTTTATTTTTACTTTAGACAGCACTAATACCTTAGAAGTATCGAGTTGAGATTCGTCGATCAAACGAGCACCAGCCATGGTGTCTTCTAGCTTTGCAATACGCATTTCCAACATTCCTTGTGCCTCTTTGGCAGCATCGTATTCGGCATTTTCACTTAAATCACCTTTATCTCTTGCTTCGGCAATTGCTCTTGAAGCCTTGATGCGTTCCACGTCTTTGAGTTGCTTTAACTCGTCTCTCAATTTTTTTAAGCCTTCGGCTGTGTAATAAGATACATTACTCATAACTTATAGTTTTTAAAGTAGTCGTTTATTTGGTGACTGTGTCGTCTAATTCTCTATTTAGAACTAAACGCAAAAATCTCGTTTTCACGAGATTGCACCACAAATATACAAAATATTTATCTTAGTGTAGTTTTTATCGTAAATTGAGCACTTAAATTATATGAATTTTAGACCTATTTAAATGCACTATACATCTGCAAAAATGAAAACATTGAAATTCTACGCTTTAGTATTTTTTGTTTGTGTGGGCTGCACAAAAGATAATAATTCCGATCCCAATTGTAATTTTTTAGCCAATCTTAATGTAGCTGCTTCCTTAAACCTCAATCTTTCGCAGTACAATCAACTGACATTCCCTAACAATCCTGTGTATGTTCCTAATGAAGGAAATGGCGGTATTATTGTCAATAATACGGGTACTGGCTTTGTAGCCTTTGACGCTGCAGATCCCAATCATGTTTTTAGCAATTGCTCGGTGCTTTCTATCAGTGGACTTGAGGGCGTTTGTGGATGTAACGAGGCTAATAAATACAGCCTTTTTACGGGTCAGCCTTTGGAGAATTCTGAATTACGGTGTGGACTTAAAGCCTATTTTGTAGAAATAAATGGCAATACACTTTTTGTGTCTAATTAAAAAAAGCGTACCGAAGCACGCTTTTTATAATCAATAAAATTCTTCCTAAAACATCAATGTCATTCCAACTAAGAAATTACGGGTGGCTTGTGGGTAGTAACCCTGTACCTCAGAAGCTATTGGACCACTCCACGTGTCCAAATAAGTGTAACCTCGGTCTACGTATTCTGCATTAAACAGGTTGTTAATCATACCGCTTAACACAACAGACTTAAAGACCTTATTCAGTTTTAACTCATAATTCAAATTAAGATCTCCAACAAAATAGCCTTCTAACTTGGAGGCCGCAGTGTCCGTATTACTTAGGTATTGCTCGCCTACATATTTTCCAATCAATGCGGCTCTAAACTGGCTGTTTGGTGCATATTCAATGGCATGGGTTGTAATCAGATTTGGTGATAATGCAATGTTGGTATTCCCTAAGTTTTGCAATTGACCATCGCGATCAATGATTAATTCTTCGATTTTATTTTGACTTAAGGCTAGGTTTGAATTTAAAGCCATTTGATTACTTATAGCAATTCGCGCATCCAATTCCAATCCCAAGCGGTAGCTGTTATCAACATTTTCTCTTAGATATTCTCCAACATTATCTAGGGCTCCCGTGAGTACCAATTGATTTTTATACTGCATATAATACACATTGGCATTCAAGCTGAAACGCTTTCCTTGGTGCCGCCATCCCAATTCAAAATCATTTAAACTTTCAGGTTTTACAGCTGCTCCATTACTTTCAAAATCGTTTCTGTTGGGTTCTTTATTTGCGCGTGCATAAGAAACATACATACTATTGTTTGAGTTGAACGTATAAGTGAGTCCTAGTTTTGGATTGAAAAAGCTATAGTTTTCATCAATAGTAATAGGCACTCTGTTCGAGGTTAACCCAGTTGTGGAGTAGCTGACAAATCGCCCTTGTACATCTAAGAAGGCTTGTAAGGATTCAGACATTCTAAAGGTTGCTTTAGAAAAGACACTAAAATCAGACTTATCCGAAACACTCAAATAATAACGATCTCTGATACTTGTTCCTGCGGCCAAATCGCTTCCCCAAATTAGTTCGCCATAGTGGTCATTAGTGTAGTCGCTATACGATAATCCAGATGTGATTTCAAGTCCGTTTTTTTGGTAGGTTGCATTGGCATTTACCACATAAAAATGATTGTCCAACCAACGGCGTACAATCACATCGCTGTCATCAATAATCAAGTTATTATAATCCATAGCACTTCTACCTTCTTTATATTGCTCAAAATATCCTTTTCCTCTCGTATAATTCAACCCAAGATTTGTGGACCAATTCGAGTTTAGAGTTTCATTCCAATGCAACTGGTAATGGTCTTGCCAATAATTATCCGTTTCATTGTCATACGTATATGGATTTTGTGTTCTGTCTTCTTCTAATTCGTCTTTACTTAATCCATACCATGCTTGGTAGGTTTTTTCTTTTCCTCCAAACATCAGAGCTTTTACTAAGGTGTTTTCATCCACATAGTTTCCTTGAAGAAAATAGGATTTAATATCTGTAGAAGCACGATCGACATATCCATCAGAATAAATTTTTGATAAGCGTCCAGCAAACTCAAAATGATCATTGAGCAACCCGGTTGTAAATTTCAGGCTGTGTTTTCTTGTACCATATGAGCCAAATGAATTAGAAATTTGTCCTCCCGCATTTTGAGAAATAGCATCTGTTAAAATATTTAGACTTGCTCCAAAAGCAGCAGATCCGTTGGTCGATGTTCCAACCCCACGCTGCAACTGTATGTTTTCTACCGAAGACGCAAAATCACCAAGATTAACCCAAAATGTTCCTTGACTTTCAGCATCATTGTAAGGAATTCCATTAATGGTTACATTGACACGGGTCGCGTCTGACCCTCTAACTCTTAAGTAGGTATAGCCAACTCCTGCCCCCGCATCTGATGAGGAAACTACTGAAGGTAAATAGTTTAATAGAATTGGAATATCCTGTCCAAGATTGCGTCGTTGTAATTCTTTTTTTGAGATATTGGAATGCGTAATGGGCGCATTGGGTTTTACTCTAATAGACTGAACCAAAACCTCATCTAAGGTTTGTATTTTGGTAGAATCTCTTTCTACTGGAGATTGTTGTGCAGCTATTACGGATGTTGCCAATAACAGTGCAATTAAAAAGATAGAATTTTTCATACGATAAAAAAATATCGAATAAAAAGAGGTCCTTATTCTTTGTTATAAATTAATTAATAAAGTCTGAAGCATCGCTTCAGCAGTTTCCCTAAACAGCATTACCTGTTCTAGGTTCAATGGGTATGATCTCAGCCGATATCGGCACCCCTTTTTTGAGAACAGGGCAAATATAGTTTAGATTTAAAAAATTGGAAAGAATTTTTAAAATTATTTCACTTGATGTGTAAACTTTAAAAGATCATTCACCGTTTTAACAGGGTTGAATGTAATAATTGGAACCTCTACAAATATTGTATTCCAATTGGCCATGCTGCCATTCCATAATCCGGGTCTTTCTAGAGTTTTGAGTTTTCGCCCATATTTTGTTTTGGTCGTCACATAGTAGGTATTAGAATCTACAAACTTCTCTAAATCGAAAGCTTCTCCTTTATGATTTTTAACACCACAAACAATATCAACTGGATTAAAGTGGGTTGCATTCGTTAAAATAGCTTTCTGATTTTTTAAACTTACATCAACTTGACTAGATTCTACTATTTGTAACGACACTTCGCCATTATCATGTTTTATCCAAAAGGGGCCGCCCCCTGGTTCACTTTCATTTTTCACCATTCCACAAACACGAATTGGACGGTTAATTTTTGATTGTAAATATTCAATTTTATGCTTTTTGGCATATTTTTCAAACTGAGGGTTGATTATAATATTTAATTTTTGGACTAAAAAGTCTGTAATTTCGTCTAATTTACCTTTAGAGATGTTACTTGACTCTAAATCTTTCGCATAGATAAATACCTGCCGTTGCGTATCCAACAACATGCCTGCAAGAGCTTTTTTATAGCGCGCAATCTCATCCAAATATTTATTAACAACTACATTATCAACGTTTTTTATAAAAAATATATCCGCATCAATTTGGTTTAGATTTTTTATTAGAGCACCATGACCCGACGGTCTAAACAACAGTTTATCTTTTAACCTGAAGGGCTTATTTTTTAAATCGACTGCTAAGACATCTGTAATCGATTCTTGATTGGAAAATTTGATTTCGAATGTAGTATTGGTCTTAGATTCTACCAATTTTTGAATCGCTTTTAATTTACTTTTAAATTGCTTCAAATGTGTTTTTGAAATCGTAAAGTGTAACATGGCTTTGCCGTTAACAGAAGCATATTTTGCCGCTTCAAACAAGTGTTCTTCAAAAGCGGCCGATATATGATTTTTGTACTTATGGAAAGGCAATAATCCTTTGGGAATGTTTGAATAGTTTAAAGACGTTTCTTCCAAGATGGTTTTTACAAATAATAACCGTTTTTGATCTAAAGTAAGTAAGTCATAATCGGGAGTGTTGTTACGCATTAAAGTGACTGCATCGTCATGAAACGGCAGCTTCTCTATGGTTACAAAAAACAAAAACAGTTCTGTGATTTTATTTTTATTTATATATGAATTGATGGACTCTTTTTGAGGGTCATAATCAGATAAAAATTCATGCAGCATTTTAAACATTCGTGAAGCAGCTCCAGAAGATGGAGTGAATTTAACAACAGAAAGAGAATTCTTTTGTTGTTCATAGTAATCAATTAACCCATTGAGCTCTGACTTAGAAAGTTTTACAATTCCGTTGTCTATGGTTGCAAATGCTTTTAAAGTTACAGAACTTGGAGGGAACTCGTAGTGCTCTAATTGCTTCTCAATTTCAGACAAGCTAAGTCCTAAACTTTCTATGTATTGGATATCTAAAGTTGAAAAAATCAAATTTTCGGTATTAAAAGTTCATTAATATGATGAATCGCATTTTTCAAACGCTCTTCTTTGGAACCGCTTAAAATCACATATGGGAGTTCCTGTTTTTGTAAAGCCCTTTCAAATGCTGAAAACATTTTTGTGCGTTCATTGGGTTTGTCTCTTAAATCATCTGCCACCCAAGGAATATCAATGTCACATAAAAAGTACAAGTTATAACAATTTTTTTTAGCATAGTGATCAATCAAAGGGTCACAATATCCGTTATAGTACACTTCAGAATAAACTTTTGTTACTAATAGATTTGTATCACAAAACAGGAGTTCGTTTGTTTTGGCTGCAGCCGCATTCTCTAACTGCATTTGCCCGATCGCTATGGGTAATAAATCAGAAGGCTCGCAGGTTTTTTGTTCTAAATCCCATTTTTTTTGAAGGTATTCACGCGCATATTCAGCAACCCAATAGGTGCCAAAATAATCTGCCAAGGCTTTAGACATAGTTGTCTTGCCTGTAGATTCTGGGCCAAATAAAACTACTTTTATGCAGTTTGATTGCTGTTGACTAAGTGTTTTTTCCATGATCTATATCCTTGAAACGCTAAAAAAGTAAAAATAATATATTGAAAGGACAACATCCCTAATCCTCGATATGCGTACAAAGGAACTGTGATAAGATTCGCAATGATCCAAAGTGTCCAGTTTTGAAGTTTTTTATTGGCCATATACCACATGGCTGTAAAAAACAAACCAGAAGTAAAAATATCTATATAGTTAGGGATCAAAAGAGTATAATTAAAAAGGGTATATACAAAAAAGGTAATACCCATTGTTAGCATACATAGAATAAATCCTATTTTTTTATCTTTTGAACTAGCATAAGTTATTTTTAACACGCTGTTATTATTCGATGTTCCAGACCAATTCCACCAGCCATATAAACTCATAATAGTGTAGTAGCCGTTCATCATCATATCTCCAAAGTACTGATTTACATATAACAAATAAACCGTAATAATGGTACAAATAATTCCAGTAGGATACACTAAAATATGTGCTTTTTGTGCAAAATAAACACTCACTACTCCAAATACAAAAGCGATGGCTTCTAACAAAATTAGATGGATTGACGTATCGCTATAAGCCTCGAGAAAAAAATTAGTTATATCATTCATATTTCTGGGGTAGTAACTGCACATCCAAACCCTTCAAATTCCATGAAAATTGCTTTGTATTTTGACCTTTGATTGTCTTTAATAATCCAAGCCGAGGTACTGTTAGACTCTGTCCCAAAAGGCAAAACTAAAAAATGTTTTTTAAATCCCATCCCTGGAGTTGAACATAATTTATAAAGCGATTCTTTTATACACCATACCCATGTTAATTTCTGAATCAAATTAGGGTCGGTTTTAATTAGATAAGCTGTTTCATAGCCAATAAATTTTGATGCTATTTTGATGATTTTATCTCGATTTTTTTCAATATCAACCCCAACCTTTTTGGAGCTTACTACCACTGCAGAAAATGTATAAGAATGGGTAATAGAGATGTGTTTTCCGTCTTTCAAATGAGGTTTTCCAAAGGCATCATATACTAAATCTTCATCTGCATATCCAAATTCAGCAAGTAACATTCGTACGCTTAGAAAGCCACGTTGATGCAATTCACTTTTCATGCTATTGACACGTTCTAAACTCTCAGTTTTCAGCACAAGTTGACCAGAGAAAAAATCTTTGGATTCGGTAATCTTCCAGATTTTAACAATAGTTTGTGAGTTTAAAACTAGTGATTTATAAAGTGGCATTTATTTTTTAAATAGTTAATAGTTATCTTTGCAGGGTATATTAATTTAAAAACGAAAATACGCTAATTTATAGGTTTAAACCAAACTAGAGTATTTAAAAAAACTGCCTTATGACTGTAAAAACCATTCCCTACACTCCTTACAAAGTAAAAGACATGTCCCTTGCAGATTGGGGACGCAAAGAAATTGAACTCGCTGAAGCTGAAATGCCAGGTTTAATGAGTCTTAGAGAAGAATATAAAGACAGTCAACCGCTCAAAGGTGCTAGAATTGCAGGTTGTTTACACATGACCATACAAACTGCTGTTCTTATTGAGACACTCGTCGCCCTAGGAGCAGATGTAACTTGGAGTTCCTGTAATATTTTTTCAACGCAAGATCAAGCCGCCGCAGCGATTGCAGCAGCTGGAATCCCTGTGTATGCATGGAAAGGTCTTAATGAAGAAGAATTTGACTGGTGTATCGAACAAACATTATTTTTTGGGAAAGACCGCCAACCTTTAAATATGATTTTAGATGATGGTGGTGATCTTACCAACTTAGTATTTGATCATTATCCAGAATTGATAGAAGGTATCAATGGATTAAGTGAAGAAACTACTACAGGTGTTCACCGTTTATATGAACGTATGAAAAATGGCACTTTAGCAATGCCTGCAATCAACGTAAATGACTCCGTAACGAAAAGTAAATTTGACAATAAATATGGTTGTAAAGAAAGTGCCGTAGATGCGGTACGTCGTGCAACAGATGTCATGCTTGCGGGGAAGAGAGTTGTTGTTTGTGGCTATGGAGATGTAGGAAAAGGAACTGCCGCTTCTTTTCAAGGCGCTGGAAGTATTGTTACAGTAACCGAGGTCGATCCTATTTGTGCTTTACAAGCAGCAATGGACGGATTTGAAGTAAAAAAATTAGAAACTGTATTGCCTAACGCTGATATCGTAGTCACAGCAACAGGAAATAAAGACATTGTACAAAACGTTCATTTTGAAGCAATGAAAGACAAAACAATCGTTTGTAATATTGGTCACTTTGACAATGAGATTGACATGACATGGTTAAACGATACGCACGGAGCGAGTAAAGTTGAAATCAAAGCACAAGTAGATAAATATACTATTGATGGCAAAGATATTATTGTATTAGCAGAAGGGCGTTTAGTAAATTTAGGATGTGCTACAGGGCATCCTAGTTTTGTAATGAGTAACTCCTTTACAAATCAAGTATTAGCGCAGATTGAACTGTGGACAAATAGTGACGCTTATTCCAACGAAGTGTATATGCTACCAAAACATTTAGATGAAAAAGTAGCGAAGCTACACCTTGCCAAAATTGGTGTTGAACTCACAGAACTTCGTAAGGATCAAGCGAGTTATATAGGGGTTAAGCCCGAAGGTCCATTCAAACCTGAGTATTACCGCTACTAACATCTAGACTTATAAAAAGCCAAAGCAATTGCTTTGGCTTTTTTTTGATTAAAATTCATCGCATGAATAAAACATAAATGATGAAATTGCTAAAGGCTAAAAAAGAAGATTTATTTACAATAATGCAAATCATTGAGCAAGCTCAGACCTACTTGGCTACACAAGATATTGAGCAGTGGCAAAATGGATATCCCAACGAAAAAGCAATCTTAAAGGATCTAAAAAACAATGAAAGCTATGTTGTGAAATCAGAAGACTCTACCCTATTAGCAACTGCTATGTTTACCACAAAAAATGAGCCAACTTACAAAACGATTCAAGGCGGTTGGATTACTGAAGCTGATGCCACATATGGTGTAATTCATCGCATGGCCGTTAACGAAAACTTTAGGGGAACTGGTATTGCACAATTTATTTTTAATCAGTGTGAACATATCCTAAAACAAAATACAATTCATTCGATGCGAATCGACACACACGAAGATAACCTAGGCATGCAAGCGTTACTCAAAAAATTAGGCTACAACTATTGTGGAATTATTTATTTAGAAAATAACGACAAACGACTCGCCTTTGAAAAATTAATCTCCTAATTTTTGACATAAAAAAAGCCCCGCTAATTGCGAGGCTTTTTTATAAAATTATTAGAAAATTATGCATCAAAAGGAACAACAGACACATAGGACTTATTGTCTTTCTTTCTTGAGAATTTTACTAAACCGTCCACTTTAGCGTGAAGGGTATGATCTTTTCCAGCATACACATTCTCACCAGGATTATGTGCAGTACCACGTTGTCTTACGATAATGTTACCAGCAATTGCTGCTTGTCCACCAAAGATCTTTACGCCTAGACGTTTTGATTCTGATTCTCTACCGTTTTTCGAACTTCCGACTCCTTTTTTATGTGCCATTTTATTTCGATTTTAATATGTTATAAATTCTAACTTAAAGCTGAAATTAAATCTGATTTTTTCATTGCTGAAATTCCAGTAATTCCCTTAGCTTTTGCTATTTCTTTTAATTGTGCAACAGTCATTGCTGATAAATCTTGAGCAGCTTCTGCCTTTGGTGCAGCAGCTTTTGCTACAGGCTTAGAAACTTCTTTTTTGGCCGCTGGTTTTGATTTTGGTGCAGCAGCTTTTTTAGCTCCAGAAGCAGCGATGCTTTCAATTTGAATCTCAGTTAAAGATTGGCGATGACCATTTTTAACTCTATATCCTTTACGTCGTTTCTTTTTGAATACGATTACTTTATCACCTTTAAGGTGCTTCAGGACTTTGGCTCCTACTTGAGCTCCGTCTATAGCCGGGGCGCCAACAGTAACTTTGCTGCCATCTGCTAAAAGAAGTACATTGTCAAAAGTGACTTTTTTTCCTTCTTCAGTTTGCAAACGATTCACAAAGACTTTTTGGTCTTTTTCAACTTTGAATTGATGCCCTGCTATCTCTACAATTGCGTACATAGCGTAACGTTTTTATTAAATTAGTTTAAATTAAACACACTACACCTAAAAGTATAGCGGCTGCAAATATAATTCTATTATCTTAATCTGCAAATAATTTTCAGCTTATCCTCCAAATTACTTAGTTTAAAATTTAACTTTAAAAAAAAATGTTATTTTTGATGGCATAAAATGTAACAAAATAAGAACTCAAACGTCTTATTTATTAATTATTAATTAAAAACTAACTCATGAAAAAATGCTTATGTTCTTTAGCTACTTTGCTTATGATGACCTTGACGATCTCAGCACAAGAAGTTAAATTTGAAGAGTACGATTTAAGTAACGGAATGCATGTTATTTTGCATCAAGACAATACCGCTCCTGTTGTGACAACTTCTGTCATGTACCATGTTGGTGCAAAAGACGAAAATCCAGAACGCACTGGATTTGCACACTTTTTTGAACACTTATTATTTGAAGGAACTAAAAATATCCCTAAAGGAGAATGGTTTACAATTGTAACTTCCAATGGAGGAAGCAACAATGCCAACACTACCGATGATCGAACTTATTACTATGAAGTATTTCCTTCAAACAATGTAGAGCTAGGACTGTGGATGGAATCGGAACGTTTACTACACCCTGTCATTAATCAGGATGGTGTTGACACACAAAACGAGGTTGTAAAAGAGGAAAAAAGATTAAGAGTTGACAACAGTCCTTATGGAAAATTCCTTGAAATGATTAAAGTTAACATGTTTAAAAAACACCCTTATAAAGGAACTACGATTGGAAAAATGGCGCATTTAGATGCAGCAACTCTAGAAGAGTTTCAAGCGTTTAACAAAAAGTTCTATATCCCTAACAATGCTGTTTTAGTGGTTGCTGGTGATATTGATGTTGCAGCGGTTAAAGTAATGATTGAGGATTATTTTGGACCAATCCCAAGAGGTGAAGACATCGTAAGAAACTTCCCAAAAGAAGATCCAATTACAGAACCAATGCGTGCAAAAGCATATGATCCAAACATTCAAATTCCTGCTGTAATGGCAGCTTACAGAACGCCTTCATTTAAAGAAAGAGATTCTTATGTACTCAGTATGATTTCAACTTATTTGAGTGATGGAAAAACATCAAAACTTTACAAAAAAATAGTTGATGACAAAAAAATGGCACTTCAAGTAGGTGCTATTGATTTTAGCCAAGAAGACTATGGGACTTATATATTATATGGATTGCCTTTAGGAGATGTTTCATTGGACGATCTTGTTGTAGAAATGGATGAAGAAATTGCAAAACTTCAAAGCGAACTCATTTCTGAGAGAGACTACCAAAAAATTCAAAATAAATTTGAAAACAACTTTGTTAGCTCAAACTCTAGTATTGAAGGAATTGCAAATTCATTGGCACGTTACTACATGCTGTATGGCGATGTAAATTTAATCAATAATGAAATTGATATTTACCGCTCGATAACTCGTGAAGAAATCAAAATGGTTGCAAACAAATATTTGAATGCAAACCAACGATTGGTATTAGAATACTTACCAGAATCCGATAAGGAATAACAACTAAAAAGATTTAAAAATGAAAACTAAATTATATATATTAATTGCCGTGTTTTTTATGTCTCTAGGAGTGAATGCTCAGATTGACCGCTCACAGCAACCAAAACCAGGGCCTGCTCCAAAGATTTCATTGGAAAAGCCACAAGAATTTGAATTAAAAAATGGTCTCAAAATATTGGTTGTCGAAAACCATAAACTGCCAAGAGTTTCTTTTAACATCGCTTTTGACAGAGAACCTGTATTGGAAGGCGAAAAAGCAGGGGTTACAGCGCTTTTGGGAGCCATGCTAGCAAACGGCACCACTACTATTTCAAAAGATGATTTTAATGAAGAAATTGACTTTTTAGGGGCACGTTTGAATATTGGTTTTGGAGGAGGTTCCGCAAATTCATTAACAAAATACAGCAATCGTATGCTAGAGTTATTAGCGGATGCAACTATGAATCCTTTACTAACTGAAGAAGAATTTCAAAAAGAAAAAGAAAAACTTATCGAAGGAATCAAATCAGATGCCAAAAGTGTCGATGCAATTGCAGGACGTGCTGGAGGGGCATTAGCCTACGGGAAACACCATCCTTATGGAGAATTTGTGACTGAAGAATCTGTGGAAGCAGTAACGCTTGCTGACGTAAAAGCATATTTCGAAAAATACTTTACACCCAACAATACCTATTTGGTAATAATTGGGGACGTCAATACAAAATCCGTAGTTAAACTTGCAAAAAAGCATTTCAAAAATTGGGAGAAAGCAGCGACTATGACTACTGAGATTGTTGAGCCGAATACAAATCCTGAAGCCTTAGAAATCAACTTTATTGACATGCCAAATGCGGTACAATCAAATATTTCTTTGACGAGTAATGTCAAATTAAAAATGAGTGATCCAGATTACCACGCAGTGCTGATTGCCAATAAAATACTAGGTGGTGGATTTAATAGTTACTTAAACATGAACCTTCGTGAAGAACATGGTTACACATACGGAGCACGATCTTCAGTTGGAACAGACAAGTACATCTCTCGTTTTAGAGCAGGAGCAGCGGTAAGAAATGCCGTGACAGACAGTGCAGTTGTTGAAACCATAAAAGAAATCAAACGCTTTCAAAACGAGC
The DNA here is from genome assembly GCA_943787365.1 of uncultured Flavobacteriaceae bacterium. Lineage (GTDB taxonomy): Bacteria > Bacteroidota > Bacteroidia > Flavobacteriales > Flavobacteriaceae > Hel1-33-131. The sequence continues at coordinate 200,077 of CALSMD010000006.1, forward strand.
CTGTAGAAGCCGATGCCTTGGCAAACGCTAAAGCAAAGTATGTGGGTGATTTTGTATTGGCTCTTGAAAGACCAAGTACAATCGCTCAATATGCAATCAATACAAAAGTAAACGAATTACCAGAAGATTTTTATGCAACTTATTTAGAAAAAATAAACGCAGTAACTATTGAAGATGTGAACCGTGTTGCAAACCTTTATTTTACTGCAGATAAAGCCCGAATTGTGGTGGTTGGTAAAGGAAGTGAAGTGGTCGAAAACCTTGAAAAAACAGGGATTCCAATCAATTACTTTGATACCTTCGCAAACCCTGTTGAAAAACCTGAATTCTCAAAACCAATTCCAGAAGGAGTTACTGCTGCAACGATACTTGAAAGCTATATTGTAGCTATTGGAGGTCTTGAAGCCGTCAATGCAGTAAACTCTGTAAGGACAGCTGCAGATGTCACAATCGAAGGCATGCCATTTAAACCTACTGCAGTCATGAAAACCATGGCACCAAATATGTCATCAATGGAAATGTCTATTGAAGGAATGGGAACCGTTATGAAACAAAAATTTGATGGTTCTGAAGGGTATGCAGAACAACAAGGGATGCAACGACCAATGTCTGAAGAAGAACTTGCTGAAAAAGCAAAAGAAAAAGGTTTATTCCCAGAAACGTATTTGGATGCGAGTACTCTAACACTCGTAAGCTTAACAGCTATTGACGGAGTCGATGTTTACAAACTAAACGTTGATGAAGACTCCTATCGTTATTATGATGCTGCCACTGGGCTTTTGGTGAGAACTGAAAAATCAGAAGAAGCACAAGGTCAAACCATAACCTCTGTTCAGGATTTATCAGATTACAGAGAAGTAAATGGGGTATTATTCCCATTTGTACAGAAAATAACAGCTGGACCTCAAGTCATTGGTTTGACTGCAAGCGAAATTATCGTTAATGAGGGCGTCTCCGCAGAAGATTTTAAATAATCTAACCTTTATAAATTCTAAAAAAACCGAGGCATTAGCTTCGGTTTTTTTTTGCTTTTTTATTGGCTAAATAAATACCGCCTAAAATAAGTAAGGAAGCAAGTCCTTGATCTAATCCAAAAAGCTCTCCATCAAACAACCCCCAGAGTAGTGCTACAAGCGGCATTAAATAAGTGACAGAGGAAGCAAACACAGGACTTGAAATTTGTATTAAATTATTGAAGATAATTTTTGCCATAACAGTACCAAACACAGCCAGTATAGCGACAAATCCAATAGAAGAATATATGGATTGTTGCTCAAAAGTTTGAGCAGTGAAAAATCCAGAGAAAATTAGAACTATAAGAGCAGGAATCACAATTGCTATAAAATTCCCCGTCGCTATGGCAATCGGTTTCACTTCTTGAAGGTAATGTTTAATTATATTCACATTGAAACCATACATAACAGTTGCCAAGACCACAAAACCAGCGTATAAATAATTCTGATCAGGGTTGAGTTCCATACTGTTAAAAATAAGCATTGAAGCTCCTATAAACCCCAGAATCACCCCAAAGATTTGAGTTTTTGTAGATGCAATTTTAAAAATAGCTAACCCTATGAGCGTCGCATTTAATGGCACTAAAGCATTTAAAATAGAGACTATTCCACTATCCACTTCCGTTTCTGCAAACGCAAACAAAAAAGCTGGTAAAAACGTGCCAATAAATCCCGATAAAATCACCCATTTCCATTGAGGATTGAGAATTGTTTTAAGCGACTTATATCCAATCATAAAAATAAAAAGTGACGATATCACAGTTCGCAAACTCCCAAGCTGCAAAGGAGTTAAACCTACTAGACCCTTTTTAATAAGAATAAATGAACTTCCCCATACAATAGCTAATGTAAAAAGGTAAGCCCATTTTTTTTGTTCTTGATTCATTTACAGCTTATTAATTTTTTCACAAAAATGAGCATTAAATTAGAATAACAATGAAATATTTTTAAATTTGTTTAAAACCTAAATTAAAATCCTATGAAACATTTCAAATTTGTATTAGCCTCAACATTTCTATTCGTTTTCATTTTATCTTGTAAGAACGAGCCAAAAACAGAAATTAAAACAGTTGAAATAAGTGTAGAAACAGAAAAAAACTTAGATCCTAACGCAACCTATTCCAAAGCAGAATTTAACATCAAAGGAATGACCTGTGAGATGGGGTGTGCCAAAACTATTGAAAAGAAACTTGCCCACATGGAAGGAGTTAAATCTGCAAAAGTCGATTTTAAAAACGAACTGGCAATGGTCGAATATGATGTAGCTAAGGCAAATCCAACAAGCATTACCAAAACAGTAACCTCTGTTGCGGACACCTATTCAGTAGAAAACATGAAAACTGTAGCGGAATTTTCAGGAACTAAAAAATCATGTGCTAAAGCTAAAGACTGCAAGAAAGACTGCAAGAAAGACTGCAAAAAAGACTGCAAGAAAGATTGCAAAAAAGACGGTAAGAAAGACTCTTGTAAGAACAAAACAAAGGCTGATAAAAAAGCTTAACTCGACTGCATCAAAGTTTCTATTTCATCGACTTCAATAGGAATGTGTTGCATTAAATTTAAAGGTGGGTCTTCAACTTGAATGACAACATCGTCTTCGAGTCGGATGCCCATTTTTTCATCAGGGATATAAATTCCTGGTTCTACCGTAAATACCATATTTGCTGTCATAGGAGTTTTTAAAGCTCCAAAATCGTGAGTATCTAACCCCAAGTGGTGGGAGGTTCCGTGCATAAAGTATTTTTTATACGCAGGCCATTTTGGATCCTCATTTTGAACATCTGCTTTATCTATCAACCCCAAGCCCAAAAGTTCAGAAGTCATCATTTTTCCAACCTCAACATGATAGTCTTCCCAAATAGTGCCTGGAACTAATAATTTTGTCGCCTCATTCTTAACATTTAAAACAGCTTGGTAAACTGCTTTTTGGCGTGCAGTAAATCGTCCATTTACAGGGATTGTTCGTGTCATGTCACTTGAGTAATTCGCATATTCTGCCCCTACATCCATCAGTAACATATCGCCATCCTTACAAACTTGATTATTTTCTATGTAATGCAACACACAAGCGTTGTATCCTGATCCAATGATTGGCGTGTAAGCAAATCCTTTAGATCGGTTTTTGAGAAATTCGTGTGCAAATTCCGCCTCAATTTCGTACTCCATAACACCCGGTTTTATAAAGCCCAATACTCTTCTAAAACCCTTATCTGTAATGTCACAAGCCGTTTGAATCAACGCAATTTCTTCTGGCTCTTTCACCCCACGAATCGCTTCCATAATTGGAAAATTAGGCAAAAACTCAAGAGATGGATAGGTAGATTTGATCCTTTTTAAAAAGCGATCGTCCCGTGTTTCCATTTCAACTGCTTGACGGTAATGATTATTGTTATTAAAATAAAAACTGGTGGCTTCTGCCATCAATGTTGGAAAAACCGAATCAAATTCTTTTAACCAATATACTGTTTGAATTCCGGATGTAGCGGTTGCCTGAGATTTGCTAAGCTTAGCCCCCTCCCAAACTGCAATATGATCATTTGTTTCTTTTACAAAAAGAACTTCTCTATGTTCAGTTTTAGTGGCACTTGGAAATAAAATTAAAACACTTTCTTCTTGATCCACTCCACTGAGGTAAAAAATATTTCGGTGTTGTTCAAATGGAAGTGTACTATCTGCACCTGTAGAAAAAACATCGTTGGAGTTAAACACAGCAATCGATTTAGGTTGCATTTGTTGAGCAAACTTTAATCTGTTTTTTGTAAATAATTGAGGGCTAATAGGTAGGTATTTCATGTGTCTATATTTATTCTTTATTATCGGTCACATACAACATATAATACAATCAATTAATTTTGAGTATCATTTATTGGATTTGCGAGTTAAATAATCTTACGTAATAAAATCAAATTTAGACAAAAAATTATAAAAAATACACTCTAATTAAAATATTAAAGTCCTCTAACACAAACTGTTAATTTAAAACAATTATAAATAAAAAAATTAACACTGATGTTGTTGCCTAAAACGTTGTCGTAGATTACCTTTGCATGGTTAAAAAACAGCATCTAATTATGAGTGGATTTTTAAAGTCTTCAATCGGAAAAAAGATTGCCATGGCGCTCTCTGCATTTTTCCTTATGGTTTTTCTTTTACAGCATTTTGCCATCAATATTCTATCCATAATCAATCCAGATACTTTTAACGAAGTATCACATTTTATGGGAACGAATCCATTGGTTCAATTTGTCTTACAACCAATTCTTATTTTTGGAGTTGTCTTTCATTTTGTAATGGGATTTGTATTGGAATATAAAAACCATACATCTAGATCGGTAAGCTATGCCAAAAATAATGGTAATGCAAACTCAACGTGGATGAGTAGAAATATGATTTACAGCGGATTTGCTATTTTGGCATTCGTTGTGCTTCATTTTATTGATTTTTGGTTTCCAGAACTTAACACGAAGTATCTTATTGGAGACATGAGTGGTATGCACAACGGAGAGTTTAGATATTACCATGAATTGGTTGAGAAATTTCACAACCCCCTAAGAGTTGGTGCCTATGTTGTTGCTTTTATATTCCTCGCACTCCACCTTCTACACGGGTTCAATTCTGCATTTCAGTCGGTTGGAGCAAATAATAAATATACAAACTCACTAAAAGGCTTTGGAAAAGCATATGCAACTCTAGTTCCATTAGGGTTTATCATCATCGCCTTGTTCCATTATTTTAATAATACACACTAAAACATAGGATTATGGCTTTAGATTCAAAAATACCAGAAGGTCCTTTAGAAGATAAATGGACCAAACATAAAAACAGTATCAACCTTGTAAATCCTGCCAACAAGCGTCACATCGATGTGATTATAGTTGGAACTGGACTTGCCGGTGGATCTGCTGCTGCTACACTTGCTGAACTTGGATACAACGTGAAAGCGTTTTGTTTTCAAGATTCGCCACGTCGGGCACACTCCATTGCTGCTCAAGGCGGAATTAATGCTGCAAAAAACTATCAAGGTGATGGCGATTCTACTTACCGTTTGTTCTATGATACTGTTAAAGGTGGAGATTACCGTTCGCGTGAAGCCAACGTTCACCGTTTAGCAGAAGTCTCTACCAATATCATTGATCAATGTGTTGCTCAGGGCGTCCCATTTGCAAGAGATTATGGAGGGCTTTTAGACAACCGTTCTTTTGGAGGTGTTTTAGTTTCAAGAACATTCTATGCCAAAGGGCAAACAGGTCAACAACTCTTATTAGGAGCCTACTCTGCAATGAACCGTCAAATTGGACGTGGGAAAATAAAAATGTACAACCGTCACGAAATGTTAGACGTAGTAATTGTAGGCGGCAAAGCGCGGGGAATTATTACGCGAAACTTAGTAACTGGAGAAATTGAACGCCATTCAGGACATGCGGTAGTGCTAGGAACTGGAGGGTATGGAAATGTATTTTACCTTTCTACAAATGCAATGGGAAGTAATGTAACGGCAGCTTGGAAAGCACACAAACGTGGTGCCTATTTTGCAAACCCATGTTACACACAAATTCACCCAACTTGTATTCCTGTTTCAGGAGATCACCAATCAAAATTAACCCTAATGTCTGAATCCCTTAGGAATGATGGGCGTATATGGGTTCCAAAAAAATTAGAGGATGCTAAAGCAATCCAAAATCGTGAATTAAAGCCCACAGATCTTCCCGAAGATCAACGCGACTATTTCTTAGAAAGACGTTATCCAGCATTTGGAAACTTAGTCCCTAGAGATGTAGCTTCACGAGCGGCTAAAGAACGTTGTGATGAAGGTTTTGGTGTGAATAAAACAGGAGAAGCAGTCTTTTTGGATTTTGCCTCCGCTATCATCAGATATGGAAAAGAACAAGCACATGTCAAAGGATTAAATGAAGAAGATGATTCACTGATCCAAACATTAGGAAAAAAAGTCGTTAAAAGCAAATACGGCAACTTATTCCAGATGTATGAGAAAATTGTAGATGAAAACCCTTACGAAACACCAATGATGATTTATCCAGCCGTACACTACACCATGGGAGGCGTATGGGTTGATTATAATTTACAAACAACTATACCGGGACTTTATGCGATTGGAGAAGCTAATTTTTCTGATCATGGTGCAAACCGTTTGGGAGCCTCAGCACTAATGCAAGGACTGGCAGATGGCTATTTTGTATTGCCCTACACTATCGGGAACTATTTATCAGACGACATTAGAACAGGTCCAATTCCAACAGACACTGTCGAATTTGAAGAAGCAGAAGCTAAAGTAACTTCAGAAATCAATCACTTTATCAATAATAAAGGAACCAAACCCGTAGATTATTTCCATAAACGTCTTGGAAAAATTATGTGGAACAAATGTGGAATGGCTCGTAATGAAAAAGAATTAAAAGAAGCTATTAAGGAAATATCTGCGCTTCGGGAGGAATTTTACAAAGAAGTTCTGGTCCCTGGAACTGCAGATGAATTTAATGAGGAATTAGCAAAAGCCGGTCGCGTGGCAGATTTCCTTGAATTAGGAGAATTATTTGCAAAAGATGCCTTAGTACGTGAAGAATCTGCTGGTGGACACTTTAGAGAAGAATACCAAACTCCAGATGGAGAAGCTCAACGAAGAAAAGAATTTCAGTTTGTGTCTGCATGGGAATATAAAGGAGAACCTAAAGATGCTGAATTGCATAAAGAAGCATTAGTTTACGAAAATATTGAAGTTAAAGAACGCTCATACAAATAAGAACAGCTATGAATTTAACATTACAAATATGGCGACAAAAAAATGCCAACACTGAAGGAAAAATTGTAGAATATCCAATTCAAGATATTTCACCCGATATGTCATTTCTTGAAATGTTGGATGTCTTAAACATGAAACTCATCAGCAATGGCGATTCGCCTGTAGCATTTGATCATGATTGTAGAGAAGGAATTTGTGGATCTTGTTCTTTATACATTAATGGGGAAGCACATGGTCCAGACCGACTCGTCACAACCTGTCAGTTGCACATGCGTAAATTTAAAGACGGTGACACCATTTTTATTGAACCCTTTAGAGCAAATGCATTCCCAGTTATTAAAGATTTAATTGTTGACCGTTCGGCATTTGATAGAATTCAACATTCTGGAGGTTTTATTTCGGTTAATACTTCTGGAAATACGCAAGACGGAAATTCAATTCCAATTCCAAAACAGGATGCAGACGAGGCGATGGATGCCGCTACTTGTATTGGCTGTGGTGCTTGTGTTGCTACATGTAAAAACTCCTCTGCAATGCTATTTGTCGGAGCTAAAGTATCACAATATGCCTTACTGCCTCAGGGGCAAGTCGAAGCCACAGAGCGTGTTCAAAACATGGTTGCTCAAATGGACTTAGAAGGCTTTGGAAACTGTACAAACACTGGTGCTTGCGAGGTAGAATGTCCAAAAGGCATTTCGTTGGAAAACATTGCACGAATGAATCGCGAATTGATTAAAGCGAGTTTGAAGTCTTAATCTTCTAAGATAAATTCTTCAATCGTATCCCAACCCGCACGAACTTCAACAGGTTCTGAAGCATAACTCACACGTTCAGGTTGGATTTTCTTTAAATAATCTCCGGAGTCATAAACTCCGTTTTGATTCGTATCGAAAATAACTCTTAAAAAATAGATGCCTGGAGTTACCTCATTAAAATCTACTGGAATAGCTTCTTGAACTAGAGACGTTTCAACCACCATTCCTTTGGAATCTGTAAGTTGAACAATCAAAGGATAAACGCCGTTACGGATCTCTATACGAACATCCCCATAAGAAGATCGTGCCTTGGTTGTTGCATTAAAAATTAAAGTATCATTTTTAGCCCCATAGAAATCTGTAAAAGCTCCCGGAAGCATTTCGATTGTGTAACTGTTTTTTTCAGTTTTATTAAAACTAAAGTCAACCGTATTCGAAAAGGAATCCAAGACCATTGTTGGTTGCTGAAATACAGAATCCTTATCCATAACCCTTACTTTGGTAGCATCCATAGAATCCAATGGAATCGTAGAACTTAAACTATAAGACTCCTTTAATTTGAGCATAGAGCCAATAGACTTAAAAACTAAGGAGTCCGATTTATAGTCTTTAATCTTTACCACCGTTGTATCGATTGTTTGTTTATGCGTAATTTCAAAAATTAAAGAATCTACTTCGAGTTTTGGACGAAACCAATAGTTGAGCGTGTCTTTATCAGTCTCTTTTGTAACGATTGAAGTATATCCTTCAGGAACGTCCGAAAGCAACCTTATTTCCATTGATTCTCCATCACCTTCATACCCAAAAACAAGCTTACTGGACGACACTTGTTTGGCTCTTCTAAATTTATAATCAATGGATTCTTTAAACATTTTTAAAACATAAGCTGTATCCGAAGGTACTGTTATATACTGTTTTCTGTATCCAATTTTATCTGTTTTGGGCTGGAAAGTATAATTCGGATTTTCTTCTTTGAGTGCTGCTAAAAGATAGGTACCCGCCTTAATATTTTCTAAATTAAAGGATGAAACACTGTCTGTGTTTGAAATGTATTTTGGTTTCTTTTTATAGAGAATAGAATCTGTAAAAGTGGAATCCACCTCGTATAACAAAACGGCAATACGCTCATCAGTTTCTTTGTTTAAAGCATCGGTAACGATTCCAGAAACAGAAAGCGAATCGATATAATCACCCGTAGAAAATACATATTTATAGTACGGAAATAAATTTCCTTCGTTATTATCCGCAATACTTTCACCAAAGTTAAAAGCATAAGTGGTATTGGCCTGAAGTGTATCCAGTATTTTAATCTTAATGTATTTACTGGCACTTCCTACTGGGGTGATGTCTGGCTCAGGATCCATCAATGGAGAAATAATGAGTTGCTTTTGTAAGTCTTTCATTTTGATGTATTCATCAAAATAAATAATGATTTCGTTTGAATCAAAATTTAGAGAAAAATTCTCAGGGATCGATTTTATAATCACTGGGGGCAATTCATCTTTTGGCCCACCAGAAGCTGTTCCTCTATTAGCACAGTGTGAAAAAATCAAACTGACAACAACTAAAAATCCTAAATTGGCGAACTTCTTAACCATTAATATTGCATTTTACGCAAAGTAACAACATATTTTAGTACTAACGAAAAATGGAATGCGTAATTGCAATTGTTGCAACACTTAACTGCATCTTCTTTTCTGGATTCAAAACCAATGCACAAGCTTCAATTGTGGCTCCCGTTGTAATAATATCATCCACGAGTAGAATATGTTTATTTTCAATCCTATTAATGTTTTGGACATAAAAACTATGAGCAACGGATTGAAAACGTGCTTCTCGCGACTGAAAAACTTGAGTTTTGGTATTTCTAGATTTCAGAAGCACATCGTCCAAGTAAGAAACATTCAACACTTTCGCGATTTGTTGTGCAAAAAGAGCCACCTGATTATACCCTCTTTGTTTTAATTTTTTAAAATGAACTGGAACTGGAATTACAACATCAATAGACTCAAAATAAGGAGACTCTAATAGTTCCGCTCCCAGCCAATTTCCAAAAATACGTCCAATATCTTCTTTGCCATTGTATTTTAAATGATGTAATAACTGTTGAACCCTTCCGCTTTTATGGAAATAAAAGAGTGCTGTTGCCGCTTCTAGGCGTACCCGACCATAAAAGATTTTTTTTACTGTTTCAGGACGCTCAAAATGGTAATTTGTTAATGGCAACTCGTGCCGACATACCACACAAATACCAAGTTCGTTGTCCGTTAAAATTGTATTGCAGGCATGGCATGTTTTTGGAAAAAATAGATTTATAAGACTCGAGAGCACACAAAGTACATTTAGGTGAAGTTAAAAATAAAATAATATTTTATTTTTCACCCTAACTTTAAGTTTAATTTAAAAAGCGTTTTCTATTTTTGTGACATGACAAATCAAGGAGAAAGTTTCAAGAAAGTTATTTCACATGCTAAGGAATACGGATTTGTGTTTCAGAGCAGTGAAATATATGATGGCCTAAGTGCAATTTATGATTATGCACAAAACGGTGTAGAGTTAAAGAAAAATATACGTGAATATTGGTGGAAAGCCATGGTTCAAATGAATGAAAATATCGTAGGCTTAGATGCTGCTATTTTTATGCATCCTACAACCTGGAAAGCCTCTGGGCACGTCGATGCTTTTAACGACCCTTTGATTGACAATAAAGACTCCAGAAAACGATACAGAGCCGATGTTCTTGTAGAAGATTATTGTGCTAAAATTGAAAGTAAAATTGAGAAAGAAATCAAAAAAGCTGAAAAACGTTTTGGAGAAAGTTTTGACAAAAACGAATTCATCTCTACAAATGGAAGGGTTGTTGGATATCAAACTAAAATAGACAGCATTTTATCGCGTTTGGCAAAATCTTTAGAAAACGAAAATTTAGCAGATGTTAAAGCACTTATTGAAGAGTTGGAAATCGCAGACCCTCTAACAGGCAGTAAAAACTGGACCGACGTAAAGCAATTCAACCTCATGTTTGGTACTAAGTTAGGTGCTTCTGCAGAAAGTGCAATGGAGTTATATTTACGTCCTGAGACAGCACAAGGTATATTTGTGAATTTTTTAAATGTTCAAAAATCAGGGCGTATGAAAATTCCGTTTGGAATTGCACAAACAGGAAAAGCCTTTAGAAATGAAATTGTAGCTCGTCAATTTATTTTTAGAATGCGTGAATTTGAACAAATGGAAATGCAGTATTTTATTAAACCAGGAACTCAAAAAAAATGGTATGACCATTGGAAAGAAGCCCGTATGAAATGGCATTTATCATTAGGAATGGGTGCTGATAATTACCGATTCCACGATCATGAAAAACTGGCACATTATGCCGATGCCGCTGCAGATATCGAATTTAAATTCCCTTTTGGATTCAAAGAACTTGAAGGCATTCATTCTCGTACTGATTTTGATTTAAGTCAACACGAAAAACATTCTGGCAAAAAACTCCAATATTTTGACCACGAAGAAAATAAAAACTATACACCTTACGTTCTGGAAACATCCATAGGATTGGACCGCATGTTTTTGGCCGTATTTTCAAATGCGTTAACTGAAGAAAGCTTAGAAAACAACACCACTCGAACGGTACTGAAACTGCCCGCAGTCTTAGCACCTATTAAAGCCGCAATTTTACCCTTGGTAAAAAAGGATGGATTGCCAGAAATTGCAAAAACTATTTTAAGTGATTTACAATGGGATTTTAATGTGGTATATGATGAAAAGGATGCTGTTGGAAGACGTTACCGCCGTCAGGATGCACTAGGAACACCGTTTTGTATTACCGTAGATCATGATTCACTTAAGGATAATTGTGTAACCATAAGACATCGAGATTCTATGGAGCAACAGCGCGTAAAAATAGAAGATTTAAAAACAATTATTGAAAATGAAGTAGCCATGAAATATTGGTTAAATAAAATTAACTAAGTTATAAATATTAACCAATTTTGAATTTAAGTATAAAACCTCTATTGTTTACACTACTGTTTTTAAATACCAGTATATTTTTTGGGCAAATAAATGATCCTCCAACAGTAACTGCTGTAGGCGATCAAATCTATTGCCCACAAAGTCAACAACGAATAGTAACTTCTTTTAACATCGTCGATCCAGATGATACACTCATTCCTGCCTTTTATATTCAAATTTCATCTGGTTATGTTATAGGTGAAGATCAACTCTCTTTAATAGGGTCTCATCCCAATGTAGTTGCCAATTGGAATGCAAATCAAGCTAAATTAATATTAACCGGAACCGGTGGGGGTTCTGCAACATATACAGATATTATTGCAGCGGTTTATGATGTCGTTTTTAATAGCAGCAATATAAATGTGGGGGCAAAAACCTTTTCCTTAACTGCGGGGTCTGCTAATTATTTAGCCTCAACAGACCATTATTATGACTATGTTCCCGCAAATTTAATCACTTGGACTGATGCCAAAGTGGCGGCAGAAGCGATGGATTATTTTGGGCTACAAGGCTATCTAGCCACCTTAACTATTCCTGATGAAGGACAAATTTCTGGAGAATTATCCCCTGGAACAGGTTGGATTGGTGCTTCTGACGCAGGAGCCGAAGGTGTTTGGAAATGGATGACAGGACCAGAAGCAGGCACGACCTTTTGGAATGGTAATGAAAATGGATCTGTAGCTCCAGGAATGTATGAAAATTGGAATACAGGTGAACCCAATAATTATAATGGCGGAGAGGACTATGCACACATCACTTATAATACAGGTATTCCGGGATCATGGAACGATTTACCAAACAATACGAGTAGCCAACCAACAGATTATCAAGCCAAGGGTTTTGTCATAGAATACGGAGGAACGCCCGGAGATCCTGTGTTAAATATTTCTGGATCTACAACCTTTAATCCACCTCAAATTTTATCTACCACCTCATCTGTAAGTTGTGATAATGACCCTGCCAACCTATCAGCCACTTCAAACACAACAGATATTTTATGGTATGACAGTCAAAATGGAGGCACGCTTTTACATACAGGTAGCACCTACAATCCCATTTTAACGACTAACACAACTTTTTGGATTTTACCCTCAAGTAATGGTTGTACCACAGGAACAAGGACTGCTGTCACTGCCACAGTCAATGCTTCTCCAACAATAGATACTCCAGCTGATGTAACTTCTTGTGATAGCTATACATTACCAGCACTCACTAATGGAACGTATTTCACAGCATCCAATGGCGGTGGGACACAACTCAACCCTGGAGATGTAATCTCGACTTCAACGACCCTATTTGTATATGCTGAAACCGCCACAACTCCTAGCTGTAGTAATGAGCACTCCTTTGATATTGGAATCAATACATTACCTACAATAGATACTCCAGCTGATGTAACTTCTTGTGATAGCTATACATTACCAGCACTCACAAATGGAACGTATTTCACAGCATCCAATGGCGGTGGGACACAACTCAACCCTGGAGATACAATCTCGGTTTCTACCACATTATTTGTCTATGCCGAAACAGTAACCACACCCATTTGTAGCAACGAACATTCTTTTGATATTACAATCAATTCAACCCCTGCTATAGATACTCCAGCTGATGTAACTTCTTGTGATAGCTATACTTTGCCAACACTCACCAATGGAACGTATTTCACAGCATCCAATGGTGGTGGGACACAACTCAATCCTGGAGATACAATCTCGACTTCAACGACCCTATTTGTATATGCTGAAACCGCCACAACTCCCAACTGCAGTGACGAGCACTCCTTTGATATCACAATCAATACATTACCCCTACTGTAGATACTCCAGCTGATGTAACTTCTTGTGATAGCTATACTTTACCAGCACTCACTAATGGAACCTATTTCACAGCATCCAATGGTGGTGGTACACAGCTCAACCCTGGAGATTCAATCTCGGTTTCTTCTACATTATTTGTGTATGCCGAAACAGTAACCACACCCAATTGTACAAATGAGTACTCGTTTAACGTCACTATTGATATTACTTCAAACGCCACATTCGTACAAATACCTCCTATTTGCGAAGGAGATCCGTTGACAACACTCCCAACAAGTTCTTTAGAAGGATTTACAGGGACATGGTCGCCAGTTTTTGACAATACAACTTCAGGGACTTATACATTTACACCCGATTCAGATCAATGTGCCATAGGCACAACAATGGACATCACAGTTTACCCTGTTTTTACACCAACGTTCACACAAGTTGACCCAATTTGTGTTGGTGATCCTTTGTCGAATTTAAACACTGTTTCTGATAATGGATTTAGTGGCACCTGGTCTCCTGCTATAAATAATACAGTCACTACAGAATACACGTTTACCCCTACACCTATACCGGGCGTTTGTTTTGAAGAAACAAAAATGACTATTGCGGTCTTAACACAAACTACACCTATGTTTACGCAAGTTGACCCTATTTGTATTGGAAGTGTATTGGCATCTTTACCCATAACCTCCAATGACAACATTACAGGTTCATGGACTCCAGCTTTAAATAATTTAGCAACAACAACTTACACATTTACCCCTGACCCCAACCAATGTGCAGACGAAACTACAATGACTATTGTGGTAAACCCTATCAGTGTTTTAACAATTGATGCTATAAACCTCTCAGAAGATTTTGATGCAAATCAAATGATTTTAGTATCTGCCACTGGTGGAAGTGGTATATATGAATATCAATTAGACGGTGGAGATTGGCAAAGCAATGCATTATTTGAATATGTAACTGGATGTCAAGAACATATAGTCGCTGTGAGAGATGCACTTGGGTGCAGCACTATCCCTGAAACAAGCATTATGATTATGGAGTTTCCAAAACTTTTTACTCCTAATGGCGATGGATATAACGATACTTGGAACATCAAATGTTTGATAGATGACCCCACGGCAGTGGTCTCAATTTTTGACCGTTATGGGAAGCTCATATTCCAATTTAAACCCAGTCGAACTGCGTGGAATGGAACCTTCAATGGATCAATGCTAGCAGCAACAGATTACTGGTTTGTCGTAAAATACACCAACGATAATGGGGTTGAAGCACAATACAGATCTCATTTTTCTCTAAGACATTAGTAACAACAGACCGTTTAATTTTTTCTTGAAGCTGAAATAATTGTCTTTAAAATTATTTTTTGTTATAAATTACATATTTCGCAAATAAATTGTTAATTGTTTAGTAAATTATCAATATTTTATGCTATATTGTGGAATAACCATACTTTTAAGTGATATATTGATGTTTTATCGCAATTACACAAAACTTGTAGCGTTGTTTACTTTTTTACCGTTATAAGATTTCAAAATTTACCCCACGCACAGTTTAACTCCGTAACTGTTGACAGCATCAAAGACTTATTTGTCAATTGTTATCAAATATTAGCTTTAGGTAGTATTTGATCTCAAGCCGTAAAATAATACAGTACCTACAGAATACTACTTTATCCCCAATTCCATGTATTTGTTTTAATGATGGTAAAATGACAATTACAATTATTACAAAAACAATCCTACTACACCCCCAAGTTGACTCCATTTTTACTGGCAGTATGCCAAGCCCCTTTTTTTGCCAATGACTTCCAATGATGGAATTATTGGTGTTTGTAGTCCTTCATTAAATAGTTTAGAAAACACATTGAGGAAACTTCACTTAAAATGTAGAGTGAAGATCTAAAGGATAATATCATACGCTAAATCTAGCGTCATAAATAACCAATTTAAACTAAAAAACTAAGCTATGAAAAACCTTATCCACACTATTATTTTTATGTTCGGACTTTCCGTGTTAGGACAGTCATTTATTCTACAAGAAGACGATATACAATTACATTTTGCAGCCGGGAGTCTTGCTGGAGCTATTGGTTACCACTGGTCATATCAAAAGCACAAAAATAAAACAAAAGCTATAATTACAGCTTTATGTACCTCAGTTGTAGCTGGCGTTGCTAAAGAAGTATATGATGACTATCGAGGGGGTATTTTTGATAAATGAGATATCTTAGCAACTGGAATGGGTGGAGTATTTATTTCATTTACAATCCCACTTTTTCAAAATAAGAAAAGAAGGTCAAAGTAGGAATTACATCTTCTAGTTTCAATCTATTTTGTGCCGTTTATGTTGAGATGCTGTATAAAAAATCATATCAAAAATACGCTTTTAACTGAACAGTCCCTGTATGAATAGTCCGACTGGTTTCACTCTTTCTTCCAAAATAATTTAGATTTAAATCTAAAAACTTTGTCAGTTTTTTTTGTGCAATTAGTGACCAAGTGAAGTTCGTACCTGGCTGTAAACCTTCCATCATTTGGTAAGCAACTGGCGTATTTGAATTTCCAGAAAATTCATTTGAAAAATAGTTAAACTCCCCAGAAATAGCCGCTTTCTGGTTTTGCGTAAGCATAAAAGATACGCCATATTTTTCTTGGCTGAGTTGCTCCATATCTCCAATTGAGTTTTTCTTATTCTGATATTGATAATACACGTCAAACCGTTTGTTGTCATCGAGTAAATAAGACACTTTTGGATTGAGAAGTGATTCCTTAAGTTGAAAGTTTTTGGAAGAGAAATTTTCACTTGCACTAAAATTTTCATCTAAATTTGTTTGTAAACCGAGTAACCACTGCTCTTTTATTTTATGTAAAAAGTTCAACTGATGACTGATAGTTTCCTGTTCCACATACCCAAATGAAAGTGTATTACGTGCTTTAGATTCCGAATAACTGTACGAAATAGTATAGTGCTGCTTCCCTCGATTGTAAAATAACTGATTTCTGAAATTCGACTGAAGTGCCAACTGATCTTCTGCGTTAGAATGAAATGGATTTAAACGAATGGAGGTACTATTATTTATATCTTTTCGATCAATTAAAAAAGAGGTTTGGTTATAAAAATGAGCCAAAAATCGTTTAGAGGCTTGTGGCGAATTTGCCCACTGTATCGGATTTAAGGTCAAGGATTGACTCAGCTTGTTTTGATGCGTTCGCAGGTAAACTTGGTTGGGCAATAACACACGGACATAGGTCGCCTGATCTTGAAATTGAGCAATTTCAAACTCTTCTAATTCTTGAATCCCATTCTCATTATAATCGAACCACACAAAACTCCCCTGACCAGGTTCTACTTCAACATAAGTGAAATCCTGTCGTGGTAAACGGCCTGCATTGGTTTCAAAAAGTGTATTCCAATATATGCCATTATTGGCTAGCTTTTGACTGTATTGCAATCGTGAGTTGATCGATTTTTGGAGTGGAGCGGAAGTATTTGTAGATTTAAAAACCCGGTAATTTGCATATAAACTTAAATTCGTTTTTTGAGTTTGAATCCATTTAGAATCTAAATAATAGGTGTTTGAAGTGTTTACTTTTGAAAGGCGATTATTTTGAAGACTGTCATTGATTCTGTGCATATAGCCTAACTTCACAAACACCTTTGTTGAATCTCCAATTCCGGTAAACACTTCATAGGCTTTAAACTTCTGACTGATGGGGTCTAACTGATTTAATTCAACATCCTTTTTTTCATTGTGTTCCGTTGAAAACTCAACACCCGACCAGCCTTTATTATAACTGTATTTCAAACGATTGTCTGATCTATAAAAAACAGAGTTTGAGTTGAGTCCATCGGTTTCTAAGAGGCTAGAGTTCGAGTAAATCTGAAAACGTTCCAAATTCAGTTTGGTAAAAAACACATGGCGATTTCCTTCATAATTTTTGTTATAATTTAAGTGCTGAAATTCATACTTCAAGACCCCTTTTTCTGGGTGTGAAAACTGGGCTCCTGCAACCCCAAAAATCTGATCGCCAAGATCGGTAATAATTTGATTTCCTAAAGGCGCTTCAATATTCCAGTCCCGATTGAACTCTGGATTATAAAGTCCTTCCATATTTCTAAAATCAATTTGAATATAATCGATGTCAGAGTTCACATCTAAAACCCAATCTTTAGCCGTTTTAAGAAACTGATGTTTTATGGACAGTTGGCCTGCGACCCCTGTATCATCTTCATCATCGAGTGATGAATATAAATTTAAATCATTTTTACTTGCAGCAAATTCAAACTCAACAGACGTCTTTTCATTTGGCTGAAAAGCCCCATTCACGACCGCTACTTGTAATTTTACAGGGGCAACGAGTTGTACAATTGGTTCAAAATCTCCTTGTTTGACCCCTGAGATTGGTGCAATATACTCATAGATATTCGAAATCGCATTGGAACTTCTAATTCTATAATTCCCTTGCTGAGATCCGACAGCCGTAAAATTAACAAGATACAATTCATCCTCAGGATTGTTTGAAAACTCAAAAAACTCTACTCCATTTTCCGTGCTTTTTTTATACAAAATTCGGTTTTCATTATAGGCTTCAGGGGTTGCGGAAGGTGCGGTCATTAATGCTGAATCATCCCCTGCATTGGACAAAATTTCAACTTGTTCTGAATTAAGCGATTGTTGAAGCGGTTGGTTTTTTAAATCATTTTCATTGTACACAGACACCCCTAGTGTCCATTTTTCATTTTTATAACGACTGCCCGCATAACCTATAAAACGAGAATAATTGCGCTCACTGTATTGATAATCAACCGTAATTCGCATTTCTGAAGTAATGGGATACGTTGCATTAAAAATGACTTCCCCTGCATTATAATCTATAATATAATCTTCGGTAGCGCCACGTTCCAATGGAATTCCATTCACATACACTGTTTCACTTCCAGAAACCACTAAAACATACAATTCATTGTTTGGCCCTTTTAGCTTATAGGGTCCTTGATTGCCTTCTTGCCCTACAAATTGACTCGATGAAAATTGACCACGAACAAGAGCTCCGGCTGTAAAAGCAGTGAATTCAGAATCTTCATTTTTAAAATTAGTTGTCAATGAAAGACCTTGAACACGTTTAGAAAATTGTGAAAAATAAGAGTGTGAATTTTTTAAATCAATATCCCCAGCTCTAATTCGCCAACGCTCACTAAAAACTTCAATAAAAACTTGATCAAATTCATCCAACTGTTGCGAATAACCACTTTCTTGCAAAGGAATATTTGAATCTTGAATAGAAGCTCGTAAAGTCACTTTGTCATTTAACTTACCGCTAATTTGAAGGTCGAGTTCACTATTTAAAACCGAATTTTGATTATTTCCAATAGTTACGCCTCTTGAAATACTCCCTGAGGATGCCAAACCATCAAATGGCACCATCACACGATTTGAGTTTGGTTGTGACAATTTATATAAGTTTTGGAGATTTCCCGTACTGTTCACAATGATGCGTTCGTCTAATTCTTGATATGTTTTAGTAAGAAATTGCGGATAACTTAAATACGTAATTTTTATAGAATCCGTTTGCACTCTGGTATCAAACGTGAGCAATGCATTTTCAAAATCTATAGTGTATAATGAAGAGGGAATAACTTCATTCTTTAAATTTGATATGGAAAAATTAGAAGGATTGATGCTTACACTGTCAATTTGAATCGAGTCCTTAACCGCCAATTTCTTTGTCCTATACAAAGATGACACTTCTTGAGACCAGGAATGTGTGAAGGATAAAATGAGTAAAATGGTAAAACAGTACTTCATCATGACTCTTAAACTAAAAACAACCTAAAATATTTTGTTGATAGTTTTCATTAAAACAAGACTAAATATTTAGGGTAAAAGTACTCTATTAATTATTTTAGCTAAAATTATTATCCTATAAGATGAAAATTATTTCTTACAACGTTAATGGTATTCGAGCTGCGCTCAAAAAAGGATTTATCGATTGGCTGAAAAGTGCCAACCCTGACGTCATCTGTTTACAAGAAATAAAAGCGCAAGAAGATCAACTCGACTTGAGTGTTTTTGAGGCTGCGGGTTATTCTTATAATTATTGGTTCAGTGCTCAAAAAAAAGGATACAGCGGCGTGGCCATTTTATCCAAAACCAAACCAAACAATGTGGTTTTTGGAACAGGAATTGAATCGATGGATTTTGAAGGACGCAACATTCGGGCAGATTTTGATGGAGCATCTGTGATGAGTTTATACCTTCCTTCGGGAACAAACTTAGCGCGTTTAGAGCACAAGCTCGAGTATATGGATTTGTTTCAAGACTATATAAATACACTAAAAAAAGACGTTCCTAATCTCATTATTTGTGGCGATTATAATATATGTCATGAGGCAATTGATATTCATGATCCTGTGAGAAATAAAAATGTGTCTGGGTTTTTACCTGAAGAACGTGCTTGGATGAGTCAATTTTTAAAGAGTGGTTTTGTAGATGCCTTTCGCGAATTTAATTCCGAACCACATAATTATAGCTGGTGGAGTTATCGCGCAAATTCACGAGCCAACAACAAAGGGTGGCGGTTGGACTACACATTAGTTTCTCTGCCCTTACAAGAAAAATTAAAACGCGCCGTTATCCTTTCTGAAGCAGTACACAGCGACCACTGTCCTGTTTTGGTTGAATTACAATAAAAACTAATTTATAAATTAATATACAATGACCAAAAAACTTTTAATTTTAACTCTTGTTGTTTTTACTTTCAACTCTTGTGTTTCTTCTAAACTATACAAAGAATTAGAGGGTAAATACACGAATCTTAAAAATGACTACGACTCCTTAAACGCTGATAGCGATAGTATTTTAAGTGATAAAAATGCACTTCAAAATCAATATGATCAATTACAAAATGAGTACGATGCAACGCTTTTGGAACGGAATCAACTTCAGCAAGATCTAACTGGGCTTCAAAAAAAACACGATGCGCTAAATGATTCTTATACAGCCTTGGAGCAAAATAGTTCTAAAGCCATTGCTGATAATGTGCAAAAAAACAGAGAACTTTTAGCACAATTAAACGCCAAAGAATTGGCCTTAGCGGCAGAAAATGATCGGCTTTTGAAGTTAGAAGCGGACATGCAAGAACGCTCGCAACGCATCGCAGAATTAGAAACTCTAATCGCTTCAAAAGACCAAGCGATGCGGGACTTAAAAGATGCGATTTCAAAAGCACTCACCGCTTTTGAAGGCAAAGGATTAACCGTTGAACAACGCGATGGAAAAGTTTATGTGTCTATGGAAAATAAATTACTTTTCAAGTCGGGTAGCTGGGCGGTTGGATCTGAAGGACGACAGGCGATCGAGCAACTTGGAAGTGTTTTAGCGGAGAATCCTGATATTGCAGTACTCATTGAAGGTCATACCGATAATGATCCCTTTTCTAGTGGGGGACAAATTGCTAATAACTGGGATTTATCTACCAAACGTGCCACAGCAATCGTTCAAATTTTAAATGAAAATGAAGCAATCAAACCCGAAAGTCTAACAGCAGCCGGACGTGGAGAATTTGCGCCAATTGCAACTAACGAAACAACCCAAGGCAAAGCCAAAAACAGACGTATTGAAGTGGTTTTGACGCCAAAATTAGATGAGATAACAAAGCTTTTAAATAACGATTAATTAAAAACATCTACAACTAAAAACTTGATATACAAGAAAAGGATTAAATGGTTGTCACACCTGGCTGCAGAAAGCAGGTGTGACTGTTAAAATCAATACAGTAAACACATGAAATATACTACACTTTCAGGCACGAATATCAAGGTCAGTAAAATCTGCCTCGGCTCGATGACCTGGGGAAATCAAAACACAGAAGCTGAAGGTCATGCTCAAATGGATTATGCTTTAGAACACGGCGTTAATTTTATTGATACAGCCGAGTTGTATCCGGTGCCAGCCACTGCTGAAACTCAAGGGCGAACCAGTAAGTATATAGGTACTTGGCTCAAAAAAAATAAAACAAGAGATAAAGTCATCATTGCAAGTAAGATTGCGGGAACTGGTGACTATACAGCTCATATCAGAACAGCAGGGTTTAGTGCAGATACTATCAAAGAAGCTTTACACTTAGAACTCGCTCGCTTGCAAACAGATTATATTGATTTATATCAATTACATTGGCCAGAACGCCACACCAATACATTTGGTGTACGCGATTTTAAACCCAGTCCAAACGATCCATGGGTCGATAATTTTAATGAAGTTTTACACGCTTTAAAATCCTTTGTCGATGCTGGAAAAATTAGAGCAATTGGCTTGTCGAATGAAAAAGCATGGGGAGCAATGCGTTGTGCAGAAGAAGTTCGAAAAGATAATTTAATTCCGATTAGTACCACTCAAAATGCTTATTCAATGTTGAATCGAGTATTTGAAGGAGATTTAGCAGAAGTTTCTTTGAGGGAAAATATTGGACTTCTTGCTTACTCACCTTTAGCGTTTGGAGTCCTCTCTGGAAAATATATAGAGGGCACCGCTGCAGACAATGCACGTCTCAAATTATTTCCACGTTTTGCACGCTATAGCAGTGCGCAATCCACTGAAGCTACAAAACAGTATTTACAACTCGCAAAAGATTTAGGGATCAGCCTTACAACGCTTTCTTTGGCTTTTGTCAATCAAAGACCTTTTGTAACAAGTAATATTATCGGGGCTACAACCCTGGAGCAACTAAAAGAAAACATAGAAAGTATTCACACTGAATTATCACAGGAAACTTTAGAACGTATCGATGCAATTCATGCAGTCATCCCAAATCCAGCTCCTTAATAGTTTTTGAAACAAACTTTTTTAGGTCTTATTGGCGAGTTGTCCACAAGCAGCATCAATATCTTTACCTCGGGATCGGCGAACAGTAACCGTGATATTTTTTGCTTCTAACATGGAAACATACAAGTCGATTGCGGTTGTACTGGCCTGTTGAAACACGCCATCGTCAATAGGGTTGTATTCAATAAGATTGACTTTACTAGGTGCAAATTGACAAAATTTTATCAGTGCCTCAACGTCCGTTTTGGTATCGTTGATACCTTCCCAAACGACATACTCATAGGTAATAATCCGATTGGTAGCTGCATACCAATGTTGAAGTGCTTCCCTTAAATCTTTCAAAGGAAACGTTTCATTGAATGGCATAATGGAGGTGCGAATACTGTCAATAGCTGAATGGAGCGAAACCGCTAAATTAAATTTAACCTGATCGTCTGCCATTTTTTTAATCATTTTAGGCACTCCAGAAGTGGAAACAACAATTCGTTTTGGCGACATCCCCAGCCCTTCTTTGGAGGTGATTTTATCAATCGCTTTAAGTACATTATTATAATTCATTAACGGCTCTCCCATCCCCATAAATACGATATTGGAAAGGGGACGGTTATGGTATAATTTGCTCTGTTTATCAATTGCGACAACTTGATCGTAAATCTCATCGGGGTTAAGGTTTCGCATGCGTTTGAGACGCGAGGTTGCACAGAATTTACAGTCAAGACTACACCCTACTTGAGAGGATACACAAGCGGTGGATCGTTTGGCGGTTGGAATGAGTACCGATTCTACAATCATCCCGTCATGAAGTCGAATGCCGTTTTTGATAGTGCCATCCGTACTGCGTTGCATGGAGTCCACTTCAATATGGTTGATGCTAAAATTTTCGTCCAACATCTGACGGGTATCTTTGGACAAATTAGTCATGTCCTCGAAGTGGTGTGCACCTTTTTGCCAAAGCCACTCATAAACCTGAGTTCCTCTAAAGGCCTGATCTCCATGCGTAACAAAAAAGGCTCTTAACTCCTCTTTTGATAATGCGCGTATGTCTTTTTTAGTGGAATTCATAATGAATAAAAACAATTGATCTCTAAAAAAAGCCTCTTGAGGAGGCTTTCAATTTTGGAGTTTATATAATCAGCATGGCATCACCATAGCTATAAAACTTATATTTTTCTTTTACCGCTTCTTCGTAGGCTCTCTTTATAAAATCATGACCTCCAAAAGCAGCAGTCATCATTAAAAGTGTTGATTTTGGTGTATGAAAATTTGTGATCATACAGTTTGCAATTGAAAAATCATACGGCGGGAAAATAAATTTATTCGTCCAACCTTCAAATTCATTTAAGTTGCCTTTAGAAGATACCGAACTTTCAATCGTTCGCATGGCAGTAGTTCCAACGGCACAAATACGACGTTTTTCAACCAAAGCTTTATTAATCGTTGTTGCGGTTGAAGCAGGGATCTTAATTTCTTCACTGTCCATTTTATGTTTGGATAGATCTTCTACTTCAACAGAGTTAAAGGTTCCTAATCCAACGTGTAACGTGACTTCAGCAAAATTAATTCCCTTAATTTCTAAACGCTTCAATAAATGCCTAGAAAAGTGAAGCCCTGCTGTTGGCGCAGCAACGGCACCTTCATTTTTGGCATAAATTGTTTGGTAACGCTCTTCATCTTCTGGCTCAACATCTCTGTTGATGTATTTAGGCAAAGGGGTTTGACCAAGTTCTGTTAGTTTTTTTCTAAATTCTTCATAAGAGCCGTCATACAAAAAACGAAGGGTACGCCCTCTAGAAGTTGTGTTATCGATAACCTCAGCCACTAAAGATTCATCCTCTCCAAAATAGAGTTTATTGCCAATTCTAATTTTTCGAGCTGGATCTACTAACACATCCCACAAACGTTGTTCTGCATTGAGTTCTCTAAGAAGAAAAACTTCAATTCGAGCCCCTGTCTTTTCTTTATTTCCAAACAAACGTGCTGGGAATACTTTGGTGTCGTTCAGAATCATCACATCGTCCTCATCAAAATAATCAATGACGTCTTTGAACATTTTATGTTCAATGGTTTGCTCTTTCCTATTAAGAACCATGAGTCGCGACTCATCTCTGTTTTCGGCTGGATATTCTGCTAATAATTCGTCTGGTAATTCAAAGTTAAAATGCGATAATTTCATGTGTCTATATCTATTATTTTAAAAAGGTGACATGCTCCCTGCCGCAGGCAGGTTCATTATTAGTCATTCCCTTAGGAAACACTAATTTTAGCATGCTCGTTTCATATATGATTTTAATATCAAGCTGCGAATATACGACCTCAAAATAGGCGTTGTCAAGTATTTGATCCTTTATTTTTAGGAATTGGAGATATTGAACCCTAATTGTTTTAAATTATCCCAGAAATCTGGAAAGGATTTTGAAACGACTTCGGCCTCATTTATAGAAAATGAGGTTTTAAGTGCTAAGGGCGCAAATGCCATCGCCATTCGATGATCGTTATAGGTTGCTACAACTGCACCAGAGCTCAAGGGTTTGGGTTCTGAGAGCTGTAAACTGTCATCGGTAATTTCAATGGATGTTCCGAATTTATAGATCTCATTTTTCAAGGCCTCTAAACGGTCGGTTTCTTTAATTTTCAAGGTGTGTAAACCAATAAGATTACACTTTATTTGAAGCCCTAAACAGCTTACCACAATAGTTTGTGCAATATCCGGCGCATTGGCTAAATCTAAATCTAAGCTTTCTGGCAAGTTGTTATTAATTTTTGTGATGTTGATTTTAGATCCTTCAAAGATTGTTTGAACGCCTAAGTGAGTATAAATTTCTTGCAAAACCGAATCGCCTTGTAAACTCTCTTTTTTATACGTGCTTAAATTAATTTGAGTCCCCACTGGACTTAAAGCTACAATACTATAAAAATAGGATGCCGACGACCAATCTGATTCTACAACAACCGTTTTTGAAACGGTTTCTAAATAGGGTTTCACCTGTATCACTTGACCTTCAAAGCTGGTTTCAACGCCGAGTTGCTCTAATAATGAAAGGGTCATTTTGATGTAAGGAATCGAAGTTATTTTACCTTCAAGGTGTAATGTCAATCCATTTTTTAGTTTGGTCGCCATCAGTAACAATGCGGAAATATACTGACTACTCACATTCGCTTTCATTCGGACTTCGTCCTTGAGTAGCATTTTTCCAGTAATTCGTAAGGGGGGATAGCCTTCCTCTTTATCATATTCTATGTCTGCTCCTAAAGCTCTTAGAGTGTCCACTAAAATTTTAATTGGACGTTCTTGCATTCTTTGCGATCCTGTCAGCAAGGTTGTCTTTCCTTCTAAAGTGGCAAAATAGGCGGTCAAAAAACGCATGGCGGTTCCGGCGTGGTGGATATCGACTAGAGGCGCTTCGGAATCTAATGCTTTGAGCATATATTGACTGTCATCTGAATTGGAGACGTTTTGAATCTCCAAATTTTTAAACAATGCTTTTAGCAATAAGAGCCGGTTGGACTCGCTTTTAGACCCTGTAATCGTAATATCGGTACTTGGGTTTAGGGTTGAATTTTGAAGGAAAAGATGCAAAATTTATTTTAGTTTTTCGTTGCTATGATGACGGTTGTGATCCCGTTTGGTTTTTAGCGCTAACTTTTTATCAAAAGCGTCTTGCAAATTTACACCAGTTTGATTGGCTAAACAAAGAACAACGAATAAAACATCGGCTAATTCTTCACCAAGGTCTTTATTTTTGTCGCTTTCTTTTTCACTTTGTTCGCCATAACGTCTTGAAATAATACGAGCCACTTCGCCCACTTCTTCTGTAAGTTGCGCCATATTAGTGAGTTCGTTAAAATAGCGAACACCATGTGCGTTAATCCAATTATCGACGGTTTTTTGTGCGTTTTGAAGGTTCATTTTATGAGAAAATTATTGAACTACTAAACTAGTCAATGTTGAAAAGAAATCAAATTATATTCACTAAAATAACGGCATCAAAAACAACTCCTTATTCTTTGGCTTTTGAATCGATAATAATTGTTACAGGGCCATCATTTAAAAGTGCGACTTTCATATCCGCACCAAACGCACCTGTTTGGATGGGTTGTCCTAAATCATTTTCAAATTGACGCACAAATTGCTCGTACAACGGTTTTGCAATTGCGGGTTTGGCAGCTTTGATATAACTTGGGCGGTTGCCTTTTTTTGTTTGTGCATACAGCGTAAACTGGCTCACCACAATCGCCGATCCATTGCTGTCCTTCAGAGAGGTGTTCATAAGACCATCGGCATCATTAAAAATACGGAGATTGGTTAGTTTATTGCTTAGCCAACGAATATCTTCGAGTGTATCGGAATCCGTAACCCCTAAAAGTACTACCAAGCCCGAAGCGATTTCCGCGACTTTCTTACCCTCAATGGTTACGCTTGCTTCTGATACTCTTTGAATGACTGCTCTCATTTTGGCTCGTAGTTATCCGTTCGGTAATGTTCGTCATCCCCTTCCAAAATTTGTGTGTAACTTTTGTAGCGCGAGGCCGCTATTTGGTTATTTTCGAGGGCTAATTTAACCGCACATTGGGGTTCGTGTAAATGCAGACAGTTATTAAATTTACAGGATTGTTTTAAAGCAAACAACTCTGGAAAATAATGATCGACTTCAGCGGGTTCCATATCCACAACACCAAATCCTTTGATACCCGGGGTATCAATGATTCGAGCATCAAAGCTCAAATCAAACATTTCTGCAAAGGTTGTGGTGTGCTGTCCTTGTTTGTGCTGATCTGAAATTTCTTTTGTTTTTATATTCAATCCAGGTTCAATGGCATTGACTAAGGTCGATTTTCCAACGCCTGAATGTCCCGCAAACATGCTAGATTTTCCGGTCATTAAGGTTTTTACGGCTTCAATATTCTCACCTGTTTTAGCAGAAATACTCAAACATTGGTAGCCTATACCTTCATAGAGTGCTGATAATTCTTGAACGATTTTTTGAGTGGGTTCATCATTAACATCAACCTTATTAAAGAGTAAAATAGCTTTTATAGCATAGGCTTCGGTGGTTGCTAAAAAACGATCGATAAAGCTTGTAAATGTAGGGGGGTTATCAATTGTGATTAACAAAAACACTTGATCAATATTACTCGCAATAATATGGGTCTGTTTAGAAAGGTTGACTGATTTCCGAACGATATAATTAGTCCGAGGGTGAATCGTTGTAATGACCCCTGTTTCAGTATTGTTACTTGTTTCTAAATCAAAATCTACACGATCTCCAACGGCTAATGGGTTGGTACTTTTAATTCCTTTGATACGGAATTTACCTTTGATACGGCACTCATAGAACACTCCTTCTTGAGATTTAACAGAGTACCAACTCCCTGTAGATTTATAGACAGTTCCTATCATTAGTGTGTTTAAATATATAGACAAAGAAACACATTTCTTTTTAATATATTTTGTTCTATCTTTGAAATCCAATTTAACTTAAGATATGAAAAAAATTACACTGTTTGTTTTGTTACTTACTGTAACACTACAATTTACTAAGGCGCAAGAGGTTGTTACAAATGAATCTATTATTCAAATGAAAGAATTAGGTTTTGATGAAACCATAATTTTGAGTAAGATCAACTCTTCAGATGTTGATTTTGACTCTTCCATTTCTGCATTGTCAAAATTAAAAGAATCTGGCG
The DNA here is from genome assembly GCA_943787365.1 of uncultured Flavobacteriaceae bacterium. GTDB lineage: Bacteria > Bacteroidota > Bacteroidia > Flavobacteriales > Flavobacteriaceae > Hel1-33-131. Next base: position 227,943 of record CALSMD010000006.1, read on the forward strand.
TATCTTCCGAGGTGATTGCCTTGGTTATGCAAAAAGCTCAGTTTAGCACAAAATCCAAAACAGGGATTTATTATTTAGGAGATGACGATACGCTTAAACCAATCTTGGCTTCTGTTTTTTCGGGAACAAACCAAAATGCAGCTGCACAACAATTAGTTTCTGGATTGATTAACGCGAAGGTAAAATCGCAGTTGCCAAAAAGAACTTCTAATAATGTGATTAGTTCAAGGTCTCCAGAATTTACATTTATTTTTGATCCCGATACAGGGGCTGATAATATGCAAAACTTCCAAGGTAAACAACCCGGATTGTTTAATTGGTGGTTTCGAGTTGCATCCTCTCCGAATGAGTTTGTATTGGTTAAAATGAGAGTAAAAAAGTCAAAAAACTTAAGAGAAGTGATTACTTCAAAATCAAATATGTTTACAAGCAGTAATGGAATCGATCCAAAAGCATCCCTTCCATTTACGATTGAAACTATCGGAAATAACAAATTTACGGTAGTTCCTGAAAGTTTAGAGCCTGGTGAATATTGTTTTATTTACCAAGGAAATGTCCCTCAAGGGCGTACAAATCAGTCTGTATTTGATTTTTCTATCAAATAACAGAACAATAGTCTTATAAAAAAAGCCTCGCAATGCGAGGCTTTTTTTTGTTTTATCTATTCAGAATTTGTTCTTGGTGGTTAATCGATTCTTGGTGCACTGCTTTAAACAGTTTGAGAATAAACTCTTCACTCAAGTTGTGTTGTTCACCTTCGAGAACCATCTTCCCTAAAATCTCATTCCAACGTTTGCTTTGTAGCACCGCAACGTTTTCTTGTTTTTTAAGAGTTCCAATGCTTTCAGCAACTTTCATTCGCTTTCCTAAGGTTTCAAGCAATTGGTTGTCCATCACATCTATTTGTGCACGCAAATTTGTAAGCTGATCGTTATACGCCACTTCTGGAGTCGATTCTTTTCTAATTTTTAAATCTTTCATAATTTGAATCAAAGACGTTGGTGTTACTTGTTGTGCTGCATCACTCCAGGCATTATCAGGGTCAAAATGTGTTTCAATCATCAATCCATCAAAGTTTAAGTCCAATGCGGTTTGAGACACATCAAAAATCATATCCCGTTTTCCTGTAATATGAGAAGGGTCATTGATTAATGGAAGGTCTGGAAACTTTGTTTGCAGTTCAATCGCCATTTGCCACTCTGGTGTATTTCTATATTTTGTTTTTTCATAGGATGAAAATCCTCTATGGATAACGCCTAAGTTTTTGATGTCAGCTGTTGCCAAACGCTCAATTGCTCCTAGCCATAACGCTAAATCTGGGTTTACTGGATTTTTAACCAAAACTACTTTATCAGTTCCTTGTAAAGCATCAGCAATTTCTTGTACAATAAATGGACTTACTGTAGATCGAGCACCGATCCATAATAAATCAATATCGTGCTCTAAAGCCAATTCTACGTGGGCTCTGTTGGCAACTTCTGTTGCTGTTTTTAAACCGGTTTCCTCCTTTACTTTTTGAAGCCATTTTAGACCCAATGCTCCCACACCTTCAAAGTTTCCAGGGCGTGTTCGAGGTTTCCAAATTCCAGCACGATAATAGCTTACATCCGTGTCTTTTAGCTCATGCGCAATTCTTAATACTTGTTCTTCGGTCTCGGCACTACAAGGGCCAGCGATTACTAAAGGGTGATCGAGATTTAATTCATTCAACCAATTTCCTAGTTCTTTTTTGTTTTCCATTTTTTGTTATTATTAAGCAATTCCTTTTAATATTTGTTTTATATAATTTGTGTTTTTCATTTCGTTGTGTACTGCTTCAAAATCGTCTTTCTCCATAAAGGCTTTAAATTGGTTTAAATTTTGAATATACTCGGTAAGCGTTTCTATAACATTGTCTTTATTTTGTTCAAAAATAGGGGTCCACATGTCAGGCGAACTTTTAGCCAATCGTACTGTGGATTCAAATCCACTGCCTGCCATATCAAAAATATTACGTTCATTTTTCTCTTTCTCAATCACTGTTTTTCCTAACATAAAAGAGCTAATATGTGACAAGTGAGACACATACGCAATGTGTTTATCATGATCCTTTGCCGCCATAAACCGCAAATGCATTCCCATGGTTTTGAATACTGACAAAACTGACTCCCCTAAGTTGGGTAAGGTTTTTTCGACCTCACAAATAATATTTGTTTTATTTTTAAACAAGCCATTGATTGCTGCGGAAGGTCCAGAGAATTCAGTTCCCGCAATAGGATGTGTTGCTAAAAATTGAGCCCGTCTTGGATGTGTTGAAACGGCTTTACAAATCGCTTCTTTGGTAGAGCCCATATCTATCACTACCGCTTGGTCTGAAATTAAATTTAAAACCTGAGGCAATATTTTTAGTGCTGCATTAACAGGAATTGCCAATACAACTAAATCTGCGGTCTTGAGGGAATTCATACTCCCTATTTGATCCACAATCCCTAGGGATATAGCTTCTGTTAAATGCGTTTCATTTTGATCAATTCCTGTGATATGAACTTCTGGAATAAAGTGTTTTAAATCCAAAGCAAAACTCCCGCCAATTAATCCAACCCCTATAATGCTTACCTGTTTCATAACACGCGATTTATGGCAGATTGAATACTTTCTTTTGGTGCACATAATGAAAACCGAATATAGCCTTCGCCATTGCTCCCAAAAATAGTCCCTGGGGCAATAAATATGTGATGCTGATGCAATATAGAATCGATGTATGCTTCTGATTTTACTGCTGATGGTAATTTAGCCCATACAAACATTCCTGAAGTCGTTGTTTCAAACGTACAATTTAGTGCGGTGGCCAATTCCCATACAAGCGCACGACGTTCCGCATAGATTTTATTTAAATCATTGAACCAGTTTTTGGAACTGTTAAGTGCTTCAATTGCTCCTTTTTGAATGCCATAAAACATTCCCGAATCCATATTACTTTTAACTTTAATCACGTTTTGTAAATGTTCTGCCGAACCCGTTAACATTCCTACACGCCATCCGGCCATGTTAAAGGTTTTACTTAAAGAATTTAGTTCTAAACAAACCTCTTTTGCACCTTCAATATTAAAAATACTAGAGGGTTGCTCATTTAAAATAAAACTGTAAGGGTTGTCATTAACAAGTAAAATAGCATGTTTTTTAGCAAACGCAACCAGTGATTTTAATGCGGTTTGATTTCCTAAAGTCCCAGTTGGCATGTGTGGATAATTGACCCACATTAGCTTAACCTTAGAAAGGTCTATAGCTTCTAAAGCTGCTAAATCTGGTTGCCAGTTGGAACTTGCTTTTAAGTCATAAAAAATAGGATCTGCCCCTACTAATTTCGTGACGGAGGTATAGGTTGGATAGCCTGGATTTGGAATTAAAACAGCATCGCCTTCGTTAAGATATGCCATTGAAATATGCATAATTCCTTCTTTACTCCCAATTAGAGGTAAGACTTCGTTGTCAGAATTCAGACTGACGTTATAATGGGTTTTATAAAAGTCTGCCATAGCAGAACGAAGTTCTGGCAGCCCTTGATAGCTTTGATATTTATGGGCTGAGGCATCCGTCAAACTATCGGTAATGGCAGAAATGACGTTTTTTGGCGGTGCCAAATCAGGGCTTCCAATACCCAAATTGATGATAGGCGCACCTGTCGCTTTCATTGCATGGACCTCTCTTAATTTTTTAGAGAAGTAGTATTCTTCAACGGTATGTAATCGATTGGCGGTAACCATTATTTTTTTGCGTTTTTATATTCCCCTAAGATTTTAAATTCTTCAGCCATGAGTTTCATAATGGCTTTTCCTTTTTCGTAATCGGAGCACGTTTCAAAAGTAATATCCACAAAAAAGGCATATTTCCAAGGAGTATCAATCTTTGGTAAGGATTGTATTTTGGTTAAATTCAAATTACAATCACTCATCACATTGAGCATTGCTGCTAAACTCCCGCGTTTGTGATCCAATAAAAATTTGACAGAGGCTTTATTTATTATTGTCGCGTTTTGTGAAGATGGGGCTCGTTCTACAACGACAAATCGAGTTTCATTGTGTTTAATTGTTTGAATACTATTTGCGAGTATTTCCAACTCAAATAGCTGTGCAGCTTCTACGCTCGCAATCGCAGCAATGCCTTGAAGTTGGTGTTTATAAATACGTTTAGCTACCTCTGCAGTATCGGTATCTTCGATTAATTTTATGTGAGGATATTGTTTAAAAAATTCTTTACACTGCAATAATGCCATCGGATGCGAAAAAACTTCTTTAATATCTTGAATAGATTGTCCTTTGAGCGCCATCAAGTTATGTTGAATTTCTAAAAAACACTCCCCAGTAATATGTAAATCCTGATCGTTGATATGTGCATAGTTTGGAATAATCGAACCTGCAATAGAGTTTTCTAATGCCATAATTGCCACATCCGAAGTTTTGGATATTAAGCTCTCCACAACTTCGCTGAATGATAGGTAAGGTTGCACCTCAACTGCTTCCTCAAAATAGGTTTGAGAAACAATGTGATGGAATGATCCTTCTATTCCTTGTATGGCTACTTTTTTTGTCATAAAAAAAAATCCCGATATTTACATCGAGACTTATATTTAAAATTTATATTGATAAATTACATACACACTGCCTCGGTTTCTTTTCTAAAAAAGAAATAATAAAAGCTATAAAAAATGTAATTTACGGATGTCATAGTATTATAATAAGGAGCTAAAGTATATATATTTTGTACAAAAAAAAACTTAATTTCTTTTTTTCGTGACTTACGTAGGAAATTTATAGATAATTCAATGAAAATAGGCCTGAAGTCGATAAATTATATTTTAAAGGGCTTTTTTTGGTGAATTACTTTAGGAGATTGATTCTTAGAATGCGTTTAAAATGTGCTGCTAAGTGGATTATAATCAATCTAAAAGCAGTAATTGACCTGAATAATATTCTTCAACCTCAACTACGGGCGGTGTATGAACACTAATCACATCCCCTACGCTTCTGATTTCACCCTCTAAAGATTGTTGCGGATTCACTATGATATCATGACTACTTCTTTGAAATATAGTGACGTCTTGGGCAATAAGATCCGCACCATTAAAGGCACACAAGCCAGCATAAAAACCTATAAAAAGTGCATCTGTAGAGCCTGAAATTGTGAATCCTGATAAGTTATTGGCTACCACGCTAAGACTTTGTGTATTGACAGTCATTTTAAAATCCCCTGAGCTTATGTAATTCGAATTAAAATCCTTTGAAATAAGCTGTAGATCTTCAAAAGTTAAAACGCCTTCAGAAGACGTTAAATATTGAGTGCTACTCCTAATTGCTTTAAGGACTGGAGTGGTTACGATTATTTTGGTTTGCCCATAAGCTCTTACAAAGTTACAAGTATTAGGGTTGGTTAATTGAAGTTCATTTCCTAGAACGATGACTTCAATTGAATCCATTAAGTTTTCTCCGGTTTGAATTTCAACTTTATAATCCTGACCTTGTTTAACGACCAGTTCGATATCTCTATTAACGAGTATTTTTTCAAAAGGATCAACTCTCAATTCTAGTGTTGCTGGAGTTCCTGAGGTTTGAATGCAGTCCCAGGCATCTTTTTGGTCGCAAGAAAGGGTTGAAAACAATACAAGTATGTAAACTAATTTCTTCATGTTATAATCGAATTCCTATTCCAAATTCAACAGATTCTGCAGTCGCAATATGCGATTTAACAGAAACTGTCCCAAACCATTTTTCACTAAAATAATATTTAAAACCAAGTCTATTATAGACGCGTCCTTCAAAATCATAGGGGTAATACAAATAATATCCTAGTTGAGCGACCACTGACCAATTATTGATAAATAATTCATAGCCTAAAAAACCTCCTACACGTTTATAATCGGCTTCTGGGTCTGATGGCATTTCAGGGAATGCAACACTTCGGTAGTGTATTTCTTCTTCTAAAGCTTTTGAGAAAAATGCCTCCACACCCAATTGAAGAGCACTAAAAAAATTAATGCGCTTGTCCGCATAAGCTGAAAGTGTATAAAAAGGAAACTGTTCACTGCCGACCACGTCTGTTTGATTGAATCCAGAACGCAGTACAAAATTGTATTTGACTTTTTTGGAAACAGGAGTATATTCTGCGGGTGCTTCGTAAATAGCTTCCTTCCCATCTAAATCATAATTTAATCCAAAATTTAATGCAATGGTATTCACACTGGTATTGGGCGCTTTAAAATTCCCATTAGAGGCATGAAAAAATACCAGTCCTGTTTGAACCCCTAAAGGGCCTAACAATCTCGGTTTATTATAATTTAACATTAGATAAGAACTCGCTAATAGTTTTGAACCAAATGCGTTGTTTTTGGGGTTTGAATTTTTATCATACGGGTTTGATGCTGCTACAACACCTGACCCAACTCGGAACATCAATCGGCGTTTGAAAAAATAAAAATTAAAGTGTCCATAAAACCCAAACGTATTCCCTAGAGTCTCATTTTTTAAATCTTGATACATAAAAGAGGCTCCATAATCTGGATAATTATAGCGCTGCTGCCACTCTTTTTTTCCAGTGGTTCGACGGTTCCAACCAATAATAGTACCTTCTGGATGTCCTTGAATTAAATGAAGAATATCTTTGTTATGAAGGGGTATGTATCCTTTGAAATAATTAACATCGATAAAGCTGCTGCTAGGATTTTCTTGCGAAAACCCAAAGAAGACCATACATCCAAAAAGACACCCTAAAATCCGATTCATTCTAAAATAATAGACCGTAAAAGTAACCTAAATATTTAAAAATCTATTATGGAGATATGGAATATAACTTTTTTATTCGTTCTATATTTAGTAAGTTTGCAGCATAATACCGAGGACAAATTTGATCTGATTGCAACCTCATTAAAAAAAGCTAAAGCAGTACATACTACTCCACCAGCCCTGCAATCCTCATTTTGTTCTCATAAAAAACTGTTTATGAGTTATTTATTTACATCCGAAAGTGTTTCAGAAGGTCATCCAGATAAAGTCGCGGACCAAATTAGTGATGCTTTAATCGATCATTTTTTGGCTTTTGATCCAGACTCAAAAGTGGCTTGCGAAACCTTGGTAACCACCGGTCAAGTGATATTAGCAGGGGAAGTTAAGTCTAAAACCTATCTAGATGTGCAAAAAATTGCACGTGATACCATCAATAAAATTGGTTATACCAAAGGAGAGTATATGTTTGACGGGAATTCTTGTGGGGTACTTTCAGCAATTCATGAGCAATCCGAAGATATCAATCGTGGGGTGGACAGAGGCGATGAAGAGCAAGGTGCTGGCGATCAAGGAATGATGTTTGGCTATGCCACAAACGAAACCGAAAACTATATGCCTTTGGCATTAGACCTGTCGCACCGTATATTAATTGAACTCGCAGCGATGCGCCGCGAAGGTACTGACATTACTTATATAAGACCCGATTCCAAGAGTCAGGTGACGATTGAATATGACGATGACAATACCCCAAAACGAATTGATGCGATTGTCATCTCTACGCAACACGACGATTTTGATGAAGAAACTGCTATGTTAGCAAAAATCCGAGAGGATTTAAAAACAAAATTAATCCCTAGAGTGGTTGCAAAACTGCCGTCTCATATTCAGGATTTATTTAATGACGAAATCAAATATCATATCAATCCAACAGGAAAGTTTGTGATTGGAGGACCTCACGGTGATACGGGCCTCACGGGACGAAAAATTATTGTAGATACCTATGGTGGAAAAGGGGCACATGGTGGTGGTGCATTTTCTGGAAAAGACCCAAGTAAGGTGGATCGTAGTGCAGCATATGCAACACGTCACATCGCAAAAAATATGGTAGCAGCCGGACTTTGTTCAGAGGTTTTGGTGCAGGTTAGTTATGCCATTGGTTTGGCCGAACCTATGGGAGTCTTTGTGGACACTTATGGCACAAGTCCTTTTAATTTAACCGATGGTGAAATTGCTGATAAAATTGCAACATTATTTGATTTACGTCCTGCAGCCATCGAAAAACGCTTAAAACTGCGCAGTCCTATTTACAGCGAAACGGCTGCATACGGACATATGGGTCGTGAACCTAAAACCGTAACAAAGATATTTCATCAACCAAATGGCGAAAGTTTAACCTTAGATGTTGAGCTATTCACATGGGAAAAACTGGATTATGTAGATGCAATTAAAGATGCTTTTGGAATTTAAACTACATAGATCCTATAACTCATAACGCACTCGAAAGGTTACATAACGGGGTTGAATAAAATATTCTGTTGCACTTACCGAAATGTTTGAAGCACTACTCTGATTTTGTGAGCGGGTATCCAACAGGTTTGTTGCTCTGATTTCATATTCAAATTTAGCGTCTTCATCTTTTCTGTAAGATAAGGATGCATTCCAAAATTCGTAGGTATTAATCGTGCGGTCTTCATCACTGAAGTCGTTATAGGAATAATCGGTTTTAAATGTAAACGATTTTAAGATCAAAGCATCCACTTCGATTGAAGGGCTTTTTGTAAAAAACTTAGTGCTGTTTGGCCCCAAATTATTATCCTGAATGGAGTATCTGTAACTTAAATCGACATTGGGTGCTGTTCTAAAATTTGTGCGTAATTGCGCTCTGTAGGTTTGCGAAAAACTTTCGTTAACCGAAGGGCGGTCTTGTATGAATTGATTGAATTTAGAGTAATTCAAATTTGCTCTCACTGAGGCGCGTAACTTTCCAAACGTACGCTGGAAACGTCCATTAGCTGAGAGGCTTTCATCGGCAAAATTAGAATTAAATGGTGTGGATACACGAATGACACTTCCAGGTACAAACTGAGATACCGTTCGGACATTGTCAATGCTTTTATTGTAATTAATATTTGCAAATACGTTGGTGTAATTAAACATATTAAAACTGTAATAGGATAAGTTTACGTTGTGTGAAAGTGCACTTTGCAAATCAGGAGAACCCGAGAATAAGGAGTTGTAGTTGTTAAGAACCAAGCCACTCGCAAATTGGGATACATCTGTAAATTGTGTTTGCATGCGGTAATTCAAATTCAAAGTTTCACTCTTTTTGATCTGAAAGATCACATTCATATCCGGTAAAAACCTAAAAAAGTTATCCGTAGTTTTTACGCCTGTTTGTCGGTTGGAAATCGCATACGCATGCGCAGAAACGCCGGGCGTAAAGGTAAATTTTCCTGATTTTAAACGGTAATGAACTCCTAAGTACATATCCGAAAAGTTATAAGCAATGTCGTTAGTTGCCGCCCCGTTTGCAATGACAGGAGTTGGTCTCACTTCTGTTTGATTATCTAAAAATTGAAAAATATAAGAGTCAAATTGTTGGTGGCTCAAAATGGTTCCAAGCGTTAGGTTGATATTGCTTTTTTTATTTAAGATGTTCCAATAATCCAATTTCGCATCCAATTGGTTGGACTGTACGCGTTTTTCTTGACCCAAGTTATAATCCAATTGCGCCCCGTCTAATCCAAGACTGTTTGCTGTCCCTTCATAGTTGGCTTTATCTTCAAGAATTGCGTTATAAAACGGGTCTTCGTCTTTTATGAGGTGTTGGGCTTCAAATGCAAAAATATTGGTTTCGTTCAAGGTGTAATAATAGTTTAAACTTTGATTAAAACTATACGGATTTGTCGTTTCTAGCTGGTCTATACTTCCATTTAAAGACGAGTTGAAACGTTGGTCTTGTGTGCTTTTTGATAAATTTCCTAGAGCTTCATACTCAAGTTGGTTGTTGGCGTTTGGCTGATATTTTGTGGTCAGCTTTAACATCCCCAAATCATTATTTTGCGAAGTATTACTTTGTGTGTCTTCATCAGCTAGCCCAGCAGGTGCAACTGTGTACTGAACACTTCGGTTTTCTTGCAGTTCATTTTTACTGTTAGAAAAAATTGCGAATCCACCGATATCCAAGGTCTTTTTTGGGGACCAACTAAAATTGGCGGCACCAAACTTTGTATTAATATCTTTAGCACGATTGTTTTGGAGTAATAAAAATCCAATGTCATTATTTCCTAAACTCAAATTGGTTCCGCTGCTTCGACTTGGCGATTGGAACCCCCCCGAAAAATTAAAATAATCGCGACGCGAGAAAGCAACTTCTCCTATATTATTGATGTCTCCAATAAAATTAACACTGTATTCAGGACTGTAATAGAATAATTTGGGTTGGACTAAATACAACGAATTCGCCTTGGAGTCCCCTGCTCCCGCAGTAATATTTCCAAACCAGAAATTTTTCTTACCCTCTTTTAATTTAATGTTTATGGCAATATTATCTTGGTTGTTGGTAACGCCTCCCAATTGCGATACTTCAGAATAGTTTTTTAATACCTGTACTTTATCCACCGCATTAGAGGGAATATTTTTGGTGGCTAATTTGGTGTCGCCATCAAAGAAATCTTTGCCTTCAACCATTAATTTATTTACAACCTTACCTTCGACCTCGACTTGACCATCGTCATTGATTTCAACTCCAGGAAGGTTTTTCAATACATCTTCTAATTTTCTTTCAGTTCCAGTATTAAAAGAATCGGCGTTATAAACTAGGGTGTCTCCACTAATGGTAACAGGCATTTCATACACCAATTCTACTTCATCCAATGAATTGTCTGCGAAAAGCGTAAAGTCTTGATTAATGTTTTCTTCGCTAGTTTCTAAAACTTCATTTAAGGATTTCATTCCAATATAACTGGCTTGGATGGTATAGGTGGTGTTCTTTTTTAGATCCAAACGAAACCGCCCTTTATCATTAGTAATGCCATAAGAGTCTAAGGATTTCGTTGCCTTATTTATGGCGATCACATTTGCGAGCTCTAGCGGACTTCCTAAACTATCTTTTATGACACCTTCTAGTTTGACTTGAGAAAACCCAGCAATACCCATTGCCAAGGCTATGATTGTGATAAAATTTTTCATGAACTAATTGGTTAATTTGAATCTGTTTAATTTCGGCGGTTGTTTCTACGACCTCCGTACATAGTGCGCATTTCTTCCATTTTTTTCTTGACCGTTTCGTTGTATTCTTTACGCGAAACCACAGTACCCTTTTCTGGGGCTTTGATTTGTACTTTCTCTTGAGGGTTCATTATAATTTTTGAACACAAAATAGTGGTCTTATCTGTGTTTACTTCTAGTATTAGACCTGGAAGTCCCCAAAAGTCTCCAGGACCTTGGCTCACAGGAATCTGAGGCGTGTACCAAGCAGTAACTTCCGTTTCTTTTGGAATTTCGATATCCTCTGTAACTGTAGTTAGTGTTGAATCTTTTTTGACTTCCCCTTCTTTGGTTTCTTTAGACTTTGGTTTTCTTCGCATGCTACGCCAGTCAAATTCATCGATTTGTTTCGTAGCCGTCGCTTTCATACAAAGATACTGACCGATTTGTTTGGTTTCGGTTCCTAACTTCCAATCGAGTTTCGCCAAAGAGTCCGATATTAAAAATTGTTTTCCAAAAAATTCTTGATCTTGCAAAAATTGTTGAGACTTAATATTTTTGTATTGCAATCCAGCTGAAAAACTATTGCCCCAACTACCAAATCCACGTTGTCCACCAGGTGCTTCTAAGACCTCTTCTTCTTTGTAGGTTGAAGCTTCTCTATCAAAATTTAAAATATAGGTTTTTTCAAACATACTGCGCATACGATCTGCTATTTGTTTTTTTTGATCTTCACTCATTTGACGACCTCCCCAACTATCCATATCAACAGATGTTTTGGAAAAATAATAGGCTTTGCCTTGAAAATTCTGGGCAGAACTTGCTGTTAAAAACAACAATAGAAACCCAAGGAGTATGGTTTTGCGACTAAATTGCATAGCTAAATATTAGTTTAATGTCTTATTTTCTTTCACGAAAGTACTTATTGTTTAATCATATACCGTTAAATTACTCATAAATCTAGTTCCCAATTTGGATCTTTATGCTGTTGTTATCTCTATCATTTTCACGTTCATGTTGAGATTCCATTTCTTTCATTTTTGTGAGCATAATTAAAAAGTTGAGTGTTAGTAACAATACTGTTTTAGACGAGTTTAATCGTAAAATGTTACAAATAAATAATGAAAAATTGTACTTTTAAAGCGAAATGAAACACGCAGTCTATTTAATATTGTTTATTAACTGTCTAGGGTTTAGTCAAACGTCCTTGACTGCTAATCTTGTTAAATCAACTCCTGTTGAATGGGATCGTTTTGTTGGTATTGATTCTTTTGAATCTATTTATTTCCTAAAATCAAATGCTCTTTTTAAAAAAAATAACCAAGGGATTCAAAATTTCAGCGACTTAAGCAAAGGAGAGGTTCATAAGGTTTCTGTGTTTAATGCACTTAAACTTGCCTTGTTTTATAAAGATTTTAATAGCGTCACTCTCTTGGATAACCGCTTAGCAGATTTGATTAGTATTGACTTTAACATGTTAAGTCCTTTGCGAACGTTGTCACATATATCGTACGGAAATGACACTACCTTTTGGTTATTTGATTCTAATAGTTTAGAGCTAGAATTATTTGATTATAACACTTCTAAGACACGCATTAAAACGGCACCGTTTCAAAATGAAATTCTTGGTTTAGACAGTGACTATAATTATTGCTGGGTACTAACAGAAAAAGAGGTGCAGTGTTATAGTTATACAGGAAGTTTAATTTCGAAACTTCCGCATGATGGATTTACAGATATAAAACTATGGAATGGCATCTTATTTTTAAAAAAAAATAATACTATTTACTATAAATTAAAAAACAGTAATGAGTTTTTAATGTTTAACCTACCTAAAATTTTAGTTAAACAGTTTTTTGTAACCAACCAAACCTTGTATATTTATGACGAAGAATTTCTTCATCACTACCAACTAATAAACAATTGATATTATGCATGTTGCTATTGCCGGAAATATTGGGGCAGGTAAAACAACCTTAACCCAATTACTAGCGAAACACTACAAATGGGAAGCCCAACTAGAAGATGTTGTGGACAACCCCTATTTAGATGATTTTTATAACCAAATGGAACGTTGGAGTTTTAACCTCCAAGTATATTTTTTAAACAGTAGATTCCGTCAGGTGTTACAAATTCGCGAAAGTGGGAAAAATATTATTCAGGATCGAACGATCTATGAAGATGCTAATATTTTTGCGCCTAACTTACACGCAATGGGCTTAATGACCAATCGCGATTTTGAAAATTATTCGTCGCTTTTTGGACTTATGGAATCGTTGGTACAAAGCCCAGACCTTATTATTTATTTGAGAAGCTCTATTCCAAACCTTGTGTCTCAAATTCACAAGCGTGGTCGCGACTATGAGAATTCTATAAGTATCGATTACCTCAGTCGTTTAAACGAGCGCTACGAAGCGTGGATTCATGGCTATAATAAAGGTAAGTTACTGATTATAGATGTGGATGATTTAGATTTTGTTGAAAACGAAGAAGATCTTGGTTTTATCATTAACAAAATTGATGCTGAAATAAACGGTTTGTTCTAAAAATATTACTTTACAAACAAAAAAATCCCGCTATTGCGGGATTTTTTATGACATAATCTGTTGTTCTATTTTGTTCTATTCTCGTTTAAAAATGCATCAACTGCATCTTCAACTTCTTGTTCTGTCCCTTTAAATGTTTTCTCCACAACAACTACAGAGTCACTACTCACCACTTTACTATAGGTAATGAATGCTTTTGCTGAATCTTCTGAATTATAGATAACTTCTACATTCACGTCTTGAGTTTGTTCTGCTTCAAAAGAGTGTCCTCCTAAGATTGGCGCAATTACCAATCCAATAAGACAGGTTAATTTAATAAGGATGTTCATTGAAGGTCCAGACGTATCTTTAAATGGATCTCCTACAGTATCACCAGTGACGGCTGCCTTGTGAGCTTCCGACCCTTTGTAAGTCATAACACCGTTGATTTCAACACCTGCTTCAAAAGACTTTTTAGCGTTGTCCCAAGCACCTCCTGCATTGTTTTGGAAAATTGCCCAAAGTACACCGCTTACGGTAACTCCAGCCATATACCCTCCAAGCATTTCTGCAACCAAGGTGTTGTTGTCTTGATAGACTAATATCCCTACTAATACAATAACTATTGGAAATCCAATGGTTAAAATTCCAGGGACCATCATTTCTTTCAAAGAAGCTTTGGTTGAAATATCAACACATTTATCATATTCTGGTTTTCCAGTTCCTTCCATTATTCCTGGAATATCTTTAAACTGTCTTACCACTTCATTTACCATTTCCATAGCTGCTTTACCCACTGCATTCATGGCAAGTGCAGAAAATACTACAGGTACCATTCCCCCTACAAATAACATAGCTAATACGGGTGCTTTAAAAATGTTAATTCCATCAATTCCTGTAAAAGTTACGTAGGCCGCAAATAGAGCTAAAGAGGTTAAGGCCGCAGAAGCAATAGCAAATCCTTTACCAGTTGCAGCAGTTGTGTTCCCTACAGCATCTAAAATATCTGTACGTTCTCTAACGATTGGATCTTGCTCACTCATTTCAGCAATACCCCCTGCGTTATCAGCAATTGGACCAAAAGCATCGATCGCTAACTGCATCGCTGTAGTTGCCATCATTGCGGAAGCTGCTAATGCAACTCCGTAAAATCCAGCTAAAGCATAGGATGCCCATATCGCCGCTGCGAATAATAATACAGAAGAGAATGTAGAAATCATTCCAGTTGCTAAACCAGCAATAATGTTGGTTCCAGCACCTGTACTAGATTGCTGTACAATTTTTAAAACCGGCTTAGAGCCTAACCCTGTGTAATACTCCGTAAATGCTGAGATTCCAGCACCCACTACTAAACCTACTAAACAGGCATAAAATACGCGTATTGAAGAAATTTCTTGAAGACCTTCTCCAAAGAATTCCATTTGCATTGTTTCTGGCAACATCCAAGTTGTTAATCCAAAACATGCTGCAGCAACTAAGGCTATAGAAGACCAGTTTCCAATATTTAATGCTTTTTGAACCTCTGCTTCTTTTGCATCGTTCGATGAAATTTTAACTAATAAGGTTCCTATAAGTGAAATGATAATTCCAACCCCTGCAATTGACATTGGTAATAAAATTGGTCCGATACCACCAAAAGCATCTGAAATGCTTCCACCCATGTCTTTAATGACGTAGTTTCCTAGAACCATAGCTGCTAACACGGTTGCCACGTAAGAACCAAATAAATCGGCTCCCATTCCTGCAACATCACCAACGTTATCACCAACATTATCAGCAATTGTTGCTGGGTTTCTTGGATCATCTTCTGGAATATCCGCTTGTACTTTTCCTGCTAAATCAGCGCCAACATCGGCCGCTTTTGTGTAGATTCCTCCACCAACTCTTGCAAATAAGGCAATAGATTCAGCTCCTAAAGAGAACCCAGCTAATGCTTCTAAAACAATTGTCATTTGATCGGTGTTTGTCCATTCACCACCCATAAATAAATGGAAAAATATAATAAAGAACATTGTTAAACCCAACACCGCTAAACCAGCAACACCAAGTCCCATCACGGTTCCACCACCAAAAGAAACTTTTAATGCATTTGGTAAACTTGTTTTTGCAGCTTGTGTCGTTCTAACATTTGTTTTGGTTGCAATTTTCATTCCCATATTTCCAGCATAGGCAGAGAAAATAGCTCCAATAATAAATGCAACTACAATTAAATACGTAGTATCCATGTAAAAAGCGATTGCTGTTAAAATAAGACTGGCTCCGATTACAAAAAATGTAAGCAATCGGTACTCTGCTTTTAAAAATGCCAAAGCCCCTTCATAGATGTGATCTGAAATTTCTTTCATTTTACCATCACCAGCATCTTGTTTCATTACCCAAGATTTTTTAAATAGCATGTATGCTAATCCTAATAGTGCCATTGCAATAGGCATCCAAATCATCATTGATTCCATAGTGTAATTTTGTTTATTTTTTACGGGCGTAAATGTAGTAAAATGATAAGGAACTAAAAAACCTAATTTAACATTATTATATCAGGTAAATTTTAACTTTTTATCAAGCCAATAAAAAACGCGTCATTTTGATTGTGTTTCTTCTTAAAAGTCAGGGGATATTTTTAATCGAAGCCCAAAATTTGGAGTGGAACTATTTAGGTTGACAAATTCAGAGCGCCATACACAGTCCACTCGAAATATTCTCAGGTTTCCAAATCCTATGTTTTCAATTCCAAATCCGTATTCATAATACATTTCCGAAGGCGTATTATACACAATAGAGGAACGATTGATGCTTATATTTCTATCTGAAATATTCCCAACAACTCCTCTAAAGGTGATGACACTTCGCAGCTTGAGTTTTTGAATTAAGGGAATTCTATTTAAAATAAAACCATTAAAATGATGCTCAAAATGTCCTACCAAAAATTGATCTACGACAAAATCATAATAATTTAAGAGCGAAAAAGTATTGGCTACAAGGGAGTAGGTTTGATTGGCTGGTACGGGACTCAACACGGAAAGTGGTGCATCTCCAAATATTTTTCCTGCAGCAAGAGTATTGTCAAAAACGCCAAACTTTCCAAGTTTTATAGGTTGATTATAGGAAAATAAAAGTTTGGAATAGTCCATATTTCCATTGCCAATTTTGAAGCTTTTTTGATAACTTAATAAGAATGTTGGAAAAAGGTTGAGTCCAAATTTTCTTTCAACCCCATATCCAAAAATATTTCGTTTTGGAGTAAATGACAGATAAAGTTCTGCACTATTATCCACTAAACTCGATTTTACTTTTTGATCTGCTTCATCAAAATAATCGATTGAAAATTGATCTGGTGCTGCAGATTTAATTTGGTTGTTGGAGTAATTAAGCCCAATTATAAAATTTCTATAAACCTCCACATTTATATTGGCGGATATTTCATTAATACGAGATAAAAAATAATTATCACCTCTACTAAAAAGCGAAGAACTTCCAAACCTCCCTGATGTACTTCCATAACTGTCTATAATCTTGGAACCTAACTGATCTGTATCATTCAAATATCTAAGTCCTACCGAAATTCTTGGATTGTAACTTAACAAATATTTCGTATCTAAAAAATACTTGAACTGTTGGTCCTTAAATCCATAAGCAAGTTTTCCTTTAACTCTAAAGCGATCGTCCAAACTTTTAAACGATCTAAAACCTGCTGACAACTTAATCCCTTCAACATCATTAAACGCGAATGTGTTCCAAATAGACCCAAATTCAATGTGATTAGAAACTTTAAAATAGCCGCTTGACAAGGTTCTTATCAAGCCTGTAATATTTTTAATTTTCTTGTTGTCTTTTAGGTTTGAAAGTACCGACTCTGAATCGCTATTATCTATGTTTTTTGGTAAATTCTCCTCCCAAAATTCATCACTTTTTTCAAACTGATCTTGTCTGTATTTTACAACTTTAGTGTTGTAAAAATCTGGAGGTCTGTTTTTTGTGAAATCATAATTTTCAAAGGTTTCTGTACGCTTCACGTAGAGCCCTTTTTCTTTATCGTTTTTAGTCAACAAAGTAATATCCGCTTCATATACATTATTTTGAGGCAGAAAGACGCTGTCATTTTCAATTGAAAAACTTTTTTCGAAATACAAATTCCGGACGAGGTTCAAATTGATCTTAGGGTTCACATGCATTCTGATGGAATTCACAGCAAAAATACTATCCGTGACTACAAAATTTCCTTCAAATACTAAATCGCCTTCCTTACGTGGGAAAAAATAAATTCGATATTTGGTTCTTGAGTTTGATACAATACTGTCTTGAAGAACATAATCATAAGAACCAAAACCTTCAGTGGACAAAGGACTCACAAACGTTCTGTTTAGGAGTGTTATATTGTTATCATAAATATTAATCTCTTTGAAAATATTACTGATGCGATCAAAAACAAATCCGTCTTGTTGGATTCCAATTTGTTTTTCTGCCTGTATGAGTTCAAGTGTTTTATTTATAGTGTTATCTCCATAAACCGTTTGAATCTTTTCTTCTAAGAAGACGGGTACAAAGAATTTTTTATTCCGCTTGTCTTGTTTTATGATTGAAACTACGGAGTCATAATCCGCTCTCAGAAGTGTTTTTAAAAATTTCTGATCAATATTATTAAGTCCAATTTCTGTAGAAGCATATTTTTTGTATTCGTATTGTTCAACAAGACTGAGTCCGTTCTTTTTTTTATGCGCCCAAATACCTCTCATTATTTTGTAGGCAGGGTTTTCTTTCTTTTTTAAACGTTTTTTAGGTTTTTTAACAATCAAAACCTCATCCAACTCAAAGCCAGTTTGCAAAACAACCTTAACTCCTTTACTAAATTTAGTTTTTAGTTTTAATTCGGTTGTTTCAAACCCTACAAAAGACACCACTATTGTTGAATAGTTATTATCAGACTCTAAGACAAAGTTACCGTCAAAATCGGAGATTACACCTTCGGAAGAATTCTTAAAAAGCACGTTTGCAAATGCAACAGGTTGATTATCTTGATCATAAACTGTACCACTAACTTTCGTTTGTGCAGAAATATGTATTGAAAGCATCAATACTATTGATAATAAGTAATATCTCATATTTTGTACTTAATGAACAATCAAACCAATAAAGAGTGCTAAAAGATTTATTTATATAAAACTTTTTTTACTGCCTTTACAACATCTTCGCTGTTAGGCAGCCATTCTTCTAATAATACTGGTGAATATGGGGCCGGAGTATCGGCTGTGTTGATTTTTATAATTGGAGCATCTAAAAAATCAAATGCTTTTTCTTGAACTTGATATGTAATTTCTGTTGATACATTTCCAAAAGGCCACGCTTCTTCAAGAATTACTAAGCGATTTGTTTTTTTAACAGAATCCAAAATCGTATTGATATCTAAAGGACGAACAGTTCTTAAGTCGATCACCTCGCATGAGACTCCTTCTTTAGCTAAGGCATCCGCAGCGGCATAAGCTTCTTTTATGATTTTTCCAAAAGACACAATCGTAACATCGCTTCCTTCACGTTTGATCTCAGCAACTCCAATTGGTAAAATATATTCCCCTTCCGGTACTTCGCCTTTATCGCCATACATTTGCTCACTCTCCATAAAAATTACTGGATCGTCATCGCGGATAGCCGCTTTTAATAATCCTTTTGCATCGTACGGATTAGACGGTACAATCACTTTTAGACCTGGACAATTAGCAAACCAATTTTCAAACGCTTGTGAATGGGTAGCCCCTAACTGACCCGCAGACCCTGTTGGCCCTCTAAAGACAATAGGACACTTGAACTGTCCTCCAGACATTTGTCTGATTTTGGCGGCATTATTTATAATTTGATCAATTCCTACCAATGAGAAATTAAACGTCATAAATTCAACAATAGGTCGATTTCCTGTCATGGTTGATCCCACAGCTATTCCTGAAAATCCTAACTCTGCAATGGGCGTATCAATAACACGCTTGGCTCCGAACTCATCCAGCATTCCTTTAGATGCTTTGTAAGCGCCATTATACTCGGCAACTTCTTCACCCATTAAATAAATGCTCTCATCGCGACGCATTTCTTCACTCATCGCTTCACATATTGCCTCTCTAAATTGAATTGTTTTCATTAATTGAATTTTATGAGGGACAAAAATAAGAATAATACTCAATTATAATTACAAGATTCTACTAAAATTTCCTATGCATGCATAGGAAATTAAAAGTTTTTTATTTACTTTCGTACACTCTAATTATAAGAATAAAAAATGAAACTATTAGTCTGTATTAGTCATGTTCCCGACACAACTTCTAAAATTAATTTTACTGAAGGAGATACTAAATTTGACACCAATGGGGTGCAATACGTCATTAATCCAAATGACGAGTTTGGATTAACCCGCGCAATGTGGTTTAAAGAAAAACAAAACGCCACAGTAGATGTGATCAGTGTTGGCGGTCCAGAAACCGAGCCAACGCTTCGAAAAGCACTTGCTATTGGAGCAGATGCAGCCATCCGTGTAAATGCAGAAGCGATAGACGGACATACGGTTGCTACTTATTTAGCCGCTGCCGCAAAAGAAGGTACTTATGACCTTATTATTGCAGGTCGTGAATCTATTGATTACAATGGCGGTATGGTTCCTGGGATGTTGGCGGCAATGCTCGATGCCAATTTTGTAACCAATTGCATTAGCTTGGAAATTGAGGGCACAAACGCCACAGCTGTTCGTGAAATTGATGGCGGGAAAGAAACCGTCTCAACGGTTCTACCACTCGTTATTGGAGGACAAAAAGGATTGGTAGAAGAAAGCGACCTAAGAATTCCAAATATGAGAGGAATTATGATGGCACGAAAAAAGCCACTCATTGTCGTTGAGCCCACTACTGAAACTTCAGAGACACATTCTGTTTCTTTTGAAAAACCAGCCCCTCGTGGTGCTGTTAAATTAGTAGAAGCCGATAATATTGATGAACTCATCAACCTTCTTCATAACGAAGCTAAAGTTATTTAATTTTAAAAAAAGAATTATGTCCGTTTTAGTATATACAGAATCCGATCAAGGAAAATTCAAAAAAGCAGCTTTAGAAGCTGCATCATATGGCAAGGCCGTAGCAGAAGCTATGGGCACAAACCTAGTGGCACTAACTTTTAACGCAAACGATGCTTCTGAGTTAGGAACTTACGGCGTAGAAAAGGTGTTAAACGTAAACACAGTGAGTGTATTTAATGCCAAAATATATGCAGATATCATCAGACAAGCTTCAGAAAAAGAAGCCGCAACAGTTGTCATTTTAAGTGCAAGTGCCGACAGTCGTTATATTGCACCTCTTTTAGCGGTTGGACTGAAGGCTGGCTACGCATCCAATGTCGTTGCAGCTCCCTCGAGCTTAAGCCCTTTTGTTGTAAAACGCACTGCCTTTACAAATAAAGCGTTTTGCAATACTGAAATTTCAACTGCAGTAAAAATCATAGGGGTCTCTAATAATTCGTTTGGTTTGGTAGAAAATATGACTACGACACAACTAGAAGATTTTTCTCCTAACTTGGTAAACTCTTCAACAAAAGTAACCTCGGTTGATAAAGCAAGTGACAAAGTCAGTATTGCAGATGCAGAAGTCGTAGTGTCGGCAGGTCGTGGATTAAAAGGTCCTGAAAATTGGGGGATGGTCGAAGAATTGGCAGACGTTCTTGGAGCTGCAACCGCTTGTTCGAAACCTGTGTCTGATTTGGGATGGAGACCCCACAGTGAACATGTAGGACAAACAGGGAAACCTGTGGCAACAAACTTATACATTGCCATTGGAATTTCGGGGGCTATTCAGCATTTGGCAGGAATTAATTCTTCTAAAGTAAAAGTCGTTATTAATACCGATCCTGAGGCACCTTTTTTCAAAGCTGCCGATTATGGAATTGTAGGAGATGCTTTTGAAGTGGTGCCGCAATTGATTGAAAAATTAAAAATATTCAAAGCTCAAAATTAATGAGGTTTAAAACTTGTAGTTCGATTTGAACCACTGTTTTTTACTGCACTTTAATTATAAACTAATTTGTCAAGGGTTTGGTACTTTACGAATTAAAACTGTTCTTTGTGTTATAACTTATGAGTTTAGTTCGTCTCAACATAAAAGGTATTTCATACAGTCAAACTCAAAGCGGTGCTTATGCTTTGATATTGAGTGAAGTAGATGGGCAACGAAAACTTCCAATTGTTATTGGAGCTTTCGAAGCACAATCTATCGCAATCGCTTTAGAAAAAGACATCCAACCCCCAAGACCTTTAACGCACGATTTATTTAAAAACTTTTCCGATCGATTTGACATCGTTGTAAAACAAGTCATTATTCACAAATTAGTGGATGGTGTGTTTTACGCCTCTCTTATTTGCGAACGCGACAAGATTGAAGAAATTATCGATGCGCGAACTAGCGATGCGATTGCACTCGCATTGCGTTTTTCTGCACCCATATTTACCTATAAAAACATTTTAGAAAAAGCTGGAATCATATTAAAAACAGATTCCAAAAAAGAAGATGAGGAAAATCAGCCTGAAGAGGTGTTGTTATTTGACGATTTAGAGTTGGAAACCGAAGAAATAGAAGTTTCTGACGACGGCTATACCTCTAAATCGATTAAAAAATTACAAGAGTTACTAACAAAGGCCGTTGCGGATGAAGATTATGAAACGGCTGCAAAGTTAAGAGACGAAATCTCTAAACGCTAATAACAAGCAGAATGAAAAAATTAATGCTAATTGTATTTGTATTGTTTACAAATATCCAGTCGGTTGCCGCACAGGAATCCTCCGAAATCGTATCAAGTCAAGGGTTTACACTAAACAGTCTTTTTAGAGGACTTCTAGGAATGTTTGTGTTGATTTTGATCTCATACCTCTTGAGTTCCAACAGAAAAGCAATCAACTGGAGAACCGTTGGATTGGGTTTAGGAGCTCAGATCATTTTAGCCATTGGAGTTTTAAAAGTCCCGATTGTTCAATCATTTTTTGAGTGGGTTGGAAGTTTATTTATTGCGGTATTAGATTTTACAATGGAAGGAACTAAGTTTCTATTCGCTGCGTTTTCTACGGGGAAAATTGAAGCTCCTTTAGTAACGTTCGCTATTTCAATTTTACCAACGGTTATTTTCTTTTCGGCACTGACGTCTGTTTTATTTTATTTAGGCATTATTCAGCGCGTTGTAAAAGGATTGGCTTGGCTGCTTAGTAAACTTCTTCAGGTTTCTGGAGCAGAGAGCTTGAGTGTTGCAGGAAATATATTTTTAGGTCAAACAGAATCGCCCTTAATGATTAAGGCGTATTTAGAAAAAATGAATCGTTCCGAAATATTATTAGTCATGATTGGCGGTATGGCAACAGTCGCCGGAGGTGTTTTGGCAGCTTATATTGGGTTTCTTGGTGGGGAAGATGAAGTCTTGCGTTTGTTTTATGCAAAACACTTACTAACCGCCTCTGTAATGGCAGCACCTGGTGCGATTGTCATCTCAAAAATGCTCTATCCACAAGTGGAAAAGATTGATAATGAAATTCATATCTCACAAGAAAAAATTGGCTCAAACATTTTAGAGTCCATTGCAAACGGGACTACTGAAGGCCTCAAACTCGCGTTAAATATTGGCGCAATGCTTTTGGTATTTTTAGCTTTTATTGCCATGATCAATGGAGTCCTTGGATGGGTTGGAAATTTCACCACGCTAAACGACTGGGTGGCATCAAATACATCTTATGAAGCATTCTCATTGGAATTTATTCTAGGCTATGCTTTTGCTCCCCTAATGTGGTTGATAGGAATCGCAAAAGAAGATATCGCTCTAATGGGGCAGCTCTTAGGGATCAAACTTGCAGCAAGTGAATTTGTAGGTTATATTCAGTTAGCGGATCTTAAAAACCCCTTAAACTTATTGCATTTAAAATATGAAAAGTCCATCATTATGGCAACGTATATGCTTTGTGGGTTTGCTAATTTTGCTTCTATTGGGATTCAAATTGGAGGAATAGGGTCGTTAGCGCCAGGGCAACGAAAAACACTTTCTGAGTTTGGAATTAAAGCACTCATTGGGGGAACCATTGCCTCTCTTTTATCCGCAACGATTGCTGGTGCGATAATCGGCTAAATAGTTAATAACTTTTAAAATTATTACAAGCTTCAATTTCTTTAAGATTGAAGCTTTTTTTATTTTTAACTTTACAAAAAAGCACTGAAATGAAACAATATCTAGACCTTGTATCCCACGTACTAAACACTGGAAATGAAAAAGGAGACCGTACCGGAACAGGCACTAAAAGTGTATTTGGACATCAAATGCGTTTCGATCTCAGTGAAGGATTTCCAATGGTGACTACCAAAAAATTGCATCTTAAATCTATTATTTATGAACTGCTTTGGTTTTTAAAAGGCGATACAAATACAGATTATCTAACCGAAAATGGTGTTAAAATCTGGAATGCTTGGGCGGATGAAAATGGCGATCTTGGCCCTGTTTATGGACACCAATGGCGCAACTGGAATAGTGATGGAATTGATCAAATTACAGAAGTTATTGAAACCTTAAAAACAAATCCCAATAGCCGACGTATGTTGGTGTCTGCTTGGAATCCATCCGTACTTCCAGACACTTCAAAATCGTTTGGCGAAAATGTGGCAAATAATAAGGCCGCACTTCCTCCTTGTCATGCATTTTTTCAGTTTTATGTGAGCAATGGAAAATTATCTTGCCAATTGTATCAACGGAGTGCCGACATTTTTCTAGGAGTTCCGTTTAACATTGCTTCTTACGCACTACTTACCATGATGATGGCACAAGTTTGTGGTTATGAAGCTGGTGAGTTCATTCATACTTTTGGAGATGCTCATATTTATAGTAATCACATTGAGCAACTGGAAACACAACTCTCCAGAGAGTTACGCCCGCTTCCTAAAATGACTCTAAATCCAGAGATTACAGATATTTTTGACTTTACATTTGATGACTTCACTTTAGAAGGTTATGACCCTCACCCACACATCAAAGGGGCCGTTGCCGTTTAATTTAACGGAAACCCTTACTTTTGTGCTCTAAGTTTATTCAATTGAAAACAACAAACCATCCTTCAAACCTCTCACTTATTGTCGCCGTCTCTGAAAACGATGTGATTGGCAAAGACAATGATTTGATATGGCATTTAAAAAATGATTTGAAACGCTTCAAAGAACTTACTTCTGGGCATTGCATTATCATGGGACGAAAAACCTTTGAGAGTTTTCCAAAGCCCTTACCCAACAGAACACACATTGTTATTACAAGACAACAAAATTATAAAACTCCCGAGGGTGTCATAGTCGTAAACTCTTTAGAATCGGCTATTAAAAAAGCGGAATTAGATCCCAATCCATTTATTATTGGTGGCGGCGAAATTTACAAACAAGCTTTAAAAGTCGTGGATACAATCGAATTTACAAGAGTACACCACAACTTTGAAGGGGATACTTTTTTTCCTGTTATCAACGAAACGATTTGGAAAGAAACCAATCGTATCTTTAATAAAAAAGATGATTTGCATAAATTTGATTTTTCATACATCACATATAAAAGACGTTAAAAAAAACATATAACATTATGAAGGCATATATATTTCCAGGACAAGGCGCTCAATTTTCGGGGATGGGATTACCGCTCTATGAAAATTCAGCTGCAGCAAAATCACTTTTTGAACAAGCCAATGACATTTTAGGGTTTGACATTACATCCATTATGTTTGAAGGAAGTGTTAACGATTTAAAAGAAACGAAGGTGACACAGCCGGCGATTTTTTTGCATTCTGTTATTTTAGCAAAAAGCTTAGGGGAGAGCTTTCAACCGGATATGGTTGCAGGGCATTCCCTTGGTGAGTTTTCAGCCTTGGTCGCAAATGGCACACTTCGTTTTGAAGATGGTTTAAGACTTGTTTCTCAACGTGCGCAGGCGATGCAAAAAGCATGTGATTTAACAAAAGGAACGATGGCAGCCGTATTGGGGTTAGAAAATGAAATTGTTGAGAATACTTGCCAATCAATTGATGGAGTTGTAGTTGCTGCAAACTATAACTGTCCTGGGCAATTGGTAATTTCTGGTGCGGTTGATGCCATTCATTTGGCTTGTGATGCACTAAAAGAAAAAGGCGCACGACGTGCCCTTGTACTCCCTGTTGGAGGAGCTTTTCATTCGCCTTTAATGTCGCCCGCAAAAGAACAATTGGCAGCGGCTATAGAAAATACAACATTCCATACACCTAGTTGTCCTATTTACCAAAATGTAACAGCGATGCCGGTTCTAAATGAAACAGAGATTAAATCAAATTTAATTTCCCAACTGACAGCGCCTGTCAAATGGACGCAATCGGTTCAGCAAATGATTCAGGATGGTGCAAATGAATTTATTGAAGTAGGGCCAGGCAATGTACTTCAAGGCTTAGTTAAAAAAATAGATAGAGAAATGAATACAAAAGCAGCGACTTTTGAAAACGAAACGGCATGAACACTAAAAAAATCTTAATACTAATTCTCATCCTATTTAATATTGGTTTGGATCAAGTTTCAAAAGAATATGTCCGCAAAAATGTAGTTCCAGGCTCAAGAACAGAGCTTTTAGGTTCACAGTTACAATTGATGAATGTAGAAAATTCAGGTGCATTTTTAAGCATGGGTAGCAACTCAAATCCAACGGTGAAGCTCATTTTTTTACTCATCCTGCCTGTAATTGTTTTGGGGGCTGTATTATATTATGTCTTTACCAGTAAAGCGCTTGACATCTTGTCGATTATAGGGATGTGTTGTATTGCAGGGGGTGGAATAGCCAATCTTTACGATCGATTTTTGTACGGCTCGGTGACCGATTTTTTGTATATAGATCTTGGTGGTGTGTTCAAAACGGGCATCTTTAACAGTGCCGATTTATCGGTGACTACAGGAATGATTTTGTTATTGACATCGTCTTTCTTAAGCCGACCCTCAAATACTATCGAATCGTCTAACTAATATTATTTAGACAAAAAATCAAGAACAGACGAAGCAATAAAATCGATTTGATCGTCGTCCAATTCGGTGTGCATTGGTAATGAGATAACTTGATCGATTAGAGCGTTTGTGACTTTAAAATCTGCATCATCATAACGTTCGTCTTGATAGGCTTTTTGCTTGTGTAATGGAATAGGATAATAAACTCCACAAGGAATATCTTTTGATTGCAAATGTGCCACCAAAGCATCGCGATCTGCATTTTGTATTTTTAACGTATATTGATGAAATACGTGGCAATCACAGTTGTCACAAATTGTTTCACATCCGTTACCCGCTTTTGGTGTGATAATATTATCATGGTTTTTGAAGGCGGCGTTGTATTTTCGAGCGGCAGATTGACGGGCTTTATTGTAAGCATCTAATTTTGGAAGTTTCGCGTCTAATACGGCTGCTTGGATCGAATCTAATCTAGAATTTACGCCTACGACATCGTGGTGATAGCGTTTGTACATTCCATGATTAACAATTCCTCTTATAGTGTGTGCTAAGTCATCATCATTCGTAAAAATTGCCCCACCATCTCCATAACATCCTAAGTTTTTTGAAGGAAAAAAGGAGGTAGATGCTACGTGGCCAATCGTTCCTGCTTTGGCTTTTGAGCCATTTTCTGAAGTGTATGTTGCACCGATCGCTTGCGCATTATCTTCGATTACATATAAATTA
Source organism: uncultured Flavobacteriaceae bacterium (assembly GCA_943787365.1). Classification (GTDB taxonomy): domain Bacteria; phylum Bacteroidota; class Bacteroidia; order Flavobacteriales; family Flavobacteriaceae; genus Hel1-33-131. The sequence goes on from CALSMD010000006.1 coordinate 255,138, forward strand.
TGAGCTTTTGCCAGTTCCATTATGGCATCCATATTGGCACACTGACCAAATAAATGTACGGGTACAATTGCTTTTGTTTTTGGGGTGATTGCTTTTTTGATTGCAGCAACATCAATATTGAATTTATCGGGATCCACATCCACTAAAACGGGAGTAAGTCCTAACAAAGCGATCACTTCAACAGTTGCGGCAAAGGTAAAATCGGCGGTGATAACTTCATCACCCGGTTTTAAACCCAATCCCATCATCGCAATTTGTAAGGCATCGGTTCCATTGGCACATGGAATCACATGTTTGATCCCTAAGTAGGCTTCTAAATTTGCTTGAAATTCTTTAACTTTTGGGCCGTTGATAAAAGATGCGTTATCAATAACTTCTTGAATAGAAGTATTTACAACCTCTTTTATTGATGCATACTGACCTTTTAGGTCAACCATTTGAATTTTGTTCATATATTTAAATTAGGTTATGAAGCATTACATTTTGCCCCAACAAAAATACAAAATTAGCATTGCTTAGTCATAAAATTAATATAAAGAATGTATTTTAGCTTTAAATAATCACTATTGGGACTTTTTTATAACATCATCGTTGGATTCGCAGCAATTACTGTACGTCTTTTTGGAGGCTTTCACAAAAAAATTCAAAAAGGGCAAGAAGGACGTAGCGAAAGTTATCAAATTTTAGCACAAGAACTAAAACAAACAGATAAAGTGATCTGGATGCATTGTGCGTCTTTAGGCGAATATGAACAGGGACTACCCGTCTTTGAAGCTTTAAAAAACCACTATAAAGACCACAAGTTTGTGCTGACTTTTTTCTCTCCTTCGGGGTATGAAATTAGAAAAAATAATCCGATTTCAGATGTTGTAGTGTATCTCCCTTTAGATCAAAAATCTGAAGTGAAAAAATTTTTAGATCTCACTCATCCTGATTTGGTGGTGTTTGTAAAATATGATCTTTGGCCGAATTATTTACTAGAATTAAAACGTAGAAACATCACTTCTATATTAATTTCTGCACTGTTTAGACCCTCTCAAGCGTACTTTAAATTTTATGGTGGATGGTTTAAAAAATTACTCTTTTCCTTTGATCACATATTCACACAAGACAGCGGATCAAAAGTGTTATTAAATTCTATTGGCTACGATACCGTTACCATTTCAGGCGACACACGTTTTGATCGTGTTGGCAATCAAACAACCACAGATAATTCATTGGATTTTATTGCAGAATTCAAAAATAATCAAACCTGTATTGTTGCTGGAAGTACTTGGCCAGAGGATGAATTGCTCCTTGTTGAGTATATAAATAATTGTAAGGACGATGTTAAGTTTGTAATTGCGCCTCACAATATGGATTTGAATCAGATTAAATCCCTAACAAAACGGATTCAAAAACCAACAGTACTTTACTCTAATTATAAGAACGAAACTCTGAATGACAAGTCTGTTTTTGTAGTTGACACCATTGGCTTGTTAACCAAAATATATAACTATGCTGACATTGCTTATGTGGGTGGCGCCATGGGTAGTACGGGGCTTCATAATACGCTAGAGGCAGCCACCTTTGGTGTTCCAATTGTGATTGGTAAAAATTATAAAAAATTTCCTGAAGCAAAAGCCATGTTATCCAAAGGAGGCTTGTTTAGTATTCGTACTTTTGCGTCTCTTGAGTCAACGATAAACATGCTTGTTAATGACCCAAAAAAACGAGTGGAATGTGGTCAAAAAAACAAGGATTTTATAGAAGACAACAAAGGGGCTTCTGAGCTTATAATGACGGAATTAAAAAGCCGCTTCTAACAGAATATTATTGATATACTTTTACGTAATCTATAATAAATTTTTCTGGGAAGATTGAATTGTCCACTTCAGGACCACCAAAGTTACCACCAATTGCCAAATTTAGAATGATGTAAAATGGTTTATTGAAAGGCCACGTTTTGTCGTCTTTTTGTTGTGGTGAAAACGTATATACGAGTGCATCATCAATATAAAATTGAATTTGATTAGCATCCCATTTGGTCTTATAAATATGAAAACCCTCCTCAATAGTTTCTATACTCGTGACTTTAGTATTGAAAGACTTGCCAAAACTCTCTGGTGTGTGTAATGTGGTGTGAATTTCTCCAGGAGTTTTTCCAACATACTCCATAATGTCAATTTCGCCACAGGCTGGCCATCCCTTTACATTAATGTCGTGACCTAACATCCATATCGCTGGCCATAGACCTTTGCCTTTTGGAAGCTGGGCTTTGACTTCAATAGTGCCATATTTAAATTCAAATTTATCTTTGCTTGAGATACGGCCGGAATAATAGTTATCTCCTTGTTTAGTTGCAGAAATAACAAGTTGATTATTAACTGTAGATACATTTTTTTTGGTATATACTTGTAATTCATTATTGCCCCATCCACAGAGGTTTGGACAGCCATTTCCGAGTTCATAGGACCAGCTACTCAAGTCTAACTTGCCTTCGTTAAATTCATCCGAGAACACAAGGTTAGTGTGTGAAGTGTTCTGAGGTTTCAAATATAAAACCATAAACAGTGTAAGTAGTACTCGTGTAATCATTATAATGTAATTTTAGATTGAAGGTTGGTGGTTGAATCACCACCAACAAAGATTGAAAAGTCACCTGGTTCTAGAACAAAATCGCCGGCATTATTATAAAAGCCAAGTTCTTTTTCTGTGAGCTTAAAAGAGATTTTTTTATGTTCATTTGGCTCAAGACTGACCAATTCAAAGCCTTTAAGTTCTCTTACTGGGCGCGTAACACTTGCATAGTGGTCTTTGAGATAGAGTTGTACAACTTCCTTCCCTGTAAATGTTCCGGTGTTTCTAAGTGTGACTGAAACGTTTACTTCATTAGTAGAAACCACTTGAGCTTGAAGATCGCTGTATTCAAATGTCGTATAGCTTAATCCAAATCCGAAGGGATACAGAGGTGTATTCTCTACATCTTGATAGTGTGACCAAAACACGGTGCTAGGAGTTGGCATTATAGGGCGACCAGTATTTTTGTGGTTATAATAGATCGGAATTTGCCCCACGGCTCTTGGAAAACTCATTGGTAATTTTCCACTTGGGTTATAATCCCCATAAAGTACTTGTGCAATTGCATTTCCACTTTGAGTACCTAACTGCCAGGCTTCCACAATTGCGGGGAGATGTTCTTGATGCCAGTTTAAGACTAAAGGTCTTCCGTTGTTTAAAACTAAAACAATGTTTTTATTAACGTTATAAACAGCTTCTAAAAGCTCTTGTTGCACACCTGGCAAACCGAGTTCTGTACGGCTTCTACCTTCTCCACTTTGATAGCCAATTTCTCCTAATACCATCACCACAACATCGGCTTTTTTAGCCACAGCAATGGCTTGTGTGAATTCGCTTTTATCGGTTGTATTTATTTTAACTTCTTCAGTAAATTTTGTTTTACCTAGGCTTACATCGGTGCCTTTGGCATAGGTTAATTGGTTTCCGGTATAGGCTTGCATTCCTTCTAAAACAGATACTGCCGAGTTGTCTTTAGCGGCAATTCTCCAACTTCCTAGAGGGCTTGTTTTATCTGATGCTAAGGCTCCAATTAAAGCGATTTTTTGCCCTTGTTTTTTGAGTGGCAATAGTTGGTCTTCATTCTTTAAAAGGACTATCGATTTTTTGGCCATATCCAAAGATGCCTCATGAAAGGCTTGTTGTCCTATGACTTCCTTCTCGCGTTGTGCATCGCAATATTTATAGGGGTCATCAAACAGACCGAGTTCAAATTTTACACGTAAAATTCGTTTGGCAGCATCGTCAATATAAGCTTCTTTAACGGTTCCTTCTCGAACTAAGTCTGCTAATTCATTGACATATAAGTAGGATTCCATATCCATATCAGAGCCTGCGTTGACTGCCATTTGAGCGGCATGCTTATTATCTTTTGCATATCCGTGGGGAATCATCTCTTCAATAGAGCCCCAATCGGAAACGACGAATCCGTCAAACTCCCATTTGCCTTTGAGAATATCTCTTTGTAGATAGGTGTTTCCTGTAGCTGGAATCCCGTTGAGTTCATTAAAGGAGTTCATAAAGGTTCTTACTCCTGCATCTACAGTGGCTTGAAAGGGTGGAAAAACACTATTGTTTAAGGTTGATGTTCCTATATCAGCAGTGTTGTACTCTCTTCCTGATTCTGCAAAGCCATAGGCCGCAAAATGCTTGGCACAGGCTGCAAGTGTGCTGTGGTGGGATAAATCTGATCCTTGAAATCCTTGCACTCTCGCAAACGCAATTTTAGAACCTAAATAGGGGTCTTCACCGGCACCTTCCATGACACGTCCCCAGCGCGCATCGCGGGAAATATCGACCATGGGTGCAAACGTCCAGTTTATTCCTGCCGCCGCTGCTTCTTCTGCTGCTACTTCTGCTGATTTTTTAATGGCTTCTAAATCCCAACTTGCGGATTCTGCTAAAGGAATTGGGCTGAGGGTTTCATAACCATGAATGACATCAAATCCAATAATTAAAGGAATTCCTAAGCGGGTTTCTTCGACTGCAATTTTTTGAATTTTGCGAACATTTTCAACGCCTCTAAGATTGAGCATAGATCCTACATAGCCTTTTCGAAGGTGTTCGTATTTTTTGGCGGCATCCCCATTACTTGGTGCAGGTCCTGTAAGATCCCAAAAGCCATTGTATTGGTTCATCTGACCGATCTTTTCTTCAAGGGTCATTTGATTTAATAAGCGAGTCACCTTTTGCTCTATATGTTCAACTGAAGATAGAGACGATGATCGTTCTTTTGTAGTAGTGGAGTCAACTTTTTTACAAGATTGTATTCCAAATAAACAAAATATTAATCCAATTATTAAACTCTGATTAATCATTTTATTGATAGACACGTATATAATCTACTTCCATTGAGTCGGATGTGAAATTTGGATCAATAGTCCCTCCGTTAGTACCTCCCATGGCAACATTAAATATAAAAAAGAAGTTCGCATCAAAAGGCATTGTGTTATTTGTTGACATTTCAAAATATTTAACATTATCAACATACGCTTTGATACTGCCTTGTCTCCAATCTATAGAGTAGGTATGAAACGCTGTTGGCGTACTTAAATTTGTTGGGAGTCCATAGCTGGCGGTTGATCCGTTATGTTCCCAATGGCAGGTCGCTTGCACATACGTTTTGTCTGCGAATTGCTCCATGATATCAATCTCGCCACATTTAGGCCATCCTACGGAGCTGTTAGAAAAGTTGTCACCTAACATCCACAGCGCTGGCCAAGTCCCCGCTAGAGAAGGAAGTTTTGCACGAATGTCAATGCGGGCATATTTAAAATCGACTTTATTTTGAGTTGTAATACGCGCAGAAGTATAGGTTCCGTTCGGTTTTTTCAAAGCCGTTATTTTCAAAATGCCATTTTCTTTCACGATATTAGCACTACTAGTGGAGTAAACTTGTACTTCTTGGTTCCCCCAACCACCGCCGCCGGTTTCATAGTTCCAAAATTGGCTGTTAATGGCTCCATTACCATCAAATTCATCAGACCAGACTAGTACGTCATTATTTCCAGACCCTTCAATTACAACAGGATTAGAAGGTGTGTTGTTTTGATTTTCATCACTAGAAGAACAGCCTCCTGAAGCTAACCCTATTAAAATTGTAAAAAAAAGAGTGAAAGTATTTGAGTTTTTCATAGTTACGAATTTAAGGAAATTTAAAAAAAAGATGAAATTTCGTTTTATTTTTTTAATTAATTTCAATTTAATTAATTTGATACTTTAAATTTAGGATACTTTGTAAGTTCACCATCTTCTTGTATGGATTTCACATTCCGTTTTGTAGTACTAATTGAAATACTACGCTGCCTACGTCCCAGCCTATAAAAAAGCTACTGAGGGTTGAAATATGCTCATTCTGTAAGAAGTTGATGTGAATTTCACCACACTGTTTTGGAGTCCCTTTATAAAATTAAACATCCCCCATAAAAATATATGGAGGATGTTCATTTATTAAATTAATAGGGTTTTAAAATCCTATTGTCTTGCTAGTTTGAACGACCAGTGTCCTCCACCTGCAATTTCGATATCTAATTCTAGAGTGTTTCCATCTTCTGAAAGTGCAGCTATATACGTTATTGAATCTGGTGCATCAGCAGGATTTGCTAATTCGCCTTCATTGATCGCTTTAGCTAACCCTAAGTAAGCACCTACTCCATCTAGTGTAATGGTTCCGGCTGATTCGGCGTAAGTGTAGGTCGCTGTTGCTGATCCATCATGTGGAGCTACTGGAGTACCACATCCTTCACTTGCAACACCTTGCCAAGGCTCAATCCAAGTATCTGCTCCAACAACATTTTGGAACGAACCGTCTGCACCAAACACATATTCATCGTCAAATAAACATGCTCTTGTTGTGACATCATCTGTAGTGTTTGACCACCAAGATACATTATCCAATGCTGGACCTACTCCAATTGCTCCTGCTTCTGGAGCCAATTTCCAAGTGCCTTCAACACCTTCAGGAATTACATCTTTTATAAGTTTGAAAGACCAGTGTCCTCCACCTGCAATTTCGATATCTAATTCTAAAGTGTTTCCATCTTCTGAAAGCGCAGCTATATACGTAACTGAATCTGGTGCATCAGCAGGACTTGCTAATTCACCACCATTGATCGCTTTAGCTAACCCTAAGTAAGCACCTACTCCATTTAGTGTAATGGTTCCGGCTGCTTCATCATAATTATAAGTAGCTGTTGCTGATCCATCATGTGGAGCTACTGGAGTACCACATTCTTCTCCTGCTGCACCTTGCCAAGCTTCGATCCATGTTTGATCTCCAACAACATTTTGGAATGAACCATCTGCATTAAATACATAGGTGTCGTCAAATAAACATGCTCTTGTTGTGACATCATCTGTAGTGTTTGACCACCAAGATACATTATCCAATGCTGGACCTACTCCAAGCGCACCTGCTTCTGGTGCTAATCTCCAAGTTCCATCAAGTGCTGAAGGCGCTGGAGGTGCATCTTTTACAAGTTTGAACGACCAGTGTCCTCCACCTGCAACCTCGATATCTAATTCTAAAGAGTTTCCATCTTCTGAAAGTGCTGCTATATACGTAATTGAATCTGCTGCATCAGCAGGACTTGCTAATTCACCGCCATTGATCACTTTAGCCAAGCCTAAGTAAGCGCCTGCTCCATTAAGTGTAAGTGCAGCTCCGCTGTATTCGTAGGTCGCTGTAGCGGTTCCATCATGTGGAGCCACTGGTGTACCACATTCTTCTCCTGCTGCACCTTGCCAAGCTTCAATCCAAGTATCTGCTCCTAGAACATTCTGAAACGAACCGTCTGCACCAAATATATATTCATCATCAAATAAACATGCTCTTGTTGTCAAATCGTCGGTTGTGTTTGACCACCAAGAAATATTGTCCAATTCTGGACCTACTCCAAGTGCACCTGCTTCAGGCGCTAATCTCCATGTTCCTGTTAAAGCATCTCCAGTTGGTGGTGCTTCTACTATGGTTACTGTATGTTCTTTACTAATAGACACGTCTTGTTGTCCTGGAAAAGAGGCAGTAACTGTAATAGTATAAGTGGCTGTCTCATTTGGATAATTATGAATTACCATTGGACCGCTTGTTTGATATACATCTGTGTCGTCATCGGCAGTTGCTCCAAAATCAACCGTATATACTACTCTGTTGTCACCTGGAACTGTTGAGGCAAGTACCCCTGTTCTATTTCCGTCAGCGTTTAGAGTTGCAATTACAAAATCTAAACCTCCAATGGTGTTTGTCATATCGTCATCTTCATGACAAGAGATCGTCGTGCTTAATAAAAGCACTAATATCAGATACATTCCGTTTTTTAATAATTTCATTTTTTTAATTTTTTGAGTTAATAATTTTTAATATCCTTGGTTTTGTCCCCATCTACCTACTGCGTTCGCTAGTTCTAGCTCTACCAATGGAATTGGGAATACTTCATTTTTATTGGCTATAAATCCTGGAATTGCAGCCGCTGCTTGACCAGTTCTAACAAGGTCAAAGAAACGGTGTCCTTCTCCAGCTAGTTCTTTACGTCTTTCTAAATAAATAGCGTCCAGTATGTCACCTTCAGCTGCTGTATAGTCATGACTGTTGTCTCCGTAAGCTCTGAATCTGACGTCGTTTAGACGGTTTTCTGCATTGGCACCACCACTTTGGGCTTCTGCTTCTGCTGACATTAATAATACGTCTGCATAACGAATAGAACGGTAGTTGTTTGCAAAGTTTAAAGGATCTGATCCTGCTCTATCATCGGCTTTACGAGGAATGTATTTTCTATTGAATAGTCCTGTATCGTCTCTTCCTTGAGAATAGGAGTCTTGCTGATCTCTTAAATCGTAAATCGTAACATCTCTTCTGGCGTCGTCCTCATCGTAGAGGTCGTATAATTCTTGTGATGGTAAGCAAAAGCCCCATCCTGTTACAAACTCTTGATTGTCATAAGGAGATCTTGGCCCACAAAATTTAGGAAAATAACTTCCTTCACTACAGATTATACAATTCCAACCTGCTGGTTCTACTCCCGTATATTGGATTTCGAAAACAGATTCTGTACCATTTTCTGCACTGCTTTCGAATAGATTTTGATAATCTTCTTCCAGTTTTAAGCTGTATTGCTCACTGCCAATAACATCTGCAAATGCGGATGCAGCGTCAGCAAACTTGTCTGCGTCAAAAGTTCCGTGGTATAAATAGACTTTACCTAATAGAGCTTGTGCAGCGCCTTTAGAAACTTTGTATACTTCACTTTGTTCTAATGGCAAATTAGGAATGGCTTCTTTTAAGTCTTCTTCAATTAGACTGTAAACCGCAGAAATACTACCAACTCTGTTGATATCGTATTGCTCACCAATGATTGTGCGTTGATCTGCAATTCTATTGACTCCGCCACGCGTTTCTACCTTTAAAGGAATGTCTCCAAAATGCTTGGCTAACTCAAACGCATAATAGGCTCTTAAAAAGTATGCTTGTGCAATGATTTGCTCCCTCCCACTAAAATCTGTTTTGTCTTTAAATTCTAATAAGTAGTTTGCTCTGTTTAGACCTGCATACATTAAGTTCCAAATGTCTCTTAATTGATTGTTGTCAGAAGGTGTATGAATCATTTGATTCACATTTTGTAGGGTTGGCTGATCGTAATTAAAAGAATCTCCACCTGCAGCGTAATCATCAGAAGCGATAACACCAAGTAATACATTCCAAAAAGAGGATTGTAACATATCGTAAGCACCAATTAAAGCGCTTTCATATTCTTGCTCATTGTTAAAGTAGTTGTCCGCATCTGGTCCGACCGGTTCTACTTCAATATAATCGTCACATGCTGTAAAAAACACAAGTGAGAATACCATTACTGTTTTAAATATTTTTTTCATAGTATAATTATTAAAAGTTTAAATTAATACCTAAAAGGTATGAGCTTGCTACAGGGTAGAAGCCTTTATCGATACCAGAACCTATTGGGGCTCCGTTGCTTGCTGAAGGATCGTAACCTAAATAATCTGTAAGGGTATATAGATTGTTTCCTGAAAGATAAATTCTGAATTTATCTAATCCGAGGCTGGATAATACTTTAGCATTGAAAGAATAGCCTATTTGAACGTTTTGTAAACGTAAGAACGATGCGTCTTCTACATAAAAATCTGAGAATAAATCAGTATTTACAGATGCACCAGCCACAGCTCTTGGCACTGTATTGCTTGTTCCTGTTCCTTGCCATCTGTCTAGCATATAGGTTCCTCTGTTGGCGTATAAATCTTTACGCTCGTAATCTCTTACCATGTCATTTCCGATAGAAGCAAATGCATTGGCACTGAAATCAATATTCTTATACGTAAAACCGATGTTAAAGCCCATCGTAATGTCCGCTAAAGGATCGCCAAGGTTTGTTCTATCATCTGGATCTATATAACCGTTGCCATTTGTATCTACGAATTTTAAATCTCCTGGTGCGACACCATCATGATATTGTCCATCTATGGCAGCTGCAGGAGCATTCGCGTTTAAAGCGTCAATTTCTGCTTGTGTTTGGTATATCCCGTTTGTTTGGTAGCCATAGAAATACCCCATTGGCATCCCTGCTTGCATTCGAGAGGTTGTTTGGCTAATACCAACTCCAAATTCTCCGCCATTTACAATTCCGTTTCCTCCGACATCAACAGACAAAACTTCGTTTTGTAGCGTTGTGAAATTAAACCCAACATTAAAATTAAAGTCTTCGCTAAGGTTGTCGTTGTAGTTGATGCTAAACTCTACTCCTTTGTTTTCAACCGAACCAGCATTGACGATTGGTAGGGCTGAACCTGGAGCTGCTGCTCCTAATAACCCAGAACCGTCTGGGGCAATGAGTAGATCTTCTGTTACTTTGGAATACATATCAGCAGAGATGGATAGTTTATTGTTGAATAAAGAAGTATCAAAACCAAGGTTTTTAGATACTTGCTCTTCCCATTTAATGTTTGGGTTTCCAATCAGACCAATGGCAACACCATTTAGTAAGTCAGAAATTCCATTTGCATTTCCTGGATCGTAAGTTGCTTCTCCTGTTAAAAGAGAGGTATATCCAAACAATCGGATTTTATCATTTCCAATAACTCCGTAACTTGCTCTTACTTTTAAATTATTGATCCAAGAACTATCTTTTAAGAATTCCTCTTCAGAAACATTCCACCCCACAGATCCTGATGGGAAATATCCGTATTTATTATTTGGTCCAAATGCAGATGAACCATCTCTTCTCATGACTGCTGAGAGTAAATATTTTTCTTTGTAGTTATACTGCACTCTTGTAAATATTGATGAAAGATTTTTTTCAAAAACATTGTTACCAATGGCTATTTGAGAAGGAATAAAACGTGGGTTTATAACCTCCATGTCTGCAATAGTTTGGTCTGGATTGTTGGTTGCTATCGTAGTTGATCCTTGATAGCCATAAAACTCTCCTTCTTCATGCGAAAGAGAGGCTCCTAATAAAACAGTTAGATTGTGTTTTTCGTTAAACGTATTTTCATACGTTATATAGTTATCCCAAATGTAATCGTCATAATCTGCACCATGGTCCACAACTTCATTTCCTGTTAAATTCGCACCTCTACTAGGTCCATAATTCACTTCAGGTCTAAAGATATCATCTCTTACATTGGCATGATTCATTTGATATTTAGAACTTACTGTGAATTTATCTAAGAACGTATAATCGACTCCTAAGCTTGCACTTATTTTATCAACACGAGCCGTATTGTAAGAGTTTTCTACTTGTGCTAAAGGGTTGATAATTTCTATCTGTCTGATGTCTTCAACTAAGGAATAGTTTCCGTCAGCATCCGTTGTTGCTAAGTTTGGATTGATATTGACTGCGTTGTATAAGACTGCTCCAATACCTCCTTCTGGGAGGTTGTTTTTTTCTGATACTGTATGCAGTGCTGTTGCTGTTAGTTTTAAATTATCTAAGATGTTGTATTGATAATTTAATCGTGCAGTGAGTCTGCTAAAATTAGATTTTCCTAAACCTACAATACCGTCCTGATCTAAATAAGACACTCCAAAAGAGTAGGCTGATTTTTCTGTACCACCACTGGCACTCAAGTTCACATTTGATATGATTGCAGTTTCAAAAACCTCATCTTGCCAATCCGTACCCGTTTGTGGGTACACATAAAACTCTGGGTTTAAAGGATCGTCAACGGCATCATTTACGTAAATCGCAAAATCTGTTGGGCTTAATAAGTCCAATTTTTTACTCGTCTGTTGAATCCCTGTGTAAGAATCAAATTGAAATTTTAGTTCAGCATTTTTTCTTCCTGATTTGGTTGTAATTAAGATGACCCCATTTGCGGCTTGAACCCCATAAATACCTGCGGTTGCATCTTTTAATACATTAATGCTTTTAATGTCGCCTGGGTTGATAGCAGATAAATCTCCTACTCTAATCCCGTCAACTAAAATTAAAGGTGCACTGTCTCCGTTTGTAGAGACTCCACGAATTCGAATGTTTGATCCGGCACCAGGCGAACCTGAACCAGAGGTTACATTGACACCCGCCACTTGGCCTTGTAAGGCTTGTTCAACTCTTACAGGATTTAGTTTCTCAATTGCTTTGGATCCTAAAACTGTAACAGCTCCTGTGACTTCCTTTTTCTTTTGTGTGCCATACCCAATCACAACAATTTCGTCTAGAGTTTCGTTGTCTTCATCTAGTGAAACATTCATGTTTGCCGATGCTGATAATTCTTTAGTTTGAAACCCTATGTAGGTGAAAACTAAAGTCGCATTTGGTTGAACGTTTGTGATGGTAAAATTTCCATCAAAATCAGATACAGCGCCATTGCTTGTATCCTTGACAATAACGTTAACTCCTATAAGAGGGAGCCCGTCAGCGCTTGATTTTACTGTCCCGCTTACTGTTGTATTTTGAGCAGATGCTGTAAAAGCAAACGCCAAAGTCATCAGTACGGAATAAAATATTTTTCTCATAAATATTGGTTTGTATTAGTTTTTTATAAACTTACGATAACCAATTGCTAATTCCGTAAAATTAACCGCTACAAATAATATACAACTCAAAAAAAGTGTATGAAATTTATTGAAAAATTACTTTTATAGGTTGTAATTGATGATTTTGAAATCTATAATAGATTTAAGAATACAACAAAAACTACATTGTTGTAGGGGGTATGTATAGGTAAAAAAGAGAGTTGTAGGGGTTGTTATATTTCTAAAATATAATTTGTTAAGCTAGATTCGTGTGGTAAATCCATTTTTTTTCGCAATCTGTATCGTTTAACTTCAACACTTCGCGGAGAGATATTTAGTAGTGGCGCTATCTCTTTGGAGGATAGGTTTAGACGCAGATAAGCACACAAACGAAGGTCGTTAGGGGTGAGTACTGGATGTTTTTCTTTAATAAGTTTGAGGAAGTCTTTATCGGCATTATTAAACGCTTCTTCAAATAGTTTCCAATCATCTGTATTGTTTAAATTCTTGTCGATAATTCGAATCACTTTTTTAATGTCCTGTTGATTATCTTTCTCTTTCAGCTCAGTTTTGATACTGTTTAAGAACTCATTCTTTTTAATCAAACTCATTGTAGAAACGGCTAGTTCTCTGTTTTTACTTTCAATATCGAGTTTTAGTTTCTCATTTGCTAACTGCATGAATTTTTGAGAGGTTTCAAGCTCTTTGAGTGCGAGTTGTTCCTGAGATTTTTGAAGAAGAAGTTGTTGTTGTTTTCTGTAATAACTTCTGTATAGGTTATGAATTAGAATCCACAAAACGATAAAGATAATTACATAGATTGTTATTACCGTATTTGAAAGGTACCAAGGCCGATCAATTACAAAGGAGTAGGAGGCGGCATTGAGTGTTTCGGAGTTGCCTATTTTGCCTTTAACTTTAAATTCATAGCTTCCATAAGGAAGGTTTTCAAATACTTGATATGAATCCGATTGCCAATCAGACCAGGAGTCGGACCATCCTATTAATTTGTAAGAATATTTTTTACTAACAATGTTGTCGTAGTGTGGAATACTGTAGTTTATATAAATATTGTTACTTTCAGAATCTAGCATTATTGGGTTTGTAGAATCGAGTTGGAATTTATCTTCATTAATTTTACTAGCCTGAACAGAATTTATTTTTAAATTATAAAGATGATTCGGTTTTGGAGTATCTGAGTTGAAAATAAAATAACCATAGGCAGATCCTAAAAGGTATTCATTTGTGCCAATTTTTGTAAGGTTTTCAAAACCAGAGACAACTTTTTTAAAGTTTGATATTGCAACTGGAATTATTTCAACTTTTGGTGTTTGTGTTACGCTCCCCGCACTAATTATTAAGATATTATCATCGGCAAAGCACCACTTAAGACCTTCAGAGTCCTTGACATCCATAATGGTTGTTCGTGTTGAAAAACCCTTTAAAACTTCTTTGAAAGGTTTTGATTCTGCAAATGATTTATCTGTATAGTTAAATTTATAAACGTCTTCAGAGGATGTGTAGTAATAGTTTTTAGAGAATTTAATGAAGTTTGAGCCATTCCCCTCGGTCATCGGCGTCTTGATTGAAACTTTCGAAACTACTGTTAAATCACTGTTTAAGGTGAGTTCATATAAGCCTCTTAATTCATGGTTAACGTATATATGTTTTCCTATGTATTGATAAAAACGACTTGATATATCAAACCCTTTAATTTTGTTTTTAAAACGCCACTTCCCTTGTTTCTTCTCCAAAAGACTTAATCCGTTATAATTTCCTTGTAATATGATATTTGGATTCTCTTTTAGAGGTTTAAAGTCCCATGAACCAAGCGATTGATTTATACTGTACTGTAATTTTTTATTTTTAATTAGTAAGGTTCCGCGATCGTGTCCACAAAAAATCTGGTTATCAATGACTTTAAGGTTCCACACCTGACCATTTGTGCCTTCAATAAAATTAAAGTCAGACTTTGTATCTCTACGTTTATAAAACAGTCCTTGGTTAGTGCCTAGGTACAAATGATCTTCGAATAATACAGAAGTATAAACTGTTCCAATGGCACCTTTTGTATCATTATAAACAACAAATTGAGAGGAAAGATTTATGTGGCTGATCCCAATATCGAGTCCTAACCATAAGTTATTTTGATAATCTTCAAAAACCGATAATACCGTATTATTACTGAGGCCTTTCTCAAAATTAAGGTCGTATTTAAGTATGCCTTGTGGGTCTAAATGATAAAGTCCATTTGACACAGTTCCAATCACAATACTGTTGTCACTTAACTTGGTAGCACTATAAATTGTAAGTGAATTCAAATTTACTTTAGGATCTATTATCCATGGTGTTAGTTTCTTGTTTTTCAAGAAATAAAAACCATTAGATGCTGTCATTACTAGGAGTTGATCTTTATGTTCAATTAAGCCAGCAATATTACCAGATTTCAACCTTGGGTCATCGCTAACAAGCTCTACAGTCCCGTCAAGTATTTTGTATATTCCTTTGTTTAACTGGTTGAAAAATAATACGCCTTCCACCTCAAATATATTTGAGATGACATAATCGGATTCTATAAACGTTGTTTCTTTTGTTAGTTCATTAACTAAATAAATTCTAGAAAGAGATTGAAATATTAACCAATTATCTAGTTTAATAATATCCCAAAACTGTTCGTCTTCGGCAAGTTCAATCTCAAACTGATCTACTAAAGAGGTGTACTCTAAGATGCTTTTATTATTTCGTTTCCAGACTCCAAAATCCATGTAACTTCCTGTGTAAATTAGGTCGCCAATTGCCTTTACAGATCTTACAATAGAATTATCTGGCACGGGATAACTGTTCCAATTCATGCCATCATACTCCAATAATCCAGAATTATTGGCAAAATACATGGTTTGATCAGAGGTCTGAGAAATACTCCAGTTTTGATTTTGAGCACCATAGGCGTCTGGATTATAGGCCATTACAGGGGGATGCTCTTGAGCAGAGATCACGAAAGTGACTAATAAAACTAAAATATACTTAATAATCCTCATAGTAAAAAGAAAGGCCCAAGATAATGAAAATTTGAAGTTTGAGCTAATCGAAAGGATGGATAACTATTAGGGCTGGATATATAGAGTGTTTCGAAAATAAAAATTACCTGATATTTAAAAAGGAAACTAAATCTTCTTTTCTTCGTTTAGCAACGGGCAATATAATATCTCCTAAAAGTTGACAGTTGCTTCCATCTGAATTATTGATATTAATAATATACTTAAGGTTTATTAAGTACTTTTTATGGATTCTGAAAAAAAACTTTGGAGCTAAAATCTTGTCATATTCTCCTATGTTTTTAGAGACAAAGAAGGTTGAATTATCAGTAAGGTGAATTATTGTGTATCTTCCATCTGATTCAAAATATAAGATATTGTCTATTTTAATGAAGTCTATTTTTTTTTGTGGAAGGAATTACTGAACCTATACTCAAGTTCAATATTATAGTTTTCCGAGAATGCCATTTCATCAAAACTGCCTAAGAATTCAAAAGGATTCTCCTCCCCTGAACTGTCAACTAAATTTAGTCCTAATTTTAAAATTAGTCCTTTGTGAGTGTCATTTATTGAATGTGTTGATGTTCGATCTTGAGCTTGCATTGACACAAGCCCTCCAATAAAAAATAAAAATAGTGTAAATTTTTTCATTCGAATTTGAGGTTTAATTAGCATTAGAAGCACTTTAAATTTAATTAGGATAAAGTGTTTTCATTTCATGTATTTATCAACAAAGAAAGGTAGCTTAGAGGTAATACACTAGCTCAATGTAACGAAAGGCTAATTGATGTAATAAAAGGCTTGTTGACGTAATAAACGGTCAAGTCAGCTTGTGGAAAAATAGCTTTTAATTTATTTTTTTTTACCTTTAGGATGTGAAAGACTTAAAATACCTTTTTGCCTATACCGTACCACTTTCAGCATTCATTTCATTTGAATCCGTGGGCTTAGGAACGTACACTTCCATTATTTACGCTTTTATAATACTTCCATTTCTAGACCTCATAACTGGAAGTCAATCTAAAAATCTATCCAAAGATGAAGTGAATAACAAAAAATCCAAATGGATTTTCGATATCATGCTATATTTAAATTTACCCATAGTATTTGGTCTTTTGTGGCTTGTTTTTTCAAGAGTTCAAACACAAGAATACGCTGCTTATGAGCTGATTGGACTCGGTCTTTCAGCAGGAATTTTATTAGCAACGAACGCCATTAATGTAGCGCACGAACTAGGACATAGAACCCCTTACTTCGAAAGATTTATGAGTAAATGCCTGTATATGCCCTGCCTGTATATGCATTTTTATATAGAGCACAACTTTGGCCACCACATGAATGTTGCGACTCCAGATGATGGTGCAACAGCTAAATACAACCAAACAGTATTTTCGTTTTGGATTAGCTCTGTTACAAAACAATATATAGATGCTTGGAAGCGTCAAATGAACCTCTTAAAATCTAAAAACTGCTCATTTATTTCTGTGAAAAATGACATGCTATGGTATCATTTAATACAACCCATCTATCTATTTGGAGTGTTATATTTCTTTTCACTTGATGTCATGCTATTTGCCGTCGGTATTGGGGTGGTGTCTTTTCTGTTTTTAGAAAGCATCAATTATATCGAGCATTATGGATTGAGACGATTTAAAACGCCCTCAGGAAGGTACGAACGTGTCCAACCGCATCATTCTTGGAATTCTAATTTTAATATTGGGAGAATTGTTTTGTATGAGCTCACAAGACATAGCGATCACCACTTTAAATCCTCTAAAAAATACCAACTTCTAAACAGTTATGAACAAAGCCCTACCTTACCTTTGGGATACCCCGCTTCTATTCTCTTGAGTTTCATTCCGCCACTTTGGTTTAAAATTATGAATCCATTAGTGCCTAGAGAAATGAAAACTAGCTAAAAGCTGTTCAATACTCTTTAAAAAATTAATTGAACTGTGTTCGAAACATATTACAAATTTTGTAGGGTGATTATTCAGGAATGTCTAAAAAAGAAACCGACTTTAAAAGTAATAGTGGGGGTGTAGTTTTGTGTGCTTAGGCTAGATTTTTTGGCGTTTTATTCTAATTTACCGTACAATTACCGTACAAAAAAGAAACCGCAAAACCTTTTTTAAGAAGGTAATGCGGTTCTATGTGTACACCCAATTGAGCTGTTTTCGAAACAAACACTCGAACTTTTAAACAGCTTTGTATAAATTTCTTAAAAAAATCAAACCCAAATTGAGTTTGATTTTTAAGCGCTCGAACTTCATTTTTTTAAATTGAAATTTTTCTGGAAATATCGAACCAATTAGTTGTCTTTTCTTATTGATTTTTGCTTTATTAACCAAACTTAAGAAAGCTATGCGACATTCATCTATAAATGTTAGTTTAACCTATTTAATAGGTCTATAGATAGCTGAAATCAAGGAAGAGGATATGCCTTTTAAATTTTTTATTTGATACTTTTGTTTAATATTTTATCAGAAAGAATAATTGCAAAGACATAAGACAATACATCTATTAAATCAAATGTTCCAAAATCAATTATTAATTGCAAAAACTCAAAAGATAAAAATAAAAATAAAGTATAAATTGATATTTTTTTACTCATCCTTTCTTTTAAAAAGAAAATACATGCTGAGTGAGTTGAATATGCACTTAAAAAGTCAGGTAAATTATAAATGAATTGATTCTTTATTTTAATTTTATTAGGATTAATAAAACTAAATAAATTTTCAACCAGTGTATTTTGGCTTCTAAAAAAAACATAAATAATTACTCCAATTAGAACTGGGGCAACTACATGTAAAAGAATGAGTTTTTTTTTCAGGATTTATCGTTGCATCTGTATTATGCTCAATTAGCTAGAGGTAGCGTAAGCTAGTACAAACACAGCTACAAAAACTATAATATAGACATAAAAAGGGACCTTAGCAGCTTCTTCAATTTTAGGCGCCACATAGTCAGGCTCTATTTCTTGAACCTTCTTTATCAACATCTCTCTTTTTTTGAATATATTTTGTGGCTCGTATTTATTAGTCTTTTTATCTTTATTAAGCCATCTTATCTTATTGGCTCCTGAATATTCTATAATTACATATTTAAGAAACTCTGTGTCTTTATTACTCATAATTTGGAAAGCCACCTCTATTGTGTTAAGGTAATCAGACATTCTACTTTGCAAGAGATTTGACCATGCTGGGGCTTTATCTAAAGTTGTGTCTGGAAGCATAGCTTCAATTTTTGCCATTGTAATTTGGCCAAGGTTAAACCCAATACCGTCTGATGCAGCTTCGTATGTTTTTGAATCAGTGTCATGTTCCTTAGAAGAATTTAGTAGAGTCACTATTTCACGTGCCTTGCTGTAAACAATTTCATCTCTGCCAATAAAGCTTACTGAATTCCAAAAAGAGCAAATAGCTTTATTTTCCCAAACTTCTCCAATTTTTGGATTTAGTTCTAACGCCTTGTTACAATAATCGTATGCTTCAGGGTAGTTGCCAGCTTTCATTGAGCTCTCAATAATTGAGGAAATATTTATAAACTTCTCAAGATCAGCTGCTTTAAATGATTTTTTATAATTGTCAACATCTATTGCTTTTGGTTGAAGAATTTTAACTGATGTTGAGCAATAATCACATGTTACCTCATGTTTGCCTGTAATTCCCTCAAGTTGACCTCCACAACTTGGACATGACATTGTACTTAAACTAATAGTTCCCATAATGTATTAAATCTTTTATAAACTCAAATTTAATAAAATTTCTTGGATTAAAAAAAAAATTCTGAAATTCATGATTTAGCATTCCTTTGATGAATCAATATTTTTTTTGGCAATCTCATAAAATGTTAATTTATTTTCTAAATTATCTAACACATATGATGACTTATTATATTTTTTTAGAGAATCAAGATGATATTGAATTTTATCTTTTTGATTTAAAATTAAATAACAATTTATTATTCCCAAGTGACATTTAGCAGCTGTTTTACCAAATTCACGTTTACTAAACGAATCTATGTCAGAATCAGGATATTTTTCAATGACAAGTTCAAAATAATCAATTGATTTATTGAAATTTTTTAATTTAAAATAGCACAAACCAATGTCATAATAAACATCATCGATGTATTTACTTTCTTTATACTCTTCTGTGAAATTTTTAAATAAGTTTATTGCATCAACATACATCTCAAAATTTATATGTTTTAGAGCATTTTCTATTAGCTTTTCTTCTTCTTTCTCATTCATATAATTTAATTTTTCCCATGTTTTTTATAGTCTTCTCTAGAAAAAACTTTTAATTTTTTTATCCTAAAAAAGTAAATTGAAAGACCAATTATAGCTGCCAAAACCACTCCAATCCATAAATCATAATAATCTAATTTATAAGAAAAGTACCCAAAAAATATTGAAAAGATTACAATTACAAAAGACCAAAAATTTGAATTAAGTGAAGAGATAAATGTAAATGGAATTATAAAAAACAGAAAGCCAGATAAGATTTGCAACAAAGACCTACCCTCTTCATAAGAATAAATTAATATAGCTGAAACTAAAATTGCAATAATAATTCCTAAAATATTTTTCATAACTAATTCTACATTTTATTTAGTAGTTCACTTTTCATTTTATTAAATTCTTGCTCTGTAATTGCCTCAATATCTAACAATTCCTTTAATTGTTTTATTTTTTCTAGTGGAGATTCTGTTTTTTGACCAGCCGCTCCCACGGACTGATTTATCATATTTGGCATCATAAGGCCCATACCAAGTCCAGCTCCAGCGCCCACTAATGTTCCAGCTGCCCCGCCTTCATTTTTTGCCGCATCTTCCAGAGAGGTCGCAAGCTTAAATTTTAAAAAGTCATCAAGATTTCCTAAAGCTGTAATACTAGTTCTTTGATCAATCATTTGCTGAACTTCCTGAGGTAAAGAAATAGAGTTTATGTAAAAATCGTGTAATAGCAGCCCCAAACCTTCAAAATCTTGTTTTAGAGTTGTTTGAACTGAAATATTTAAAATATCAAAATTAGAAGGCATATCAAAAACAGTTTTTAAATTTTCAGAAAGAACCGTTGTAAGCTTTGATATAATGATGCTTCTAAGATATTCTTCAATATCGTCTACAAAGAAAGTTGTCCTAGTCCCAACAACTTTATTTAAAAAAATATTACTATCTGAAATTTGTATTGAAAATGTACCAAATGCCCTAAGCCTTATCATCTTTAACTCAGTGTCTTTAAACAAAATTTGTTCAGGTGTCCCCCATTTTAAATTTGCAAAAAGTTGTTTTCCTAAAAAATAAACTTCAGCTATAAATGGTGAGCTTTCTCCGTATCCAAAAGAAGTTACCCATTTACCAATTACAGGGATGTTTTGGGTTTTAAGTATGTGTCTTCCGGATAAAAACAGTCCTTGACTCCTTCCGTCTCTCATAAAAACCGCCTCTTGGCTTTCTCTGACGGTTAGTTGAGCACCCCATTTAATTTCAGCTGGACCAATTTCTGGAACTCGTTGACACATTACAATGCCAGTCTCGTCTGAGTATTGGATTACTTCCATTAATTTTGCCATAGTTTTTTTTTTAAAATTTTGATATAAAGATGCTTCTGTCAAAAATGATTTTTTCAAGATCTTTTAAAAGGTCTTCAATTACAACAAAATTTTCATCAATAATTTTTTGTTCAATTTGACTTATTAAATTAAAAACATCTAAATCAATTTCATAGACCTTTAAAAGTTCATCTTCTTTAATTTCTTCGTCTGAAAAAAAACCAGTTGATCCCTGAGGAGAATACTTTATTTTTGAATTTAGAGTATTTATTTTTTTCCTGGATTTTTCCAGATTTTTCATAAAAACAAAATGTTTTGCTAATATAGCATCCTCAATTGAGCAATTTATTTTCTTTTCAATTTCATACATTTTCTTAGAAAGCTCCTCTCTTAGTGCCTTATCGGTATTTCTTCTTCCTTCTCTTTCAGAATATCCTCTATAACCAGGAATCAAAGAACCTATTTTATCAAATATGTTTTTTTTTCTTACCATGTGTAAATATATAAAAATCACCTCTTAAAAGCAAACCCAGTAAACAACCCAAACGCCCCAGCAGCGATGCTTGTGAGCTGATTATTACTTGAAGTTCTTCTAAATTTATTATTACTTTTCTCCAACATCAAGTTTATTTCTTTTAAGCTATTCAGTTCTTCTAATTGATCGGCATTTATCGCTTTTTGCTCTTTTAGCTGGTAAGCAAACTCATCCTTTGCATTGATTGCTTTAGCAGCTCTCTCCATTTCCATCTGTACCCTAAAATCTGCATTTTCGATTTCAGCTGTTAATCTGCTATTTTGCATTTTTACTTTTCTTAAGTTTTCAGCTAATTTTTCTTCTCCAGGCGAAAGCATGCCTATGTAGTCATATTGGTTTTTAAAACACATCACCAAGTTATACATAAACTCTGATAGAGACACCTTGTACTTTTCAGCTAAACGCCTAAGCATAATCTTTTCCTCAGCCGCTACTTTGAGACTGATAGTCATGTTTCTGTACTTTACATTTTCATTTTCCATAGTAAATCTTCTTAAATTTTAGAGGTATACCTAGAGAATCTATATATACAGCTCCATCAGGTAGACCTCTAACTCTTTATTTTTAACGCCTATTTCAAGGCATTTTTATTTTTCAAATATACGAATTTTGTTTCAAAGTATTGCGTTTGTTAAAAAATTTGTTACATTTGTGTAAAGTTTTAGATATGAATAATGATTTAGTTTTCAAATTAGACCTTATGGACCAGCGTTACACGCTGCCCAAGTATTTTGGTATTAGCCCACGCATGGTGACTTATTGGAAGAGTAAAGTGGTGCTTCCTTTTTTTGATACTGGAAAAAAAGGAAAAATGAATGTACCTCAGGCGCTCTGGGTATGTTTAATCCAAGAGCTAAGTACATTTGGCATCAATACCACTAAGCTTGCTGAGCTTGCCAAAATGGTATGGGATGAGCCTCGTGAGAAAGGGTATTTTAAATCTAAGCTCGAAAAGCATATTGCTTTTTTAAAAAAGCAAAATATTGTTGATTCGTCTATTGATGCTTTTGAATTTATTTTAAACGATTCTAAGCTTCTTAGTACACATGGAATGGAGATAAACCCATTTTCCGATGCTGTTATTGATAGCATTTTGATAGACAAAAAGCCGATGTCGTTTTATTACTTTCCTAAGACAGGAGAGTATCACATAAGAGATGGTAATAAAGCCATTACAGAAAAGTTTCTGGAGATGATAAACGATAAGGCTTATATGTGTATTCCTCTTATGCCCTTTATTGAGCAGATTGTCTCTGTTGAATTTCAAAGGGTGAAAAAAGATATTGCCTATCTCACCCAAATAGAAAATCAAATACGAGAGATTATTATGTTTAAATCTCCAAAGTATATTGAGCTTCTTGTGGATAACGATAACATCAAACCCCTTATCATTCGTGAAGACCATAAAAAGGCCAAGCAGCTAGCAGATTTCTTTTTAAATAATAAACTCCCTAAATCCGCTAGACTACTCATTGAGCCAAGAGCACAAGGCAATTATAAGCTCACAATTTTAACTAAATAGTATGAAAACAATTGTATCACCACATCAGTTCCTGTTCTGTCAGCCTGATCAATACAGCGTAAGAGGTGGCCCGCCGCCTGCTTACCAAATGAGGCGATGCAAATTGATAAAGCAGCACAGATCTTAAATCGAAATAAAAAAGAGAAGTTTACAACTAAAGAAGTAGAAGAAATAAAACAATTTTTAGAAAGTTATTCTAAAATCATTATCCATAACATGTTAAACGAAAACTAAATGAAAAATGTCATTTTATATGTTCGGGTTTCCACAGACGAACAAGCAGACAAAGGGTTTTCACTAAGAGACCAAGAAGAAAAATTACTTAAATACTGTAATGACAACAGGCTAAATATTGTTTCGATTTTTAGAGAAGATTATTCTGCCAAAACATTCAACAGGCCTGAGATGAAAAAGCTCATTAGCTATTGCAGAAAAAACCACAAAGACGTTGACGAGCTGTTGTTTGTAAAATGGGATCGGTTTTCAAGAAACACAGCAGAGTCTTACAACAAAATCAATCTTTTTCAAGGACTAGGAATCAATGTAAATGCAATCACTCAGCCTTTGGATATGTCCATCCCTGAGCAAGGTATCTTATTGGCTGTGTACTTATCAGCTCCCGAGGTAGAAAACCTAAGACGCTCCCAAAACGTGATTGCTGGAACAAGACGAGCAATGAAGGAGGGGCGTTATGTGAGTTCTCCACCTAAAGGCTATTCTATGGGCAGAGATGCGTCTAAAAAGCCTGTCTTAGTTCCTAACGATGATGCAGATTATATACGAGATGCATTTGAACTAATGTCCTCAAGGATTTATAACCTTAAAGAAGTATTTGGCAGGCTCAAAAAGAAAGGGTTTAAATCCAGCTCAACTGCATTTTCAAGAACAATGCGTAATCCTTTGTACTGTGGTAAAGTATATATCAAAGCATATAAAGATGAAAGAGAACAATATGTCGATGGAATCCATGAACCCTTAATAACAAAAGCTATTTTTGATAAAGTTCAAGAAATTTTAGATGGACGTAAAAAGCAAAAAGGGAAGTCTCACAAAAAAGTAAATCCTAACTTCCCGCTTCGTGGATTTGTCATGTGTCCAAAATGTGATAAGCCGCTTTCTGCAAGTACCTCAAAAGGGCGTAACAAACCCTACTCCTATTACCACTGCTTTTCTCCATGTGATGTTCGTATTAAAAAAGATGATGTTCACTCGTGGTTTAATCATTTTTTAAAATCCATTTCACTAGACCAAAATGCATATAAATTACTCATTGAGCTTATCAAAGAAGAATTTACGAAAATTGACAAGCAAAATGGAATCGGTCCGAAGCATTATCAGAAGCTCAATAACTTGGAAGAAAAGCAACTTAAAATCCAAGACTTATACATTGATGGTGATCTTTCAAAAGAGGAGTATCAAAAAGCCAAAATGAGATGCCAAAACCTTATTGATGAGCTAAGAGAAAAAGAAAAGCAGTTGGAGAAAAAACAAGAAGTTTTTCAGTTGTATAAAAATGGTCTAAAAGGACTTGAAAGTATTGAAAATCAATACATTAAAAGTATTTAGACAACAAAAGAAGGCTAATTGGTTCGATATTTCCTGAAAAATTTCAATTTGAAAATAAAAAAGTTCGAACCGCTGATATTAACCCCATTTTGCACAAAATAGCCCATTTTAACAGAGTAAATCGAAAAAATAAAAAAAGGGATAAATCTAAAAAAGAAGATTTATCCCGTTGTGTACTGAAGACGGGACTTGAACCCGTACGTCCTAATGGACATTGGATTTTAAGTCCAACGTGTCTACCAATTCCACCACTTCAGCATCTTGGTATATTTTAAAAAAAGTTTCAGAGCGAAAGACGAGATTTGAGCTCCTGCCTGCGGCAGGCAGGCGCGACCTTGGTCGCTCAATAGCTCTTTATATAACTGTGCTCTAGTTAAAAACTAATTTAGTTAGCATGAGCGAAAGACGAGATTTGAACTCGCGACCCCCACCTTGGCAAGGTGATGCTCTACCCCTGAGCTACTTTCGCATTTTATTAATGAACGTTCCTCTTCTAAAATAAAAGAGAGGTGCAAATTTAACACAATTCTTAGAATAGCAAAGTTTTTTTATACATTTTATGTGCTTTTCTTTTTGGTCAACATCCGTTTGATTTCATTCAATTTCATCAAGGCCTCAACAGGTGTTAGGGTGTCAATATCAATCGCCTCTATATCCGTTTTTAAAGCCTCTAACATGGGATCGTCTAAATTGAAAAAGCTCAACTGCATCTCCCCCTCCATGTCTTTAACCTTAGCGGTCAACTCATCACTCGAATGAGATTTCTCCAGCTGCTTCAAAATTTGTTTAGAACGGTGTAAAACCTTTGGTGGCATCCCTGCCATTTTCGCCACATGGATTCCAAAACTGTGGTGACTGCCGCCCTTTACCAAAGTTCGTAAAAACAATACATTGTCTTTCAGTTCTTTTACAGATACATTATAATTTTTAATGCGATTAAAGGTTTCGGTCATTTCATTTAACTCGTGGTAATGGGTTGCAAATAAGGTCTTGGCATGAGAAGGATGTTCATGAAGGTATTCGCTAATCGCCCACGCAATTGAGATTCCGTCATAAGTGCTCGTCCCACGTCCAATTTCATCCAACAGCACCAAACTTCGCTCCGAGATATTATTTAATATCGAAGCGGTTTCGTTCATCTCTACCATGAAAGTGGACTCGCCCATAGATATATTATCACTTGCACCTACTCTGGTAAAAAGTTTGTCAATCAACCCAATCCGCGCACTTTGAGCAGGGACAAAACTTCCGATTTGAGCCAGTAATACAATCAACGCCGTTTGACGTAAAATGGCAGACTTTCCAGACATATTAGGTCCCGTAATCATAATAATTTGTTGAGTAGTTCTGTCTAAAAACACATCATTTGCCACATAAGATTCTCCAAGAGGTAATTGCTTTTCAATCACTGGGTGACGCCCTTGTTTGATGTCCAAATCAAAAGACGCATCAATTTCTGGATAAACATAATTATTTTGTTGTGCCAAATATGCAAAAGCCCCCAAGCAATCCAATTGTGCAATCCACTGGGCATTTTGTTGGACTTCTAAAATGTACGAATGCATCCAAGTAACCAGCTCAGAAAACAACGTTTGTTCGATCTCTAAAATACGATCTTCAGCTCCTAATATTTTAGCTTCGTACTCTTTCAGTTCTTCAGTGATATACCGTTCGGCATTGACCAAAGTTTGCTTTCGAATCCAGTTTTCTGGCACCTTATCTTTATGGGAGTTTCGCACTTCAATATAGTAGCCAAACACGTTGTTGGAAGCAATTTTTAGCGACGTAATCCCAGTCGCTTCACTCTCTCGTTCCAACATTTTGTCTAAATAGTCCTTTCCAGAAAACGCAATCGCACGTAAACTTTCTAATTCTTCAGAAGCTGAAGACGCAATGCTATTTCCTTTGAGGATATTTACCGGTGCGTCTTCGTTAAGCGTTGCTTTAATTTTTTCTCGCAACAACTCACAACTTTGAATTTGTTCGCCAATGCGTTTTAGATCGGCATTATCACAATTTGACGCCAAGGCTTTGATGGGTATAATGGCTTCTAAAGAGTTTTTCAATTGCACCACTTCTCGTGGATTCACTTTTGCAGTGGCTACTTTTGAAATCAAGCGTTCCAAATCGCCCACTTGTTTGATATAATTTTGGATTTTTTGAAGCACTTCTTCATGATCCAAAAAGTACTGAACCACTTCGTGACGTGCTTTGATTTTTTCTTGTGATTTTAACGGCAATGCCAACCACCGCTTTAAAAGGCGTCCACCCATTGGGGATATTGTGTGGTCAATCACATCGATTAAGGTTACCGCATTGGCATTGGTAGAATGGTACAACTCTAAATTTCGAATGGTGAATTTATCCATCCAAACATAATCGCCTTCTAAGATGCGTTCAATACTGGTAATATGTTGCAGCTTATGGTGTTGGGTTTCTCCCAAATAATGCATGACCGCCCCAGAAGCTATAATCCCTTGCGCCAAAGCTTCAATCCCAAACCCTTTGAGTGTTTTTGTTTTAAAATGGTTACATAACGTTTCGTTGGCATAGTCTTCTTGAAACACCCAATCTTCTAAGTAAAATGTATGAAAATCAGCACCAAAAGTGTCGTTAAAAACCGTTCGTTTTTGTTTTTCAATGAGGATTTCACTCGGATTAAAATTTTGAAGTAGTTTTCCTATATATTCAGCAGAGCCTTGTGCGGTGAGAAATTCACCCGTGGAGACATCTAAAAATGCCACCCCTATTAATTTTCCAAAATAGACGGCTGCTAAAAAATTATTAGATTTTGAGCTTAAAACCTCATCATTTAGTGCCACTCCTGGGGTAACGAGTTCCGTAACGCCACGCTTGACAATTGACTTGGTGAGTTTTGGATCTTCCAATTGATCACAAATAGCGACACGTTCGCCCGCCTTGACAAGTTTGGGCAAATAGGTGTTGAGCGAATGGTGCGGAAATCCTGCTAGTTCGGTTTCATTTTCACTACCAGCACTACGCTTGGTTAAAATAATATCTAATATTTTAGATGCTTTTACAGCATCACTTCCAAAGGTTTCATAAAAGTCCCCTACTCGAAACAACAACAAGGCATCAGGGTACTTAACCTTGATGGCATTGTATTGTTTCATTAAAGGTGTGACTTTTTTTGCTTTTTTTGCCAATGGATTTTTGATTTTTATACCTTACTTTTGTGAGGAAGTAGGAATGCTAAAGTAACTAATTTTAGTCTTTTTATAAAGTCTAAGGTCTCAAGATTTAAAACACGGATGCGAAAGTTAGAAAACAGTGAGTTAGAGCGCTTATCAGTAGAAGGATTTAAGGCGGTTAAAAAGACCCCTATAATAGTGGTTTTAGACAATATTCGAAGTTTAAATAACATTGGAAGTGTGTTTCGAACCAGTGATGCCTTTCGG
This sequence comes from uncultured Flavobacteriaceae bacterium, assembly GCA_943787365.1. Lineage (GTDB taxonomy): Bacteria > Bacteroidota > Bacteroidia > Flavobacteriales > Flavobacteriaceae > Hel1-33-131. The sequence continues at coordinate 283,293 of CALSMD010000006.1, forward strand.
ATTGAAAAAATTTACCTCTGTGGTATTACCGCCACACCGCCACACAAAGACATTCAAAAAACAGCTTTGGGAAGTACGGAGTCTGTAGATTGGGACTATGCTGCAACTACTTTAGAACTTGTTCAGAAATTACAAGCGGATGGTGTTCAGGTTCTCTCTATTGAGCAAGCAGAAAATGCAACGATGCTTAATGAATTTACTCCCAAAACCAGCGAAACCTATGCTTTGGTTTTTGGAAATGAAGTGAAAGGGGTGTCTCAAGACGTGGTGAATTTAAGTGATGCCGTGATTGAAATTCCGCAATATGGCACCAAACATTCGTTGAATATTTCAGTGAGTTGTGGAGTGGTTTTATGGGATCTGTTTAGTAAATTGAATTAAGCACACATTTGTTCTAAAATCCAGAGATAATCAACTCTATTTTTAATAAAATCACGGTTTGAAATGTCAATGATTTTAACGTTAAACTCGGGGTGTTTTTGAATAAATTCCAAATAGCCAGCATTGATTTTATCTAAATAACTCGATTCAATTGTTTGTTCGTAATCACGTCCTCTAAGGCGGATGTTTTCCTGTAAACGTTCAGTGTTTTGATAGAGGTAAATGTATAAATCAGGTCGTGCAATGTCTTTATAAACTTGATAAAACAATTTTCGATACAACATAAACTCGTCTTCACTCAAAGTAATTTTAGAAAAAATAAGGGACTTAAATACGTCGTAATCACTCACAATAAAATCTTTGAATAAATCTAACTGCGATAAATCATCTGAAATTTGTTGATAACGGTCTGCCAAAAAAGACATTTCTAAAGTAAAGGCATAACGGGTCGTATCTTCGTAGAATTTTGGTAAAAAAGGATTGTCTGCAAAACGCTCTAGAATTTTTTTGGCATTAAAATCATGAGACATCATATGCGTTAAACTTGTTTTTCCTGCACCTATATTGCCTTCAATAGCAATAAAATTATAGTTTGAAAAATCGAATGACTGCATCGGATTTGTCAATTGATCGTCTAAAGGTGTCAAAAGGCTCTCATCTTCACAGGTTTCGAGCAGTTTACTAATGGTGTTTTTTAATACAGGGTGTTCAAAGTCGGCGGCGATATCCACTAAAGGTTGCAGTACAAAACGGCGTTCCTGCAGTCTGGGATGTGGCAGCTCTAAACGTTCAGATTTTGAGATCAAACGGTCATAAAACAACAGGTCTAAATCGATGGTTCGTGAATGGTACTGACCATCGTTGTGTCGGGTTCGACCCAAAGACTGTTCGATGGCTAATAGTTTGTCCAAGACTTGTGAGGCCTCCAATTGTGTAGATACTTTTAAGGATCCATTTATAAAATCTGCGCCTTCAAAACCTAAAGCTGGAGTTTGATATAATCTTGACAGTTGATCAATACTCCCAATTTGAGTATGGATTGCATCTACAGCGGACTGAAGGTAAGTTAGTCTGTCACCTGTATTGCTTCCAATGCCAATTAAAACTGTTTTTGCGTCTGTCATATGATCTAGCAAATTAAGTAAAAGAAAAATTAATATGATATCTTTACCAAAGTATTTATTGACAATTTACATGACGATTAAAGATACGGTTCTCGCACGACGCATTTATTTACTTCTTGGAGTAGTATTTATTACTTCTTTGGTGGTATCGAATTTAATTTTTAAAAAATTCTTTTATTTCTATCCGATTGAAACGCCCATTTATGGCGTCAAATTGTTTGAAATTTCTGTAGGAATACTCCCTTATCCAATTACATTTCTGATTACCGATTTGATTAGTGAAATTTACGGCAAACAAAAAGCGAATGAAGTGGTGGTTGGAGGGGTTTTGGCCTCAATCTTTTCAATGGGAATTATTTACATCGCAAATTTAGTGCCCGCAACAGAGTGGTCACCAGTTTCAGACGGTATGTTTTCGGAAGTGTTTGGCAGTACTTCAATTGCTGTATTGGCAAGTATGCTTGCTTATTTATTTGCTCAATTTATTGACATCCAAATTTACCACTTTTGGAAACAGCTCACAAAAGGGAAACACCTTTGGTTACGGAATAACTTCTCTACGTTTTTATCTCAATTTATTGACACTGCTACCGTACTATTGCTGTTGTGTTTATTTGGTGAAATTGAATGGGAATTGTTTTTAGGACTGCTCTTTGCGGGCGTTACTTTTAAAGTGATTATAGCCGCACTGGATACACCATTTTTGTACCTCGGCGTATATTGGTTTAGAAAGCGCTTTAAGCTTGAGGTAAATCAAGAATTACAGATTGACTAAGAGATATTTAGTCCCACAACAAGCCCTTCATTGCTTCGTACATTAAAGACTGTATTGTCCTCAAAAATAAGGTATTGTCCTTTCACTCCTTTTAGGACTCCCGAATACACGGGTGTTTTTGTAAGGTTCAAACTTTTTGGTTTTTCTGGATAGTTCTGAACAGGGAATTCTAACTTAAGTGTTTTTTGATTGGCTAAAAAATAGGCTTTGGTTTCCTCTGGGATATAGGGTTCTAAGCGGTGTCGCCAATCTTCTAAATTTTCAACTGGTGCCGTTCCTTTGAGCATCTCACGCCAATTGGTTTTATCGCTTACATATTTCTTAAGTGCAACTTCGGTAATCCCTGCCAAATAACGGTTTGGAACCTCTACAATTTCTAAGGCTTCTTGTGCCCCTTGATCGATCCAACGTGTAGGCACTTGGGTTTTACGAGTGACTCCCACTTTCACATTACTGGAGTTTGCCAAATACACAATATGGGGTTGTAGTTGAACGCGTTTTTCATAGTCCAAATCGCGTTCTTCTTGATCGAGGTGGGCTTTACTTAATTCGGGACGCATGATCCAATCGGCTGCTTGTGGCAATTCGAAAAAACAAGATTTGCAAAAGCCTTGTCTAAAAATAGGAGCGTCACTGCTGCAATTCAAACATTGGTATTTAACAAAAGAAAGGGTGAGTTTCTTGTTTAATAGTTGGTTCATGTTTAACACCTCATTTTCTAGCACTAGAAAATATTGAATAGGATTCGAAAACTCCGTTTCCATTTTGGTCAAAACACCTTGATACAGCATTAGCAGATTTTTATTACATTTAGCACTGTAAATATATGCATTTATATGGCAATTCCATTAGTAAATTCTGTGGCATCATGGGTTTTAAAGAAGCGATTTCATCAAATTGATTTGTTTCTAAAATACCCTCATGAAGTTCAAAATGAACTGCTTATGAATCTTTTGACAACATCAAAAGATACCGAGATTGGAACTACCTATGATTTTAAATCCATTCGAAATTACCGCACGTTTTCAGAACGTATTCCTGTTTCGACTTACGAAGATTATCAAAACCTGATCGAACGCTCACGAAAAGGGGAAAAAAATATATTTTGGCCAAAACCAATCAAGTGGTTTGCAAAATCGAGTGGAACAACCAATGCCAAAAGTAAATTCATCCCTGTGAGTACAGACTCCTTAGAAGATTGTCATTATGCGGCGAGTAAGGATTTACTGTGTATGTATTTGAATAACAATGAAGACTCTGCACTGTTTAATGGAAAAAATTTACGTTTGGGAGGAAGTAAAGAGCTGTATGAAGAAAACGGAACTATGTTTGGAGATTTGTCCGCAATTTTGATTCATAATATGCCTTTTTGGGCAGAGTTTAGTAGCACCCCAAGCAACAAAGTTTCTTTGATGAGTGATTGGGAATATAAAATGCAAGCCATCGTTAATGAAACAGTCAATGAAAATGTGACCAGCCTTGCTGGGGTTCCTTCGTGGATGTTGGTGCTCCTCAATACTGTTTTAGAAACTTCTGGTAGTAAGACGATTTTGGACGTTTGGCCAAACTTGGAAGTGTACTTTCATGGTGGGGTGAGTTTTCTTCCGTATGTCGATCAATTTAAATCCATCATTCCTTCAAATTCATTTAAATATTATGAGATATACAATGCTTCCGAAGGCTTTTTTGCCATTCAAGATCGGAACCATTCTGACGAACTTTTATTGATGTTGGATTACGGTATTTTTTATGAGTTTATCCCAATGAAAACCTATGGAAGTCCTACCGAAAAAATAATTCCTTTATCAGAAGTTGAAATTGGTGAAAATTATGCCATTATTGTGACGACCAATGCGGGCTTATGGCGCTACAAAATTGGAGATACCGTGACATTTACATCTGTTGCACCGTATCGAATCAAAGTGACTGGAAGAACCAAGCATTTTATAAATGTTTTTGGCGAGGAATTGATTATTGAGAATACAGATAAGGCGATAAAAATGGCGACCAAAAAAACAAAAAGCGAGATTGTCGATTATACAGCTGCGCCAATATTTATGGAAGGAAAGTCTAAAGGCGCTCATGAGTGGATTATTGAATTTAAAACGCCGCCTAAGGATTTACAGTATTTTGTAGAACTTTTAGACAATTCTTTAAAGGCCTTAAATTCTGATTATGAAGCTAAGCGCTACAACAGCATCACTCTTAGAATGCCTAAGATTCATATCGCAAAAGAAGGACTGTTCTATAGGTGGATGAAACAAAACAATAAGTTAGGGGGGCAACATAAAGTGCCTCGCCTTTCAAATTCTAGACAATTTCTAGAAGAACTCTTAGAAATGAATTAAGAAACGGCTTTCAAACGTTTAATTTGAGTCCGAGTCAAATGTTTTTTGACATAGGCTTCATCAACAACCAAAGAAGTTTCATCACTGCTTGGAAGAACAAACATGGCGTCAGTTAAAATTTCTTCACATAAAGATCGTAATCCTCTTGCACCGAGTTTATATTCAATTGCTTTTTTCACAATAAAATCTAAAGCATCATCTTTAAAAGATAACGCGATATCATCCATTTCAAAAAGCTTTTTGTATTGCTTTACTAGTGCATTTTTTGGTTCTGTTAAAATCATTCTTAGAGTTTCTTCGTCTAAGGGATTCATGTACGTAAGTACTGGTAACCTTCCAATAATTTCTGGGATGAGTCCAAAATCTTTTAAATCTTTTGGCGTGATGTATTGCACTAAATTTTTAGTGTCAATTTGCGCTTCTTCTTGAGTTGCTTTATACCCAATTGAGGACATATTGAGTCGTTTTGAAATATGACGATCTACGCCATCAAAAGCACCTCCAGCGATGAATAAAATATTTTCTGTGTTGACTTCAATAAATTTTTGATCTGGATGTTTACGACCGCCTTTTGGTGGCACATTTACAACCGTTCCTTCTAATAACTTCAAAAGTGCTTGCTGTACCCCTTCGCCAGAAACATCACGAGTAATGGACGGGTTGTCACTTTTACGAGCAATTTTATCAATTTCATCAATAAAAACGATGCCGCGTTCGGCTTTCTGTTGGTCATAATCAGCAGCTTGTAATAAACGTGTAAGCATACTTTCGACATCCTCTCCTACGTAGCCAGCTTCGGTTAATACCGTTGCATCGACAATCGCTAAGGGAACGTTGAGCATTTTTGCGATGGTTTTGGCCATCAGGGTTTTCCCGGTTCCTGTTTGGCCTACCATTATAATATTACTTTTCTGTATTTCGATAGCGTCTTCGTTAGACGGTTGTAGCAAACGCTTGTAGTGATTATAAACCGCTACAGACATTACTTTTTTGGTCTGTTCTTGCCCAATAATATAGTCGTCTAAGAAGGCTTTGATTTCTTGAGGTTTTTTGAGAATAGCATCTGTAGTGAGTCCGCTGTCATTATCTTGTTTAGCTTCTTCAAGGACGATTCCATTGGCTTGTTGGATACAGCGATCGCAAATGTGCGCATCGATTCCCGCAATAAGCAAGTTGGTGTCTGCTTTTTTCTTGCCACAAAATGAACAGTCTAATTCTTCTTTTGCCATAACTGGTTTGAGTTGTTCTTTAACCTCGTGTTAATATTTCGTCAATCATACCGTATTCTAACGCTTTTTCAGATTTCATCCAATAATCACGGTCACTGTCCACATAAACTTTGTCATAATCTTGCCCCGAATGTTTACTGATTATTTTGTAGAGTTCTTCTTTTAGAATTAAAATTTCACGAGCTGTAATTTCGATATCACTTGCTTGTCCTTGTGCTCCTCCTAAAGGTTGGTGAATCATCACTCTGGAGTGTGTCAGTCCACTTCGTTTCCCTTTAGCACCTGCACACAATAATACGGCTCCCATAGAGGCTGCCATTCCTGTACAGATTGTTGCTACATCGGGTTTGATTAATTGCATTGTGTCATAAATTCCAAGTCCTGCATACACACTTCCTCCAGGTGAGTTGATGTATATTTGGATGTCTTTGGTAGCGTCTGTACTTTCTAAAAACAAAAGTTGTGCTTGAATAATATTGGCAACTTGATCATTAATCGCTGTTCCCATAAAGATAATACGATCCATCATCAATCTTGAAAACACATCAAAAACCGCGACATTCATTTGACGTTCTTCAATAATGTTTGGTGTCAAACCCATTGGGGTCATGCTACTTACTATTTTATCATAATATGTGCTGCTAATCCCTTGATCTTTGATGGCGAATTTTTTAAATTCATTTCCGTAATTCATAATGCTAATTTTAGGTTTTTAGAATGTAAATATAAAGCTATTTCTAGTTTTATACTTGCTTTAAAGATATAAAAAAACACTTCCTAGGAAGTGTTTTGTACTTAATTATTTATAAAGGTTACTTCCCATAAACTTCTTTAACGAAGGCGTCATAGGCAAGTTTTTTATCTTTAAAATTTGCGTTTTCTTTATAAAAATCTAATAATTTCTGGCTTGTTAATTGTTCAGAGATACGTTTCACTTCGTCTTGGTTTGAAAGTACACGTGCAACAATATCTTCAATTTCCTTTTCTGTTGGGTTCATTTGACCATACTGTGCCATTTGTGCTTTGATCATCTCTGAAGTATAGGCTTTTAAATCTTCAAAATTCACTTGAAGATTGTTATCCACAATAAGTTTGCTTTCAATTAATTGATAACGCATACTTTTTTCTGACTTCTCATATTCCTCTTTGGCTTGTTCCTCATTTAGTTCTGTTTCGCCAGCTGTTTGTATCCATTTCTGAAGAAATTTAACGGGTAAGTCAAATTTTGTATTTTCTACAAGATATTCTGTAACATCGTTTAAGAATTTTTGATCTGCTTGTTGTACAAATTGTTTTTCAGCGTCTTCCGTGATTTTTGCTCTCAGTTCTGTCACTGAATTTACAACTCCTGGTCCGAATAGTTTATCAAATAACTCTTGATCTAAGTCTGCTAATTCTCTTGTATTAACTTCGCTAATTGTAAAGGTTACTTGCACATCAAGTCCATGAGCGGTATCGTGATCTACCTTTAGATAGGTCATTAAATCGTGTGAATCATTAAACAATCCTTTGGTCTTTAGGGTCAATACATCATCAACCTTAGCTCCTAAAAAAGCTTTAAGGTTTGACTTCCCTTTTAATTTATCTAAAGTGATGGTTGCTGTTGCCTCAATTCCTTCTGCATCATTAAAAAACACGCCCGTTACTTCATCTTCATCGCTAACCACCGTTTTGGAAACAAGTTTTCCGTATTGTTTTTGAATGTTAATCAATTGATCGTCAATCATTTTTTTATCCGCAGTGATCGTATATTTAGTAAGCGCTTTTTTAGCTTTTAGTTTGATGTCAAATTCTGGACTTAATCCGATTTCAAATTCAAACGAAAAATCTTCACCTTCCCAATCCAAATCGTCTTGAGCCACTGGAAGTGGATTTCCCAAAACATCTAATTTTTCATCTGTAAGATATTTACCTAACGCTTCTTGAAGTGTTTTATTGACTTCGTCAGCCAACACGGATTTTCCGTATTGCTTTTTAACAAGTCCCATCGGAACTTGACCTTTTCTAAAGCCAGGAATGTTTGCAGTTTTGCGGTAATTTGTTAAAATTTTCTCTACGTTTTCAGAGTAGTCTTCTTTTGTAATATCAATCTTAACCACGGCATTTAGCGTGTCAATAGTTTCTCTTGTAATATTCATTGTAATGAAATAAAAATTGGGTGGCAAAAATACAATATTTTTAATGCCTTACAAACATTTTTAAACTTATGTGTATCAAGTGATAAACGTGCATACAGAATTGAAGAATTCCACTGGGTTTTCGGCATGCAACCAATGGCCTGCATTTGAAATCGTTTTGACAACTGCTGTTGGAAATTGGTGTTTTATAAGTGCTTCATCTTGAGTGGAAATATACTCTGATTTATCCCCTCTTAAAAACAGAGTGTCTTTTTGGAAATTTAAGTTGGACGGCAAGGCTTCTCCTACCTCAGAAACATTGGTTTTAAGAACTTTTAAATTGATTCGAAGTCCTAAAACACTCGGGGAAATTCTGTAGATATTTTTCAATAAAAATTGACGTGTCCCAGCATCCGAAACATAGTTAGAAAGTTGAATTTCTGCTTCTTTTCTTGATGATATTTCTTCGAAATTTAAAGAGCACAATCCTTCCATAATAGCATCGTGATGTACAGGATAAAATCGAGGAGATATGTCTGCTACAATTAATTTTGAGATTAGTTCTGGATAAAGAGCGGCAAAAAGCATGGCTGTTTTTCCACCCATAGAATGGCCTAAAAGCACCATATTATTTATAGTGTGATGACTGCAATACTGTTTTAAATCTGCGGCTAACACCTCATAATTAAATTCTGAGTCGTGAAAACTACGTCCGTGGTTGCGTTGATCTACAAGATGCACTTGAAAGCCTAAATTCGAAAATTGTTTTGCAAGTGTTTTCCAATTATCCCCCATTCCCAAAAATCCATGAAGAATTATAAACGGCTTACCCTCTCCTATAATATTGGAATGTAGTACCATTATTTTAACTTATTCAAATACATGTTTATAACATTTTCTATTCCTAAATAAAGGCTCTCAGAGATAAGAGCATGCCCAATAGAAACTTCTAACAGTCCTGGTGCATTTTCTTTAAAAAACTGAATGTTATCGAGTGATAAGTCGTGACCTGCATTCAGTCCTAACTCCAGTTGCAAAGCGCGTTCTGCACATTCTGTATAGGGCAGCATTGCTTCATTATTTCCAAGTGAAAATTGATGTGCAAACGCTTCGGTATATAGCTCAATACGATCGGCACCGGTTGCTTTGGCTCCTTCAACTTGTTTGAGTGTTGGATCTAAAAACAACGATGTTCGGATGTCATTTTGTTTAAATTCTTGGATAATTTCGGTTAAAAACGCTTTGTGTTTTAGAGTATCCCAACCTGCATTGGAGGTAATGGCATCTTCTGCATCAGGAACTAAGGTTACTTGTGTTGGTTTGATTTTAAGAACCATGTCTATAAAGTCTGGAATGGGATTTCCTTCAATATTATATTCGGTATATACAACTGGTTTTAAATCATAGGCATCCTGATAACGAATGTGGCGTTGGTCTGGGCGGGGATGAATCGTGACTCCTTGAGCTCCAAACTCTTGAACATCTTTGGCAAACTGAACGACATTGGGAGTATTGCCCCCTCTAGAATTTCGTAGAGTTGCAATCTTATTGATATTTACGCTTAACTTGGTCATTAAAAAATTAAATTTGCAACAAAAATACAAAGTACTTAACGCTTAAAGTATATATTTTTTGATTAATTTGCATCTGATTAAAATGAACCCATGGCTTTAAATCAATTTATAATAAATGATCTAAATCCTGCAAGTCCTGAAACACTTGTAGAGGAGTTACAGACTGTTTTTAAGCAATTAACCTATTCACATGTTCCTGTTTTGAAGGAACAGGTCTATTTGGGGTGTTTATCAGAAACAGATGTGTATTGTTTTGAACCCCAACAGGCCGTTTCAGAAGTACTCTATGCTATTGAAGGTTTTTTTGTACGCGATTCCTCTATGTGGCTCGATGTCTTGGAGGCTTTTGCACAAAACAACAGTAACATCATGCCTGTATTGGATGCAGAAAATAATTATATCGGCTATTACCAATTAATTGATATTATTTCATTGTTTAATAGAATGCCTTTCTTGTCAGAACCGGGTGGTATTGTTGTAATTGAAAAAGGTCATAATGATTTTTCGTTTAGTCAAATTAGTCAAATTGTAGAATCCAATAATGCCAAATTATTGGGTGCTTTTATCTCAAAAACTGAGAATGATTTGAGCCAAATTACACTTAAAATTGGAAACATTGGACTCAGTACCATTTTACAAGAGTTTAGACGCTTTGGATATACCATTATTTCGGGTCACGAAGACGACACTTTTTTACGAACGCTTAGAGAACGATCGGCATATTTAGACACCTATTTAAATCTTTAAGTGATAAAATCAATTCAAATGAAAATAGCTGTTTATGGCCCCCTTTTTAATGAGCGTTCAAAAAGCACAATTCAAACCCTTATTTCGTATTTAAAAAGACGAGAGGCAAGGGTTGTTTTTGAAAAAAACTTTCATGCGTCTATTGCATCGGATTCTGATATTGATCTCAACGCCTATGCGTTTGCTACTTTTGAAGTTTTAGATGCTTCGTATGATTTGCTAATCAGTGTTGGTGGTGATGGAACAATTTTAAGAGCCATTACGTTTGTAAAAGATTTAGAAATTCCAATTGTAGGAATTAATACGGGACGTTTAGGGTTTTTAGCGACCATTCCTATGAATACCGTTCAAGAAGCGATGGATGAAATTTTTGAAGGAAATTATAGAATTTCGAAACGCAGTTTACTGACAATTGAAGTAGATGCTAAAAACACGTCTTTGGACTTAGACTTCGCATTGAATGAAATTGCTGTCAGTCGAAAAAATACAACCTCTATGATTTCTGTTGAAACATGGTTAGACAACGAATATCTAACGTCTTATTGGGCGGATGGACTCATCGTTTCCACCCCTACGGGTTCAACCGGTTATTCATTAAGTTGTGGAGGCCCCGTTATAATACCAGAATCCGACAGCTTGGTATTGACCCCTATCGCACCGCACAATCTTAATGCACGACCCTTAGTGATCTCAAGCGATAAGGTTATAAAATTGAAAGTCAGTGGTCGTGAAGACCAACACCTTGTGTCGTTAGATTCAAGAATAAACACCTTAGAAAACAATACCTCAATAACCATTCAAAAAGCGCCTTTTTACATTCATATGATTGAATTAAAAGAAGATGGGTTTTTAGAAACCCTTCGAAAAAAACTGTTATGGGGCGCAGACCCACGGAATTAAGCAATATATCCTTAGAAATCAAGTTTAATGGTAAGCAAGAAAACAAATTGTTTGTTGCTGGTCGAAATTATTATATTTGCACTCTTAAAATTAGCATGAAAACAAGTTTATACCTTTTGTATTTCCTTCTTATTTCGAGTTTGGGGTTTTCTCAAACTTACGAAATTGGTGGTTTTTTAGGGGGCAGTAATTTTATTGGAGATGTAGGATCGACTAAATTTGTGAATCCGAATAAACTTGCGCTTGGAGGTCTCTTTAAATGGAACAGAAGTCCAAGACATTCTTTCAGAGCGAGTTTGACATATAGCACATTGTCCGCCAACGATGCGCTATCGAGTGATCCTCGACGAAAATTAAGAGCCTATAGTTTTAAAATGGACGTTTTAGAAGCCTCTGTTGGTATCGAGTTTAATTTTTTGGATTTTGATTTACACGCAGCAACGCCTATGTCCACCCCTTATATTTTTACGGGAATAAGCATGGTCAATCATCCAAATTTTTATTTCACAAGTCTAGATTTAGTTTCAGAAAGAACAAGAAGTAATGCCTACGGGATTCCGATTACTCTTGGCTTCAAGACAACTTTGACACGATTTATTATCCTCGCTTTTGAAGTCGGAGCACGTTATACATTTTCAGATGAGCTAGATGGAAGCGAACCTGATGCGGAGGAGTTAAAAAAAATTGTGCGTTTTGGAAATTTTAATAACAACGATTGGTACGTATTTAGTGGTTTTACCTTAACTTACACATTTGGAAGAAAACCTTGCTATTGTAATTTTTAATATGAGTCTAAAATCTAATATACACCCTCAAAATATTCCTAAGCACATTGCCATTATTATGGATGGAAATGGACGTTGGGCAAAAGAAAAAGGTCGACTTAGAGTCTTTGGTCATGAAAATGGAACAAAGTCTGTTAGGACTACCGTTGAGTGCTGTGCCGAACTTGGTATAAAGAATTTAACCCTGTATGCTTTCTCTACAGAAAACTGGAATCGACCAAAATTAGAAGTAAAAACATTGATGCAGCTTTTAATTTCTTCTTTAAAAAAAGAGATGAGTACGATGCAAAAAAACAGCATTCGATTAAATGCGATAGGAAATCTTGAACATCTTCCAACGCGTGTTCGTAAGGAACTACTCCATGTAATCGATGAAACTAAGAACAACTCTCAGATGACTTTAACTCTTGCATTAAGCTATGGTTCTAGAGATGAACTCGTGAATGCAACCAAACAGATTTGTGAGAAAGTTAAAAATAATATAATTTCAGTAGAAAGTATTGATGAACCGCTAATTAATCAGCATCTTTACACCCAGAATTTGCCAGATGTAGATTTATTGATTCGTACAAGTGGTGAAAAACGTATCAGCAATTTCCTTTTGTGGCAAATTGCTTATGCAGAATTATATTTTACTGATGTATATTGGCCGGATTTCACAAATGAAAATTTGTACGAAGCTATTATAAATTATCAAAAAAGAGAAAGACGATTTGGAAAAACAAGTGAACAGCTTCATTAATATAGCTTTTAGATACATAAATACAACTCTTTGCTTTTGCTTACTTTTAAGCAGTTTTGTGTTATTTTCCCAGGAAAAAAAACCAAAAACATCAACATATACCATTGCTGACATCACTGTCAGTGGGGACACCTCTTATGGTTCTGAAACCATAATTACCTACTCTGGCCTGAAAAAAGGGGAGGCTGTAATTATACCCGGGGGCGTCAAAATAAGTGCTGCTATTAAAAAATTATGGGATTCTAACTTATTTAGCAGTATCGAGGTGTTTGCCGCAAAAACCGAAGGAAGTACTGTTTACTTAGAGGTTGCCTTAAATGATTTACCAGAATTAAAAGAGGTCAAAGTTGTAGGTGTCAAAAAAGGGAAGATTAAAGAGATTATTAAAGAAAATAATCTTACTTCAGGAGTTAAGGTTACTGAAAACCTCATTACGACTACCAAAAATTATCTTGAAAATAAGTATCGAAAACTTGGGTTTTTAAATGCAAAAACAACCGTTTCAACAACTAAAGTTGTGGATTCTGTTAAAAAGTCGAGAGTTGACATGCTTGTACGAATTGACAGAGGTCAAAAAATAAAGGTTAAAACTATTACTTTTGATGGCACAGGGAAGCTCAGTGCTAAACAACTTCGTAAATCAATGAAAAATACGAAGCAAAAAAATATATTTCGAGTCTTGAAACGTTCTAAATATATCGAAGCCGATTATAAGGAGGATTTACAAAGCGTGGTCGATAAATATAAAGAAAAAGGTTATAGAGATGCGCGAATTTTATCAGATACACTTACTGTTAGTAATGACAATACTATAAGTTTAAAAATAAACGTAGAGGAAGGTGAAAAATATTATTACGGATCTATTAATTTCTTAGGGAATACGATTTACTCAGATGACCAACTGAACCAAGTTTTAAAAATTAAAAAAGGAGATACTTACAACGGAATTGAATTAGAAAAAAGAATCGCAGATAATTCTGATCCTGATGCATTTGATTTAACAAATTTATATCAAAATAACGGCTATTTATTTTCTACGATTACACCTGTTGAAGTAAGTACGGATGGAAACATCATTGATATGGAAATTCGTGTGACCGAAGGGAAACCTGCATACTTCAAAAATATCAGTGTTTCTGGTAATGACAAAACAAATGATGCTGTTATCTACAGAGAATTACGAACGCGACCTGGTCAATTATACAGCAAAAGTAATGTTGTAAGAACCATCCGTGAACTCGGTCAGTTTGGCTATTTTGATGCACAGCAAATCTCACCAGATTTAAAAAATGTAAATCCTACTGACGGAACTCTAGATATTGAATATACTGTTGTTGAAAAAGGAGCAAGTCAAATTGAGTTACAAGGGGGTTATGGTGGTGGTGGATTCATAGGAACATTAGGACTTTCATTTAATAATTTTGCTATTAAAGATCTTTTCAATAAAAAAGCTTACAAGCCTTTTCCTATGGGTGATGGTCAAAGTTTAGCATTGCGTTTACAAGCCAGTAGGTTTTTTCAAACTTATAGCTTGTCATTTACAGAACCATGGTTAGGAGGCAAAAAGCCCGTGCAATTTTCTTCATCCCTATCTCAAACCAAACAGTTTTTATACAATCCTGCTACCAGAGATGCCGATAAAAATAGAAGTTTCAATATTACAGGGCTCACACTTGGAATTGCTAAAAAACTATCCGTACCGGATGATTACTTTGTATTATCGCAAGCGATAAGTTTCCAATACTATGATTTGAATAACTACAATACAGGTCTGTTTACATTTGGAAATGGAAATTCTAATAACTTGGCATATACTGTTGGATTGAGCCGAAACAATACGTTTAACGACCCTATATACCCCGAAGGAGGTTCTAGTTTTAGCTTAACTGCGAAACTAAGCTTCCCATACTCCTTGGTCAATAACGTAGATTACTCCGCTTTGAAAAGAGAAAGAGAAGCTCAAAATGATCTTATCCAACAATATGCATCAACAAATCTTCCAGAAGCATCTGAAATAATGAGTGCCGCATCTGAACGAATTGGAGAAATTGATCAAGAACGTTATAAGTGGCTAGAATTTTATAAAATTAAATTTAAGGGAGAATGGTACACTAAGTTGGCTGGAAAGTTAATTCTAAAACCAACCTTTGAATTTGGGTTCCTAGGAGCCTATAACAACGATAGAGGTGTGATCCCTTTTGAACGCTTTTTTCTTGGAGGTGATGGTTTAGGAACTTATAGCCTAGATGGTAGAGAAGCCATTGCATTAAGAGGGTATCCAAATCAATCACTCTCTAGTCAGGATGGAGGGTCAATTTATAATAAGTTTTCTCTAGAATTAAGACACCCTATTACACTAGCACAACAAACAAAAATATTTGCACTTGCCTTTTTAGAAGGAGGCTCTTCTTATAATAATTTTGATGATTTTGATCCCTTCGTAATCAAACGATCTGCAGGAGTTGGTTTACGACTCTTTATGCCTGCTTTTGGATTGTTAGGGATTGATTTTGGACATGGATTTGATCCCTTGCCAGGAGAAACATTTAAAAGTGGATGGCAAACACACTTTATTATAGGGCAACAATTTTAGTGTTTGGCATGATAATTTCTATACAACGAACAGAATGAATGGAGTTGATTTGAAATATTTTAAAATATAATTCGTTAATTTGAAAAACATATATTAGAATCCTATTCCAATAATTTGAAACCAAT
Source organism: uncultured Flavobacteriaceae bacterium (assembly GCA_943787365.1). Classification (GTDB taxonomy): domain Bacteria; phylum Bacteroidota; class Bacteroidia; order Flavobacteriales; family Flavobacteriaceae; genus Hel1-33-131. Next base: position 298,733 of record CALSMD010000006.1, read on the forward strand.
ATAAGATTAAGATGAATTTATTAACTTTAAACTTCTTAAAACAGACACCCTTTAAAAAAGCAAGTCTTTTGTTTTTTTTATGTCTAATGGCTACATCTATATATGCACAAAGAAGTGTGCGTATCGGATATATAGACACTGAATATATTCTAGAAAATATTACTGAATACTCTGAAACTAATGCACAACTAGATTCTAAAATCCAGCAATGGAAAAGCGAAATTGAAACCCGATTAACAGAACTTGAGGATCAAAAAAAACAACTCAATAATGAACGTATTCTTCTAACCAATGAACTCATCTCTGAACGTGAGGAAGATTTGCAAATCATTGAAAACGAAATTATTGAGTACCAACAAAAGCGTTTTGGTCCAAATGGAGATTTGATGATTCAAAAAAAATTACTCATACAACCTATTCAGGATCAGATTTTTGCGGCGGTTCAAGAGATTGCTGCCAGCAAAAAATACGATTTTATATTTGATAAATCTGCCGATGTAGTTATGCTGTATTCTGCAGACCGTTATGACATTAGCGAACAGGTATTGCGTACCATTAACAGATCTTCTAAAAGAAAGCAAGTTAGTTCGAGAAAAGAGCGTAAAGAAGCTGAAGAAGAAGAAACAATCGTTGAAGTAGAAAGTACTAAAGATGAACGTCAAAAATTATTAGACCAACGAAAAGCAGATCGCGAAGCATTGTTAGAAGAAAAACGACAAAAGAAATTAGAAGCTCGTGAAGCAAGAAGAAAAGAGGTCGAAGCAAAAAAACAAAAAGCACTAGAGAAACGTGCCAAGGCAAAATCTGACAAAACGGAAACAGAAACAGAAACAGAAACTAAGGATAGTAATGAAAAATCTATAGCTACCGAAGAGACTGAAAACGTTGATCCAAGAGAAGCTCGTAAAAAAGAACTCGCAGCAAAAAAACAAAAAGCCTTAGAAAAACGTGCGAAGGCAAAAGAAACTAAAACAACTCCTAAAACAACAACTAAAGAAGATTCCAAAGCGAACAACGACAGGGAAGCACGAAAAAAAGCATTGCAAGAAAAGAAAGAAAAAGCATTAAAAGAGCGTAAGGAACGACTTGAAGCTCTCAAGAGAAAAAGAGACAGTATTAGAAACAATAAATAAATTTAAATTATAAAACACAATTACAATGAAACACTTAAAATCACTTTTATTAGCGGCTACGTTATTTGCTGCAACAAGTTTTACAGCGCAAGCCCAAACCAAAGTTGCACATATTAATACACAAGAACTAGTAGAGTCAATGCCCGAAATGCAAAGTGCAAAAGCAGAACTAGAAAAATTGGCTAAAACTTATGAAACCGATATTCAGGCAATGGCCACTGAATTACAAAATAAAATAAAGCAATACGATAGTGAGTCTTCTACCAAAACAGATGAAGAGAATGGAAAACGCTTACAAGAAGTTCAAGGAATGGAACAAAGTATTCGTCAATACCAAACGCAAGCACAGCAAGACTTACAGAAAAAAGAGTTTGATCTCTTAAAGCCAATTACTGAAAAAGCTAAAAATGCAATCCTTAAAGTTGGACAAGCTAAAGGATTCGATTATGTACTTGATGCTTCTCAAGGGCAAGGCGTGATCTTTGCTGGTGGGACTGACTTATTAGTTGACGTAAAAACTGAACTAGGGTTTTAATAAAACACCTTTCAAATAATTTATAAAAAGCTGCCATCTATTAGAGCAGCTTTTTTATTTTTGTAATATATGAGTTCAAAATCCATTGGTATATTTGATTCGGGTGTGGGAGGCCTTTCTATTTGGAATGAAATCCATTTGTTGCTCCCTATGGAGTCAACTATATATCTTTCGGACTCAAAACATGCTCCTTACGGCCCTAAAGGGAAAGAAGCTATCATTGAGCTTTCAGTTAAAAATACAGAGTGGCTTATTAATCAAGGCTGTAAACTAATTGTTGTGGCTTGTAACACTGCCACAACCAATGCCATTGATATCTTAAGAAAAAACTATTCCATTCCCTTTATTGGAATTGAACCCGCTATTAAACCCGCATCACTTCAATCAAAATCTAAAGCTATAGGAATTTTAGCGACCAAAGGTACGCTTAGCAGTCATTTGTTTCACGAAACCTCACAGTTATACTCAAGTGATTTATTAGTGGTGGAACAAGTGGGAGACGGCATTGTAGAGCTTATTGAAAATGGCGCATTGTATTCTGATCAAATGAAACATTTACTTCAAAGCTACCTCCAACCAATGCTTGACGCTAAAATTGATTGTTTGGTTTTAGGGTGTACGCATTATCATTTTTTAACTCCAATTTTAAAACAGTTATTACCTGAACATGTCAAAATTATTGATTCTGGGAAAGCCGTTGCTAGACAAACAAAATCAATCTTAGAAAGTAATATCTTATTAAACACAGAGACTTCTGTAGAACAGAATCGTTTTTATACAAATGGAAACGTTAAAGTGATTGATTCACTTCTGAAATCAGAAACAGCACGTATAAAAAAAATAGACTTTTAAGTTTAATTTACACTTGGGCATTTACAGTCGTATTTTTCTTTCTCACACCCAAAGTTATACCCTAAAGTAATTTGATGGTATCCACCGTTATTAAAAACAACTGAATTTGCTTGGTATGAATAGGTATAAGCAAACATGAAATTATTATATTCCGCTCCAACAATTGGAGTGAAATATTGAAGTTTTTGACTGCTTACTCCCGAATCTGTGGTGAATTCAGCACCATCAAAACTTCGTCTGTAAGAGATTCCCGCAAATAGGTTTCCGAAATCTAACTCTTTATAGGATTTAAAATTAACGTCAATAAACGATTCTTTGGTAGCATCTTTATAGGCAAACATCAAAGAGGGCTCAAAACTCCATTCACTCCCTAATTTAGAAAATACATTTCCAGCAGAAAATAAATATGTTCTGAGGTTATCATAACTTACGCCTTGTTCATTGATATTAACCCCTTCATTAGCTAAAACATTTTTGACGGTTGCATGTGCATAAAAATTAATAAAGTGATAAGAAAATCCAAAATCAATATTAAAATCAGACGCACTTTGCTCAATCCCTGCAATAATAGGGTCAAACTCCAAAAAAGCAGTTTCATCTAACTTATATTGAATCAACCCCGCACTCAGTCCAAATGACAACATATTCAAGTCAATGGTGTTTCTGGAAAACATCAAATGATGTGCATAAGTCAGATAAGCCCCTGATTGAGAATGGTATCCGTTTTTGTCATTAAAAAAAATGGCGCCAACTCCTGAAGGAGAATCACCGATTCGTCCATTTATACTCATCGTTTGTAAACTTGGAGCATTTTCATCTCCAAACCACTGTTGACGACCTGTAAGTCTAATTTTATTACAATTAGAAACACCTGCCATTGAAGGATGAAGCAAATAATAGTTATCCGTTAAGTAATCGGAATATATTGGCAATCCTTCTTGCGCACTTACAGAGTGAGTGAATACCCCTAAAATGGCAATAAAAACAAGCTTATTAAATACTGTCATAAAATATTATCTTTTGAGCGTAAAATGTGCTCGTAATTGGTTATTTTTCCCTGTTACGGGATCCTCATAATCTAATACAAACCAATAATCACTTGATGGAAGTTGTACACCATTAAAGGTTCCGTCCCATCCCTCACCTGTTGGACTGATTTGTGTTAGTAATTTTCCGTAACGGTCAAATATATAAATTTTTGAGCGAGATTTCATGGTCATTCCAACGATATTCCATGTTTCGTGATATCCATCGCCATTTGGTGTGAAAAATTTTGGGTAACCAATTACTATTTTCTTCTGCGTAATCTCGTTACAGTTTAAAAGATCCCGCACATAAATAGTATGTTCCCCTATCCTCACATTTTCAAATAGAGTTTCCCGCTGCCAAGGACCAAAATCTAAACGATACTCATATTCGCCCGTACCAACAACGCTGACTTCGAGGATATTATTGTCTGAAAATAACTCTGATGTTACGGTTACTTCTATGGTTTCGGGAGGATAGGAGCTTACGACTTCGGTACTGGCTGGTATGCGACATCCAGAGGCCATATTAGTAGCAAGTACGGTGTAAGTCCCTTCTGAAATTGGTGAATACGAGGAATTTGTAGCTCCTGGTATTATAAAACTACTGGGGTCTAAGTTAACTTCTTCTATACTTCCTTTATACCATTGAAAACTGTAAATGGTAGCACTTAATTGGGTGTCAATGGGTGGAGTTGGTAAAAATGTTTGGGTTACAGAACTAATCATCTGATCGTCTTTGTTCAAACAAATCACATAACGGTCTAAAATGTCAATTTCGGGAACGGGATTAACGATTAGGGTTAATGGTACTACTCTAAAGCAGGAATTTAATTTTGGTTTGACTCGGACATAAATATTCTGGGTTAGAATGGTAGTGTTTTCAAAATTGGTAGGATCTGCAATAGTATTTGTGTTTCCAGACTGTGCATCTGTTTCGTCTTCATAGTAGCTGATATCAAAGTCTGCAGGGTTTAATCCGTTCAAAATTTCAGGTTCTCGTAAGCTTAGATCAAAATAATCAAAGCCATTGTTGTCTATTTCACATTCTTCTAGTGGGGATGGATTGGCGTTTAAATTTGGGTATAAAATGGTGGTTAATTCTAAGGGAATCGTTTTGGCACATTGGTTGGTAGCTGTGGCGAGCACAAGAATTGTTTTTGCGAGTGTGTTACTTGTATAACTCGTTGGGTCAAGGATCGAATTGTTACTGTCTAAGTCCTGTTGGGATTCAAAATAGGTTAAAACGATAGACGAGTCACTATTTGTGATTTGAGACGCCCGTTGTGTTAAATCATACATGGTGGCTATTTGATCGCTACATTTTATGATTGGATCAGGTGTGAATAGAATAGGGTTTAAATTTACTTGTAACTCAAAATGCATGTCGGTACGTACACATTCACGCGCATCTAAATTCATGTTGTTGTTTGGGTCAAATTGGGCACGTACATAAATGGTTTGTGGGTTTGAAATATTTGGGTACATGCTTGGATTGGGGATGGGAATATTGTTTATCGCGTCTTGTTCACTTAAATGGTAGCTAAAGAGGATTGGGGTGGTTTGAGTTCCAATAAGCTCCGTTTCTTTAGAGGTTAAATCAAAAGAAGTTTGATTGGTGTCGCTACATAAAATATAATCTGTAATTATTTGTTTTTCAGGAAGTGAATCAACGTTGAGGGTGATGTGGTGTCCCAATCCTAAACAGGCGTTGACGTCATTGCTATCAACCCGTACGTAGATGTTTTGAGTATTAGGACTAGTGGTATTTCTGTGATTAGAGATGTCTGGGATTGGATCGGCTTCTGCCAAAGCATCTGCCTCAGAAAGGTAATAAGTAACAGTCAGGTTTTGATTGGTTGGAAGTTGTGCAAGGACTTGAGCAGTCGCATCACTAAAATCAAAGGCGGCGACTCCGTTGGAGTTGTCATTATCAACCTGAGTATCATCACAAACAAAATATTCTAATTGAAAGGAGATAGGATCTAGGAGGGTGGCTCCTACGACTAGATTAATTTTTGAGGTTCTAAAACAACCGTGTATTGTTTCGACTCTTGCATAGATAACACTGTTAACTGGAGTAAGGTTGGTGTAGGTGGTGGGAGTGACTATTTGATCGGATAAAAGTCCCGTTTCTGCATGAGATTCTGTAAGGTAGTAGGTGAAAGTTTCATTTAAATAATCAGTGGATATAAGTTGATTGGCTTCAGTTAGGTTAAAGTTGGTAATGCCATCGGTATCGGTATCGCATTGTTTGAGTGTGACTTCTGAATTCACTACGGGTCGTGGATTTACAATGAGTTGAAAATTCGTTGTATCAAAACAGTCAACATTTAATTTGTTTTCTATTCTTACATAAATAACCTGTGGGTTCGAGGTGTTTTGAATGGGATTGGTGATTTCTGTTCCAACAACTCCAGCAGATGCTGCAGCCTGATCGTAATAGAATTTAACATCATAATCCGATGCCAATTGTGAACCCAAAACCTCCGACACCTTAGTGCTTAAATCAAATTCTACAATACCATTGGTGTCATCTCCATCTACTGAATCATCGCAAAGGCTAAAACTAGGAGTGTTTGCAATGGGTTGTGTCCTCAGTTCAATACCAAAACTAACTACCTTGTAACAACTTTGTGTTGTATCCGCAATACGCATCCAAATAGTTTCTGTAACTAAAGTGTTTTGATATGGAATTGTAAGTGGATTTAAATTACCTTCTGCATTCGCCTGACTTGTATGGTAGCTAATTGGAAAGTTTGCCGCTGCTTGACTCCCTAAAACTAAGGCTTCATTAGATGAAAAATCAAACTCTTCTGTTCCGTTGCCGTCTGTTTCACATAATAAAATATCTTCAGGTGGAGTTGTAATTTCTGGAGGGGTTGTAAATTCAATAATGACTTCATCAGTTGATTCACAACCATCATTTAAAGTCACATTAAAGCTATATGTCCCATCGGTAGAAACATCTAATGTTGAGTTCGTTTCTCCTGCAATTACTGTCCCATTTTTGAACCACTCAAATGTAACTCCAGAAATGGTGAGGTTTGCATCCAAAGTAATGGGTGTTCCAATGCACCCTGGGTTGCCATCTACAATAAGGCGGTCAACCCCTAAATCTCCGCCAATGTTAAAACTGCCGCCTTCAATAAAAATGGCTGAATCCCATGCATTATCTCCTTGATCTGCAACAACGAGTTTTATTTCATACGTAACTCCTGGAGTAACAGCCGAAGAAGCTGTTAAGGCTTTTGTACGCCCTCCATAATTGGTATTTCCTACATCATAACCCTCAAAATATTCTGTATTGGCTCTACAATCGGGAGCATCATTTATATTCCTTACACTAACGGGGGTTTCATCCGGTAAAACTGCCAAATTTGTGTAACTTGACGTCCCAACTTCTCGTAATAAAAATGCAAAACTATCTGCATAAGTACACTCTGTATTACCGTCGTACTCTTCTGAGGCCATTATAAATCTAAAATCAATCGCATCTACTAGGGGAGTAAAATTAAATTTGATAAATGTCGCATCTTGAGTGTTCGACTGTCCTAAAGCCGCCTCCAAGTCAGAATCTCCTGAATCTCCATTTGAGGAAGTAATCAAATCAGTAGTGTTTACTGTGTTTCCTGCTGGAAAAGCACTCCCTGTCGTTAAAACCACCCCTTCTTCAAACGGGAATGTACTTCCTGGGGGGGTTTTAAAATAGCCATAACTTTTGGTTGTTAAATCTTCTGGAGCACCATATACTTGGAAAGTGAAAGTATCTGCCGTGGAACAGGAACTTGAAATCATGACATTTTTTATGAGGTCTTCTGGATCATAGCTAGATTGAGGATCAGCAGAATCATTAATACTAAGAATCTGGGCAGATCCAAAGGAAGATACGCATAGCAATAGGAGTGAAAGTAGGAGTTTCATTTTTCAATATTTAATCGGGTACTCTTCAAATATACAGAAATTTCTTTATTACATTTGCAAAAATTATACGCATGAAAAAAATAACCGTTTCAATTCAGGAGACTAGTAATCCAAAAATTATAAAATTTGAAACAAATTCATTTCTTACAAAATATGAGAGTTTTGAGTTCTCAAATATTGATGAGGCTAAAAATTCTCCCTTAGCACAACAACTTTTTCACCTTCCTTTTGTAAAGAAAGTGTATGTCTCTGGCAACTTTATTGCTATTGAACGTTATGATATTATTCAGTGGAGCGATGTCCAAAAAGAAGTTGGAGAACAGATCGAGAATTACCTAAATGAAGACGGTGTTGTTGTTTTAAATGAAGCCAAAAAGAAAAACCCAGTAACTGTATATGCAGAAAGCACTCCAAACCCTGGAGTTCAAAAATTTGTAGCAAATAAAAGTTTAGTTTCTCAAACATTTGAATTTACATCTATTGAAGAGGCTAAGTTATCGCCTTTTGCAACTGCACTCTTTCAGTTTCCTTTTGTGAAGGCGGTTTTTATCGACAAAAATTATGTGTCCATCACAAAGTATGATATTGTAGAATGGGAAGCCATTACACTCGAACTAAGAGAGTTTATGAAATCCTATATCGAAGACGGTAAAGAAATGGTGTCTGCTGTTGCTGCACAGGTTTTGGAGAAAACAACAGCCCAATTGGATGGAGCTTATGAAGCCTTAGACGATACCTCAAAAGAGATTATAAATATTTTAGAAGAACACATCAAACCGGCTGTTGCTAGTGATGGGGGGAATATTGTATTTGAATCGTATAATGCCGTAACAAAAACAGTAAAGGTCATTTTACAAGGTGCTTGTAGTGGGTGCCCATCCTCTACCTTTACCCTTAAAAGCGGTATTGAGGCCATGCTAAAAGAAATGTTAGCGGGACGCGTGGAAATTGTTGAGGCTATTAATGGATAGTTCTCTAAGTTAAAACGGAACTATCTCTAAAGAAACTCTGAGACTTGCTTTCCAATACTACTTCCAATAGCGATGCCCATACCCCCCATTCGGACACCACAATAGACATGATTTGAAAGCTGTTTTACAATTGGTTTTTTTTGAAAACCAACACCCATAATTCCCGACCAGCGGTGTTCAATTTCAAACTCCCTATCGGGAAGAATTGTCTTTTTAAGCAGTGCTTCTAAAGCATTTTGAATCCGTTGCGTTTGAGAAAAATCTGTAGTATTTTCTGTCTTAAAATCTAAATTTCGACCGCCACCTAATAGAATTCGGTTATCAATATTTCTAAAATAATAATACCCACAATCTAAATGAAACGTTCCTTTGATGTGTAAGTCTTTAAGCGGCTTGGTAATTAAAACTTGAGCACGTGCTGGCTGTACATCTTCATTAATCAATTGTCGTGCAAATCCGTTTGTTGTTAAAATCAGTTTTGCAGAAGAAAACTCAAAATGATTCGTTTTGATGACTACATTATTGGACTGTTCCGTATAAGTTTCCACCATACTATTATTTAAAATAATGACCCCCTGCTCTTGAATTTTTTTAATTAATGCCTGCATCATTTTGCCCGTATCTATTTGGCCTTCAAATTGATTTCGTATATAGTTGTTTTGAACATTTTTAAAATCAAATGTGTTCGCTACATTTGAAAATACAGCGTCTTTAAAAATTGGTTTTAAAAGACTATTAACTTCCTGCATTTTTTGTAAACAGCGGTCATAAAGACGGCGGTCTTTTTTCAAAAATAATTCATAGCCTCCCAATTGCTGATACTCCAACGCTTCATCTCCAAGTGTCTGCCTCAAAAGTTGAAGTCCCTGATGACGCTGATTGACAAGTTCTACAACTTCATCTGAGGTATGTGATTCTAAATCCTGTAAGATTTCACTCAGACTCCCAAAACAAGCAAAGCCCGCATTTTTAGTGCTTGCACCTTGAGGAAACAGTCCTTTTTCAAGAATGACTATTTTGGCCTTTGGCATCTTTTTTTTAAGATGGAGCGCGGTACTTAAACCTACAATTCCACTTCCAACAATCGTATAATCGACTTTGTTTAACCACGTTTTTTGTTCCCAATAGGATAAATTCATGAGCTAAAATTACAAATTTTTTATTGGAGGATTTTATGCCCTTTTTTAGAATAAAAAAAACTCCGAAACAAGTTCGGAGTTTATAAGTTAAGCATTTTCAAGACCATTCATTTTGAAGTCCTCCATAAATTTAGTCGTATAATTACCGGAGACATAATCTGGATGATCCATTAACTGACGATGAAATGGAATGGTGGTTTTAATCCCTTCAATTACAAATTCATCTAAGGCACGTTTCATTTTACTAATCGCTTCTTCTCGTGTTTGAGCGGTTGTGATTAGCTTCGCAATCATAGAATCATAATTCGGAGGAATACTATACCCTGCATATACATGAGTATCTAAACGAACCCCATGTCCACCAGGGGAATGTAAGGTGGTTATTTTTCCAGGAGACGGTCTAAACTCATTAAACGGATCTTCCGCATTAATTCGACACTCTATTGAATGTAATTTTGGTATATAATTTTTTCCAGAAATCGTTATCCCAGCTGCCACGGATATTTGTTCGCGTATTAAGTCAAAATCAATTACTTGTTCGGTAATTGGATGCTCTACTTGGATCCGTGTATTCATTTCCATAAAAAAGAAATTACGATGTTTATCCACTAAAAACTCAACGGTTCCAGCGCCTTCGTACTTAATGAATTCTGCAGCTTTCACTGCGGCCTCTCCCATCTTCTTTCTAAGGGCGGGCGTCATAAAAGGGGACGGTACTTCTTCTGTTAATTTTTGGTGACGGCGCTGAACTGAGCAATCTCTTTCTGATAAATGACAGGCTTTTCCTTTCGAATCGCCTACAATTTGAATTTCAATATGTCGTGGTTCTTCAATGAGTTTTTCCATGTACATATCATCATTTCCAAAGGCGGCTTTAGATTCCTGCCTGGCAGCATCCCAAGCCTCTTTAAGATTTTCTTTTTCCCAAACAGCACGCATCCCTTTTCCTCCACCTCCGGCAGAAGCTTTCAACATTACAGGGTAGCCCGTTTGTTTCGCTATTTTGACACAGTCTTCAAAAGTTTCTATAACACCATCACTTCCAGGAACACAAGGAACGCCGGCGGCTTTCATCGTTGCTTTGGCATTCGCTTTATCTCCCATACGGTCTATCATTTCTGGAGAAGCACCGATAAACTTGATACCGTGTTCTTCACAAATCTTAGAAAAACGAGCATTTTCAGATAAAAACCCATAACCAGGATGAATTGCATCCGCATTCGTGATTTCTGCTGCTGCTATAATATTAGAAATTTTTAAATAGGATTCACTACTGGGAGCTGGTCCTATACAAACCGCTTCGTCCGCAAATTTTACATGCAGACTTTCAGAATCTGCTGTCGAGTAGACAGCAACGGTTTGGATGCCCATTTCTTTACACGTTCTTATAACTCTTAGAGCTATTTCGCCACGATTGGCTATTAGTATTTTTTTAAACATACCTTTTTACGCTTTAAAAATGTAAATTATTAAGATGGATCAACTAAAAATAATGGCTGATCAAATTCAACCGGAGTTGCATCATCCACAAGAACTTTTACAATTTTACCAGAAATTTCTGATTCTATTTCGTTGAACAGTTTCATGGCTTCAATGACACAAAGTACATCGCCTTCTGCAACTGTTTGACCAACTTCTACAAATAAGGGTTTATCTGGAGAAGGTTTTCGGTAAAAAGTTCCAATAATTGGAGATTTTACAGTAATGTATTTTGAATCTTCCGAGACAGCAGTTGGAGTTTCCGCCTGAACAGGTGCAACTTCTTGTGGTGGTGGTGCAATAGTTGGTTGTTGCATTGGAACAGCAGTTTGTTGTACAACAGTAGTTACTGAATCTCCAGAACCCGTTTTAATGGTGATTTTGAAATCATCCGTTTCTAATTTCACTTCACTTGTACCCGATTTAGCTACAAATTTGATTAAATTTTGAATTTCTTTTAAATCCATAATTACAGTTTTATTGTTTGGTTAGTTAGTTAATACATTTAGGAATTATACGCCCACTTTAGGTATATCGATCCCCAATTAAATCCGCCACCAAATGCGGCGAATATTAAATTATCTCCTTTTTTTAATTTTGATTCATAATCACTTAACAACAAAGGGAGGGTTCCTGAGGTTGTGTTGCCATATTTTTCAATATTCATCATTACCTTTTTAGGATCCAAATTGATTCTATTTGCAGTCGCGTCAATTATTCGTTTGTTGGCTTGATGCGCTACCAGCCAATCCGTTTTGTCCTTGTCTAAATTATTACGTTCTAATATTTTTTCAGTCGCATCCGCCATATTAAATACGGCATTTTTAAAAACTGTTTTTCCATCTTGAAATACATACTGTGATTGATCTTTCAATGATTCTGATGTAATCACATTGGAAGAACCTCCATGAGTGGCACGCAAAAATTCACGCCCCGAGCCGTCACTTCTTAAGTATTCATCTTGGACACCTAGACCTTCATTGTTGGGTTCAAAAAGAACAGCTCCTGCACCATCCCCAAAAATGATACAAGTCGCACGGTCTTCATAATTAATCATTGATGAATTTTTATCGGCCCCTATCAATAGTACTTTTTTATACATTCCGGACTCTATATAGCGTGACGCCACAGACATCCCGAATAAAAAACTAGAGCATGCAGCGTCTAAATCGAATGAAAAGGCATTAGTAGCTCCAATTTCAGAAGCTGTATAAGCAGCTGTTGAAGCGGCTTTCATATCCGGAGTTGCAGTCGCAACCACTACAAGGTCAATGGTGGTTGGATCTAAGTTATTTTTTTGAATAAGATTTTTAGCGGCTTGAATGGCTAAAAATGAGGTGCCTTTATTGGCGCCTTTTAGAATTCTTCGTTCTTTAATCCCAGTTCTTGATGTAATCCATTCGTCGTTAGTATCGACCATGGTTTCAAGAATCTTGTTGGTTAAGACGAAGTCAGGTACATATCCACCTACAGCGGTTATTGCTGCTGAGATTTTGCTCATAAATTCCATTTTTAGATTCACTGGTTTTGAAGCAATTACGCCAAAAACAACCAAAAAACGTGTCAAAAGTACTCAATTTTGATTAAAAAAGACTTAAAAATTGTTTTTTTTGCGTTTTTAAAAGATATTCCAAAAACAAAAAAAACGCTCTTCAAAGAGCGTTTTTTTAATACTGTAAAACTATTACCTAATTAGGCATCGTTGTCTTCTGCAGCTGTAGAATCTACTAAAACTTGACCTCTGTAGTATAATTTCCCTTCATGCCAGTGCGCTCTGTGGTATAAATGCGCTTCTCCTGTGGTTGGGCATGTTGCTATTTGAGGCGTTGATGCCTTATAATGGGTACGTCTTTTATCTCTTCTTGTTCTTGAGATTTTTCTTTTAGGATGTGCCATTTTCTATGTTATTTATCCGTTAGTAATTTTTTTAATGTATCCCAACGAGGATCAATATCTTCTTGTTGGGGTTTATTTTCTAAGCTTTTTGGGCTTAATGTTTCAAGTCTTTCGAGTAGTTCAGAATCTAATGTACCATCCTCAACTCCCGGATGAATCCGTTTTTGAGGAAGGGACAGAATAATTAATTCATAGATGTGGTGTGCAACGTTAATTTCGTATTCGGCATGAGGAATTATCAAAATCGCCTCATTGTCGTTGTTATACTCATTCCCAAATTGAACGACTAAATCAAAACTGGCGTTTACCGGTAAATCAAAAGGTTCGTTTGTAAGGTCACAATCTACGTTAATCGTTCCTTCTGCTAGAAATTTCAACTCTAAAAAGGTTGATTTTTTTTCAAGGTTTAGAACAATCTGAACGTTTACATCGTTAAAATCATCATACTCAAAATGCTCAAAGAACTTATAATCAATTTCGTACTCATAAACATGCTTTCCAAGCTTTAGCCCTACAAACTGTATGTCAAATGCTTTTAGTGGCTTCATTGTTTCGCATATTTGAGCCTGCAAATATATAAAATTTTATTTATGGGAACCCCAAAGCGTGTGTTTTTTTATCTAACGCTTTTTAGATTGCTTCAATAATGGGTTTGACCTTAGTTTTTGATTCATTTTTCGATTTTTAAAAATCGTTATTCCCGAAAAAATAGCTTCTTTAAAAGAGGTAATATCAGCCACGCCTTTTCCTGCGATTTCATAAGCAGTTCCATGATCTGGAGAGGTTCGAACTTTATTGAGCCCTGCGGTATAATTAACGCCGTTCCCAAAGGCTAACGTTTTAAAAGGAATCAACCCTTGATCGTGATAGGTTGCTATGATTGCATCGAAATTTTTGTAATTTTTTGAGCCAAAAAAACTATCCGCTGCGTAAGGTCCATAGACAAGTTGGCCTGTATTTTTGAGGGTTTCGAGTGTGGGTCTTAAAACCGTATCGTCTTCAGAGCCGATGACTCCATTATCGCCGGTATGGGGATTGATCCCTAACACAGCAATACGGGGCTTGCTAATATTAAAGTCACTGATTAAGGAGTTATGGATTATTGAAATTTTCTTTTCTATGAGTTCTGCTGTAATTTGGTTTGAGACTTCACTTACAGGAACATGGTCTGTTAATAATCCGACTTTTAAATCCTCAGAGACCATAAACATCAAACTATCGCCCTCAAGTTCTTGGGCTAAATAATCGGTATGTCCAGGAAACTTAAACGCATCTGACTGTATGTTATGCTTATTAATTGGTGCAGTAACCAAAACATCAATCTGGTCATTTTTAAGATCTTCGACCGCCGCTTGAAGTGATTTTAGGGCGTATTCGCCAATTTTAGCGTCTTCTTCTCCAAAGTTAATTTTTACATCTTCATGCCAAACAGAAACTACATTTACTTTAGAATGCACTGCTTGACTTGCGTTTTTAATTTTATTAAATTCTAAAGAACTTTGAAAGTGTTTTTTCAAAAATACCACTGATTTTACAGAGGCATAAACAATAGGCGTACAAAATTCAAGCATACGATTGTCCTCAAAAGTCTTGATGACCAACTCCCCACCAATCCCATTTAAATCTCCTATAGAAATTCCAATTTTTATTTTTTCCTCTTTTTCCATTAAAAGTGACGTGTATGTTTGTAATTTTGAATTTACAAATTTAACGAATTAAAAGCATGTTTACAGGAATTATTGAAGATTTAGGTATTGTAAGAGAATTAGTGACTGAGGACGACAACTTACACATAACGGTTGAGAGTGTGTTGGCCTCCGAGTTAAAAATAGATCAAAGTGTGTCGCATAATGGTGTGTGTTTGACGGTCGTGGCCCTAACAGAAAATAGTTATACTGTTACGGCAATTAAAGAGACGTTAGATAAAACAAACCTCAACGCTCTAAAAATTGGAGCGACTGTTAACTTGGAACGTGGGTTGAAACTTGGCGCACGATTGGATGGACATATGGTTCAGGGACATGTGGATCAAGTTGGGACCTGTATTGGCGTAGAAACTCAAAATGGCAGTTGGGTGTATTCTTTTAAGTATGATGCATCACTGGGAAACCTTACGATTGAAAAAGGCTCTATTACGGTCAATGGCGTAAGCTTAACTGTTGTCAATTCTAAAGATGATGGTTTTAGTGTCGCAATCATACCTTATACCTACGAGCACACTAATTTTAATAGTTTTGAGGTCGGTACGGTTGTCAATTTAGAGTTTGATGTGATTGGAAAATATGTTGCGCGCCTGCACAATGCACGCTAAGCTATTTCATTAACTTCTGATTCTGGTCTTCGAGTAGTTTTTTGATTTCGGACAGCAACTGAATGTCTGCAGGGGTAGGAACGGATTCATCTTTTACATCGTCTGCTTTTGTTTTGAGTCTATTAATAAACTTAACAACAATAAAAATAGTAAACCCTACAATTAAAAAATCGAGAATTGTTTCTGCAAATAACCCATAATCAATGGATACTTGACTGGTGGTTTCTGTAGCAGATCTTAAAATTAGTTTCTTCTCTTGAAAATTAATGCCATCAGACAAAAGTGATAATGGTGGTAAAATAACATTTTTAACCAGGACATTAATGACTGCATTGAAAGAAGCCCCAATAATAATTCCGATGGCCATATCAATCATATTGCCTTTAACCGCAAAGTCTTTAAATTCTTTAAATAGTTTCATTGTCTTGTTTTTTATTTTTGGATAAAAGTATTGAAAACTTAACAAAAAAAACCCACAACTAAGTCATGGGTTTTGGTTTTGTATTAGAAAAAAATTTATTTTGAATATCTAAACTCTTTAGTCTCGGGATTCATTCCTCCAATAAACGTAAGAATTTCGTCAGTGTGAGATTCAATAGAAGCCCAGAACTTTTTATCATCTTCTGTCATTGCGGCGCCTAAATTTGCTTCTTCGTAGGCTGCAAAATCTGACCATGTATTGAAAAACTGGTATGTATGCCAGTCTGCTCCTGAACCATAAAAGTGACGGCTTGCATAGGCGGCTACTGCGTGCCCACTCTCTTGAAGCGTCTTAAGACTTCCGTTTTTGATACCATCCACAAAGTCTCTGTTTTTTCCCCATTTAGTATTATAAGTACTTACAACGACCACTTTTTGTGTACTCCAGTCCAATCCTTCTGCTTCAAAAGACATCGTTTCTAAATTTCTACTTTGCCTAATTTGGTCGGAGTGGTTGTGAACATACATTCCAACATAAGTTTGATATTCAGTCATAAGTGCTTCTTTTGCTGCGTCATCTAGTTTCAAGGCCTCCACATTTGCTTGCATTGCTGCATCTGCAAGAGCTGGGTCGTTTACTAAATCTTGTTCGTTTGCATAAAAGTCATAAATTGCAAACGTATAATCGCCTGCAAACGCATGGGCAAACATTCCGCCGCCAACAATTGTTCGGTCTTCAGAAATTGAAAGGTTGGTGAATTTTTCATGAAGCTCCAAAAAAGTTTCAGAGTTTTCTCTATCTACAGACACGTAGGTGATATTAACAACTTGTGCAGACATTGCAAAGCCGACACATAAACATACTATTGTAATTAGATTTTTCATTGTAAATTGATTAATTGGTTGATTATTTAAATTATGTTTACTGAGACACAAAGCCTTGTTCAAAGGACGTTCTAACTGCATAAACAGCATCTCCGGTGTGAACCATTGGCCAGGCAGAGGTCATCATTTCAGGATACTGTGAAGCAAAATATGTTTGCGCTTGAACAGTCATGTCGTCAAGGTCATCCCAGCTATTTGCATAGGCCAAAATTTTATATTGAAATCCTGCTCCTGTGTGGTGCTGTAAAGCCCTTACATTAGTACATTTTTCGCTTTGTTTAAATCCATCGTAAAAAATAAAAAACATTTTTTCAGCCTCTAAAACAGAAGCTGATTGAGCCACTTCAAAGTGTAGTTCATAAACAAATCTGTCTTTTTCTTGAGCAGAAATTGTTAAAGTCATCAATAAAAATGACCCCATTAAGATTAGTCGTTTCATAATTGTATTTGTTAGTTATTATTATTTTTTGATTGATTTCAAATTTATTTAAATTAATTGTAAAAAGCAAGTTATTTTGATTTTAATATGGAGACTTTTTTGGAAAAGCAATGCATTTGATCTCATGTCGTTATACAGCCTTTGAATTAGCTGAAAACAGACAATGGAAACTATAATGTAGTTAGTTTTTAACAACTGACGAAGAGCGCTATTAAAAAAGAAACCCACCTATTGGTGGGCTTTAGTTAAATTTATGCAGTGTAGCGGTGACACTAGTGGAGAAGATCGGATTCGAACCGACGACCTCTTGACTGCCAGTCAAGCGCTCTAGCCAACTGAGCTACATCCCCTTTTTTTGATTATCTTCTTAGAGATTGATGCGGTCACTTAATTTTAAATACTTAAGAACAGTCCAAATTTACTAAAAACTGACAGACTTTGACAGACATATTCTGTTCTTTTCGCTTTTAACCCTTTTCTCAACACGCTTTGTTCCAAAGCTACTGAGCTAATATGTACTAAACTTGAACTAATTCTATGAAATACTTTTTGTATTTTTGAATTATACTTTAACTTTTAAATTAACCAATGAGAAAAGAATTAGAAGAAATAGCGAAGAAAACAGACAGAGAACTACAAGAGGGTATTTACTTTAATATAAGACATAACTTAAGAACAAATAAGAGCATTAAGGCTTGGGTTACTATCATAGCTATTATACAACTTTTAGCAGTACTTGGTGCTATAATAGTAGCTACATAAATGTCTTAATAAAGTGATTAATAATTAAATAGCCACTCAATTAGAAACATTGATAAAATACTAACTGAAAAACTATGAAAAAAACATTTTTATTTTTCTCAGCCATACTCATCTTCTCTTGTAGTAGTGATGATAGTTCAAACAGTAATAATGACAACAATAATTCTTCAATTATCGGATACTGGAACTTTTATTCTACTCTAGGAGTTACTTTATGTGGCTCTACTGTTAATGATACTGTATATTATGACAGTGAATGCTATTGTGATGGACTATTTATTGAATTTAATTCTGATGGTACATTTAGAGATTATTATGATTTTATAAGTGCTGGTAATCCAGGCTGTTCTGAAGAAATTTTAATAGGGACTTGGACTAATTCTGGCAATGAGTACCAATTAAATTATAATGTTGGTTATACAGACATTTACACAATTAATATAGTTGATGATAATACTATGAGTTATGAATTTGATGGTACAGTGTATACCTATAAAAAAGTATTATAAAATGAAAAAACTAATCTTACTCTCCGCTTTATTCATCATCGCTTGTTCAGATGACGAAGGCAATCCTTGTATTTATGAGCCAACTCTAACTACACAAGCTGCTACTGATATTACAGAAACCTCAGCCACTTTAAATGGTGTTATAAGTATCGTTTCAGAGAATTGTGACGTACCTAACAATACTGAACAAGGGTTTGTTTATTCTACTGAAATACAGCCCACATTAGAAGATATTCAAGTTAATGTTAATGGGACTAATATCTCTACAACTATTGAGGGTTTAACGCCTAATACTACTTATTACGTAAGGGCATTCTTAACTAATAATTTAGGGGACTTTTATGGGGATGAGGTTAGTTTCACTACTACTGATATTCCTTGTGATGTTGTTTATTTAGATGAAAATGGAGTTACTATAAAGGCTTGCCCTGATGCTAATGTTGGGGATGTAGGTACGGTTAATGGGGTTGAGTATACTATTGTGGATAGAGATATGCTCGACCTAATGATTGAGAATGAAGAGGATGTTACTAAAGTGTGTACATCACTGATTAGCGATATGTTATATCTGTTTTCTGATACGCCCTTTAATCAAGATATTTCGTCTTGGGATGTGAGCAATGTGACTAATATGGGTGGTATGTTTTCTGATACGCCCTTTAATCAAGCCATTGGAAGTTGGGATGTAAGTAGTGTAACCACAATGGCATTTATGTTTTTTAATACTCCATTCAACCAAGACATAGGGAATTGGGATGTTAGTAGTGTGCTTGTAATGAATAGTATGTTTTCTGATACGCCTTTCAACCAAGACTTAAGTAATTGGGAAGTTGAAAATGTAGCTACTATGATGTATATGTTTAACAGTTCTAATTTTAATCAAGACATTGGAAATTGGGATGTGATTAGTGTAATTAATATGAAATTTATGTTTAGTGGCTCTTCATTTAATCAAGATATTAGTTCTTGGGATGTTAGTAGTGTAGGAATAATGCAAGGTATGTTTTATGATACACCTTTCAACCAAGACTTAAGTAATTGGAGTGTAGGAAATGTAACTTCTTGCAGTAGTTTCAGTCAAGGGGCATCAGCTTGGACACTACCTCAACCTAACTTCACAAACTGTAATCCTAACTAAAAACTAACTACTCTACTAATAGGAAGTGGTAATTCTGTAGCTTCTACTTCATAGCTTCCATTGTCTGTTTTTAATGGTTCTGTTTGGTCTATTTGGAACTATTTCCACCTGCCATATTACTAAAATTAAAGTTCTCGTCTAATACATTGTTATGTGTTTCAAGCACCTCTCCATTGTCTCCAATTATATTGATTTGAAACTCTCTTGGAGGTTCTTCATTTATATGTTTCTCAATTGATAGCTTAGGTAAAGTATGCTTCAAAGCGATGTCTAATAATTTTAGTTTTTGTGTATTTGAAAGAGTGTTATAATCTATGTCCTTTAGTATGTGTGTTATTAGCGTTTTAAGGTCGCTACGGAGGTCTATGCTTAATAATTTACCTCTTTTACTAATCTTTCCTGCTTCGCTTGCTGTCGTTGAGTTAAATCCCATAAATCTGTGTTATTTTGTGTTATAATATATAAAGAGATATAAGTTCTTTTGTGTTTTAATAAAGGTGGTTGCAAACCACCGCACATAAACAACTAAAAACAGAATACACAACCTTTGTATGTGTTTAATAATAAAACATAGTTATCCTGTATAGTAAATTTAAAGTCTTTTTATATTTATGAAGACATATTCATACGGGCGTCTGAAACGCCCAATTAATTAAATATAAAGAATTTTTAGAAGACTGATAAGACTAAGACTTTTATAAAAAAGAATTGAGTAAAGTTAGTAAATTTATCGCAGAAAATCAAGTATTTAACCTGTAAAATAGAATAAAGTTATTGAACAATTATTAACGTCTTGTAGTGTTTTACTTACAAACTAAACCATAGGCATATCTTCTTCTTTTAATTCAGCTATTTCTAAACCACGTAAATAAGTCAATGATACATTAATAGATGAATGCCCCATAGCCTTCTGTAGCTTGGTTATAGAGCCTGTTCTCTTAAAGATTTCTATAGCTCCTGAGTGCCTGAAAGAGTAGAGTGTTTGGTCTTGTTCAAGCAGTTTAGAAACCCTCTTAAATCGACCCCAAAGTGTCTTAAAATAGTCTTCATTTAATGGTTTTGTAGTGTCTGTGAATATATTGTGTTGAGGTTGACCTTTAACAAGCAATTCTCTAATATAAATAGGCACAGGAACTATTCTGTTCTTGCCAGACTTATTTCTATTCCCAGACAAATGAATGTATGTAAGGTCATCTGAAAAGTCAGACCACGTAAGTTCCCTTATTTCTCTATGGGGTCTTAATAAACATCCATAGGTCATTAAACAACACAGAAACAAGTTATCACTAAACAACTTAATCTCATTAAGGATGAGGCTTATATCCTTGTAAGGTTTGTGTAGTTTTGCCTTTGTTTTCTTTGCTTTTATGCTTTCCATAGGATTGCTATCCATACCTATGTTTCTTGCTTCATTAATAAGCACATTTAAGTGACGTTTAATCGTATTATACGACACACCTAAAGCATAGTGGTTTAGATAA
Organism: uncultured Flavobacteriaceae bacterium; assembly: GCA_943787365.1. Taxonomy (GTDB): domain Bacteria; phylum Bacteroidota; class Bacteroidia; order Flavobacteriales; family Flavobacteriaceae; genus Hel1-33-131. The sequence continues at coordinate 319,632 of CALSMD010000006.1, forward strand.
GATTTAACATCCTTAGAAGTGATGTTTTCATCAGTTAAGTGAGATACAAAACCATCATAAACAAACCTCAACATAGACTTGTATTTGTCTGAATAGTCTCCTTTTAGTTTGTTGTCTAAAGCTAACTTTAAATACTGCTTATCAGACTTGCATAGTACTCTTACAGGCTCTTGAACACTTAAGCCACTTGTTATGAATTTAAACACCTCTGCAGCTAAGAGTTGTGCTATCTCATAGCGTTTAGCTACAGGGTAAGAATTAGGAAAGAGATTAGAATTAATTTTTGAACCATTAAACAACCTATACCGTTTACCATTATTATAAAATACTACATAGAAACGTTGCTTGTTATCAGACTTAATTTTAGGGTATTTTACACTCATTTTTGACACACTTTTGACAGACATTAATATTATCTGTTCTTGAGTGTCTGAAAATCAAGTATTTGTGTACTATTAACATTTGACTGCCAGTCAAGCGCTCTAGCCAACTGAGCTACATCCCCTTTTTTTGATTATCTTCTTAGAGATTGATGCGGTATATAGAAATACTGTTTGCGAATTTATAATATTCTTGGCACTTTAATGGCACTAATATGGCACTTTTCGCTTTTAGCCCTTTTCTCAACACGCTTTGTTCCAAAGCTACTGAGCTTCGGATGTACTAGTTATGTACAAAAAATCATAATAAAATTAATTACATTTGAATTATAAACCAATTTAATTATGAAAAATTTATTTTATTTATTTTTTGCCTTATTCATCTTCTCTTTGAGTTACTCACAAACTCAAATTACAGATGCTAATTTTCAAGATGCTATAAATACTTGTTTATCCACTAACCCAGAAAATGGTCTATGTTCAGAGAGTGGGTACGGAGAAATGCCAGACTGGGATGTTAGTGATGTTACAGATATGAGCTCAGCGTTTTATGAAGCATCATCTTTCAATGCAGATATTAGTGGATGGGATGTGAGTAATGTGAATAATATGAACTCTATGTTTGGTGGGAATGCAATTACAACTCCAGCATTTAACCAAGACATTAGTTCTTGGAATGTGGGCAGTGTAACCACGATGGAATATATGTTTGAAAATGCTTCGAGTTTCAATCAAGATATTGGCTCTTGGGATGTTTCTAGTGTGACTAATATGGTTGGTATGTTTAGTCAAGCGCGGTCATTTAATCAACCATTAAACGATTGGGATGTTTCTAGTGTGACTAATATGGTTGGTATGTTTAGTCAAGCGTCGTCATTTAATCAACCATTAAATGATTGGGATGTTTCTAGTGTGACCGATATGGGATGGATGTTTTCCCTTACTTCTTTCAATCAACCATTGGATAATTGGGATGTTTCTAGTGTTACTAATATGATTAATATGTTTCAAGCGTCGTCATTTAATCAACCTCTAAATAATTGGGTCGTTTCTAGTTTGACTGATGCGTCGCGTATATTTATTTTATCATCATTTAATCAACCATTAAATGAGTGGGGTGTTTCTAGTGTGACTAATATGGCTGGTATGTTTGGGGGGACACCATTTAATCAACCATTAAATGAGTGGGATGTTTCTAGTGTGACTAATATGGCTGGTATGTTTGGGGAGACACCATTTAATCAACCATTAAATGATTGGGATGTTTCTAGTGTGACCGATATGAGTAGTATGTTTTATGAAGCATCATCTTTCAATCTAGATATTAGTTCTTGGGATGTTTCGAACGTGATTGATATGAGGTATATGTTTTATCTGAGCACTTTTAATCAAGATATATCAAGTTGGTGCGTTACAAACATTAGTTCAGAACCGCTTGAGTTTAGTAGTAATACGTTAATAGAAAGTTATGAACCTGTTTGGGGTACTTGTCCAACTGCTGGTGTAGATGACCATAGACAATTAGTAATCTCAATTTATCCAAATCCCGTTAAGAACACTCTAACCATTAATGGGCTGGTTGTTAAAGATATTATTATCTATTCTGTTCTTGGAAAAGTGGTATTGAAGATGAGCAATCAAAACTCAATTGATGTAAGTTCACTTTCGAAAGGGGTTTATTTTATTAAGGTTTCTGACGGCATAAATTCATCTACTAAACAATTCATAAAAAACTAAATGAAAAGAGCAATTCATATAGTTAACTTTTTAAATTACTACGGATTATACTTTGATTTGAAAATTAGCAGAACTAATTATATTAGAATTAGATTGTTTTAAACCTCTCAACTCTACTATTAGGCAAAGGCAAGTCAGTAGCTTCTATTTCATAGCTTCCATTGTCTGTTTACCCTGCCAAATCTTTGAACTTAAAGTTGTCTAAACTTTTTCTGTTTACCTTTTCGTTTCCGTTACTATCTATGATAGTGATTTGTATGTCTTGTGGTATATCTTTAGATATACGTTGTTCTATCGATTGTTTAGGAAATGAACGTTATACAGCTTTGCATTTTAATTAATTTTTTTTAAATTTGTTTAAACAAAACTATTTAAATTATTCACAAATGAAAAAATTATTTACAATTACAATGGCATTAGTGGCTTTCACTATTGGTGCCCAAAATGTCACTTTTGGTGCAAAAGCAGGTTTAAACTTTGCAAGTATGGTAGGCGATGATGCAGAAGGCCTTGATGGAAGAACCTCATTTCACTTAGGTGCTACTGCAGAAATTGAAATCTCAGAGTCATTTTCCATTCAACCTGAATTATTGTATTCTGGACAAGGTTTTACTGCTGATGGGGATGTTACAGGAAAAGTAGATTATATAAATCTTCCTGTAATGGCTAAATTTTATGTTGCAGATGGCTTTAGTATTGAAGCAGGGCCTCAAATTGGCTTCCTTGCAAGTGCTAAATCAGAAGTTGATGGAAATAGTACAGATATTAAAGACAATTTAAAATCTACAGACTTTGCTTTGAATTTAGGGGCAGGCTACAAACTTGATTCGGGATTGAATTTTGGTCTTCGTTATTCAATGGGACTTACTGATGTTCCTGACGTAGATTCTGACGGTTTCAAACACAGCGTAGTTCAACTTTCTGTAGGATATAACTTTTAAATCTTATTCATTTTAATATGATTGATAACAATTAGGGAGGGGATAACCCTCCCTTTTTTAATTACATATAAAGTTCTATTAACCGATATATGAAAAAACTACTCTTACTCTCCGCTTTATTTATCTTCGCTTGTAGTAGTGATGATGGAAGTGATGAGCAAAATGATAGTATTATTGAAACTTGTAATGATAATTTCGTTACACAGTTTATGATATGTCGTTTTTACGAACAAGGAATTGATTCAAACAAAATAGATGTTTTTTATGAAAATAATTCTATCTCTAGCATAAATGAATATTCTTGCCAAGACTGTTCAACTGACAATTGTGAAATTGAGGAAAATTCTTGGGTAAATGAATTGATTCAGTCAGCCAATTGTGAGGATTACCCTATTACAACATCAGGTCAAAGGATATTTAATTATAATCAAAATGGGAATTTAATATATAGCAATAATATTTTTGAGCGCTATTACACTTGGGAAAACAGTAATTTAGTTAAGGTGGAATCATTTTTAGAGGGAGTATTAATCTCTGAGGTAACACTTAATTATAGTCAGATACTGAATAAGAGTAAATTATTTTCTGTAGCTGAGTGGAACGATAGCGGTATTACCATTTGGTTCCCTGTAGAATGGCCTATGTATGGGCGTAATAGTCAAAATTTGGTTAGCGATTGGGAATCTAAAATTTATGACGAAAATAATAGTGAATTATATTCAGTTGTGAATACAGTTATTACTGATTATATTTTAGATAACGAAGGCAGGGTTTTAAGTGCTTATTTTATGAGCGATGGAGTTGACGTGATAAACGGAGTTGCCGTAGAAAACTCCTGGTCTTCAACCTTACAGTTTAGCTACGATTAATTAATTTTAAACCATAGGCATATCTACCTCTTTAAGTTCAGCTATTTCTAAACCTCTTAAGTAGGTTAAACTTACATTTATAGATGAATGTCCCATTGCTTTCTGTAGCTTGGTTATAGAGCCTGTTCTCTTAAATATTTCAATAGCCCCAGAGTGCCTAAAAGAGTACAATGTTTGGTCTTGTTCAAGCAGTTTTGAAACCCTCTTAAAACGCCCCCAAAGTGTCTTAAAATAGTCTTCATTTAAAGGTCTTATAGTGCCTGTGAATATATTGTGATGAGGTTGTCCTTTAACAAGCAATTCTCTTATGTAAATAGGCACTGGAACTATTCTATTCTTGCCAGACTTATTTCTATTTCCAGACAAGTGAATATAACTCAAGTCATCACTAAAGTCAGACCACTTTAATTCTCTTATTTCACGATGAGGTCTAAGTAGACATCCGTAGGTCATTATACAACACAGATACAAGTTATCACTAAACAACTTAATCTCATCAAGGATGAGGTTTATATCCTTGTAAGGTTTGTGTAGTTTAGCTTTTGTTTTCTTTCCTTTAACACCCTCCATAGGATTGCTATTCATTCCTATATTTCTAGCTTCATTTATAAGCACACTGAGGTGTCTTTTAATTGTATTATAAGATACTCCTAAGGCATAGTGGTTGAGATAAGATTTAACGTTGTTAGAAGTGATGTTTTCATCTGTTAAGTTAGACACAAAACCATCATAAACAAACCTTAGATTCAGGGTATGGCATAATCTACACGATCACAGCCGCCCTGCATTTTTTACCTGCTTTAGGCGCCGTCGTTAGAAGATTACATGATGTTGGAAAAAGCGGATGGATGTATCTCATTATTTTAATTCCATTAATAGGCTTTATATGGTTGCTTGTATTGCTTACCAAAGACAGCCAAGCTGGAGACAACAAGTATGGCGCTAATCCAAAAGCGTAATCCATAAAAAATAGTTCTTTATTTAGAACACTTAAAAGTCTTTACATAAATGTAAAGACTTTTTATTTATATAGTAAATTTAAAAAACAGATCCCCTACTAAGGAATTATAATTTAAACTAAAGTCTTTTTCCGTACTTTTGACTCTAAATTCAACCCATTATGAGCAGTAAATTTTTTGGTAATAAAACCGTAAAGCAAGTCGACACAAAAAAAGGAGGCAAGTCTAATCTTAGAAATAAAAATACGAGTAAAACTACCGCCGTTCGAAAAACAGGTCGTGGAAAATAGAACGATTGGAAACACAGATCAGCCTCAAACACATCAATACACTTGCGGTACCCGCCATTATCGCTGGTATTTCCGAACCGATTCTTTCGCTTACGGACGCCGCAATTGTGGGGCATATTCCCATTAATGCAACCGAATCCTTGGCAGCCGTTGGAATTGTAACCACGTTTTTATCAATGCTTATTTGGGTACTAGGACAATCGCGTAGCGCTATTTCGTCAATTATTTCTCAATATGTTGGCGCCAATAAATTAGACGAAGTCAAAAATTTACCCGCTCAAGCCATCGCCTTTATATTGGTTCTTAGTGTATTAATATGCCTGGGAACCTACCCATTTAGTACTGCTATTTTTAAACTTTATAATGCCTCGGGGCTTTTGTTGGACTATAGTGTGTCTTACTATAAAATTCGGATATTTGGACTGCCTTTTACCCTCTATACTTTCGCTGTTTTTGGTGTGTTTAGAGGCCTCCAAAACACCTATTATCCCATGCTAATCGCAATTACTGGCACATTGGTAAATATCCTTTTAGATGTACTTTTAGTTTATGGGATTCCAAATGTTATTTCGCCGCTATACCTCAAAGGTGCTGCCTTTGCGAGTGTGTTGGCACAATTTTTAATGGCAGCCCTCGCAACCTATTTCCTTCTCAAAAAAACAGAAATTCCTTTAAAACTCTCAAAGACAATTCATAAAGAACTTCCAAAATTTCTGAATATGATTAAGCACCTCATCATTCGGACGTTGGCGCTCAATACGGCCTTATATTTTGCAGCTCGATTTGCGACGGGCTATGGAAACACCTACATCGCAGCCTATACCATTGCGATAAACCTTTGGTTTTTTGCGGCCTTTGCAGTCGATGGATATTCCAGTGCAGGAAACATCCTATCCGGAAAATTGTTTGGAGCCAAAAACTATAAACTACTCTTACAACTTAGCAACCAACTCATAAAATATGCTCTTATTGTAGGGGTCATTATGGGCGGCATTGGGGCCTTGCTATACAAACCCATTGGAATTACATTTACGAACGACTCTGAAGTGTTAGCTCAGTTTTATGACATCTTTTGGATTGTACTACTAATGCAGCCTATTTGTGCGGTGGCGTTTGTCTTTGATGGCATTTTTAAAGGACTTGGAAATATGAAAGATCTAAGAAATGTATTATTACTTGCAACATTGTTTGTGTTTTTGCCTGTGATTTTTATTCTTGATTTCTACGGATTGAAGCTCCACGGAGTTTTTACCGCTTATACCTTATGGATGATTGCAAGGGGCATTCCACTCATAATAAAATTTAGGAAACAATTTTTACCGCTTGTTCAAAACCACTAACTTTGTATAGAACTAAGAATTGACTAGATACCAAAAACACCTATGAGCAGCATTCGAATAACAAAACAATTTTCTTTTGAAACAGGACATGCTCTTTATGGGTATGATGGGAAGTGCAAAAATGTGCATGGGCACAGCTACCGTTTAGATGTAACCGTCATTGGACAACCTATTTCAGATAATACCCATGTAAAATTTGGAATGGTCATTGATTTTTCTGATTTAAAAAAAATCATCAAAGAAGAGATTGTATCCGTGTTTGACCATGCCACCGTGTTTAATAAAAACACCCCCCATGTAGAATTGGCAAAAGAGCTTTCGGACCGTGGGCACAATGTGCTTTTAGTGGATTATCAACCTACTAGTGAAATGATGGTGATAGATTTTGCCGAAAAGATTAAAAAAAGATTGCCTAATACTATAAAATTACATGCCCTCAAACTGCAAGAAACCGCCACAAGTTTTGCAGAATGGTATGCAAGTGACAACTAACAGTTTTATATGACGTCGTTAAAAATTCCACAAGGGAAAAAAATATACTTTGCTTCTGACAACCATCTTGGTGCGCCTACGGCAAAAGAATCCATGCCCCGCGAAAAAAAATTCGTACAATGGCTGGATTCGATCAAACACGATGCAGATACTATTTTTTTATTAGGCGATTTATTTGACTTTTGGTTTGAATATAAATATGTTGTCCCAAAAGGGTTTACACGTGTTTTAGGGAAATTGGCAGAGTTGACCGATCAAGGGATCAAAATTCATTTTTTTGTAGGAAATCATGACTTGTGGATGAATGGATATTTTGAAGAAGAATTGGGCATTACTGTCCACCATCAACCCCAAGAATTTACGTTTAATTCTACCTCATTTTTTATTGGTCACGGGGATGGACTTGGTCCTTACGACAAAGGATTTAAACGCCTTAAAAAAGTATTTACAAATTCCTTTTTTAAATGGTTATACCGCTGGATTCACCCGGATATTGGAGTGCGTTTTGCGCAATACCTATCCGTTAAAAATAAAGTTATTTCAGGCGATGAAGATGTAAAGTTTCTTGGAAATGAAAAAGAATGGTTGGTACAATACTGCCAAAAGAAATTAGAAGAAAAACACAGGGATTATTTTGTGTTTGGACACCGCCATTTACCATTAGATATTGCTCTTAACGAACAATCTAAATACATCAATCTTGGAGATTGGATTGGGTACTACACCTATGCTGTTTTTGAAAATGACACGCTAACATTGAAAGAGTTTTAAAATCCATTTCGTTCATAACTTTCAACTCAATATTTTATGAAATTATTATTTTATGTTTTTTTTGGAAAAAAATCGTAGATTTATCAAAATTAACCCATGGACACATCTAAATTATCAGGCTTTGCCTCTATTTCATTAGAAGAAATGAATGGTGTTTCATTATTGAAACGTGTGGATACTAAGTTTCTGACTTCCAGCTCTGAGTTGTCTAAACTATTACCGTTCTTGTATTCTGATTATCAGATTTTGGAAATTGATGGAAATCGGTTAATGAATTATTCCACCCTTTACTTTGATACAAAAGATTTGCATTGCTATAAAGAACACCACAAGGGAAAAGCAAAGCGTCAAAAAATTAGAATTAGACGGTATGTAGAGTCAGACATTTGTTTTTTAGAAATTAAAGAAAAACAAAACACTGGAATGACCAATAAAGTCCGTTGTTCAATTGATAATTTTGAAACAAAATTATCAACAGAATCAAAAAAATTTATCAGAAGGGTCACTAAAAAGGACTTGGAATTAGAACCCGCATTACATAATTATTTTCAACGTTTTACATTAGTGAACACTCAACGATCCGAACGTGTGACTATCGATACGGGTTTGGAATATAAAAAAGATTCAACCACAAAAAAATTTAAAAATGTGGTCGTAATCGAAGTAAAACAAGAAAAACAAAACACGAGAACTCCTATTTATAGCACACTTAAATCTAACAGAATTAGAACTGTTAGCTTTAGCAAATACTGCATGGGTGTTTCAAATATTTTCTCAAGTGTGAAATCAAACAAGTTTAAAGAAATGAACTTAAAAATTAACCAATTAAATAACTAAAATGGAACTACTAGGCATTCCTTTATTCGATGACGATTTTTATAAAATGATGATTCGATTTTTATTGAATTTATTTTTCCTGACTGGGATTGTTAAATTTATCTATTATAAACACAATCAAAAAAGAGAATATTTATTCACATTCTTCCTTATTGGAATTGTTGTTTACTTTTTATGCTTTACATTAAAAAAGTATGAATTGGATCTCGGAATGGCTTTGGGATTGTTTGCTATTTTTGGTATTATCCGTTATAGAACTCTCCCTTTAGAGGTCAAAGAAATGACCTATCTGTTTGTGGTAATTGGCATCTCTGTGATGAACGCCCTTTCAAACAAAAAAATGAGTTATGCAGAGATTATCGCTGCCAATTCAATTATACTTTTCGCATTGTATTTAATCGAACGCTATTGGGTAGAATCAAAAATGTTGTCTAAAGATGTAACTTATGAAATTATTGAAAATATACGCCCTGAAAATCATGAGCTCCTCAAAGCCGACTTAGAAAAAAGACTTGGTATTGAAATCCTGAGCTTCGAAGTTGGAAATGTAAATTTCTTGAGAGATGTTGCCAAAATAACTGTCTATTATGAACTCTAATTTTAACTATGAATTTATCTAAACAACATAACACCGTATTGGCATTCATTATATGTTTGTTAATATCCTCTAATCTAATGTTGGCTCAAAGCTCTAATGATTTAGAGGGATGGAACGCCGTACAACTTAAAGTAAGAGCAAGTGAAAAAATATCCTTTTCCATTTCAGAACACCTTAGATATCGAAATAACGTTACGACTGTGAGCACCTATTTTACTCAAGTTGAAGGAAGTTACGAAGTCGTCAAAGATTTTGAATTAGGAGTCGGAGTGAGGTTTATTAAAAAGAATGATGATGTAGGCAAAAAACAAGGCATTGAATCACATTTCAGATATCAATTTGATGCAAGCTTCAAACACGACATCAAAAAGATAGATCTGTATTACCGTCTTAGGTATCAAAATAGAAACGAGTTAGGGTTTTCTGAAGAGGAAGGGGATATCGTAAAAGAGCAACTGCGTTTTCAGTTTGGGATTGGCTACAAAGTGCGACCTGTTAATATCATTTTTAAGTTAAAAGCAGAGTTTTTTAACACCTTCGTAGAAAAAACTATTGGTAATAAAATTGACCGACAACGGTTTACGCTTTCGGCTTCAAGAAAGTTTAATAGATTTGGGGAAATAGCACTATTCTACAGGACTCAAGATGATCTTAATGTTGAATTAAAAAACAATACAGAAGGGACCGTTTCAAAATCGATCTTAGGGTTTAAATACTCTTACAGTTTAGATTTTAGAAAAAAGGAGGAATCAAAAAACTAGCTCTAAATTATTAGTTTTGAGTTTCGTGTGCATTTAAATCTTTTTCTAAGTCTAATTTACGAAATGTAGGCGATACAATCCCAGTAGTAATCACTGTGATTAGGGTCATGGTTCCCCCAAAAACAACTGCCGTAACCGTTCCCATAAGTTTTGCTGTTACCCCCGCTTTCAAAAGCACCCAATTCATTTGAAGATCCTACAAACATGGAGTTTACAGAGGATACACGCCCACGCATATGATCGGGAGTTTTGAGTTGTAAAATTGTTTGTCTGATAACCATTGACACTCCATCTGTGACCCCACTAAAAAATAAGGCAACAACCGAAATCCAAAAAACAGAGGACAGTCCAAAAACAATAATACATACGCCAAAACTAAATATCGCAGCTAGCAATTTCAGACCTGCATTTTTGCTGATAGGAATGTAAGCCGTAATAAGCATGGTAAGGAACGCCCCAACAGCAGGAGCCGCTCGTAGCAGTCCAAACCCTTCAGAACCGACTTTTAAAATGTCCTGTGCAAAAACTGGAAGTAATGCTACAGCACCCCCAAAAAGAACCGCAATCATATCTAAGCTCAAAGCCCCTAAAATTGCTTTTGTTTTAAATACAAATCGAACACCTTCTTTTAAACTTTGTACAATAGGTTCTCCTATTTTGGGATTCAAAATTGGTTTGCGAGAAATTCCAAACAACAATACAAATGCCAAAACAACCAACCCAAACACAATACATAGCGACCAATGAACCCCTATCCAATTGATTGTAAAACCTGCAAAAGCAGGCCCTAACACAGAAGCCATTTGCCAGGTTGAACTGTTCCAAGTGGCAGCATTTGGATAGACTTTTTTAGGAACAATTAATGCGACTAGAGAAAAAATGGTTGGTCCAAAAAAGGCGCGCAATAAGCCTCCAAAAAATACAAAGGCATAAATTGAATACAGAATATATGTTGATTCCCAATCGGATTCAACCGAAGGACTGGTTAAAAAGAAAAGTCCAAAACTAATTAATGAAAAGAGGCCTATACATTTTAGGAGTAAGTTTCTTTTTTCACTTTGATCTACAATATGCCCAGCAAATAATGCCATACTGAAAGCTGGAATAATTTCCATAAGTCCAATAATTCCAAGAGATAGCGGGTCTTTGGTGAGAGTATAGACTTGCCATTCAATAATAATAAATTGCATGGACCATCCGAAAACTAGGATAAATCGCAATAATAAAAAGACATTAAATTCTTTAAATCGAAGTGCTGCATAAGGATCTCTTTTTGCCATATTACGATTTAATACCTTTTAGCTTTAACTGTAAACTCACACGTCCATTCCATTCATTTTCATCAATAGAATAGACTACTTTAAATGATGTTTTAGATTTAATAATTGGTAAGTCACTGCCGAGTCCAAAACCAATGCCTACAATTTTTTGGCTGTCCTTTTGAGCGAGCGTGACGCGAAGATGTGTTTGATCTTCACCAACACATTTTCCGTAGCCCGTATCTTGTACTCCAGAGGTCATAAAAACAGGGGACATATTTTGAGGGCCAAAAGGAGCAAATTGTTTTAAAATTCTATAAAATTTTGGAGTGATGGAATCAAAGTTAATTTCGGAATCAATTTTAATTTCAGGGGTTTGAAGATGATCCGGCAAAGTGGCTGAAACCTCAGCTTCAAATGCAGCTTTAAATGCTGGGTAATTTTCTTCTTTGATTGTAAGTCCTGCGGCATACATATGCCCTCCAAATTGTTCTATTAAATGGCTGCAATTTTCTAGGGCATTATAGACATCAAACCCTCTTACGGAACGTGCAGAAGCAGCTAAAAAATCGCCACTTTTTGTAAATACCAAGGTGGGGCGGTAATAGGTTTCTATGAGGCGAGAAGCGACAATTCCAATAACGCCTTTATGCCAATCTTCTTGATAGACAACAGACGTGGCATTATTTGTTTCGTTCAATTGTTCTATTTGCAACAATGCTTCTTGTGTAATGCGTTTATCCGCTTCGCGACGGTTGGTATTAAATAATTCGATTTCAGCAGCAGCGGCTTCGGCATTTTTAAAATTGGTTTCTTTCATCAGAGCGACTGCATAATTTCCATGTTTCATCCGTCCTGCAGCGTTGATGCGCGGTGCAATATTAAATACTACATCTGTAATGGTTAGCACCTCTTTTTTCATATGTTTTATCAAGGCTTTAAACCCTGGACGAGGTTTGGAGTTTATGGTTTGTAACCCAAAATAAGCAAGGGTTCTATTTTCGCCAACAATAGGAACGATGTCGGCACCAATTGCGGTGGCTACTAAATCTAAATACCCAACCAGTGACTCCACAGAAACGCCTTCTTTGGAGGCGAGGGCTTGAATCAATTTAAACCCAACTCCACAACCACAAAGTTCTTTAAAAGGATACGTACAATCGGAGCGTTTTGGATCTAAAACTGCAACTGCAGAGGGCAGTTTTTTTCCAGGTCGATGGTGGTCACAAATGATAAAATCAATGCCTTTTTTCTTGGCATAGGCAAGTTTGTCAATCGCTTTGACCCCACAATCTAAAGCAATTATTAATGTAAAATCATTATCTGATGCAAAATCAATTCCTTTGTAGGATACGCCATAGCCTTCTTCATAACGATCGGGGATATAAGTGGAAATCTGTGTGCTTTTTGTTTCTAGATAAGAGGCCATTAAAGCAACAGATGAAGTTCCATCTACATCATAATCGCCAAACACGAGTATCTGTTCGTTATTTTTTATAGCGTCTTCAATCCTATCGACGGCTTTGTCCATATCTTTCATCAAAAAAGGATCGTGCAAATCGGACCAACTGGGACGAAAAAACGTTTTAGCAGCTTCAAAATTCTCTATCCCTCTTTGGAGTAACAACTCTGCTATTGCCTTATCTACGCCTAATTCAGTTGCTAAATTGACTGTTTTTTTGGAGTCAGGCTTCGGTTTGAGCGTCCAACGCATTTCTAAGAATTATGAATATGAATGGCGGTTGTTACCGTTGAAAATTGTCGAAACATTTCCATAACACCGCAATATTTATCAACTGATAGTTTTACAGATTTATCAATTTTTTTGGGATTCAAATCTGACCCATAGAAGTGATAATCTACATGGACTTTATGGTAAAACTTTGGATGTTCATCTGTTAGAAAGCCTTCAACTTCCATTTTTAATTTGTAATCAACAACTTTCATTTTTTCTAAAATCTCTACAATATCGATCCCAGAACATCCCGCTAAAGCAGATAACATCATTGCTTTTGGGGATAGCCCAAACTGTTCAGATTGGCCTTTTACAACTGTATCCATGAGTACAGTTTTCCCGCTTGGATTATCGGATTCGAATTGCATTCCACCTTTCCAGTGGGTTGTAGTTTTGTGGGACATTATAAACTAATTTGGTTCTTATTGCTTCAAAAATACTAAATAATGTCATTAGTTGCACTATGAAACTTTTGACTTCCCTGCTATTACAATCACAATTTCACCTTTTGAAGGATGGTTTGTGTAATGTTCTAAAATTGATTTTGCTGTCCCTCTTTGGGTTTCTTCAAAAAGTTTTGTGAGTTCTCGTGATACTGAAACCTGACGATCTTCGCCAAAGTATTCACAGATATGAGAGAGGGTTTTAATAAGTTTGTGAGGACTTTCGTATAAAATTATCGTACGGGGTTCTTCTGCCAATAAAAGGAAACGGGTTTGTCGCCCTTTTTTTACGGGTAAAAATCCTTCAAACACAAATTTATCATTTGGCAATCCTGAGTTCACCAAGGCAGGTACAAAAGCGGTTGCTCCAGGCAAACAGTCGACCGGGATGTTGTTTTCTACACAGGCTCTTGTGAGTAAAAATCCAGGGTCTGATATGGCTGGAGTTCCTGCATCGCTAATCAATGCAATGGTCATCCCTGTTTTTAATTTTTGAATAATGCCTTGCACGGTTTTATGCTCGTTGTGCATGTGATGAGAATGCATTTGTGTTCCAATCTCGAAGTGTTTTAAAAGTTTTCCGGAGGTTCTGGTGTCTTCTGCTAAAATCAGATCGACCGATTTTAATACTTTAATAGCACGCAACGTAATGTCTTCTAAATTTCCAATAGGGGTCGGTACAATATATAACTTCATAATTCAAAGTTACAACGATTTTACACAACATAAGTGTCTGTCGTAAATTGTTATTATTCCCCTCGCAAAGAAATTGTAACTTGTTGTGATAATATGTACCTTTGGAGAATATAACTTCTGTTAAAAATCAATTAAAAAAAACCAATGAAATTATTAAATGTTACGCTTCTAAGTCTATTTTTCTTTCAATTATCTTTTTCACAAACTCTTAAATATGCCGATGGGACTTCTCAAAATATGAGCAATATTTTTGTGAATGTCAATTCAAATCAAAATTCGAATATTAAAGGATCTAAATATTTGAATGAAGACTTTATTAGCACTAAAATATCTTCAATGCCAGATCAAATTTTTGGAGTTCGTTATAATATTTATGACGATCAAATGGAATTTCAAGGGGCTGACAATACTGTATATGCTTTAAATAAGAGTGATGACTCCATTGTAATTACGTTTACTGCGACTAATGAATCTTATAATATTTTTAATTATATTGATGAGGATGGGCGTCAAAAAAAGGGTTATTTTATAAAATTAAATAATGAAGGAGAAAACCTAATTCTAAAAAAACATAGAATTGTGTTTTACGAAGAACAGGCTTCCAAAACAGGGTATGACGCACCCAAACCTGCGATGTATAAGAATGTGAATGATCGAATTTATATTAAACTTGGCAGTAAAGAGGCTGTAGTGTTACCTACCAAGAAAAAGAAACTTGTAAAAGCGCTTTTTCCAGAGAACTCAAAAATTATACTCGATTTCATAAACTCCAATAATATTAAATTGTCCAATGAAGCGGATTTAATTACATTTGTTAACTATTTAAACTCCTTATAAACAACTATTTAAATCCAAAATTATAATCCATGGAAAAATACCTAACTCCTGTAAAAGACATGCTTCTGGAATATTCCCCCAAAGTACTTTATGCCTTTGCAATACTGATTGTTGGGTGGTATGCAATTAAATTTATTCTTCGCTTAACGAACAAACTTCTAAACTCGCGTCACGTTGATAAAACCTTACAAACTTTTCTTGGAAATTTGTTAGGTTGGGGGTTAAAAGCATTATTACTGATCGCTGTAATTTCAAAACTTGGAGTGGACACAACTGCACTCGCAGCCGTTATGGCCGCTGCTGGATTAGGACTTGGGCTCGCTTTACAGGGTTCATTAGCAAATTTTGCTGGAGGTGTTTTGATCATTTTATTCAAACCCTTCAGAGTGGATGATATTATAAATGCGCAAGGAGAAATAGGGGTGGTCAAAGACATTCAGCTTTTTACAACACAAATTATTACTCCAAATAATAAACGCGTAATCATCCCTAACGGCACTTTGGCAAATGGTAATATTGTAAACCTTTCTGCCGAAGGCACTCTAAGAGTTGATTTAACGATTGGTGTTGGATACAATGAGAATATCAAGCAAACTAAGGAGGTACTAATGAAGGTTCTTACTTCTCATCCGAAAGTGTTAAAAGACCCTTTACCGACAGTAAATGTTTCAGAATTGGCAGATAGCTCTGTAAATTTTGCCGTCCGTCCTTGGAGTACCGTGGAAGATTACTGGACTGTATATTATGACGTTATAGAGAACTGTAAAGAAGCTTTGGATGCCGCAGGCATCGAAATTCCTTATCCACATGTAGTCGAAATTCAAAAAAAAGAATAAGTTCTATTTTTTTGAAGGAATGGCGATAAAATCTTTTAGATAAAAAGGTTCAAAATAAGCGACGTCTTCAAAGGCATCCGTTTTAAATTTATCATACGAAAGTGCACACATTTGTTTTGCTGAAGGCAATTTATTTTCAATGAATTGTGCGTTTTTATGTGTGATAAGGTCTTTGGTTTTTGGCACCCCATTTCCAATGAAATAAACAGCTGTCAATTCCAATAACTCTAGGTAGGATTCAGAAGTCAATACTTCTGCTTCTGTGGGTCGGGTTTCATTATGCTGTGCGTCATAAATGGCTGAATAGACTTCCATACGTCTTGCATCAAGCATGGAAACGATGGTTCCTTTTGGATTTTCAACCTGATGCGCGAGTGCTTCTAGAGTGGGTACAGAAATTAAAGGAATATTGAGTGCAAAACACAAGCCTTTAGCAGCTGAAACTCCTATTCGTAACCCTGTGTAAGACCCAGGTCCTTTGCTAATTGCAATGGCTTCGAGTTGGTCTATGGATATCTGGGTTGTTTTTAGAACTTGATCTATATATACATGAAGTCGTTCCGCATGTGAATACTCACTACTGTTGTCTTCTTTAAACCCTATAACCTCTCCATTATATGCTAATGCTACAGAGCAATTTGTAGTTGAAGTTTCGATGTTTAGAATATAAGCCATACATTATGGTGTCAAGGGTTTCCCCATATAAAAGTCCAATACTTTTGAACGGAATACAAAGTTAAACTTTGAGTTGATTAGGTTTGATTTTGCGTTTACTAAACGCCCCCTAAGTTGTTCAACTTCAAAAGAAGTTGCAGCTCCAAAGTTAAACTTATTTTGAACATTTTTAAAGGACTCTTCTAAACTTGCAACAGAAAACAAAGAGGCTTGATATTGCTTTAAAGAGGCTTTTGCATCTGCATACGCTTGAGTAATTGTAGTCGTAAGGTCCTGTTTTGCTTGTTCTAAATTAAGAATACTTTTTTCTCTATTAATTTTAGCTTTTGAGACATTGGCTTTTGTTTTAAAACCATTAAAAATAGGGACACTTAAACTGAACCCTAAGTTATAACCTAAGTTATTTTCAATTTGAGCGCTGAAGCCATAAGGAACAATGGTTTCGATAATAGATCCTGGGTTATTTGGGTCCATAACAAATTCAGACCTAACATCTAACTCCCCTTGTTTGTGTTGATATGAGGACCCCAGACCTGCTCCAAAACTCAATGAGGGTGCATAGGCACTTTGTGCTAATTTCACTCCAAAATCAGAATTTTCTATGTTTAATTCTGCATTCTTAACTTCAGCACGATTGTCCAAAGCATAGGATAAAATTTCTCCTGTGGAGTTGTATGCCATAGACACAGAAGTTAAATTGATTTGAACTTCTTCAATATCAAAATCATTGGGAGATACTTGTAGGCTTTGACTTAAACTTAATAAGGATAAATCTAAACTATTTTCTGCATTAACAATACTTTCTCTATTAGATGCTATTGTCGCCTCTGCATCAAAAAGATCGGAGCGAGGTTTAATGCCCGCTTCAACTTGAGATGTGACTTGATCCAGTTGGTTTAAACTAATCGTTAATTGTTCTTTAGCAATTTTAAGGTTTTCTTTATTGAATAACACATTTAAAAATGAATTAACAACAGTCAACGAAATATTATCCTGAAGGATGGAGAGCTGTAACTGACTCGCTTCCACTCCAAGCTTTGCTTGTTTGTAGGTATTTAAATTTCGGAATCCGTTAAAAATGGTAACGCCCGTATTTAAGCCAAAATTATTCCCCCTTGAATCACTTTTAATTCTTGAACCATCTTGTCCAATAAAGGACCCAAAATTAAAGTTTTGAGAAGCGCTAGCACTAAGAGATGGCATAAAGTTACCTTTCGCGTTTATCACATCTTGTTTGGCTAAATCAATATCGAGTGTAGATTGCTTCACCGAAATATTATGTTCCAAAGCATGATCGACACATTCTTTTAAGGTCCATTTTTTTTGAGCAAAACTGCTTAAAGTTCCTATAAGAAAAAGAGCTGTATATATATATTTCATAGATTTTGGGATTTTATTATTCATCATCGTCGTCGTCATTATTTTCTTCTGATGCTTTATTCCAGACCTTAATTTTATCGCCTTCTTCTATGCCTTCAATTATTTCCACATTTATCCCATCTGACAATCCGATTTCGATATTTTTTTTGGTGAAATTTCCATTTTCATTTTGTAATTCTACAAAGGGTTTTTCGGTGATGCGATTGAATTGTAAAAGTGATTCTTTAATCACTAAAATACTGTCTTTACTTTCAATTTCTATTTCTGCATTGGCACTGTAACCCGCACGAATTTTTGTACTCGCTTCTATGGTCACATCTGCTTTGATGGTAAATTGAACGGCACCATTTTCCTCTACTCCTTTGGGTGCTACAAACGTTAGCACTGCAGGAAATTCTTTTTCGTTGATTGCTCCAAGAATGACTTTGATGTCTTTGCCTTCTTCTAACTTCCCGACTTCAGATTCATCAACTTTACCTTCAAAAATCATTTTACTCATATCTGCAATCGTAGCAATGGTAGTTCCTGCATTAAAATTATTACTTTCAATAACCTGATCTCCCTCACGCACAGGGATTTCGAGGATGGTTCCAGAGATTTGAGCCATAATATTAGTATTAGCTGAGCTGCCTCCAGAAAGAGATCCTTGTTTGATGATTTGATAATCATCTTTGGACTGATCGTAACTTTCTTTGGACTGATTCAAGCTTAATTCACTGTTTTCAAAATCTTGTTTAGAGATTACTCCCTTTTCAAAAAGAGTTTTATTTCGATTGAACAAGGTTTGTGCATTTTCAAATGAAAGTCGCGTGGTATTGATACGGCTTTTCGCACTTCCCAAGGCTTGTTCGTTTGGCACCACTCTAATTTTAGCAATTAGATCGCCCTTTTTTACAAGGTCTCCTTCTTCAACAAAAATCTGATCTACAATTCCAGAGATTTGTGGCTTTAATTCAATTTCTTCTTCAGGGTTTAACTTCCCTGTAGCAACGGTTTTAGTGTCGAGAGTGCTATAAAATGGAAGCTCCGTTTTATAGTCAATAACTTCTTTAGCGTTCGAATCTTTAAAGTATTTTAACACATACACTAATAAGATAAGTGTTCCGATTCCAAAAATAATTTTTACTGTTTTATTCATTTTATTGATTTTTTATTCTTCTCTTAATGCTTCTATTGGTTTGATACTTGTGGCTTTAAATGCAGGAATGAGTCCTATGAGTGTTCCGAGGGTGACTAGTAGCAACAAGGCTACAAATACAACTGCTATGGACACTGAGGCATTTACAAGTGTTGCATCCTCGCCTTGTCCCCATGCATTGTCTGCCGCAATCAGCATCCATCCTCCCGAAATAATCCCAAAAAGTCCAGCTACAAGGGTTAAAAATACGGCTTCTACCACAATTTGGCGTTTGATTTCAAAAGGGGTTGCACCTAAGGCCCGTCTTACTCCAATTTCTTTGGTGCGTTCTTTCACGGTAATTAATAAGATGTTTCCAATAGCAAATACTCCTGCAATCAGGGTTGCGATTCCAACAAACCAGGTTAAAAACTGCATACCTTTTAAAAACCCTGTGATTTTAGCAAATTCTTTTCCCAAGTTAAAACTTCCAAAAGCACGCTTGTCTTGCGGATGAACTTTGTTTAAATTACGTAATAATAACTTAGCGTCTTCTTCAATTTGCTTGATGTTATATTCTGGCTTTCCTGTAATCATGAGCCATCCTATCGTATCGCCTTGGTTATATATTTGCTGGAAAGTGGTGAATGGAATGTGAATATCGCTACTAGGACCCATGTTGGCATTGCCATTTTGTGCCACCCCAATTACGGTGAAATTGATACTGTTCATTTGGATGTACTGCCCTATAGCTATTTCATCTTTTTCAAATAATTGTTTATAGATGTCTTCAGAAATAACAGCCACCTTCTTTTTAGCATCAATATCGTTTTGATTGATAAAACGTCCTTTTAATAATCTCTTTTTTTGTACCTTATCCAATAGCGGGTAATCGCCATTAATACTAAAAGAGCCTGATAAAAAATTACGAACAACGAGTGCTTGGTTTCTATTTCTAGGGACTACAAATTCAATCCCCTCTACATTTTCTTCTATTTTTTTAGCATGAGATAATTTGAGTTGTACCCTTTTCCCTTCCTGAAATCCTTTGAAGGGTTTGCTTGTGCTTTGACCCCATACAAAAACACTGTTGGTTGCAAAATCTCCAAACAATCGGTTAAAGGAATTTTCCATCCCTCTAGCTGCTCCCAAAAGAGTGATGAGTAATAAAATTCCCCACCATACGCCTACCATAGTGATGCCTGTGCGCAATTTATTTTTGCTCATGCTATCATAGACTTCTTGCCAAGTGTCTCTATTTAATAAAAATCGAATCATCTAATCGTCTCTTAGTGCTACTATGGGTTTAATTTTTGATGCTTTTTTTGCTGGCAAATATCCTGCTAAACTTCCCGCACCGATAAGAATTAAGGTCGCTGAAAGCACAAGGCTTATACTTACGGAAGGGTTTGTAATAAAATAGGTTTTTAGGTTTGGACCTACAAGTTCTAAAATCCCTACACCCAACAAGAGTCCAAAATAGCCTGCAATGGTGGTTATAAAAATAGATTCAACCAAAATAATAGAGACTATCGATTTTGGAGAGGCACCTAAAGCTTTTCGAATTCCAATTTCTTTGGTTCGCTCTTTAACAATAAAGATCATAATATTACTAATCCCTACAATACCCGCAATCAGTGTTCCCATTCCAATAATTAAGATTAAAATCCCAAGAACCGAAGTCATCTGATTGATGCCTTTATTTTGCATCGCCATATTAAAAACACGTACGGCACGTTGATCGTTAGGGGCTACTAAGAATCTTTCTTTTAATTGTTTTTCTAAATCCAATCCAAAATCAATGGCTTGGTTATAATCTAGATCTGGCTTGTAAGTAAGATTAATTTGATCTACATAATCATTATTTCCATACACTTGCTGTGCTGTTGAAAGTGGCATGTATAGCAGCCGTTCTTCATCATCGCCACCATCATCTGCGAATACTCCAACAACCAAATAAGGAATTCCACTTAAATTAATATACTTCCCTAGGGGATCTACTTTTAAAAACAAATCGTCTTTGACCAACTTCCCAATGACTACCACTTTGGTTTTCAAATCCATATCGCGTTGGTTGATGTAACGTCCCTGGAACACTTTGGTTTTTTCTAAATACTGGTGGTCTGGATGTACTGCTCGCAAGGAGTAGTTGTTTTTTTCGTTTCTAAAGGAGGCATTCACATTTTTGTAAATCCGAGAGGTAATAAACTCTACATTATCATCAAAGTCTGTTTTGATGTAGTTATAATCCTCATTTCTAAATTGTACGCGACGTCCGGCTTGCATTCCTTTGTGGGCTTTGGTTGTTGTTCCAGAACGGATAAACATAGCATTGGCAGCATCGTCCACAAAAGCTTCTGAAAAAGTGTTGTTTAAACCATTTGCAAGTCCAAATAAAATGGTAAATAACAAAATTGCAAAGGTGACCGTAAATCCCGACAACAAACTTCGTGTACGGTTTTTACTGATGCTTTGAAAAATTTCGCGCCAAAGATCTATATCAAACATGTGATTCTGCTCTAACTTGAGTTACTTTTTTGTCTTCCATTATAACCCCATCCCGCAAACGAACAATACGTTTGCACATGGCAGCAATATCCTCTTCGTGTGTGACGATTAAAATCGTTTTACCTTCGTTATTGAGTTGTTGTAAAAATGCCATGATATCGTAAGAGGTTGTTGTGTCTAATGCACCTGTAGGTTCATCTGCTAGAATGAGTTTTGGATCAGATGCTAAGGCACGGGCTATAGCAACTCGTTGTTTTTGTCCTCCAGACAATTCACTTGGCAAATGCGTTTCCCAATCTAAAAGTCCTACTTTTTCGAGATGAAACCGTGCTTTTTCTTGACGTTCTTTACGTTTAAGGCCTTGATAGTATAAAGGTAGGGCTACATTTTCAAGAGCATTTTTGTAATTAATAAGATTAAAGGATTGAAAAATAAATCCTAAAAATTTATTGCGATAAATTGCCGCTTTTTTTTCAGTCAGATTTTTGATGGGAACCTGATCTAATATATAGGCGCCCTCATCTGCTTCATCTAACATTCCAATAATATTCAAAAGTGTTGATTTTCCGGACCCAGAAGACCCCATAATGGCTACCATTTCGCCTTGGTTTACAGAAAGATCAATTCCTTTAAGAACGTGTAATTTTGAATCCCCAATGGAATATGATTTGTGAAGCTGATTTATTTCTAACATAATTAAGTTTGATAGAGCGATTATCAATAATAAGACGCACAAATTTACATTTTGTTACACGCAAAACTGCTAAAATTTGTTAAAATTTATGCAAGTTAATTTAGCAGAAAAGGAGGCATAAAAACCGACATATTTTTCACAAAAAGACTAATTGTAAAAAAAAAATGTAATTTGTTCTCATAATTTGTAATATTGATTAAATGAGTTTTGTATTTTAGTATAAATTCATTACTACGAATTAGCCTGAATTGCTATTTATACATAACCGTTTAATTATAACTAACTATTAAATTCTGTGGGAAATTTAAAAGACAAAAATGATGTAATCTTAAAATCATTGGGTTACCATTTAAGACTGATTCGCCTAGAAAAACAATTGCGTCAAAAAACAGTTGCTAAACTGTGTGATATGGATAGCGGAAGTTACTCTAACATTGAGAATGGAAAACGTAATATTACGATCCTAACGATGTTTAAAATTTCTAAGGTACTAAATGTCTCGATGACTGAACTGATGAACTTTAAAATAAAAAAGTAGCTTTTACTTAGAACCTTGCAAGTAGCGATACAAAAAGAATGCCAACCCTCCAATTAAAATATATGGGATAAGCATCAGGTATACAATGCCGTTATTAACTCCTTTTGCCGTTTCTTGTCCAAGTTCGCTTTCTAAAACAGCTCTACACATCGCGCATTGTGCGTTTACAATTGTATGTTGCAATATAAAAACCAATATAAGGGTGGCTCGCTTCACAATTTAGATATAGTAAGGTGATATCATGATATATACAATTACACCAGTTACAGCGACGTACAGCCATACTGGGAATGCATAGCGCACTATTTTTTTATGTGATTTAAATTCTCCCAACCGTGCTCTTACATAGCTAATGAGTACTAAAGGAATCACAATAATTGAAAGAAGAATATGACTAATCAAAATAAAACGATATACATAAATAAAAGCACCTTCATACTTTGTAGGATCACTGGTCATATGATAGGCTACATACATCACTAAAAAAAAGAAAGAACATAGGATAGATGTTTTCATCAAATTTTCATGCAGTGTCACTTTTTTATTTTTAATGGCCACTAGCGCCAATACCAATAATATAGCCGTAACTCCGTTAACAGAAGCGTAAATAGGGGGTAAAAAAGTAAGTGGCTCTACGTTTGGTAGGCGCACCTTAAAAAGCAATGCGACTACAACTGGGACTGCTATGGATACGATATTGATCCATAATTGATATTTCTGTTTCGTTGTTCGTGCTGTATTATTCATTTTCTAATAATTTTAAAATATCTTCTTTAAGTGCACTAATATCTTCCGACTCCCCATCTGCATCAAATTGTTCTGCTTGACTAATAATCCCTTTGTAATAGATTTTTGGATTTCCAAATGCATCTGTTCGGGAACGAATGTAGCCTTCTTTATCGATAAGTGCAAAGTTTCCTGAATGTTCAAACCCTCCGTCCGCTCCTTCAACCTGAGCAGCATAAAGGTTAAACCCTGTATTTGCAAGATTATAAATGGCCTCTTTTTCTCCCGTCATAAAGTGCCAGTTAGGATTGGTAACGCCATAGTTTTCGGCATAGGTTTTCAAAACTGATGGCGTGTCATACTCTGGGTTAATAGTAAACGAGGCAATTCCAAAATCTGGGCGATCTGGAAAGGTGTTTTGTATATCAACTAAGTTTTTATTCATTTTTGGACAAATGGTGGGACAGGTTGAAAAAAAGAATTCAACAAGGTACACTTTGCCTGCATAATCATCGTTAGAGATTGTTTTTTCGTCTTGATTTACAAAACTGAAAGGCATGACTCTTTTAGCTTCCCCATTAATAATAAGATATGATAAAGGTGTATCGTCAGACACTGTCATTTGGACGTCTTTGCTACGACTTTCTGTTCGTGTGACATCGTTGTTCTGAATACGGTCAATAATTTTAGGAACCACAATGATTCCAAAAATTAGAATGATAAACGACACTCCAACATATGAATAACTAGTTTTTTTCATCTCCTTTTAAATCGTCTGCTCTTCGGCTTGTAGAATTAAAATTTCCTTTTCGTTTTTGGCGGTATTCTGTGAACAAAATACGCATGTCTTCGCTCATTTTATTTTTAAGTATGGAGACTTCCAAACAATCGTATGAACTCATCCCAAACAAAGGTACTTTATTTTTTATTTGATCTTTATCTCGGTCATCCAAACGCCCTCTTTGCTGGCGTTCTTTATCAATAATAAAAACGTCAGAGGTTTTTAGGTTTGAATCCAGAGCCGTAGAAATTTTAAGAGATTGATAGGCAGAAAGTATCTCTGCTTCTGTCCCAAAACCAAATTTCCAATACTCTAGAAACTCATATTGATTGAGTTCTTTTTTTAATAATTCTACCTGTTCATGTGCAGATTCTGGGACTAAAATAACTATTTGAAAACGCTTGAAGCCTCTAAACTTATCATAGACTAATTCTTTAAGATTGAGTGCTAAGATGGCATCTTCCATTGGCGTTTTTCCTAAAAAACCCAACACAGTAAGGTGGTTTTCTAAGAGAAGTGCTTCTCCATCCTTGTTTACAAAATTAGAGAGTTCTGGGATGTTTTTTTTAACAACATCCAAGGTCTTATAATTGTGTTTTGAGGGGTATAAAAACAACAAAAACAAGACAGGTAAAAAAAACAGTACTGTGAGTACAAAAGGTTTTTTTAGTTTAGTGATATTCATGATGCAAAAATAAAAAAGACGACTTTAATAAGTCGCCTTTTAAATGTTAATATTAATCTATTTTTTAAAAGTCGCGTTTCACATATCCGTTCGTGTAAACAGATTCAATGTAGCCGCCTTCTTGTAATAAGATAAACACAAGGTAACATATAAGAAAGACAACCGTCCAAGCAACTAATCTTCTTAGGGATTTTGTTTCATCTCGCATGTGCATAAAATCCCAGGTAATATAATAGGCTTTAATAATGGTAAGCACTATAAATATTAAGTTAAGGCTTTTCGTGTATATGAATCCGGAAAATATGATATTTCCTAACAGTGCGCCAAATCCACCTTCAAAAGGACTCATTGATGGCGTCATTAAAGAGGCTGGCTTGTAAATACCCAATACCACTTCTACCGCTGTAATAATGGAAAGTAGCAAAAGAACTCCCCAAATTTTTTGTGTGTTAGACTTAAACTTTATTAAGCCTCTAAAAATTTCTAACTTATGTGCGTGTGCTGCCATTTTAAAAAATATGTTCGGTTAAACTAGGTAGAAGAATGTAAATACAAATACCCAAACTAAATCTACAAAGTGCCAGTAAAGACCTACCTTTTCTACCATTTCATAATTTTTACGACGTTCGTATGTCCCAATAATTACGTTAAAAAAGATGATAATATTTATGACAACTCCTGATAATACGTGAAATCCATGGAAGCCTGTAATAAAGAAAAAGAAATCTGCAAATAGAGGAGTTCCATATTCGTTAACCTCCAAATTTGCGCCTTTTACATAGCGTCTTCCATTATTTTTAACTTGTTCCAAAGATGCGGCCCTAGAAAGCACTGTTTTTTCACCTTCTTCATTGATTGTTTGGGTTCTTACCAAAACCTCTGGGTGTGATTCTAAACCATGAAGAACGTCACTTACAGAAAATGCTGGTAATGCACTTTCATCGACAAACCACAATCCATTTTTATTTTCATGTTGTACGCGTTCTGTATGAGAAGCAGTAGCAAAATCTTCTACAGAAATACGCTTAAAAACTTCTTCACCATCAATTGTTTTATAGGTTCCAAACTGAAGAATATTACCTCCTTTTGTTTGAACAGCTCCATAATCTCCTTGAATGAAAGTTGCCCATTCCCAAGCTTGTGAGCCTACAAAAATAGCCCCCCCAATAATAGTAAAGAACATGTACCAAATGACTTTGTTTTTTTTCATTTCATGCCCAGCATCTACAGCCAATACCATAGTCACAGAGGACATAATTAAAATAAAGGTCATAAAAGCCACATAAATCATTGGAAGTTCTTGTCCATGTAAAAAAGGAACGTGTGTGAAAACTTCATCGGCAATTGGCCAATAGTCAATAAACTTAAATCTTGAAAATCCGTAGGCTGCCAAAAAGCCTGAAAAGGTTAATGCATCAGAAACAATGAAAAACCACATCATCAATTTACCATAACTTGACTTTAGAGGTTGATTCCCTCCGCCCCAAATTTTTTCTTCTGTTCCGGTGCTAACTAATGTAGAGTTCATAACTGCAATTTGTTTTGAGTTGTGCAAAAATAACAATTTTATTTAGTTAAAGAAATATAAAAAGAAAAAGAGATACAACCATAAAATATCTACAAAATGCCAAAATGTAGAAGCAAGGTCAAATCCAAGTGTATTTTCCGATGAATATTTTTTATTTAATTGATTTATAATCACCACAATGAGACATATAATTCCCGCTAAAACGTGCACTATATGAACCACTGCTATTATATAGACATAAGACATGGTGATGTTACTTGTTGGACCCGTAAAATTATATCCTGAACTAATAATTTGATTGAACCCTAAGATTTGAGAATAGATAAATGCAATCCCAAGAACTAATACGCCAATAAGTAATGACGTTGTGGTGACTGCCTGATTCTTTTTTAAGGTTTGCTTAGCCGCATATAAAAATATACTGCTCAGAAAAATAATCAATGTACTGTATGTAAAAGAACTTGGCAGTACAAAATCGGACAGCCAATCTTCCCGTGAACTACTTACAATAAATGCACTTGTGAGTCCTGCAAAGGACATGATTAAGGAAATAATTCCAAACCATAGCATCATTTTTTTTGCACGGCTTTGTTTTTCTTGAGTAGTTCCTTGTGTTAAATCCATAGTCTAATAAATTTATCTAAAACGTAAATAATTTGAATTACAGTTATATAAACAACGCTAGACAACATCAATTGTCGTGCGGCTTTATCTGTTTGGTTTTTAAACAATCTAAATCCATAATATAGAAACCAAAACCCAACGCCTAGAGTTAAAATCATAGCAATAACAGAAAGTTGAAGTCTCCCCGTAAAACCAAACACTGGCACAATTGATATAAGAACCGTCCAAACGGTATAAATAATGGTTTGAAGTGCTGTGCCTTTATCGCGTTTTCCTGTTGGCAACATATTGAACCCTGCTTTTTGGTAGTCTTCATGTAAAAACCATCCGATCGCCCAAAAGTGTGGAAATTGCCAAAAAAACTGAAGCATAAACAGAACGCCTGCCTCAATTCCAAACTTGCCAGTTGCAGCAACCCATCCCAACATAAAAGGAATCGCACCAGGAATCGCGCCTACAAATACCGAGAGTGGCGTTTTTGTTTTTAAAGGGGTATATGCACTTGTATATAAACAGATTGAAATAGCGCCAAACATAGCGGTACGCTCATTAATACTATATAAAATAGAAAGGCCTGCAAGAGTTAAAATAATTGCCAGAACAAAGGCGGTTGTCACCGTCATTGTTCCTGATGGGATGGGCCTGTTTTTTGTGCGATCCATCAGTGCATCTAAATCACGCTCTATAATTTGATTGAACACATTAGAAGCCCCTACCATAAAATAACCTCCAATAGCCAAGAGAATTAAGATTTTTAAATCGACAACATCTGTAGCTAACAAATACCCTGCTAGAGATGAAAAAACGACACTAATAGACAACCCCATTTTGGTCACTGCCTTAAAGTCGGCTAGAAATCTTATTGTAGATGTTGAGTAAGTGTGATTCGACATATTAAGATGAAATTTCTCCACATTTTGAATGGCAAAGATACTTCTAAAATCTATTTTAGCCACGTAAATTTTTGAAATAAATCTCCGGTTCTGTGGGCAGTTTTATTTTCCTACAAAATAAACCGATAAGTCGCTTTTAGTAAGAAAATATTCTGTGGGCGCTCGTCTAAAATACCTGTTTCAAATCCTTCAAACAAACCATCAGAAGAAGAAACACTGCTTTTGACTCCTTGCGACCAAACCAAAAACAGTTCGGATCCTGGAATGTATTCCCATCTTAAAACTAAATTTGAATTGAATTGAACATACGAAAAATCAGGGTTTGAAAAACTATAATCCATAGTACCATCTCGGTTTTCATCAACCTGAAAATCATTTCCGCTGAGATTTATTTGATTAGAGTCGTACAATTGAAAACGTTCTGTAAGTCGCTCGGCAACTGGATTTGTCACATATTTAAAATCTTTATAACGACCCCGTGAAATAAAGGGTTGTCCATAATATTGAATTGATAGATTAGGGTTGATGGTATAATCCAGTCGAACCGATGCTGTGAGCGTATGATTGTCAATCGTTCCCAAAATATATCTAGAGTCAGAATTATAATCAGATTGCGTCACGTATTGAGTTTGATTTTTTGAAATACTATATTCTGGAGATAATGAAATATTGAACGCATTGGTGGGTTGGTAGTTTAACTCAGATTCAAATTTTAACAACGAAAAATTATTTTCTTTAGCTTGAGAATGAATCAATCCAATAGTCCCATTAAAATTTTTACGACGGTCTGAACCCACAAAAAAGAATTGAAAATTTTCTTTAGAAAAACGCCAGCGTGGCCCACCTCTTAAAATACTGTTTGAAAAAATGCGTGGCTTGTGAGCAAGCCCAAAATCAATCTCCCAATTGTTTAAAAAGCTAGCAGAACCGTTAATCTGGTATTGAATCCTATTATAGTTACCTTCAAAATCAAAAGCTGAAAACTGATTAAAACGCACATTAAAGTCCCTAAAAACCCCCGTGGGTTTGATGCTTCTGTACCTTAAATTAGCATATTGAATCATTTCATCTGCACTCCTCAAAAAACCAATATCATTCAATTCGAGTTCGGGAGACACCCATTTAAATCCCGCGTTATAATTCCAATGTTGCCCTCCTACTTTACCGATCCCAAAACGACCTCCAGTCCCTGTTAGTGAAGTTCGGTTTGGATCGACTTCTAAATGGGTTGCATCGACTCTATTAAATAAATGGGTTAAATTTTCTTGGGTTAATTTAATGGCTTCTTTACTCCCTTGAACATGGCTCATGATAATATTGGCCTCCATAAAATAGGCTCTGTTTTTCCATTGGTGTGTAAAATCTATACCGCCAGAATAAGCTGATTTCCTAAGTTCAGATACTTCTGGGGTAATGAAGCGATTGGTGGCTGTAAACATGCCACCAAAAAAAGTGTTTTTTTTATTAAAATCTTTTTGAACCCGCCCTACAAGATAATTGGTAAAAGGCTCAGCAAGTGATTCGGAAGTGTTTCCATTGGTACTTATCTCTGTGAATTCCTTAGAGGTCATGCTTTCTAATACTCCTATCGACCAGCCATTTTTAGTTTTTCCACTAAATTTAGCAGCGCCAAGAATGGTAGTATTTTGAGGCTGATTTACAAAAGCCTCATCCGTTGTTTCGAGATTCACTTGGGGGCTTCTACCAATCCGTCGAGAAAAAAATAAATTATTCCGGTTGTCTGCGAATCGGTAATCAAAAATGTTTTTATTTTCCACAAAGAAAGGGCGTTGGTCTCTATTAAAAATTTCAAAGCCATCTAAATTGATCGCTGCAGGATCTGCTTCTACTCGACCAAAATCAGGATTAATGGTTACATCAAGTGTTAAATCATTTGTAATACCAATCTTAGCGTCAAGTCCCGTATTCAAATTAAAATCATTACCATCAGCATAGGGGTTGCCAGCTTCAGCTTCATAGCGATCTAGCTTCGTGACCACAAAAGGTTGAATTTCGATTTGTTTTTGAGGTTTAATATTTTTTAAACCCTTTAACTTCCCAGCTTCACTAACCCATCCAGCCGCTCCAATTGGGATGCGATTCCAAGCAGATAATTCATTGTTTTTAAAGTAGTTTCGAACAACATTCAATCCCCAAACCTGATTTGGGTCGTTACTAAATCGCAATTGACTTAAAGGTATTTTCATTTCCGCAGTCCATCCCTCGTTGTCAATAAGAGCTTTGGCACTCCATATAGGGTTCCAACTCGCATCAATATTATTTCCATTATCAGTGATAAATTCATCGCCTCGAACACCGGCTGCTGTGACTGTAAATAAAAACCCTGTTCTTAAGTCGTGATAACTGTCTATAAGAACATTGATGCGATCGCCTACAAATCCATCACGTCGCGAAAGGCGGTTTGTAATTGTTTCTGGTTCTGAATCCAAAGCCTTTAGAGCAATGTAAAGGTGTTTTTGATCGTAAAGAATCTTGAATTTGGTTTGCTCGGAGGGATCGGTGTTTTCATCTGGATTCACTTCAATAAAATTAGTAGCCCATTCTGCAGATTCCCATATAGAATCAGCGAGATTTCCATCAATCGAGGGAGCAGCGGCAACATCAATTTCAAAGGTAGTATATGTTTTTGGTGAAACCGTTGTCAGTTGTTGTGCTATAACTGTACCTGCACTAATATATAAGAAAAAACTTATGAGCTTAAAAAGGTTCATGACGCAAGGTTTAATAATGGGGCACTGTACAAATATGAAGAATAAAAATTTACAGAAATAAAATAATTTGTTAAACTTTAAATTAATCTAGATAAATGGGTGGAGTTATCATCAAATCCACAATTGCAAATGCCTTGAAAATCAATCTCAAAATAAACTCAAAATAGATTTTGTTAATAACAATTTATAATTGTAGATTTGCAAACTCTTTTTTAGGGAGGAATGTTTAATAAGAAAAAATATTTAGTGTGGATACATTAAGCTACAAAACAATATCGGCCAACAAAGCTACTGTGGACAAGCAGTGGGTTTTGGTAGATGCTGAAGGAGAAACGTTAGGGCGCTTGGCTTCTAAAGTTGCAATACTTTTAAGAGGAAAGCACAAAACTAACTTTACTCCACACGTTGACTGTGGAGATAACGTAATCGTTATCAATTCAGAGAAAATAAATCTTTCTGGAAACAAATGGACTGAAAAGACTTATATCCGTCATACAGGCTATCCAGGAGGTCAAAGATCACTAACTGCAACTGAGATGTTTGCTAAAGATCCAACAAGGTTAGTTGAAAAATCAGTTAAAGGAATGCTCCCTAAAAACAAATTAGGTGCTGCATTATTCCGTAATCTAAACGTTGTGGCTGGTTCTGCGCATTCTCACGAAGCACAAAAACCAAAAACAATCAATTTAAACGAAGTTAACTAATGGAGGTTATTCACAAAATTGGTCGTAGAAAAACGGCCGTAGCACGTATTTATCTTGCTCCTGGAAAAGGATCAATTACCGTGAACAAAAAAGATGTAAACGATTATTTTCCGTCTGCAACTTTACAGTACAAAGTTAACCAACCTTTTGCATTGACTGACAACGAAGGCAACTTCGATGTTAAAGTAAATGTTTTTGGAGGTGGTATAACAGGTCAAGCAGAAGCAATTCGTTTAGCTTTATCTCGTGCAATGTGCGAATTAGATGAAGAAAATAGAGGGATTCTGAAACCAGAAGGCTTATTGACAAGAGACCCAAGAATGGTTGAGCGTAAAAAATTCGGACAGAAGAAAGCGCGTAAAAAATTCCAATTCTCTAAACGTTAATATTTATAATTTAAACCAGTTATTGTTGTCTATGGTGGCCAACCACCAAGACTTAGTTTAGCATCTAAATGTTTAAGGCCTTAAAAAAATAAGCCACTCAAGCATTGCTAATTCAACAGAACGTAAACTATCACAAAATGGCATTAGTAGAAGTAAAAGAATTATTAGACAGTGGTGTACACTTCGGACACCTTACAAGAAAATGGGATCCAAACATGGCTCCTTACATTTATATGGAGCGTAATGGTATTCATATCATTAACCTATATAAAACAGCTGCAAAACTTGAAGAAGCTTCACAAGCTTTAGCAAAAATTGCAACCTCAGGTCGTAAAATCTTATTTGTTGCGACTAAAAAACAAGCAAAAGACATCGTCTCTGAAAAAGCAGCAAACGTCAACATGCCATACATTACTGAAAGATGGCCTGGTGGAATGCTAACTAACTTTGTAACGATCCGTAAAGCTGTTAAGAAAATGGCAACTATTGATCGCATGAAAAAAGATGGTACCTTTTTAACGCTTTCTAAAAAGGAACGTTTACAGGTCGATCGTTTAAGAGCGAAACTAGAAAAAAACTTAGGATCAATTTCAGAAATGACACGTCTTCCAGGAGCACTGTTCGTAATTGATATCAAACGTGAGCATATCGCAATTAAAGAAGCACAGAAATTAAACATTCCAATTTTTGCAATGGTAGATACAAATTCTGATCCAAGACAAGTGGATTATGTAATCCCTGCAAATGATGATGCTTCTAAATCAATCGAAAAAATCCTTACAACTGTAACAGATGCAATTGCTGAAGGTTTAGCGGTAAGAAAAGCTGAAAAAGAAACTAAGGATGCTGAAAAAACAGCAGAGGTAGCAGCCGCTAAAGAGCCAAAGCTTGAAACAACTGAAGCAACTGAAACTAACGTTGAAGCAAAAGCAGAAGCAACTGAAGCAAAAGCAGAAACAAACGAAGCAGAAGCAACTGAAGCAACTAAAACTCCAAAAGCTAAGAAAGCCGCAGCTCCCAAAAAAGCTAAAGCTAAAAAGGTAGCCAAAAAAGAAGAGGCTCCTGCAAAAGAAGAAGTTGTAAAGGAAGAAGTTGTAAAGGAAGAAGAATAATTAACTAATTTATAAGTAAATAAAGTAACAACAAAGTCGTTCAGTTCTTCCCATGGAAAGTTTGAACGACTTTTTTTAAACAATTAAATCATGATAAAAGTAACAGCTGCTGAAGTAAATAAATTAAGACAAGCGACGGGTGCAGGAATGATGGACTGTAAAAAAGCCTTAGTTGAAGCTGAAGGCGATTTTGATAAAGCAATTGACAACCTTCGTAAAAAAGGGCAAAAAGTAGCCGCTAATAGAGCCGATCGCGACTCTTCTGAAGGGGCTGCTGTTGCAAAAATTAATGCTGACAATACCGTAGGTGTTGCCATCGTTTTAGGATGTGAAACGGATTTCGTTGGAAAAAACGAAAACTTTTTAGCCTTGGCGAGTCAGTTTGGAGATATTGCACTGAACCACGACACAAAAGAAGCCTTTTTAGCGGCTGATTTTGGAGGGATGACAGTTGCCGAAAAATTAATCGAACAAACAGGCATAATTGGTGAAAAACTAGACATCAAAGCGTTTGATAAAATTGAAGCTGCGTATGTAGGTTCTTATGTTCATATCAACAAAATTGCTGCCGTTGTTGGTTTGTCTGCAAAAGTAGAAAACGCTGATGTTTTGGTAAAAGATGTTGCAATGCAAGTGGCTTCTATGGGCGCTACAACGCTTTCATACAAAGATTTTGACCCTGCATATATTGCCTCTGAAACAGAAGCTAGAATTGCAGTAATCGAAAAAGATAATATTGAGTTAGGCCGTTTAGGAAAAACACTCAAAAATATTCCTCAGTACATTTCAATGGCACAATTAACCGCAGACGTATTGGCACAAGCTGAAGAGGCTGCAAAAGCAGAATTAAAAGCCGAAGGAAAACCAGAACAAATTTGGGATAAAATTTTACCTGGAAAAATGGAACGTTTCATTTCTGACAACACAACATTAGATCAAGAACAATGTTTGTTAGATCAAAATTTTATCAAAGACGATAAAGTAAGCGTTGCAAAATATGTTGAAAGCTTTGGAGATGTATCTATCACTAGTTTTAAACGCGTATCCCTAGGATAATAAAACAACCTATATATTTATTAACCCCTGTTTAGCACTGCTAGACAGAGGTTTTTTTAATGTTATAACGAAATTTCCAACTTGTATAGTTTTTGTATAGTAAAAAAAAAATGTTCTAAACGAAAATTGTATATTTTTGGGCCTTTAAAATTATAACCAATGAAAACTAATTATACCCATTTACTCTTTATACTTCTTGCTGTAACACAATTGTCTTTTGCACAACAAATGCCAATTGATTTTTCTGATTCTTCAGATGACTTTTGGGCTTTTGCAGGAACTGGTTTTAGCACAAGAACCGACCCTGACAATGCTGGAAATACTGTAGGGCAATTTTATAATGACGGTTCAGATGCATGGCAAGGGTTTTCAATTGGTTTACAAAGAGCTATTGATTTGGACTTTCAAAAAACCATTTCACTATCGTTCTATGGGTTTGATCCTAATGCACACACCATACTTCTCAAATTAGAAGATGGTGCAAATGCAGATGTTGAGGTGATTCAAAACGTGCCCAGTGGCGGTGGATGGACCACAAATATAACATTCGATTTTGCAAATGCTCAAGTATCAGGGGTTGGTAGTCCAGTAAATGCAAGCGGAACCTATGATCGCTTGACCCTTTTTATAGATGCTGGCGTTGCGTCCCCTGGAACCTATTTATTAGATGATATTGACGATGGCTCAGAAGAAACCGACCCACACGAATTGGATGTAATTTATGACACTTTGGTTTGGGAAGAAAACTTCGATACTCCTGGTGCTGTGAATCCAACGAATTGGCACCATCAAACTCAAGTAATTGTTCCGGGAGTTGGCTGGGCTAATAACGAGGAGCAGCATTACACCAATCGTACAGATAATTCTTTTGTAGATAATTCAGGAAATCTTAATATCGTTGCAATAAAAGAACCATGGACTGATCAAGGCTTAACAAAACAATATACCTCCGCGCGTCTCAACTCAAAGTTTGCATTTACTTACGGAAGAGTTGATGTCCGTGCAAAATTACCAAGTGATAATGGGACATGGCCTGCGATTTGGACCCTAGGTAAAAATATTTATGAGCCAGGTACTTTTTGGCATTCTGATTATGGGACAACCAGTTGGCCTGGCTGTGGAGAAATAGACATCATGGAGCACGGCTTAGGAGCCTTAAACCATGTGTCTAGCGCACTACACACCCCCTCTAGTAGCGGTGCAACTGTAAATACTTCTGGAGTTAACGTTTCAGATGTAAACGCTAATTATCATATATATTCTATGAACTGGTCGCCAAATCAAATTACGTTTTTAGTGGACGGTGTTGGGTTTTATACCTACAATCCTTCTGACAAAAATGACAGTACATGGCCGTTTTATGAAGATCAATTTATATTGCTAAACCTCGCAATGGGAGGATATTCTGGATCGATCGATTCTAACTTTACGCAAGCCTCTATGATCGTCGATTATGTGAGAGTGTATCAGGAGGCTCCTTTGAGTATTGGTGCAGATTTAAGTTTAGACAGTACGCTAAGGATATTTCCTAACCCTTCTACGGATAAAATTTATATTAATGCTAAAGTAGCTCTCAGTAGTTTAGCACTTTATGACTTGTATGGTAAACTGATTCTTACCAAAGAAAACGACATCACAAACCTTGATGTGAGCCGTTTAAATTCGGGAGTATATTTTCTAGAAGTCTATTCAAATACTGAAAAAGCAGTTAAAAAATTAATTATTAATTAAGCCAAGGGAATTGGAGTTCCGTATTATGTATGGTCTGGGGGTTGACACATCTTACTCAACAACCGCACGTACCTTGTATTTATAATCCACGTCTTAAAATCTCTATAAAAACCATGCGTTTTTATAGATGAAAATATAGATATAGATTTGATTCATTCTTTTAGAATTAATAAAAAACATCTAGCACCAAAAATAGATTCCGTTCAAAATTGACTAGAATCCCAAAAATCCGCTTTTTGGATTTAAGATATTGTGTATATTTGTGCAACGAGCCACACAATTATGACATACAAACGAATATTACTCAAACTTTCTGGAGAAGCCCTGATGGGAAATCGCAATTATGGAATCGATCCTGAACGTTTGTCCGACTACGCAAATCAAATCAAACAAATTTCCGAACAAGGCATTCAATTAGCAATTGTTATTGGTGGTGGAAATATTTTTAGAGGCGTTGCTGGTGCGAGTAATGGGATGGATCGTGTTCAAGGGGATCATATGGGAATGTTAGCTACCGTCATAAACGGTCTCGCATTGCAAAGTGCTCTTGAAAACGCTGGGGTCCCAACCCGATTACAGTCTGCCATAAAAATTAACGAAGTTGCAGAGCCTTTTATTCGGCGTCGTGCCATTCGTCACCTAGAAAAAGGACGTGTCGTCATTTTTGGAGGGGGTACAGGAAACCCTTATTTCACAACCGATTCAGCAGCGGTTCTTCGTGCCATCGAAATTGAAGCTGATGTGATTTTGAAAGGCACTCGTGTGGATGGTATTTATAATACCGATCCAGAAAAAGATAAAACTGCAATTAAATTTGATACCATTAGTTTTGAGGACGTGCTTAAAAAAGGACTTAAGGTAATGGATACAACGGCTTTTACATTAAGTCAAGAAAATGACCTCCCAATTATTGTTTTTGACATGAACAAAAACGGAAACCTTCTTAAAATTATTTCTGGACAAGCCATTGGAACCACCGTGAGCTAACAACACATTTACCATACTTATAAAAGACTCAAAAATGAACGAAGAAATAGAATTTATACTGGATAGCACAAAAGAAGCGATGGTAAATGCTTTAAAGCATTTAGAAAAGCAATTTATAAACATCCGCGCCGGGAAAGCGAATCCCTCAATGTTAGGAAGTGTCATGGTCGATTATTACGGGACTCAAACTCCTTTAACACAAGTCGCTAACGTGAATACACCCGATGGACGAACAATTACAGTTCAACCATGGGAAAAAGCCATGTTACAAGAAATAGAACGCGCAATTATGATTGCTAATTTAGGGTTTAATCCAATGAATAATGGCGAAACCATCATTATCAATGTGCCGCCTTTAACAGAAGAGCGCCGTCGCGAATTAGCGAAACAAGCAAAATCTGAAGTTGAAGACGCAAAAATATCGATACGTGCTGCAAGAAAAGACGCCAATTCAGAAATCAAATCTATAGAAGATGTATCTGAAGATATTAAAAAGAATGCAGAAGTAGATGTGCAACAACTTACGGACACACACGTCAAAAAAGCTGAAGACTTGTATGCTGTCAAAGAGCAAGAAATTCTCAAAATTTAATCCTTCAAAATTTTACATTTTCTTATAGAAAGTTAAACTTTCTATACCCTGTCTTTTAATTCCTTTTATTTACCTTTGACGCCATCAAAAAAGATTATGTTTAAACTATTTTCAACCGGGTTTTGGGAAACCATTGCACGACTCATTTTAAGAAACAGAATTTTTATTCTCGTTCTGGTTGTACTTACTACTGGGTTTTTTTCCATGCAATGGAATAACATGCGTTTTACCTATACCGAAGCAAATCTGTTGCCAGATGACCATCCTATTAATTTAGAATACAATAATTTTCTAGATATTTTTGGAGAAGAAGGTAATTTGATTGTAATGGGGGTCAAGGACAGTACCTTGCTCACCGTCGAAAAACTAAATGCTTGGAATACGTTTTCCAAAAGTTTTAAAACCCACCCCAATGTAGATGCTGTCATTGCCATTAAAGATTTACAAAAACTTGTTAAAAATGAGCGTAAAAAACAATTTGACCTCATCCCTTTTATCAAAGATTCTGTCCAAACACAATCGGAAGTAAATACACTAAAAAAAGCCCTTTTTGAAGACTACCCTTTTTATGACAATGTTCTTTTTAACAAAGAAACCGAGGCCATTCGCACAGCCATCTACTTAGATAAATCGATCGTCAACACCCCAGAACGAAAGGCATTTATTGAAACCTTTTTAACCCCAAAAGTAAAAGCATTTGAAGAGGCCTATGGTTTAAATGTGCGCGTATCAGGGATGCCTTATGTACGGACACTAAATTCTCAGAATATTATTGATGAAATTAGCATGTTTATTTTAGCAGCTATTTTAATCACTTCACTTATTTTCTTTTTCTTTTTCAGGTCATTCAGAGCGACCTTTATATCCATGATTGTTGTGGTCATTGGAGTGATGTGGACCTTTGGAATTTTAGGGTTGTTACAATATGAAATTACCGTACTCACAGCCTTGATTCCTCCTCTAATTATTGTCATTGGAATTCCAAATTGTATTTTTCTAATCAACAAATACCAGCACGAAGTCAATAATCATGGTAACAAAGCAAAATCGCTTCAACGCGTAATTTCAAAAGTTGGGAATGCGACTTTGATGACCAATGTAACTACAGCCTCAGGGTTTGCAACCTTTATAATTACCCAAAGTAAATTGCTCACCGAATTTGGTATTGTTGCTTCACTGAGTATTATTGCCATTTTTCTGTTGTGTTTATTAATTATTCCTATTATTTATAGCTTTATGCCAATCCCAAAAGAGAAGCATTTAGAGCATTTAAACAAACGATGGATTAACCGCCTTGGCGATTGGATCGAACATACCGTTAAGCATAAAAATATTACAATCTATATGACGGCAACTGTTTTACTCGCCATCAGCATCATTGGAATTTTTCAAATTGAAACTACGGGGAGTTTAATTGAAGACATGCCTAAAAAAGCGGAATTTTATAAAGACATCGAATTCTACGAAAGTGAATTTAATGGTGTGATGCCTCTAGAGATTTTAGTAGATACCAAACGTAAAAAAGGAGTCCTAAAACTCTCTACTTTAAAACGCATGAATGCACTTGAAGATTTGATTTTTGAAATTCCAGAACTTTCTAAACCCATCTCTGTAGTAAGCTTGGTGAAATATTCTAAACAAGCCTACTACAACGGAAATCCTAAATATTATCAATTGCCCTCTGCACAAGAAAATAATTTTATTTTATCCTATGCAAAAAATGCCTCTTCAGATGTTGATTTGCTAAAAAACTTTGTCGATAGTACGGGTCGCTATGCCCGAATCACCACCTTTATGAAAGATGCTGGGATCGATAAAATGGAACGTATTGAAGAAGATCTCTTAGCAAAAATTGATAAGCTGTTCCCTAAAAAACTGTACGATGTTTCCATCACTGGAAAAGCCTATTTATTTCAAAAAGGAACCAAATATTTAGTTCGAAACTTAGTCTTATCATTGGCCTTGGCTATCTTTTTAATCTCACTATTTATGGCTTATATGTTTCGCTCATTCCGAATGATTATCATTTCGTTAATTCCAAATTTATTACCGCTATTGGTAACAGCAGGAATGATGGGCTACTTAGGCGTCCCCATAAAACCATCAACAATATTAGTTTTTAGTATTGCTTTTGGAATTTCAGTAGATGATACCATTCATTTTTTAGCCAAATACCGACAAGAATTATTGGCGAACCACTGGAAAATTAGAAAGTCTGTCTTTTCGGCACTTCGCGAAACAGGGGTGAGTATGTTTTATACCTCCATTGTACTATTCTTTGGGTTTTCGGTGTTTATCACTTCTAATTTTGGAGGTACTGTGGCCTTAGGCGCCTTAATTTCAGCAACCTTATTATTGGCGATGTTGGCTAATTTACTGTTGTTACCTTGTCTATTGTTGTCTTTAGAACGCAGCATTGCAAACAAGAAAGTATTGAAAAAGCCTCCACTAAATATTATTCCAGAAGAAGAAACGTTTGAAGAAGACTAACTCATACACTGTTAATTTAGCTTAAAACTTTATATTTGCACTATTAATAATTGTACTTATGACTACCAGCACTGTTGAACATTTACTAACTCAAGAACTCAAACATACAGACATTGAGGTTAAAGGGTGGGTTCGAACATTTAGAGCGAACCGATTTATCGCTCTTAATGATGGCTCTTGTCTTCAAAGCATCCAATGTGTAGTTGATTTTGAAAGCATGGATGAAGCGCTATTAAAACGCATCACAACAGGTGCTGCTGTACACATTAAAGGCGGTTTAGTTGAAAGTCAAGGAAAAGGACAGTCTGTAGAAGTTCAAGTGAGTTCTATAGAAATTTTGGGGGATGCTGATCCTGAAGAAGTATCAAAAACCATCCTACAACCTAAACGTCATTCCTTAGAATTTTTAAGAGAACAAGCACATTTACGAACACGAACCAACACCTTTAGTGCGATAATGCGACTCCGTTCATCACTCTCTTTTGCTGTTCATTCCTATTTTAATAAAAATGGGTTTTATTATATGCATGCTCCGATTGTCACTGGAAGTGATGCCGAAGGTGCC
Source organism: uncultured Flavobacteriaceae bacterium (assembly GCA_943787365.1). Classification (GTDB taxonomy): domain Bacteria; phylum Bacteroidota; class Bacteroidia; order Flavobacteriales; family Flavobacteriaceae; genus Hel1-33-131. The sequence goes on from CALSMD010000006.1 coordinate 359,917, forward strand.
GGTGAAATGTTTCGAGTCACTACATTAGATCCAAAAAATCCACCGCTAACAGATGCCGGTGAAGTGGATTACTCAAAAGACTTTTTCGGAAAAGAAACAAACCTAACCGTATCTGGGCAATTGGAAGCAGAAACCTATGCCATGGCACTCGGAAAGGTATATACTTTTGGGCCTACATTTAGAGCTGAAAACTCTAACACCTCGCGACATTTAGCAGAGTTTTGGATGATTGAACCTGAAGTCGCTTTTATGGATTTGGCTGGGAATATGGATCTTGCGGAAGATTTCATGAAGTACGTCATCAGTTACGTTTTAGAACACAATAAAGAAGATCTAGCCTTTTTAGAGCAACGTTTGGAACAAGAAGATAAATCAAAGCCTCAAAATGAGCGGGCACCTATGCCACTTACTAAGAAACTTCGTTTTATTGTTGACAACAATTTTAAACGTGTTAGCTATACAGAAGCAATTGATATTTTACGAAACTGCAAGCCTAATAAAAAGAAGAAGTTTAAATATATTATTGACGAGTGGGGTGCCGATTTACAAAGTGAGCATGAGCGCTTTTTGGTAGAAAAATACTTTAAATGTCCTGTAATTTTATTTGATTACCCTGCAAAAATTAAAGCCTTTTATATGCGCTTGAACGAGGACGGAAAAACAGTTAGAGCCATGGATATTTTATTCCCAGGTATTGGTGAAATTGTTGGTGGATCGCAGCGTGAAGAACGATTGGACGTCTTAAAAGCAAAAATGGCAGAACTTGACATCCCAGAAGAGGATCTTTGGTGGTATTTAGATTTAAGAAAATACGGTACGGCGGTGCACTCTGGATTTGGACTCGGTTTTGAACGTTTGGTCATGTTTGCGACTGGTATGGGTAACATTCGAGATGTCATTCCTTATCCTCGAACTCCTTTTAATGCTGAATTTTAAAGGTAACCATATTCGCATTTTTTGAAACTAATTACTGCTTAGCATATATCTAAAGATTTTTTCTTATTTTTATATAAACCCGAAGAATAAATGCTTAAGCAATCTTTACATTATAAATTATCACAAAAACTATCACCTCAACAAATTCAGTTGATGAAGCTGATCCAGTTGCCTACCCAGGCTTTTGAGCAACGCCTTAAACAAGAGCTCGAAGAAAACCCAGCACTCGAAAGTGGTAAAGATCAAGAAGAAACGTATGAAGAGACCTTTGACTCCAATGATAATGATATGGACAATGAGCAAATCAATGCAGACGATATTAATGTAGATGACTATCTGAGTGATGATGAAATTCCAGAATACAGACTTCATGCCAATAATTACAGTGCCGATGATGAAGAAAAAACAACCCCTTTTGCTTCTGGGACGTCTTTTACACAACATCTAATCGATCAACTCAACACCTTTCCTTTAGAAGAAACACACTATCAAATTGCAGAATTTTTAATTGGAAGTATCGACGATAGCGGCTACATCCGCCGTCCGTTACTTGATATTATGGATGATTTGGCCTTTACTCAAAATGTATATACCGATGAGAAAACCATTGAGTCTGTCCTCAAGGTAGTACACCTTTTAGACCCTGCAGGGGTGGGTGCTAGAAACCTTCAGGAATGTTTAGCACTTCAATTGCATCGAAAAACACAAACACCTAATACCGCACTCGCCAGCAAAATCATTGAACAGGGCTTTGAGCAATTTACTAAAAAGCACTACAAAAAACTCTTACAGAAATTTAGTATTACGGAATTACAACTTAAAGATGCGATTTCTGAAATTGAACGCTTAAACCCAAAACCTGGTAGTTCCTATTCGAATAACGCCCGCTCTATTGAACACGTCGTACCCGATTTTACTATCAAAATTAATGAAGGGGAATTAGAGCTGAGCCTGAATGGTCGAAATGCACCTGAATTGCATGTTTCAAGGCCCTATAACGAAATGCTAAAAGGCTATAAAGCTTCCAAAGAAAAAACAAAATCGCAAAAAGATGCGGTGCAATTTATCAAACAAAAACTCGATGCTGCCAAATGGTTTATTGACGCTATAAAACAACGCCAACATACCCTATTCATTACCATGAGTACCATTATGCATTTTCAAGAAAATTACTTTTTGTCAGGAGATGAACAACAACTAAGACCCATGATTCTAAAAGATATTGCGGATAAAATAGACATGGATGTTTCGACGGTATCACGGGTTGCAAACAGCAAATATGTGGACACTCCTTATGGAACAAAATTGATCAAAGAGTTTTTTAGCGAGTCCATGACAAATGACCAAGGAGAAGAAGTTTCAACCCGAGAAATTAAAAGCATTTTAGAAACCGTAATCGCTGAAGAAGACAAGAAAAAACCACTGACAGACGAAAAATTAGCGATTATTTTAAAAGAAAAAGGCTATCCAATTGCTCGAAGAACGGTGGCTAAATACCGTGAACAATTAGACCTTCCTGTCGCGCGACTTCGCAAACAGCTTTAGCCTACACCTTCTTAATTACATTAGTGACAATTCCCCAAATTACAAAATCATTTTCTTCTGTAATTTTGATTGGCTGATAGTTTTTGTTTTCTGGCTGTAACCAAACCTCATCCTTTTCAACCTTAAGTCGTTTGACCGTAAACTCTCCATCTAAAAAACAAACCGCTATTTTATTATGTGCTGGAGAAAGACTTCGATCAATTACCAAAAGATCATTGTCACTAAGTCCCGCATCTATCATTGATTGCCCACTTACCCGAGCAAAAAAAGTAGCTTCTTTATTTTTTATAAGCTCGTCATCTAGGGATAGGCGTTCTTGTTTAAAATCTTCTGCTGGTGATGGAAATCCAGCCGAGATCCCTGTATCAATATAGACCGCTCCCAAGGTGTTAAGATTTTCAGGTGTAAAAAATGTAAGAGGTGTGTTTTGTTTTATGGACATTGAACTGTAATTATATCTTTAAAACTAGTGGTGTATTTTGGCGATAAATGTTCTTGACGCATTTTCCACGTACGTTTTAAATCTTGATTGGCTAATTTTAATTTTGGAGCGTCGTACTTTTTATTAATAAAATCGATGGTACGCATCAATGGAAGGTGTTTTGGGTCTTCCGTATCAAACAACTGTAATTGGTGGTTGTCTGTTGGAACAATACCTGTAAGGATGACTCCTGCTTTCTTATATTGAATTCCTTTTTTATAAATTGAAGCAACTGCTTTTACGGCATTTGCACTTAAAGTTAAACTAGAATTGGTAGGAAATGGAATGTTGACTACAACACTGGCGCGGTGCTGTTCGGTGTCTTTTTTATGAAAGTTACTTCGGAGAAAAATAATCATCATATGACAACTAGAGCCTTGTTTACGAAGTTTTTCGGCACCACTACAAGCAAAAGTAGAGATGCGTTCTTTAATTTCTTCTAGATTTTTAATCGCAGATTCGAAACTACGTGTGGTCGCAATGGCGCGTTTATTTTTAACAGTTTCTGTCTCTATTTTAGAGATCCCTTCCAAATCTTTTTTTAATTTCCACTCTGTAATAGAAAAAGTTTTACGCACCCACATATCGGGGAGCTGCACAAAATCATAAGCGGTTTTACACTGCTTTTCCGATAGGCGTTTGTGTAGTGCAGGTCCAATCCCCCAAACATCTTTGAGCTTTGTCCATTTCAAAGCTTTGATGCGTTTTTCTTCGTTATCTATGACATAAACACCTCCTGTTTCTTTGGGAAACTTTCGGGCAATTTTATTAGCAACTTTACTCAATGCTTTTGTTGGTGCAATTCCAACACAGGTAGGAATGCCTGTCCATTTTAAGATGCGTTGACGCATCTCAGATCCGTGCACATATAAATCATAGGCATCAAATCCGTTAAGTTTTAAAAAGGCTTCATCAATACTATACACTTCTACATCAGGAGAGAACTGTTCTAAAATACGCATCACGCGACTACTCATGTCGCCATAAAGCGCATAATTGGATGAAAATAATTGAATGTTATTTGTTTTGAAAAACTCTTTAAACTTAAATGCAGGGGCGCCCATAGGAAGTCCTAATGCTTTTGCTTCATCACTGCGCGCAATCACACAGCCATCGTTATTTGATAAAATAGCGATTGGTTTTTGGCGTAAACTCGGGTTAAAAACCCGCTCACAGGAGGCATAAAAGTTATTACAATCAACAAGTGCAAACATGGTCTAAAGGTAATCTATTTTGATTTTTTTATTGCTCTTAACAAGTAAAATATTATACTTATTTATTTAATTTTATGGATTGAGGTCTATAATAGTATTTATATCTTTGTACAATAATTTGGACAAAAAAAATTAAAATCCTTATGAGCACTAAACTTTGTTTATCACTATTCGTACTTAGTCTTTTTTCATTTTACAATGTGTTGGCACAACAACCTTCAGAGGCTCAAAAATTAGATTCTATTACAATTACTTCAACAGCGATTGAGTTGCCTTTTAAAAAAAATTCTCGCACAATAACACTTATTTCATCCGACGTTATAAAACAAAGTCCTGCCACTAATTTGGCAGAACTTTTGCAACAAGAGGCGGGTGTCGATATAAGACGTCAAGGCGTCAATGGAATGCAAGCAGATTTATACATTCGTGGCGGAAGTTTTGACCAAACTTTGCTTTTAATTGATGGTATTAAAGTTGAAGATCCACAAACAGGTCACCATACATTAAACATGGCACTGCCTCTAGAAGTGATCGAACGTGTTGAAATTATCAAAGGTCCTGCGGCACGCGTTTTTGGACAAAATGCGTTTACAGGAGCCATTAATATTGTAACAAAATCAAATGCTGATACTGTGAATTCCGTAGAATATAAGCTTGGCTCTTATAATCAACAACATGTTTCGGGAACCTTGGGAACCAATCTAAAAAATACGACACTAATAGGGCATGCTTCTGTAAATACTTCGGATGGCTATCGACATAATACCGATTTTGAAAATCAAAATTATTTTGTAAAAGGACGTTTTAATACAAATGGCACTCCTATAGATGTCATTAGTTCTTTTTCGGAACGAAAGTTTGGTGCAAATCAATTTTATGCTGTTCAAAGTGGTTACGATCAATATGAAGAAACGCAAAGCAGTCTAGTGGGAGCTTCTACAAAATTCAAAACTGAAAATTTTAAAATTACGCCACGGGTCTACTGGAAACGAAATCAAGACATGTACTTGTATGTTCGAGAAAGACCGTCGGTTTATAGAAATTTACATATCTCCAATAAAGTAGGGCTACAAGTCAATGCTTCATATACTTCAAGCGCTGGAATTACAGGTTTTGGAATCGATGCTGCAAAAGTATTTATGACGAGCTCCAATTTAGGAGAACGCGACCGAATGATGGCAAATCTATTTGTTGAACATCGGTTTTCTTTAGCAGATAATCGTTTAGACATTACGCCAGGTGTTTCGGTAAATTACTTTTCTGATTTTAAATTTCATGCGTTTCCTGGGGTGGATTTTGGTTATGCTATTAATGATACATTTAAAGCGTATGCAAATATTGGTTATACTTATAGAGTGCCTACCTATACCGATTTGTATTATGTAGGAAGAACCGATTTAGGAAATGAAAATTTAGAACCTGAAAAGGCACTTTCTGAAGAAATCGGCTTAAAATATTTTGGAACAAACTTCAATGCTTATGTCGCTATCTTTAATAGATCGTCCGATAATTTGATTGATTATACCAAAGAAAATGAAGCCGATAAATGGCAGGCTACAAACTTAAAGAGTTTAACCTTAACAGGAGCAGAACTAAATCTGTCTTCTAGTTTTAAATCGGGGTTATACACTCAAAATATAAGTTTAGGATATACCTATTTAGATGAAAATTTAAACGACATAAAAACGACCTATTCTAAATATGTACTCAACGCATTGACACATCATTTTACGGCAACGGTTCGATCGCAGTTTTTGAAAAATGTATCACAAAGCATCATTTATAAGTTTGCCGAACGTGCCTCAGGAAGCAGCTATAGTGTAGTAGATGTACAGGCTACATTGAATGTTTCTGGGCTTGAACTTTCTGTCATTGGAAATAATATTTTCAATACAGAATATGTGGAAACAGGTTTTGTCCCTATGCCCAAAGGAAATGTTTTGATAGGGGTCAATTATGCGTTTTAAAAGCTAGTTGATAAGCGTATTCACTTTGTCATATACCAACTGTGATTCCCATCCTCTATACAGAAGATAGTTGGTGAGTTTTTTCTTTTTTTTCCACGGATCCGTGTCGGTCAGTGTTGCCGCTTTTTTTTCTGCTAAAGAGTGAAATGTTTGAAGATAGTCATTAGGGTCAATTTCCTGAAGGGCGATTTTAATAATATACTTCGACAGTTGGCGTTGTTTAAGCTCTAAAGTCAATCTTACTTTTCCCCATTTTTTGATGCTAAATTTTCCTCTAACATAGGCTTTAGCAAAACGTTCTTCATTTAGGTAGTTGTCTTCAATGAGTGCCACAATGATAATTTCAATCGCTTCGGGAATCATTCGCATTTGCTTAAGTTTGTGCTCAACTTCTTTGTGACAGCGGTCTTGATAGGCACAATACTTTTGAAGCTTGGAAAGAGCTTCCTCTATGGAATAACTTTTGTGGGTTGGATACATCCTTAGAATTTATATGTAATCGCACAAATCAAATTGGTTCCAGGCGCAGAGATTCCAGAAGAAAAGGTTCTATAGCGTTGATTCGTGATGTTTTCGATAGTTCCTACAGCAGAAAGTGATTTATTAAAATCAAATTGGGTTCTAAGGTTAAGGGTATACCAAGACGGTGCGTAGGGATTGCCTTGTGCGTCTAAAGCAAATATAGAATCTGCTAATTCTGCAGAAATATCTGAACTACGAAGTTCCCCATTATAATTTATAAACCCATCTAGTTGAAATTTGTTGTGTTTCCATATAAGGTGTGCGTCTCCAAAAACAGGCGCTACGTGTCTCACAGGGAGTTCAACTCCGGGAGTTTCTTCTTGTACTCCGTGAACATAGCTGTACTGAGTGGTGAACTTTAAGGCTTTTGAAAATCGAATTTTTAAGCCTGCTTCAAATCCATAAATCCAAGATTGAGAAGCATTTTGAATGGCTTGAACTTCGCTTATTTCTCCATCATAAAACATTTCAGATATGCCATGGATTTCAAAACTTTTACGAACCAATGCATTTTCTAAATAAGTGTAGTAGGCCGAACAATCAAAAACTATAGATTCTTTAACATTGATCGTAACACCAAGCTCTCCACCATAGGCATATTCTGGCTTTAAATTTCCGTTGGGCACCACAACTAATCCTTCTTGAGGGTCAAAGATTTTCCCGATATCATCAATGTTTGGCGCTCTAAAAGCAGTGGTTGCATTTAATTTCCAAAGAAAGATAGGGTTCGGGTTCCAACTGAGTCCAAGAGTGCCTGTAAGTGCACTTGTCTCTAAATCTGCCGTTATAAAAGGAAGGTTATAAAAAGCACTGTTTTCTGTTAAATCAGCGTCGATAGTCACATAGTTATATCGTATTCCCGATTGTATCGTAAGCTTTGAATTCGGCTTGTATTTATGGCTTAGATAGGCGGCTAACGTTTGCCACTTTGAGTCGTTTGGATAACGGGTTGCAATACGTTCCGAAACATTGGTATCGATGTTTGTTTTATAGGCCGATGAGCCAACTCGATTGTATATATACTCGGCTCCATAAGATATATTAGACCTATTTGAAAGTGATTTATAAAAATCAAAGTTCAAGGAGAGTGCATCTACATTTTCTTCTCTAATTTTTCGAGTATCGGAATTGAATTTTCTATTAATTCGACATTCTTTAAAGTTTTGATAAGCAGAAGATATTTTAATTTTATCATACAAGCTAGATCCGCTACTTAATTTTGTCATTTGTAAGTTAGCAAGAAACCAGTCTTGAGGCCCATAATTCCACTCAGCGAAATGTAAAATCCCTTCTGAATCATAGTTTGCAAGGCGATCGTATCTTGGGTAATCTGAGGTGGTGGAATAATGAAGCCCTAAATCGAATTTTAAATCTTCATTAGCTTTGTAAAGCACTTTTTGAGCAAGATGCATTTGACGAAAATTAGTAAATTTCTGAACTCTTGGAGTTGTATTAGAAACCATCACATCTTGTCCATTAATATGTTCACTGTAATGAAGGCTTAAGTAGTCATCATGACCGTTAGTACCCATCTTTAAATCTCCAAAATCTGAGACACTCACACTGCTATGAAATCCCCATTTTTGAAATCCTAAATTGAAATCTAAATGAGCTGTTTTTTCATTAGTTGCAGAAGCGTATCGAACGGTGCTTCGAGCCGTTAAATTGGGTGTGACAGATTCGGATAGTTTTGGTGTAGTAGTGTAAAAATTCATGACCCCACCAATGGCATCACTTCCATAAATAACAGATCCAGACCCCAATATAACTTCTGTTTTCTCAACATTAAAAGGGTTTATTGACAAAACGTTTTGAACATTTCCACCTCTAAATATGGCATTATTCAGACGCACACCATCTACCATAATTAGCAGTCGGTTTGTAGAAAACCCTCGGATCATTGGACTTCCCCCACCTAACTGACTCTTTTGCACAAAAACCCGGCCGCTATTGTTCAATAAATCGGCACTCGTTTGTGGGTTGGATAATTGAATGTCTTCAGGAGTGATACTAATAATATTTTGAGGAACTTCTTTTTTGCTTTGTTCAAATTTGGAGGCCGATATCACAACTTCATTCAGACTTGTAGCTTTTGGAGAGAGAAAAATAGTGTCTTGAACGTTTAATTTTTGTATTGAAATCTTATGATATGAGAGGTGTTGAAAATGAATTTTATCTTGCAAACTATATGAATCTAAATCAACATTCCCATCAAAATCTGTTATGGCTGTTTTGGTTTTGATGTCATTATAGACTGCAACTCCTGGGATGGGTTGCTTATCCGATTTATTGACTACAATAACTTGTTGGGCAGATGTGCTCAATATAAAAAGTAGTGAAACATAAAGGAATAAACGATTCATCTTAACTGTATACTTGATTTAAAACGGTTAACGATCGGGGGTGTTTAAAGGCGTGTAAATGTAATTTAAAATAGTCTAAAATCATATTAAGTAATTCATGCTTTTGCGAGGAATTTAATTCCTGAAGCATTGTTGTATCAAATTTTGTGCCCAAAAAAGGTTTTAGGAGTTCTAATTTTGAACCTGAGATACAATGTTCTCCATTTTGGAGTTGAAAATTCCCGTTTTCGAGATTAAAATACGGGAGCGAATCATTAGAAGTATCAGGGTTAATTCCTAAAAACTTTGTCAGACCCATTAAAAATTGTTGATGAAACGTCCCTGTTTTTTCTACAGTATCAAACCACAATAAAGTTGTTTCAAGGTATTCAAAAAGAGGAGGGTTGGCTTCTTCTTCATTTAAAATCATCGATAGAATTTCAGCTAAAAATAAGACAACGGTTGATTTAAAAATAGTGGTGTGAAGCGTTTCATAGGGTTTATACAATCGAACTTCTTTAAAATAGTGTAAACTGCGATTGTCTTTATGTTCAGCCTCAATTTCAAGGAGTGTGAGCAATTGAAAATAAGCCGGTTTAAGTTTTCCTTTTTTAGATTTAAGTGCGTTTTTAATCACATAGCTTTTCACTCCAGAGGAGGCTGTGTAACACTTGACAATAAGATCGTTGTCATTATATTTAATCTTTGAGATCACAATGGCTTTCGTTGAAACAACCATTACCGTATGATCATTATTTTTGAAACTTTCGTTTCAAGTGTGTCAAAATCAAAGAAAAGCACTAAATACACTCCTGAAGCCACTGTGTTATTTGCTAAATTTTTACCATTCCAATAGGCGGTTCCACCATCAATTTCTAGGTTGTAATTTTTATACCTCAAATTCACATTAGATTGTGCCTCAGCAACCAAATTACCTTCAATATCAGTAATTTTAATATTGACATTCTCACTTATATTTTTAATTTTAATTTTATCTTCTTCCATATTAAATCCGGGGCGCACAGGGTTAGGATAAACATAAATATCTTCAAGTGTTTCCATAGTCCTTGACCCTCCAGTTGTAAAAGCAACTAAGCCTCGAGTGGTTCCAAAATATACAACGCCGTTTTCAGAATCTAAGGCCATGTCATTCACTCCATTTGAGGGAAGTGGAGAATTGTCTTTGGTGAAATGGTGAATGGTATTCTGCCCATCTGAAGACACGTAGAACACGCCCGCGTCTGCCGTAGAAATCCATTTATTATTTGATCCATCAACGATAATATCTGTAATGAACTGTTGTGCCAAGAGTTCCTGAGGAAGCCCGTCCTCCAGAATAATAATAGGTTCGGTTCTTACAACTTCTTCTGTAAAAAAACTGGAAGTATTATACAGCACTCTGAGTCCTTTGTAAGTCCCAATCCATAGCACATTGTTTTTATCTAAGGCTAACGCTTTTACTGCGGTTGAAGGGAGGTTGGCAATGTCTTCATCGTTTATGTTTTTTAATACTGTGCCGTTTTCATTGAAGCCAATCAATCCTTTTTTTAAACCGCCGATCCATTTAGTACCGTCTGGTCCAATTACAATTTCACTGAAACCATTTTCATCACTCATAGGGTCTGATATTATCGATGAAAAATCATACGAGGTCCATTGATTATTTTCAAATTTATTCAATGGCTTTTGAACCCTTCCATTAGCAACCCATAAAACACCATTGTCATCAAATTTGCTCGTAGATGTCAAATAGCGTTCTGGTATAAATGGTTTAAGAGTACTGTTATTTTCGTTATAGATACCACTAATTTCTTCGCTATTAATTTCTATTAAACCAGAGTAATAGGAACTGACAAAAACCTGCTCTGTGTCAAAAGGATTCACAGCGATGTGAGATAAAAAGTCTGGTGATACTACCTTTGAGCTTATAGAATCATATGGGATATTAAGCCATTCATTTTGCCGGTATCTACTTATTCCTGAGAATCTTTGACCTCCATTCCAGTCAAAAGACAACCCGTATCCTCCAAAAGTAAGCCATAGATCATGGTTTTTTAGTTCTAAAGAAAATGGGGTGTTTAACAAAGGACCATCAGGATGAATTTCTTCAAATATATCACTATTTATTAAGGTTGTTTTTAAAACTCCTAAACCTAATCGACCAGTAGTTGTATCGCCACTTGTTCCAATAAAAATATTGTTTCCAAATGTAATTGTACAAGAATAAGACGCTGGGAACTCAGTTGTTGGAATAATAGTATGCACTAAATTAAAGTTTGCGTCATAAAAATTAACTTTCGTTGACAGCGTTTCTATGAGATACGCATCAGAGAAATATAAATCCTGGGGGGTGGATGAACTCACAAATAATTGTGTTAATGAATTATCTATATTTATTTTTGACGTCACAGCGTTAGAAGACGTGACAATTATATTCGTATCGTATAGGATTAAATTTACAAAGTTTCCCGTCACAATTGTCGTCCACTGTTGAAAGTCTATTAAATTCGGATTACTCACTGATGCAGATTTTATACCTTCATTCCCTCCGCAGTTAGCATAAATTACGTTGCTTTTAATCACCGTTTGATTTACGCGTGCTTGACTTCCGTTGAGACCTAAATAATAGGTGTCTCCAAATTCTAAATTATCTAAATCATATGTGGAAACTCCATAATCCGTAGCAATATAAACAAGTCCATTGTGTTCATTAAAATGATTGATGCTTTTATTGTTTGGTGGAATGGTTGTTTTATTTACAATATCTATAACTTTTAGAATATCATTGTCTGACTCTTTAAAAACTTCTATCAATCCATTTTGATACCCTATCAACAATAATTGATAATTAATACTGTAATGTATGGTGGTAATGAGCTCTCCTGAAAGGCCATTAACAGTAGTTATTGTTTCAATTTGATTGGTACTTGAGTCATACGAAAATATCGCATTTTCCGAAGCAGCATAGACTTTATCATTAGCTCCTATAATTTCTATTATGTCTAAATACGAGAAGTGTCCTTCCCAAAATTCAGAAAAATCTTGAGAAAAATTAAACATTGGCAACAAAAATATTATAATAATTGCCAGTCGGTTAAGTATACATTGTATGAGCGTTTTTAAATACATTTATATCAAATACTTTTCGATTAAAATTAATCTTACTTAATGGTTTTATCCCCTAAAAACAAAAACGATTCTTTTGTGTAAATCTTATTTTATGTTCTTAATTTTTTCTGCCGTAGTCTTCTGTTTTTTGATAAATACGGTAGTTCAACTAAATACCACGACAAGATAGCCATAAGTAATGTGAGCATCAAAATGAGCGTACAAATAATGAGAGGAGGATATTTATTAAATAAGCCTAGAAATCCAAATAATTGTATTAAAGGATAATGATAAATATAAATCCCGTAAGTAAAGTCCCCATATTTCCCAAAATTATTTAAAAATCTAAAACTATAAGCGGCATAAAACACCATGAATCCAAATGAAATTGGTTTTAGTAATTGTGTTTTTAAAATATAGTGCTCTAAAACAAACACTATTAAGCATGGAATAATAATATAATCTTTCCATTTCTTTAAAATTGAAAAGTTTTTGTAAAATACGATTCCTGTAGCAAAAAAAGCTAATGCCCCTGGAAGTTGTTTCGCTATTCTATAATTCTCTGTAGAAAGAAAATACATATAATAAGTAACCGATAAAAGATATACAATGACAATTAAGGCATAAAAGTTTAATTTTTTAACCCTAACAAGCCAATAAAATACAGGGACTAAAAGATAAAACGCTTCTTCCAGCTTAATTGTCCACAAAGCGCCATTAACAGCACAAAATTTATTTGTTTCGAATACTCCTGGCAAGCAAGGTTCTAAATAATTTTGAAAGGATAAATTGGCTGCAAGATAGTTCCAAAATTGACTATTAGAGAAATACTCGTAAATCGAATAAGATGAGATAATACTAAAGAGGAGTGCAGAAGCTAAGATTACAACAGCATAGGCTGGAATAATTCGTTTCGCTCTTCTAATAATGTATTCTTTTAGTATTGCACTATTCTCATAACTTTTCGCAATTAAAAATCCGCTTATTATAAAAAACCCGTCTATTGCTAAGCGTGCGTTAAGATAGATTTTAAAAGGTTTAAGAACTTCAAGGTCACTCAATTCAATTAAATGTGCAAATGCCACTGTAAAAGCAAAAACAAATCTTAAGAAATCGAAATTATTAATATTAAATTTATTCAACTATCTAGTGTTTTATTTATAAAAATCTTGAGTGTCAAGCCTAGAAATGAAATGGAACTATCTTCAACTTTTAAATACAAATATATTTATTACAAACGAGAAATGAACTCATTATTGTACATAAACAAAAAAGCTTCCAAATTAATGAAAGCTTTCTAAAAGTAGGTTTGGTAGGAATTACACCACGCCTTGTGCGAGCATTGCATCGGCTACTTTGACAAAGCCTGCAATGTTGGCGCCTTTAACATAATCGATATACCCTGTTTTTTCGTCTTTTCCATATTCGATGCATGCATCATGAATATTGGACATGATATCTTTTAACTTTTCATCTACTTCTCCTCGAGTCCAGTTGTAACGTAAAGAGTTTTGTGTCATCTCCAATCCTGAAGTGGCGACACCCCCAGCATTGGATGCTTTACCTGGTGCAAATAAAATTTTTGCTTCATGAAACTTAGCGATTGCTTCTTTTGTAGAGGGCATATTAGCCCCTTCACTCACGCAAATACACCCATTTTTTAACAACATTTCGGCGTCATTTTTATTTAATTCATTTTGAGTGGCACAGGGTAACGCAATGTCACATTTAACTTCCCAAGGCGTTTTATTTGCTACAAACTTTGCATTTGGATAGGTCTTAACGTATTCACTGATGCGCCCTCTTTTTATGTTTTTTAGGGTCATTACAAACTTGAGTTTTTCTTGATCAATGCCAGCTTCATCTAAGATAAAGCCCGAAGAATCTGATAGTGTAACTACTTTTCCACCTAAATGAATTGTTTTTTCAGCGGCGTATTGCGCAACATTTCCAGATCCGGAAATTGCAACTGTTTTACCTTTAAAGCTATCTCCTTTTGTCTGCAACATTTTATCTGCAAAGTACACAGTTCCATATCCAGTAGCTTCAGGTCGGATGAGCGAACCTCCCCAAGTCATTCCTTTTCCTGTAAGAACCCCTGTAAATTCGTTTCTGAGTTTTTTATACATTCCAAATAGGAATCCTATTTCGCGTCCTCCTACACCAATATCCCCTGCTGGAATGTCCGTATTAGAACCAATATGACGAAATAACTCACTCATAAAAGCATGACAAAATCGCATAATTTCATTGTCGCTTTTTCCTTTTGGATCAAAATCACTTCCGCCTTTTCCTCCTCCCATTGGAAGGGTTGTTAAGCTATTTTTAAAAACTTGTTCAAACGCCAAAAATTTCAAAACACTCATGGTTACCGTGGGATGGAATCGAAGTCCTCCTTTATATGGACCTATCGCAGAGTTCATTTGTACGCGATACCCTCTATTAACCTGAATTTCTCCTTGGTCATCTACCCAATTAACTCTAAAAGTAATTGTACGTTCGGGTTCTACCATTCTTAACAAAATATTTTTTCCGTGATATATATCATTTTGGACAATATAAGGAATCACCGTTTCGGCGACCTCTTCTACAGCTTGAATAAATTCAGCTTCATGCCCATTTCTTTGTTTTACTAAGTCTAAAAAACCTTTTATTTTATCTTCCATATCGAAAATGTTAGGGGTGTTAAATTTTAAATATTGTACAATACAAATATATAATATCTTTAAAAATAATGCACTATTTTTTTGTATATGATAATTACAGTGCGGTAATTAAGATATAAATTAGTAATATGATATTTTAATAGGAATTATTTAATGAAATATGTAATTGATTGCATAAAATGCTGGTTTGAGGCATATATTAAATCTTTGTTGAGCCCTTTATTCTCTTTATGCCCAACAATTGATCAAATTAAACTGTATAACCCCTATATTTTTGTTTAAACACCACATCATTTTAATCGCTATATAAGCATCGTTAGAACTCTTTTATAAAATTCATAACGTATTTTTCATTGCTAAAATGTATCCTAGATGGATCCCTTCATGAAATGTATTAAATCGAATTGCTTCGTCCACGGTGCTCAAAGTCACGTTTAAGGAAGTCGTGTAGGGAGTGAAGTTTTTGAACATTCCATTATCATAATCTGTTTTGGTTTGTTCAATAGTTGAAAACAAAAGCGTTTTGACAAGAGCCAACTCCTCTTCTGTGGCTTCATGAACGGTTTTAGTATCTTTTTTGTAGGTTTTTACCAAGTCCGAATCTACTAACAAGGGGCGATTTGACAGTCCATAAACCAACAATTGCTGTGTTACAACAGTGTGTGCAACGTTCCAGAAAATAGAATTTCGATATCCTTTAGGAACCGTATTGAGTTGATCTAAAGAGAATTTCTCAAGAAATTTCGATAGAAGTCGTCTGTTTTTTAGTATAATATTGTGATTCCAGTCCATAATATTCAGAGTTTATTTAATTCTTAAGAAAGAAATGATTTTCTTTGTAAAAATAAGAAAAGAATCCCATGAAAAAATTCTATTTTTTAGGTACCTGCAATACGTGTCAACGAATCTTGAATCATTTAGATCTAAGTGAAGACTTTGAACTTAAAGACATCAAAAAAAATCCGATAACCTCCGAGGAGTTGGCACAGCTTAAGTCCTTATCAGGCAGCTATGAATCTCTTTTTAGCAAACGTGCAAAGCTATATAAGGAATTGGGTTTAAAAGAAAAGTCGCTAAAAGACGACGATTATAAAAACTATATTTTAGAGCATTATACCTTCCTAAAACGACCTGTGCTCGTTTTTGATGATCGACTCTTTGTTGGAAATAGCCCTAAAGTTATCAACTCTGCAAAAACAGCACTGTTGGATGAAAAATAATACGTTTGCACTCTTTGCTCTTGTATTAGTGCAACTTTTTTATGGTGTCACATTCACCTTTGCTAATGATGTGATTGACGGCGGATACATACAGCCTTACGGTTTTATTTTGTTTAGAGTAAGTCTTGCGGCTGTTCTCTTTTGGGTCTTTAGCATTTGGACGCCAAAAGAACAAATAGATCGAAGCGATTATCCTAAATTCATGCTCGCTGCATTTTTTGGTGTAGCACTTAATATGCTTGCTTTTTTTAAAGGACTTCAGTTTACAACTCCAATTAATGGGTCTGTAATTATGGTTACAACTCCTATCATTGTATTGGTGTTATCTGCTTTTATTTTAGGAGAAAAAATTAGAAAAATCAAGGTTTTGGGAATCTTTATGGGACTTTCTGGAGCCTTAATTCTAAGTTTCTATAACCCCTCAACTAGTTCCGGAGACAATGTATTATTAGGAAATTTTTTAGTGCTTATCAATGCAGCATCCTACAGTTATTATTTAATTTTGATAAAAAAACTAACCAACAAATACCATCCTTACACTTTTATTAAATGGTTGTTTTTGTTTGGAACATTTTTTGTGCTTCCTTTTGGATACACAGAGCTTGCCGCTGTCAATTGGGAGAGTTTTACCCCTTACATTTGGTTTTCAATCTTTTTTGTGGTGGTTTGCGCAACCTTTGCCACTTATCTACTAAACCCACTCGCACTGCAAAAACTGAGTGCCACAACAGTGAGTACATTTGTATATGTTCAGCCAGTTTTTGCGGGGATTTTTGCGATTATGATGGGAAGCGATCGTTTAAACGCTGTTAAAATAGTAGCAGCGGCTTTAATATTTTTAGGTGTATATTTGGTTTCTAAAAATCCGACTCTTCAAACGACTAAATGAATTCTTTCGTCACCTCTTTATACCCTTCTGTTGATCTTATCGATCCTGTCGTTTTTAAAGAATTAAATACTGATAAAAATGTCTATTTTTCAAAATCATTCTTAAAAGCTTTTGAACGTTCAAATCCTCAAATTGAATTCAAATACATTACGATTGCTGATGCCGAAAAAAAGACAATAGCTCTTGCAGTTGTTCAAGTGATTAGCCTAAGTGTTGAAGGCACTCTAAAGAACATAAAAGTAGCCTCCTTAATCCGAAAATTATTAGGTCTATTCTTCTGTAACGAACATATCAAAATACTATTTTGTGGAAATGTATTTCTAAGTGGCGAACATGGAATTAGGTGCTCGGACGGAGTTTCCAAAGACGAAATCATGTCTCAAATTGGAATAGCTTTAGACGCCGTTGCTGCGAATACAAAACCGCTTCATGCCATTTTTATAAAGGATTTTAAAGAAGAATCACTCAAAAACACCCGACAATTTTTAAAGTTTGGTTATAGCGAAATAAATGTAGAGCCTAATATGATTGTTCAACTCGATCCCAAATGGAAAACATTTGAGGATTACAAAAACATATTAAAATCAAAATACAGAGTAAAAGCAAATAAGGCCGATTCGTCAAGTAGTAGTTTAAAAAGCCGTTTATTTACAGAGCATGACTTTGAAACCTACAAAGAGGAATTGCAAGCCTTGTATCAAAATACCATTGACAATGCCAGTTTTAATGCACAAGTATTAAACCTAAACACATACATCCATTTACGGGCTTCATTCAAAGATGATTTCATTGTAAAAGCATATTTCCTTGAGGATAAGCTCGTTGGGTTTTTGACAGCCCTTGTCAATAAAAATACGTTGGATGCTCATTTTATTGGATTAGATTATAGGTTAAATAAATCACATGCCATCTATCCGCGTATTTTAAATGATTATGTCAGATTAGGGATTGAAAAACAAGTCTCGTCAATCGATTTAGGCCGAACGGCTTCCGAAATAAAAACAACTATTGGTGCCATCCCTTTAGAGCTAAGTTGTTATATAAAACATAAGAACCCTTTTTTAAACTCCTTAATAAAGCCGTTTTTTAGACGTATAAAAATCAAAGAATTTAAGCAGCATTCTCCATTTAAATAACAAAGAAGCCTCTTTTTATACTGGCCAACCATTGAGTACTCCACCCATTAGTACCAAAGATACAATCCAATAAAAAACATTTATAAAAATGTATTTTACAGATTTCATTTCAAATATGGCGTTGGTTGCTAAAATAGGTACTCCAACAAAAATTCCTAGAAATGCACCGTGTGCAGCGCCATGCTTAAACGTCATAAACATCTCTTGACCATGCCGCATATCATCAGGCCCTCCAATTAAAACAGTAATGTATAAATAAAAAGAAAGTACCACGGATAGAAGCAGCGCAACAATATAAGCCTTAACTGGAGACATCGTTTTTATTTGGGCTTCGGTAATTCCTGTAGCATGCATCCATGCTGTTCCAAATACTTTTGGGTGGTACCAGATTGCGCCGACGATTAAAGGGATAAGGGCTGACACAAGTATTGCCACCCAATTCATTGAAAAATTTTCCATAATAGATAGTTTTTGGGTTAATTAAAAACAATATACAAAAAAATCAAACACGAATTTACTTTGTGTAGAAGAGTTCTAAATTGTCCTTGGGTATACTTATTGGTTTTCAGTATCTTTGAAAAAAGTTTTAATACTAAAGAATGATACATTCCATGACAGGCTATGGCAAGTCCGTATTACAATTGCCAAGCAAAACGATATCCATTGAGATAAAATCATTGAATAGTAAAACCTTAGACCTCAACATGCGTATGCCCTCAATGTACAGGTCTAAAGAATTGAGTCTTCGAAAACTCATTTCTTCAAGATTAAGCAGAGGTAAGGTTGATTTTTCATTATATTTTGAAAATACTGGGGATGAGACATTTGCAAATGTCAACCCTAAAGTCGTAAAAAAATATATGCAACAACTCGAAGGGTTGGCAACTGGCGATGAAATGCAGCGACTTCAATTAGCGATTAAAATGCCAGATGCAATTAGTACCGAACGTGAAGAAGTTGACGAATCAGAATGGGCAGAAATCCAAAATGAAATTCTAAAAGCATTGGATAGTATTGCTCTTTACAGATTAGAAGAAGGCAATGTCTTAGAAGCTGACTTTACAAAACGAATTGCGATCATTTCAGACCTACTCAATCAAGTACTTGCAATAGATCCCGAACGCATCACAAATGTACGAGAGCGTTTATACAAAGGAGTGTCCGAACTGAAAGAAAAACATGATGAAAATCGTTTTGAACAAGAGCTCGTGTATTACATCGAAAAATTTGATATTACAGAAGAAAAAGTACGACTTCAAAATCATTTGGAATATTTTATAAAAACCTTAAGTTCTAATGACTCAAATGGTAAAAAATTAGGGTTTATTTCTCAAGAAATTGGGCGAGAAATCAATACCATTGGATCCAAAGCCAATTTTGCACCAATGCAAAAATTAGTCGTTCAAATGAAGGACGAATTAGAAAAAATTAAAGAACAATTACTCAATGTCCTCTAAGATGACACAAGGAAAACTAATTGTATTCTCGGCACCATCGGGATCAGGAAAAACAACAATTGTAAAACATTTGTTGGCGCAAAAAGAGCTGAATTTAGAATTTTCTGTCTCCGCTACATCCCGACCAAAAAGAGGAACTGAAGTAGATGCAAAAGACTATTATTTTTTATCTATCGACGCTTTTAAAAAACACATAAAGTCAGACGATTTTCTAGAATGGGAAGAAGTTTATCGAGATAATTTTTATGGCACACTCAAATCCGAAGTAGAACGTATTTGGGCGCTTGGAAAACATGTTATTTTTGATATAGATGTCTCTGGTGGCTTGCGAATTAAACGAAAATTTCCAGAACAAACTTTGGCTATTTTTGTAAAACCTCCAAGCATCGATGAATTAAAGATTCGTCTTAAAAAAAGACAAACCGAAACTCAAGATAAAATTAATATGCGGGTTGCTAAAGCTTCCGCTGAACTTGCCACCGCACCTTTATTTGACTGCATCATTGAAAATGATGTTTTGGAACTAGCTCAAAAAGAAGCTTACGACAAAGTGGCTAACTATATTAACTAAGAATCGATGCGCATTGGACTCTTTTTTGGAACTTATAACCCGATCCATGTTGGGCATCTTGTCATTGCCAATCATATTGCGGAACACTCTGATTTGGATCAAGTCTGGTTGGTCGTTACACCACAAAGTCCCCACAAAAAAAAGCAAAGCTTGTTAGACAATTATCAACGATTAGAAATGGTTTATCGTGCAACAAAGGAGTATCCTAAGCTTGTTCCAAGTGCAATTGAGTTTAATTTATCACCCCCAAATTATACGGTTCATACACTGGCATATTTAGAAGAAAAACACCCCGAACACCGCTTTTCTCTTATTATGGGCGAAGACAATTTAAGGTCCTTACCTAAATGGAAAAATGCGGATGTGATTATCAAAGAGTACCCGATTTATGTGTATCCTAGAAAATTAACGGAATCCAAAACACCAGCCCTTTTGGAAAAAAATGCTACCATAATTAAAATAGACGCCCCTATTATGGAGTTGTCTTCTACGTTTATTCGTCAGTCGATTCAGGCGGGTAAAAATGTTCGACCTATGCTCCCCGATGCGGTTTGGAACTACTTAGATGAAATGAACTTTTATAAATAAAATATGGTCAAAATAGGTTCCATAGAACTCCCCGAATTTCCTTTATTACTTGCACCAATGGAAGATGTGAGCGACCCTCCTTTTCGTGCTTTGTGTAAAGAGCAAGGGGCAGATGTGGTTTATACCGAATTTATTTCGAGTGAAGGCCTTATTCGTGATGCAGTCAAAAGCACCATGAAATTGGATATTTATGAAAAAGAACGTCCTGTGGGAATCCAAATTTTTGGAGCCAATTTAGACAGCATGTTACAAGCCATTGATATTGTTGAAAAATCCAATCCGGACATCATTGACATTAATTTTGGATGTCCTGTTAAAAAAGTAGTCAGTAAAGGTGCTGGTGCTGGTATTTTAAAAGACATCTGTTTAATGGAAAAACTTACGGCTGAAATGGTGAAGCGCACTCATTTACCCGTGACCGTTAAAACACGATTGGGCTGGGATCATGATTCCATTCGGATTGTAGAAGTTGCTGAACGGCTGCAAGATGTAGGTTGTGCAGCTATTGCAATTCATGGCCGAACGCGCGCGCAAATGTATAAAGGAGCTGCCGATTGGGGGCCGATAGCCGACGTTAAAAACAACCCACGAATGCACATTCCTGTTTTTGGAAATGGCGACGTAAACACGCCTGAACGTGCCATTGAAATGCGTGATCAGTATGGATTGGATGGCGCCATGATTGGACGTGCTACCATTGGGAATCCTTGGTTTTTTAAGCAAGTAAAACACTTTATGCAAACAGGTGAACATTTAGGACCTATTAGTATGCTAGAACGTGTAGAAGCCGCACGACGTCATTTGCAAATGGCGATTGATTGGAAAGGAGAGGTTTTGGGGGTTTTAGAAACCAGACGTCATTATACCAACTATTTTAAGGGAATTCCTAATTTTAAACCGTTCCGAACACGGATGGTAACCAGCGATCTTAGTGCCGATGTTTTTGCAGCGTTTGATGAGGTAGAAGCCCTCTTTGGAGACTATCAGTTTGTTTAGACGTTTAGCTGCGTTTTAGCAATGCGTTGCGACGCAATTCGAGAAGCTAATATTCCTAAGGTTAATATCGTAGCGAGGACAATCCCAATATTAATGAACTGAAAATCCACTGGATAGGCCAATGAAGGCGTAATCATAACTAAAGAATATTTTTGTTGCAACCAGATTACTAGTATCCCGATCCCGAGTCCTATTCCTCCTCCAATGACCGTCATTAAAATTCCTTGGTAATAAAATATGCGTCGCAAATCTTTAACGGTTGCCCCTAAATTGTATAAGGTTTTCAAGTTCTTTTTCTTGTCTAAAATCATCATAATTATAGAACCGATAATATTAAACAAGGCGATGATTAAAATCAATGTAAAAATCAAATAGACCGCCACGTGTTCTGTGTTGAGCATTTTATAAAGCGCATCGTTGAGTTGGAGGCGATTCTTAATGGTGACTTTGTTTTCAAAAAGAGATTGAAGCGCAGCTCTTGCGGTATCTTCATCGACTGAGGGCTCTAAATAAATATCGATTGCACTCAGGGTTTCAGCGTCGTAGTTTAATAAATACTTGGCATTTTCAATGGATGTAAATACTTGTGAATTATTGAGCGTTTCATTAATTTGAAAGATGCCTGCATTGGCGACTTTCATACTCCTAAAAGCCCCTTTTACTGAGCTTTGTTGTCCAGTGCCTGGCTTGGGCGCATAGAGTTTAATCACTTTTGCTACATCAAAAATTCCAAAGCCTAATTCGTTGGTAACACCCCAACCTGCGACTATTTGAGGAGTGTTAGGTTCGAACCACTGTCCATATACCAAAATAGAATCAATTGTTGCTTGTGGATAATTTGCATCCACTCCTTTGAGTGTGACGGCTAAATGTTTATTGTCACAATTCATCAGCATCCGTTCCTCTACGACTTCAGTAAAAGAGACAACTCCGTTAAGGGCGGTTAAGGCTTGTTTTTGGGCGGGGGTAAAACGAATGGTTTTGGAGGTGGTGGGAACAATTTTTAAATCAGGGTCGGAAAAAGAGGTGAATTCTAAGCTGAAATTTTTGAGCCCAGAAAACCCTGAAAGTACGATGAAAAGAGCGGCGGTTCCTACAATAATTCCAAAGCCTGCAATAAGAGTGATAAAATTAATAGCGTTGTTATTGCTTTTAGAAAACAAATAACGTTGGGCGATATAGAGGGAAAATTTCAATTAGGATTTTTTTCGTTTCTCTAAAAGATCGGGGTTTTCAATTGGATTTTCGATGCCTTTGAGAGACTTGTCTATTTGGTCGATATACTCCAAAGAGTCATCAATATAAAAAATCAATTGGGGCATGCGACGCAATTGGTGCTTGGTTCGTTGCGACAGTTCGTGTTTGATGAGTGGCGCATTTGACTTTATGCCTTCTAAAAGCTCGGTGCCTTTTACAATTGGAAAAATACTCAGATACACTTTTGCAATCGAAAGATCGACAGTGACGTTCACCTTGGTTACCGAAATAAGGATCCCTTTCATTCCGCCTTGAGTGGCCGCACCTTGTAAGACCTCAACGAGATCACGCTGTAAAACGGAGGCTATTTTTTTTTGTCTTTGACTTTCCATGGGGTAAAAATAATATATTTCTGGGTGAATTGTTTAAAAGCTAGTCCTTTTCGGTTAAATTTGTAGTATGCTGAAGAAAATAGAACATATTGGCATTGCCGTCAAAGACTTAAAAACTTCTAATGAATTGTTTAAAAAGCTTTTGGGAGTTCCGCATTATAAAACCGAACAGGTCACTTCCGAAGGGGTAACAACGTCTTTTTTTGATGTAGGAACGCATAAAGTGGAACTGCTAGAGGCCACAAACCCCAACAGTCCAATTGCTAAGTTTATCGCTAAAAAAGGCGAAGGCGTGCATCACATTGCTTTTGAAGTGGAGGATATAGAGTCCGAATTGGCGCGTCTAAAAGCGGAAGGGTTTGAATTGATTCACGAAACCGCCAAAGATGGAGCAGATCATAAACGTATCGCTTTTTTACATCCAAAATCAACGAATGGGGTGCTAATTGAACTCTGTCAGGAACGGCATAATAAAGACTGAATTTCTTTTTATAATTTTAAAAATCGTTGTAATATTGCAGCCACATTGGTCCCATAGCTCAGTTGGTTAGAGCATCTGACTCATAATCAGAGGGTCCTTGGTTCGAGCCCAAGTGGGACCACATTATAAAACCAAGCCTTACAGCAATGTAGGGCTTTTTTTATTGCCCCTCTTCCCTTTACTGATAGGCTCTAAGCCTCTATTCAACAATTCAATTTGAATCATTTGTTCTTTTACAATACTTTTCAAAGATGTTATCAAATATAGTAAATATTGAAGGTGTTTGGCACACATTTGGCACACATTCGACTTTTAGACGTAAAACAAGTAAAGAAAATACTTAGTATTCTATTTCGATAAATTCATTGATTAACCCAATCTTTAGAAACTAAATATTTTTCATTTATTCAAAGAACCTCATCAGTTTTTTAAGGCTAATGATAAAATTATTAGTTTGATTATTCAATTTTTATTAGGTTCTTTTATCTTATCATAAAACTTGTTTAATTTATTTTCCATCAGTTCATCATCTGGTATCGAAACTAAACTTGTTTTAAACAACTTATCTAAATTATGATTTTCAAGTATTACACCACTAAATAGTTTTCTAACTCTATTTTCTAAATGATTTTTTACAGTTTTAGTGTTCTTTTTAGTTGTTAGGATTTAGTATATTTAAGAATAAGATTTAACTTGGTCTAAATATGGACTCGAGTTAATCAATTAATTTTTATATTTGAAAAAACACACTTTATGAAAAAAATTAGAGGACATTTTAAAAAGATGAATAATTTTATTAAAGGTGATGATATTTCAAAAATTCATTCGGACGAAAAACCCATATATAAATTTCAAAAAAAAGTTTTAGAAAATCAATTTGTCGCTGAAGTTTATCCCAATCAAAATGGCGCATTAATTAAAATAATTGTAAATGAAACAGAAAGGATTATTAATATAGAAAGAAACGAAAGCTTTCAGCTTAAATTTGGCTTAATTGGAACTAAATTAGAAATTGAAAATTTTATATCAAATAATAATAAAGTTAGTTTTAATCTTTCAATAAAAGCAGTTGTTGGTGTTGGTTTTTTAAGCAAAAAAATTAGTCTTTTCAAGAAAGAAATTGCAATGCAAAAAGTGGAATAACCCCCAATAGCAGATAGCCTTACTATTAATTTAGTAGGTGTTTTCTTTTACTTAATAATCTCTATCTGAAACTCTGTTGGCATTTGATTAGTATCTACTCTCTCGTTTTTAGATAGTATAAAAGGCATTATAGCTTTCAAGTATAATACTTTATCCTTGTTACTTAAAGAACCTATGTCAATGGCTTTAATTAACTCTTCTGCAACCTCTGTTATTTGATTTCTAATCTCTGTTGCTAAACTTTTACCTCTACGAGATATACTACCTGCTTGTTTTGCTGTTTCTGATGTAAATGGCATATGTTATTCTATGTTATAATAGTATATAGCTAAAACAAAAGAATTTTATAGACAACTACTAAACCATAGGCATATCTTCTTCTTTTAATTCAGCTATTTCTAAACCACGTAAATAGGTTAAGTTTATATTTCGTATGTTTATGGTGTAATCTAAATTAATTATGAAAAAACTTCTCTTATTCTCCGCTTTATTCATATTCGCTTGTAGTAGCGATGATTCTTCAAATAATACATCCATTTCAGGAAGTTGGCAAGGCACATTTAATATACCTGTAGGGCAATATACTCCTGACGGAGATTTTGGCACAATTACTTTTGATGCTGAAGAATTTGATAGTGACCTCTATCTCACGAGAGGCACAATTGTATCAAATGTTTACGGCGAATACGAATTTGGAGCCTTTGGCGGTGGTTATATTGAAAAAAATGAATCAAATCAATGGGTGTACTCTGGCAGTGCCGTTTTTGGAGATAGTTTGCCTGGTGAAGTCTATTTTTTCGAAGGAATCATCGAAACAATAGTGTCGAAGATATCGTTGTAACAACTCACGCCCCAAATGGAACTTTTAGTATCTCTAAAAACTAAATGAAAAAACTACTCTTTCTCTCCGCTTTATTCATCTTTGCCTGTAGTAGCGATGATTCAGAAGACAACCCATTGCCAGCTTACACAGTTGAAGGCAAATGGTTGTGGTCTCCAGACCCTGAAGACAGAACATCTGCAAATACAATGTTTGAATTCGTAGATGGTAATGTGTATACATCTTATGCAAGTACTGGTGCAGATTTTAATGCATTAGATGCTACTGATAGAATTCCAGGTTTTGATACGTACACATTTGACGGAAACACTTTAATATGGGATGAAATATCACGGACAGTTTCATTTGAATGTGATGGTGGTATAATGCTAAATGAAAATAGTTATAAACTTTGGAGATTAAGCTCTGACTGTAACTAAACCATAGGCATATCTTCTTCTTTTAATTCAGCTATTTCTAAACCTCTTAAGTAGGTTAGATTTCATTTTTATATTTGCACGATTATGAAAAAACTAATTTTATTATTACTGTTTATTCCACTTGTTTCTTTGGGTCAAACTTTTGAATTAACAAACGGTCAAAATATGTGTATGATTGGCAAGGGTAAGGGGCAAGATGCAACAATTAACCCTTATGCTGATAAAGAGTATTCATATGCTTTGATAGAAAATATTGGATTAGTTGAATTTAAGGTTAGAGTTGAATCTATCTGAAAATGAAATAAGAGAATTTATAGTTAAACCGAGCGATAAAGTTGTTGTTAAAATTTACAGAGCTGAAATATTATATCTTGATTCTTTAACATTGGATAAAGCAGAGGCAAAAATAATTAATAAAAAAGAAAATTTAAATAATTATTAAATTACTTATTAAACCATAGGCATATCTTCTTCTTTCAATTCAGCTATTTCTAAACCTCTTAAATAGGTTAGAGATACATTTATAGATGAATGCCCCATAGCTTTCTGTAGCTTGGTTATAGAGCCTGTTCTCTTAAAGATTTCTATAGCCCCTGAGTGTCTAAAAGAGTAGAGTGTTTGGTCTTGTTCAAGCAGTTTAGAAACCCTCTTAAAACGCCTCCAAAGGGTCTTAAAATAGTCTTCATTTAAAGGTCTTGTAGTGCCTGTAAATATATTGTGTTGAGGTTGTCCTTTAACAAGTAATTCTCTAATATAAATAGGCACAGGAACTATTCTGTTTCTTCCAGATTTATTTCTATTACCAGACAAATGAATATAACCTAAATCATCACTAAAGTCAGACCACTTAAGTTCTCTTATTTCTCTGATGAGGTCTTAACAAACATCCATAGGTCATTAAACAACACAGATACAAGTTATCACTAAACAACTTAATCTCATTAAGGATGAGGTTTATATCCTTGTATAGGTTTGTGTAGTTTTGCCTTTGTTTTCTTTGCTTTTATGCTTTCCATAGGATTCTATTCATTCCTATGTTTCTTGCTTCATTTATAAGTACATTTAAGTGTCTTTTAATGGTGTTATACGACACTCCTAAAGCATATTGATTAAGATAAGATTTAACGTCGTTAGAAGTGATGTTTTCATCTGTTAAGTTAGATCAAAACCATCATAAACAAACCTCAACATAGACTTGTATTTGTCTGAATAGTCTCCTTTTAGTTTGTTGTCTAAAGCTAACTTTGAAATACTGCTTATCAGACTTCATATACTCTTATAGTGGTCTTAGAATACTTAAACCACTTAGTTATAATACTATAACACCTCAGCAGCTAATAGTTGTGCTATCTCATAGCGTTTAGCTACAGGATAAGAATTTGGATGTAGATTAGAATTAATTTTTGACCATTAAACAACCTATAGCGTTTACCATTATTGATAAAATACTAATAGAAACGTTGCTTGTTATCAGACTTAATTTTAGGGTAATTTACACTCATTTTTGACACACTTTTGACAGACATTAAACTATTATCTGTTATTAAGTGTTTGAAAATCAAGTGATTAGTGTGGTTAGAGCATCTGACTCATAATCAGAGGGTCCTTGGTTCGAGCCCAAGTGGGACCACCCTGAAAACCCTTCTTTATTGAGGGGTTTTTTGTTGCTCTCACTCTCTAACCAGTCTCTTTTTATGTACTAGTTATGTATAAAAAAACTTGAATAAAATTGATTATATTTTGAAGTATAAACCAATTTAATTCAATGAAAAAACTACTCTTAGTCTCCAAGCTGTAGATCTTCGATATTATATAACGCATGAATAACATCTATTGCGTTGCTTAATAAATTTTATAGCCTGTCCCATAGAATTGTGTGGCAACGGGTAGGCATTTACTTTATGAAATAAATCACTTGCGATTTGCAAATAATTTTTTAACTTTAATGAAAATACTTAACTTAAAAAATTATGACTATTAAAACAGGATGTGTTGGGTTTCATATTTCATTTTGTGTTCCAAATGAAAACACCAAAAGAATGGATGATTTTTTTGAAACTCACGAAACGTTTATGAGAGACACTCACTTTATTGAAGGAGACAATGAACCTTTAGTTCTTTGTTATGCTGTATTTAAAGCTCCTGAACTTAATAATCCACTAGATCCCTCCAGTGGTGAAACAGGAAATACACTCTATGGAATAACCGAAATCTATAACGGCCCTGAGGGAGCACAAGCCCATATGGCACTAGGACAACAAAGAGAAAAAATGTTTTCCGATTTAATTGACCTTACAAACCAATATTGTGTGGCAGGAATTCTGGGATCGCCAGTTGTAAGAGCTATGAGATAAGCATAGGCATCTTTTCATCTTACAACTTCTAAAAAAAAGACGACGTTTTCATTACAAAAACGCATTATCAAGTTTTAAAACTTGATAATGCGTTTTACCGTTGTAGTCGTTTCTGTACTTACCGTATTAAATAAACTCCCTCATTAAACGACGTTACATCTATTTCATTAACATCGAAAGCTGTCATGACGCGCTGACCGAGTATTGAGTACACTTCAATGTCATAACTTCCTGAATTTCCTTTAATATAAAGCGTGTTTTTAACAGGGTTTGGATACAGTGCAATCGAATTAGAATCCACGTCTTCAATTGAAAGTCCAGGACTATTGACTGCATTTGGACTTCCATTGTCATTGATACAACTCCAGTTTTCTGCTAATGTATTGTCTAAATCTGGAGTTATTAATTCCAATGTGTTTCCGGTTTCATCTGCACAAGTTGGCCATGGGGCTATGGAATCATAGTACACATCATCCATGAGTTTACTTTCGGAGTTGTATACTCTAACGGCATCCGTTCCTCCAAATCCAAAACCTAATTCTCCCATATAAGGCGTGCTTGGAAATGCACTACTAAAAGCAGCGGCGTCTTTGACGATGACCAAAAATCCATTTCCTGCTATTTGTGTTCCTTCTGGGATTACAAATATATGCGTGTTGTTGTCGTCTCTAATTTGCCAATTTGAAATGTCAACAGCAGCAGATTTTGGGTTGTAGAGTTCAATCCAATCCCCTGGATTAAATGAAAGACTTGATCTGTAATTAATCTCGTTAATTACCAATCCTTCGACTTCAACAGGAACACCTGCTTCATAGGAACAAATTTCTGCACTGTCTATTACAACGACGTTATAATCGCCTACAGCTAGGTTGTTAAATACATTATCTAAAACAAAGGTTTGACCCCCGTCAATACTATATTGATAAGGACCAACTCCTGAAGTTGGAGTAATGACAATAGATCCATTTGTTGAAACAACAGATGAGACTGCAGTCGCTTCGATATCGACTGAGGTAAAGTTACAGGATTCTACTGAAACGGTTTCCTCAAATGAGCAAAGCCCCGCAGCTCCTAAAACAACTACGTTGTAATCCGCTGGTGCCAAATTATCGAATGTATTAGAATCCGTAAATGTTTCTCCTCCATCAATACTGTACTGATATGAACTCAGCCCAGAATTCGTGTTAATTGTAATAACACCATCATTGGCAGAAGATGAGGTTGCGTGTGATATGTTGATATCCGCTGTAATCTCACATTCAGATTCATCAAGACAAAATACTTCTTTTACGAAGTTGTCAAATTCACCATCATTTGTAAGTATTGTATTCCCTGATGCGTCTATGATTTGAAAATTTCCTTCGCCATAGCCACAGCAAATTCCATCTCCGTATGAATCGTAAAAATAAAGAGTAAAGCAAGAGCTATAATTCACACAAATGTCTTCCGAATAAAACTCAGTACCATTGCTTAAAGAACCCGTATTTATGATTTGATTGGCTTCATCAACAAGTTTCCAAGAAGTTTCCTGAGGATAATTATCCGCATTGATAATCAGTGTAATCGTATCATAATTTGAATCGAGGGTTGTTGTTGTGGAAGCTGAATTGTTAGTTCCGTCTCCATCTGATTGGGTGTTTACGTTTAACACGTTTAGTGTGATGGTATTGTTTTCTTGAAGGTTGTTGTCAATCATTATTGTAACTGTTGATTGCTCCAAAAATGGGATGTCAACAGCAGCATTGACCATCTCTACGACTGAACCATTAACGACGACCTCAATTTGCACGTCGGTAATAGTAGTGTAGCCTAGGTTGGCAATGCTTGCACTAACTTCAACCACATCATCACAAAGAACTGATACTTCCCCAATTGAAAGTGCGGCATCTAACACGTGAACTTTACTTAAAACTACGTTTAAAGTGTCGTTGTTTTCGTATTCATCATCTGGATGACTCACAATTGCTGTGACACTATATTCTCCAATAGCTGAAAAATCTTGTGGCACTGTAAATTGAAAATCAGCTTCAGTAAAAGGTTCAATTGTTTGGGAAATTGTAATTGTTTCCATCGATTGACCGTCCACGACCAACTCGATATCAAAATTACTCATCGGATTTAACCCTTGATTGGCAATTGTGATTGTTACAAGTTCATTGCTTCCAAGGTTAGAGGAAGATTGCGGCTCTGTAATTGCTGTAATACCCAAATCATTATCGCCATTAATATTTGCCCAGAATGAAACCCATGGTCTTGCTTGTTTAATTACCAACTGATCTTGAGCTGTTACTTTATATTCGATGTCTATTCCAAAGTCATCGGCTCCTACAACATCATAGAGCACTGCAAATCCATCATGAATAACCGTAAGGAACTCTCTCATTTGATCGATATAAACTTGATCCATTACCAACTCCCCTGGGTTTACTAAATTAGAGAGTCTTAAAACGAGGTAACCGCCTCCTTGAGTAGGGTCTTCATACAATAAAAGTTCTTCTGGGACCGAGTTCGGATCAGGGTTTGTAATCAACGATTCTCCCACTTGGGTGTTTAAATAAAAGGTGTCTTCTGTTTCGTAAATAGGATCAATACTAATTCCTACCCCATTGGATTGTTCGTCTTGAAAATTGGGGTGACATAAGATTCCCATCGCGGCTACAAAGTGATCGACGCGATAAAAATCTCTTTCTTCATAGGCTCTAAAATTCCACATGCTGGCATACACTTGTTTGATTGATTTTGAAATATGCCCTTCATCCAGGTGTTGGGTTTTAGAAGTATATAGGCCTGCACCACTAAATCCAGGTAAATCCTCATTATTAGTGCTGGATCGGCATCTCACGGCTGTTCCTTCAGGAAAATCATCATGCATGGCTTGTAGGTCATCCATCATCCATTGCGGCATTGGAGCATCTTTAATGGCTCTTCTAAAATCTCTTAGACGATCAATTCGAAAGTTTAAATCCGTTTGGAAGCTAGGATTATCAATCATGACTTGTGCCTCTTGATAAAAATTGTTGAACTGCATAAATTGGTCATAGTAGTAAAATGGAATTCCAAAACCATCGGGAATCGTTCCAGATGGAAGATCAAATGTTCTCATGGTAGCAACGTTAGAACACTTTGCGCCAAATGCCGTAGACATTTCGAATTCAATAGCGTCTAAGGGCATGATTTCTGTGATGGTTAAATCTCGGATTGGAATTTGTGGTTCTGTTGGTCTGAGGTCTTCATACCAGTTATTCACTTCAGTCAAAGTTGCTTCACGAATTTCATACTGCTCGTTTTCTACCTTGTAATAAATATAACCTCCTAGCAGGTTTGCTATGGCGTCATTCGATAAAGGATCAGCGATATAGGCATTCGGAACATTGTCTTGAATCGCTCTTAAGTTGACGTGCGACAAAGGAGTTTGTATAACAGAGGTTATGATTCCTCCTACTCTAGGCAATGAATTTGGTAAGGCATCATAGAGAACAATATCTCTACTTCCTGGAGTTTCATTTAAGTCTGTCATGTGTTTAAAAAACCCATAGCCTTCCGCTTCATGAAAAGGGATGTAATTGATTTCAGCAAAAACATCGGATTCTAAAACAACCTCAACTCGAGTCCCAACAAAATCATCCGCATAATTATTGAGATGGTCGTTTTCATCAGATTGCCCTATAAAGTGGTTCATATTATTTTGAAGAAAAGGCATGCTTGCTGCCAATAATTCAAAGGTTCTTTGAGTCTCTTCAAAATTATAGGCATTTCCAAAGGAAAAGTTGAATGAATAACTCCCAATAGTTCCGTTTGGAAGGATATCGTTAGGGTTAAAAACAATCTCCCCAGAGCCATCATCGCCTGTAACAGAGGCCCCAATTCCACCCCAAAAGCTTGCATGAATGGTATAGGTGTTGCTATTAATAAAATAGACCTGTGGTTGAGCGGTATCTCTATTTAGTATCCCAAACTTCACATACAATTGATCATCAAGAAATGGCGCCCAGCCTACATTGTTCACCGTTGCTAACTCCATAAAGGTTTCAGCGTCCGGAATTGAAGTTGATCCATCAATTAGGTCAATGGGTGCTGCATAATTAAAAGGCGAATCTGTAGGCATATTATAGAATTCGGTAATATCGTCTATACCATCTCCATCGTAATCATCAGGGGCTGAAACATCGTGTTGTGTAATCGAATAGTTTTCTAATGGATATGCTGCTAACGATTCAGAAATTACCATGGTTCCATCGACACCAATTGTCATTGAAACGGCCCAATTATACGAAGTGTTGTGCTGTGCATGAAGCACATAATATTTCCCTGCTTGAGCTTGAATTGATAATTGTACTTGTCCAAGACCATTCACAGAATAATTGTCGATTGTTACGGGTTGGGCATTACAAAAATTATAAATAAATATTAAACAAATAAGTGATAATAAATTATTCTTTGCCATTAAAAAAAGTGTTGGTTAATACAATTCTAAAATCATAAATATACAAATGTTTAACATTTAACTAAAACATCTTTGATTAATTAGGTTCTGAAAATCAAAATTATAAACCAATTTAAGAAGTAAATTAGGGAATCGAGTATTTTGAAAAAATGAAGAAAAAGGGCTTTTATGAATATTTTGTTTAACTATTTGCGTAAAATATATAACAAAATTAAAAATTATGCATGTTTAATCATTGCATTCAAAAGCTGTATGTAATAAATGAAGCTGACCGCTATTTTTATAAATTATTACTTTATAAACTCGGTTATAAATATCCAAATCAAATGCCCCAATCTTTTCACCAACCAAAAGACCTGCTAAAACGCCTGTTGTATTGCTATGTCCTACAACGAGTACGTTTTGTTTGTTGCCCATCAAAGATTTGGAAAAATCTTCAAGTTCTTGAGGGTTGTATTCATTAACCTTTAATCCTTTGGACATGGCTGTTGGGAGTGCTGTATTTTTGGTTCGGATATAGTTAGAACTGTATATAACATCCAGATCTACATCTTTAAGAAAATTACTTAGATTCTCTGATCTATGCTCTCCACATT
Source organism: uncultured Flavobacteriaceae bacterium (assembly GCA_943787365.1). Lineage (GTDB taxonomy): Bacteria > Bacteroidota > Bacteroidia > Flavobacteriales > Flavobacteriaceae > Hel1-33-131. Next base: position 393,422 of record CALSMD010000006.1, read on the forward strand.
TAGAAAGTGGAGGGTCTGAATGATGATTCGTTGTTAATTCTTTTTCTGAATGTCTCACTAAATATATTGTAAAGAGTTCGCTGTTTTTCTGTGCACCACACGATTGAAAGCCAAAAACCATTAAAATTATTGTGATATATATTTTCATCTTTCTTTCGTTTTTTTTGCTCCACCATTTTTTTGCATTTGATAAAGTTAATAAAAAGTAAACTGAATTGTTTTGGGTTTAGCTATTTAAACCGCTTGAGCTAGTTTGTTATGTGATAAAATCTCATTTTTTTAAGAAAATCTTTAATACATATGTTAAAACTTTATAGATTTAGTAACATTTGTTTATTTAATCTTGCTTATTTTTACATAAAAAACAATGAGAGATTTTATTGAAACCTATTATCCTATTATACTTGCGTTCATTTCATTTTTGATGTCTGTTACACTTTGGTTCACTGGAAACAAACTAGAGGGGATTTTTGTAGGAATTTGGGTTCCGTCGATTTTATCGCTTTCCATTGCCATTAGACAAAGAAGAAAAAAATGAATTTACTTATATTTATTTTCGGGTTTATCATATTTATAGTGTACGTCTATTTTTTATTAACGATTATTTCGAGACAACACAAAATACAACGGAATGAACATCAAAATGCATACGATACGATTGACATGGACGGCATCGGGAATCAAGGTAGGTTTCCTATTGACAAATCTAAGGAAAAATAAAGCTGAAACTACAAACTACAGCAACGATAAACTTGCCGTTGATTAAAAATCTAGAGTTGTTGGCTTGGATTTAAACCAACGAATTGTAAAGAATTATAAAATTTAGTACCGTGTATAAAATGGCTGGAAACATCTGAATAATGCTGTCCTTTATTTTAATTCTTACAAAAACAGCAGTAACCATCATAAACGTTAATAAAAAGGACGCCACAGTAAGCAATATGGGATTGAGGATGCCAACAAGTAAACCAATTGCTCCTAATAGTTGTAAACAACCGAGCAAAATCCGTTGGTTTTTATAGCCCCAACGCGCATATTCGGATAGCATTCGCCTTGAAAAAAAAGAGCTTATCCCATAAAAAATAAACGAAATCGCCGAAAATAAAAGGATAAGTAAGTTTAAATCCATTCTCTATAACAATCCATAATTAAAAGCAGCAATAAATAAGCATAGGATTAAGAGAACAAAAGAGGGAATGAATTTTACAAAAGGGTTTTTTACTTTCACATGAAAATATTGAGCGCTTAGCATTAAAAATGCCATTAATAGCGATGCTGGAACTAAAAATTCTGGATACCAAATTCCTAGTATCAAAACAGTTGCCAATGCAATTTTTGATGCACCAACTGCATTTCTTACCAAACTAGACAAATCGTATTGTTTAAATTCTAAAACAATATTATCATATCTAAAAACCCACACAATAACTACAGATATTGAAACAATAAGCTGTGCTAAAATTGAAAGATTTTCCATAAATGTTGATTTTAATATTATGCTTAAATGTATGAATAAAATATTAAATAAATGCATTCATTAACATGTGTCTCCTGTAAATCTAACTAAAGATCAATTAAATTGATGGCTGTTGATGATGCTAGACTTGAATACTGGAGTTATTCCGTTTCTATATATGTTTCTATAAACGTTGAAATCTTTGTGGTGGTGTCTAACAAATTTGCGCCTTCCCAGCCATGACCTTCGTCTGGATAAAAGTGAAACTCATGGGTGACTCCTAGTGTCGTAAGCTGTGCATCCATGTCTACGCCTTGTGAGGTTGGAACTAAGGGGTCCATGCCGCCATAAAACAGCTGTGTTGGTGGAGAAGTTGCGGTAGCTCTATGATAAGGACTTGCAGATTCTAAAAATTCAACAGAGGGGTTTCCAAATAATTGAAAAACTGGTTGATAAAGAGGATTGTCATAATAATTAGGATCTGTAAAATTGGTTGGGCCAACAATACTGCAAACCATGTCAACTTGGTTATTAGTATCATATGCATAACTCCACAATAATGATAAATGAGCTCCCGCACTCACACCAATAAACCCAATATCATCACTAATAATAAGGGATGTTTTATTGGTAGAAAGGTAATCAACCACCGCTGAAATATCCTCCGTTTGCATTGGGACTGGCGGGTTATTAACCCCAGCCAAGGTATAATTCATATTAATAATACCCACATCTGGGTGAAGTGTTGAAATGAACAACTTGATCGTATTCATGTCCGATTTATCTCCAGAAAACCAACTGCCACCGTGAATCAAAATGAGTGTTTTAGTAGAAGCCGTTCTGTTTTCAGGGAGGTAAATATCAAACACTTGATTTTCATCCGGACCATAAGATACATTTAAAGCTTCGTAAGCTTCCACCACTTCTGGCTCTTTTGTTGGAGTTTGTTCGTCTGGATTGTCTTTGGAACACCCCAAATAGAGCACTAAAAACATGGCCCATAAAACACATTTTATGATTGGCTTCATATCAACAATTTATATAATGGGTATTAAAAAAATAACTACTAAATGTAGTTTTATATTATTTAAAATACAAAAGTTAAAAGGAAAAACAGCTTTGGCATGTCCTTTTTTTGAGAATCTTCTTCATTGTATTTAAAAAAATAGTAGAGCGTCACAACAGGTTTCCCTATAAAGAACAAAAACTTAATTGTAAGTTAACACAAAAAAATTTGTATTAAATTACAAATTTGATTATATTGGTACTGACCTAAACCTTATTATAATAATCCCCTCATGAATCCTATACTAGAAAGTGCAGGCAATATTTTTTGTTTCATTTTTATCTTAGTCGCAGCATATGGAGCAATAAAAAGAATCCGTGCTTTGTTTCTTTTTGGAATTTGTTTTTTTGGCATATGTCCAATAATCGGAGAAGGAATAGGTTATGCACAAGATAATAATATAGTACATTTGTTTATCATCGTAATGTTTTTGGGGCAAGTGATTGTCACGCTTCCAATAAACACTCCCTTCGACGAAAAAAACAAGGCTGCAATGGCTCTGAGCAATAGAATCGGATGTGCTATTTTAGTTATAAATCTGTTCCAAGGGTATCTGATTTTAAGCAAGTACCTTGATCTCCCTCAGCAATTTGGCTTTATGCATTTAGTTGTTGCCTTAATTATGATTTATACTGTTTTAAGACCGAAAAAAGATAAAATCTGGACCTAATATTATAAGCACAAAAAAAACCCACTCAATAAGAGTGGGTTTTTTTTTGATAAGATTGAAAAACTTAGGCCTTTTTAACAAAAGGGAGTCCTGTTTTTTCGTTTTCTACAATCTTTTTTCCAGCAGGAAGATCGCATGAATTACTACGCTCATCTTTTGCGAAATAATAGATAGTTTGCTCTCTACCACCTTTAAGAATTACATCTTTAGTGTGTAAAAAATACGTCTTTCCTTTACTATTTTTGAATGAATATCCCATAATATATATTTATTTTAGTCTAAATTACAAAAATTAGTTTGTTCTTTCCAAAAAAAATATCAGATAAATGCTCTTTTTTTTAAGAACTAGCACAAATTGTTAATAAAGTGGGTAATTTTTGAGTGAATCTGCTGTAAATACAGGGGTAATTCACTAAAATCCCAAGGATGATGACTTCCAAACACATGATTTGCGCCCTTTAGTACAACCAACTGACCTCCTGGATGCCATTTATGCAGTGCAAAAGCTTCTTTTAAATCCACACTTGTGTCTGCATCTCCATGAATAATTAAATGAGGTACTTTTAAACTTTTAGCAGCTAGCTGAATTGTAAGTCTAGACGCATTCGCCATAAAGTCCTCATAGAACTGGTAATAATGTGGCATTTGTTGTTTGGTACGCCCATTCATAACAAATCGTACACCTGTCGATTTCCAAACATCAAGATCCGACCCTTTGGGAAATCTAGATTTAAAGTCCGAAACTCCTGCAAGACTTACAAGTTTTTTAACACGGGAATCCTCTGCTGCTTTTAGAGTGACAATTCCACCGCCTCGACTGTGACCTACTAAAGTAATGTTAGACACATTAATATTAGAGTGTTTTGCATAGGCGGTTTCAACCCAATCTAATACTTGATTCAAATCGTCTAATTCCTTAGTATAGTTATTATGACCAAAAGCTTCAAGGTCTGGGAAATCAATTGGCTGCTCAATAGTTCCGCCATTATGAGAAAAATTAAATTTCAGCACGGCAATCCCCGATGCCGCAAACGTCTTTGCAAATAGATTCCAAGCCCCCCAGTCCTTAAACCCTTTATACCCATGGCAAAAAATGAGTAATGGCGCATGCTCTACAGTGTTATTATAAAAGACATCCAGTAGAATCGGCAAACGATGCGGACCTTTAATGACTTTGTTTATTTCTTGAATGACCATCTAAACCTCTTTTTCGGTAATATCAATATCGGGATTAAAAAGCTCAAGAATGAGTGTTTTGAGTTCATACTCATAACGCACCAAAAGATCGGAGGACAACACGGTTGTTTTTTGAGCATACGACCCTGGCTTGTCTTTCTTGGCAAACTTTAGCAATCCTGATTTTAGATTTTTAAAAGAGATGATTCCCGCTTCTACAGGCGTGGTAAAAGGCGTTTGGGCATTTAACATATACGCATAGGTCATAATTTGAAAACTTTTACTGTGTGCTTTGTAGTCGTTTGTAATATCGTCCCAATTTACCAATTCCATTTCAGATTGAGATACCTGAGACGTTTTGTAATCTATAATTCTACGAGTGCCATTACACATATCAATACGATCAATGGTTCCGATCAGTTGAATCGGAGTCTGAAGTTCAGGAATATCAATGGCAACAGCCATTTTGGACTCAATCGCCTCAATTATAATTTCATCTCCTTTATTTATACATGCCAATTCATAGGATAAAAAATTTGAAATATATCGTTTGGCAATTTCAAAACTAATAAGATTAAGTCCTTGAGAGATATCACCTTCCTTATAAATCTCATTAAAATAATGGGCAACTGTACTGTCAATTTTGGGTTTTAGTTCTGTAAGCATTGACGGCTGCAATACCTGCCCAATAAAAGGTTTGTAAAAAGCTTCTAATGTATTATGGATAATACTTCCAAATGTATTTGCAGCAACCGTTTCTTCTAAAGTTATATCCTCTTTTACACCCAATAGTTTCTGATTATAAAAATCCATTGGATTCCGAATGTATTGGCTCAATGATGAAGGGGAAAACCCTTTAGCAGCGACACTTTTGAGTTTTGAAATGATTTCAGGCGTCTTCTTTACAGTTAATGCATGTGGGGTGATTTGCGGCGTTTCTGGAATTACTATTTTATGATCTAAAGCATGATGTGCTTCAAACTCTAGTTGGGTTATAAAACGACTGCGTTCACCGCCACTTAATACATCAGGTTCTGTGTTATAAATAATATGCGCATTCTTAGCACGTTGAAGCAATCGATAAAAATGATAGGTGTAAACAGCGTCTTTTTCTTTGTAGGTAGGAAGCCCATTTTCAATTTTAACATCAAAGGGGATGAATGAATTATTTGTTTTACCTGCCGGGAGAACCCCTTCATTTACAGAGACAATTATCACCGTTTCAAAATCTAAAACACGAGACTCCAACATTCCCATGATCTGTAATCCTTTTAATGGCTGCCCTTTAAAATCCAAGGTTTCAAGGCTTAATAATTCTTTATAAATACTTTGTAAAACTTTGATATTTGTGATGTAGCTATAGCGTGTATTGAGGCGTTGTAGGTGGTTAAAAATTTCAGAGAACCGATATAAATATTCTAAAGCTAATAGGTGCTTGTTTTTAGATTTGTTATAATGGTCTTTAAGTTTAAAAATAAGCGATAAAACACTTTCGATTGCATTCGTGGGTTGGTCGTTCCAAGTCTCAAACAAAAGTTCTAAATTTTCTTTATGATCAGGAGCAATGGCAATGATTTGATCTTTGGAGAGGCTTATTAGATTTTGCTGTTTGATTGTTGTCATGATTAATTGAGCGGCATCTTGATCTTCAGTTTGAAACAAGGGGCGCACAAATTGATGTGATAATACACCTATCACATCTTGATAATAATATAAGGGAGAGGGGTCTTTATGAAGTTGGAACCATTGATCAATAAAAGCTGAAAAAGGAATTTGCTTTAAAGGTAATCCCATAGTAATATTGATATCTTCTATAGAGCTTGGTATTGAATTCAATATCGGAATTAGTAGCGCTTCATTTCCTAAAACTAGGGCAGTGTTTTGAAGTTTATTTTCTGTGTATAATTGCTGTAATAATGCCCCTACATACTTAACTTGACCTATGTTTTTTGGGGTTCCAATGACAGAAATGTTTTTGGGTTTGGTATAATAATTAGAAACCCAATTAAAAGGATGTGATTTAAAATGGCTCCAACTTTTTTGATGTTGTCTTATAAAATAGCCTGCATCGTGTTGAGGAGAATCTAGAAATATTTGGTCAATATCCCAATAAATTTTTGCTTTGTCTTGTTGTAACAACTCCTGAATAATCGTTGACTCAGATGCATTCAAAGCATTAAATCCTAAAAAGATATGGGACTTGTCTTGATGGTTTTGAATATATAGTTCTAAATTTTCTACGGCCTCCCTATAAATTAAACCTTGATATCCCACTCCTTTTTGAAGAAGATGCTCCGTAAATTTTTTATAATAGGTCTGTATCTTTTTCCAAAAAGATAAATAGCCTTTGATTAGTGGTGTGGTGTTTGGATCTAAAGACCAGTGGTTGATTTCTTGAATTGCGGACAGGTATTCAAAAATTTGATTCTGAGGAATTAGATAGCGATCAATTTCATTAAAATCTTGAAGCACAACGGGAGCCCATTTTGAAAAACGATCAAATGAATCTCTTTCATTTAGTGGGGTAAGCTCTAAATAAACTTCATAAAACTCAAAGATTAGTTCGGTATTACTAAGAAGCCTTAGTTGAGATAATTCTTCTATAAACGTTTCAATAGCAATTATTTGGGGTAAAAAACCCGTTGTTTTATTTAATTTAGACCATTCCATCTTGAGAAATATCCCAGCCCGTTTGTTAGGGAGAATGAGGCTGAGTTTGGAAACATCTTTCGAATGGGTTTCCAAATCTTTTAGGACGTCATAAATAAAACTTGTCATGTTATAAAAATAAAAAAACGCTTCGCAATAGCGAAGCGTTTTAAGCTTTTTATTATGAAATAGTAAAAACTATTCCGCCAATTTTACTTCTACACGTCTGTTAGCAGTTCTTCCTGCTTCAGTCATGTTCGATTCAATTGGTTTGTTTTCACCAAAACCAATTGAGTTTAATCTATCAGCTGCAATACCATTTTCGACTAAATAATCTACAACTTTTTCAGCTCTTCTTTCTGAAAGTAATTGGTTGAAGTTATTGTTAGTACCAGTACTGTCTGTATGACCTTCTACAACAAAGCTAGCTTTTGGATACTCTTTTAAGATTGCAGTAATTGCTTTTAGAGTTGGATAAGCATCTTCTTTAAAGCTTGATTTTCCAAGTGCAAAATTAATGGTTCTAGAGTAGTTGATGAGTTCGTTTTGTTCTTCTTCTGAAGGGAAAACAACTTCAGGACAACCATTGTTTGCAACAGTTCCTGCTTCCGTAGGACAGTTATCATCTTTATCTAATACGCCATCGCTGTCGCCATCTTTCCAAGGACATCCATTGTTAGCAACTGGACCTGCCTCATTTGGACATTCATCCTGAGCATTTGCTAAACCATCTGCATCGGCATCTGGACATCCTGCTAAGGATTTTAAACCTGCTTCATTTGGACATGTGTCGTTGTTGTCAGATACACCGTCTCCGTCTGTATCAGGACATCCATTGAACTCAGCTAAACCAGCTAATTCTGGACATGTATCTTTTGAATCTTCAATGCCATCTCCGTCTGAATCAGGACATCCATTGAATTCTTCTAAACCAGGAACTTCTGGACAAAGATCATGTTTATCATATATGCCGTCACCATCTGTATCAGTTCCACCAAAATTGAAAGCAACTCCTACAGAATGTTGGAAATGTTTTGTTAAGTAGTCTTTAAAAGAATGCTTGTATGTTGACTGCGCTGTGATTCCAAAATTGTCAGAAAACCAATACGCCAAACCAACGGTTCCATTTAAAGTTCCAGCTCCAATTAAAGCACCAGAATCTCCAGAAGTAGATGTTGGGCTGTAAGGTCCTTTTTCGATCCAAGTATATCCACCACCAACTCCAACAAATGGCTCTAGTTTTTTAGTGTTTAATAAACCGGAAAGGCTATATTTTACATTTCCATCAACTGCATAATACATTAAGTTATTTACAGAAACTGGAGTTCCATCCTCAGTTTGTCCCCATTTATCAAGTCTGTTGATAGATGCCGAAATACCTACTGAGAAACCCTCATCTATGTATTTTTGTAGTGTAATTAAAGAGACTGAAGGAAGAATGCTCCAGTTGTCTTCCACGTTATAAAATTCTTGGAAATAATCTCCTTGAGGAGCGTCTTCACCGACAGGAAATACATCTACAGCATTTACACCTATTGTAATTTGCCATGGGTTATTTTCGTCTTGTGCATTTACATTACCAATCGCAAACACTAGTAATGTTGTGAGAATTAATCTGTTAAGATTTTTCATGAGTGATGTTTTTAATTTATTTGATTAATTAGTTGCAAAAATAAGGCGTTAATTCTATAAAACAAATATTCTACACAAAAAAAACAATATTAATTTCAAAGGGCTACAGGTTAACGAAATTTGAATTTAAAAGTGTCTTAAAGCTAATACACTTTAACCTGTAAACTGGCGTTTATATACACGATTATTTTTTTGGTAACCTTATACCCCATTTCCTCAATAATTTTCGAATAATTTTCGAGTTGAGCTTCGTATTTATCGTAAGAGTCACCTGTTTTATAATCAATAATTACGGCTGTGGAGTCTTTGAAAACAACCAACCGATCTGGAATAATGATTTTTCCACTGGAAGTCATAATTTCTCTTTCGTTATAAACCTCTAAGTCTGAACTAAAATAGGGTGCTAACAATGGGTGGCCAACAATCGCCTCTAAGGTCTTTAAAAGTGCGTCGCTTTGAGCTGATGATATCACACCTGCATTAAAAAAATCATTCAACGTAATTTCAATGTCGTCTTTGGTATAAATTTTTGACATTAGTAAATGAACCAAATTCCCTCTCTCAAGTGCTTCTTTTTGTACAGTATCCCATAGGTATCCCGCATTTGTTGCCATTGATACATTGAGATGTGCCTTTGGAGTTGATATAAATTTACTCTGATATACTGTCGGATATTTGGCGGGTTTTGGAGTTTCTATGCTTTGGAGCTTTCCAAGCTCATATTCCAACTTTCCGTCTTTCCAACGTCCTGATGATTTTAAATAATTAATTAAAAGTCCGGAATATGTTTTAAGATTTTCAGCTCCATTTTTGGCAACCGCTGCATTTCCAACAATATATAATTGCTCAACTGCCCTAGTGAGCGCTACGTACAACAGGTTAATGTTGTCGAGCTCCAATTTTGATTGGTGGTCCTTAAAGATGGCAGCGCCTTCCGTTCCAAATGCTTCAAAATCTTTGTTATAATTTAATAAAAAATGTGAAAAAGGAGCAAAAGAAGTATCCATTGGCATCCATTCTTTAGGCTCCAATTCTTTATAAATATCCAATTCTGCAAATGGAAAAATAACAACTGGGAACTCCAGTCCTTTAGATTTATGAATCGTCATTATTTGAACGGCATTTATTCCTTTTGGAGTGACGACACTTAAAGTGTCCTTTTTTAGATTGTAGTGATCTATAAATTGACGGACACTCGATGTTGTTTTTTGAGTGAATTCAATTACAAAATCTAGGAAAAACTGAATGTAAGCATTCGAGGTTTTTACAAGTTGAAAACTACTAATTATATACTCTACAGATTCATATATAGAAAGTTGTAATGCTGTTCTAAGATTGAAATTTAGTCCTAAGGGTTGCAGCGCTCGAAAAAAAGCAACACGATTTAAAGGGATACACTTTAAACGAAATAAGTGTGGATCCCCTACATCGGTATGGGTTGCAACATAATTGATCACCTCGAGTTTGGCTTGTATATTAGAAGGTTCATGCATATATTCCAATACGTTCATAATATGATTTACTTCTGGTGACTGTGCCACTAATAGAGTTTCACTCGAGACAATATCAATTTTAGATTGGCTCAATAAATTTGCCACAGCAACTCCTTCTTTTCGTTTTCGAACCAACACACAAATATCTTTCATGGCTGCATCCTCGCTTGAATCTAAATAAGATCGAATAATTTTTAAAACTTTTTCTGCATATAAAAGTGATTTATCTGCTCCCTTTTCAAACTCCAAAAAGGAAATATTCACATACCCCTTCTTGTTTTTAAATCCTAATTGAGACGCTGACTGGTATAGTGCCTTATAGGTGTCATTTGAGAAAACAACCGTTGATAGGTGTTTAAAAAATTTGTTGTTAAAATCAACCACCTGACTGCAACTTCTATAATTTGTTGGAAGTTTAGAAAGTGTCGCTTCAAAAGGGAATGTAGTCGCATTGTTATACAAATTGATAAACTGCTCTGACTTCCCACCTCTCCATCGATAAATTGCTTGTTTGGCATCTCCTACCAACATAGAACTCCCATTTTCTTGCGCCAATGTGTTTATTATTAAGGGAGTCAAATTTTCCCATTGTAATTCGGAAGTATCTTGAAACTCATCAATAAAAAAATGATTAAATTTTTCACCGATACGTTCATAAATATAAGGTGCTGGCTGATCTTTTATTTGCTGACTTATGATGGTATTAAATTCAGAAATCATCAACAAATTTTCTTCGTCTTTGATCGTTTTTAGTTCTTGATGAATCAAATTCAAAACCGAAAGTGGTGTGGTGTTTTTTCTAATATTATTTAAATACCGAATACGATAAACGGATTCTTTGGTTTTTTGAAATACCGCTACAAGTTGGGGGCGTAGCCTATCAATAGCGGCGGTAACACTAGGGGAGGCTTTTTTGGTGTACAACGCGGTGGTTTCTATGGATTGTTGCCATTGGGCTGTAAAACTAAGATCAAATTTTTTGGATCTTAATGCCTTAAAATGTTTTGGTAAGGACCCTCTTGTAAAATCTGAAAATTCAATACCACTGGCTGAAATCAACTCTAAAATCTGGGTGGACAACGCAACAATCTGTAGTTCTGTTTCGCGAATCTCTTTTATTAAGGTTGATTTCAGGGTGCCAAAATCTTGTAACGTACATTGAGAAAGTTCTTCTAGATAAGGCGCATCTGATTCTCTTGTTAAAAGCTTGGCTGTTTTGGCTAAATCTAAAGCAATGTTCCAACTTTTATCATCGTCTGCTTTTTCAATCGCAAACTCAACCAACACTTTTGTGAGTTCCTTATTTTTTCCAGCTTTGGACAGTAAACGACTGACCGCTTTTTTTAGTAAAAAATCTGTGTCTAATTCAACCTCAAAATTCATGGGGAGTTTTAAATCGAATGCAAAAGTGCGAATCAGTTTTTGAGTAAACTTATCAATTGTAGAAATGTCAAATGCTGCATAATTATGCAGTATTTTACTGAGAAGTTGGTTGGATTTATGGTGAATTTCTTTTGGCGAACGATCTAACTCTTTAACAACTTGTTCAAATAAGGCATCTGATTTTGTTAAGATAGACGGTGCAGCAAATGTCATTAGCGCTTCTATAACTCGCGTTTTCATTTCATCCACAGCCTTGTTTGTAAAGGTAATTGCTAAAATATGGCGATGAGGTAAAAACTCTTTGGAAGTCAAAACTATTTTTAAATAGTCTTTGACCAAGGTAAATGTTTTACCACTTCCTGCCGATGCATTATAGATGTTGAATGTTGATGCGTTCACTAAATAAAATTTATACCAAAATAAACAATCTTAATTACATATGCCTATAATTATTATTTGAATATTGTAACTTTGGAATTATTATTTAAACATTTTAAAACAAATTTTTATGGCTTTTGAATTACCAAAATTAAATTATGCTTATGATGCTCTCGAACCGAATATTGATGCACGAACAATGGAAATCCACCATTCAAAACATCATAACGGCTATACAAACAATCTAAACGCTGCAATTGCTGGCACGGATTTAGAAAACAAATCCATTGAAACAATCCTTGAAAACTTGGACATGTCTAATAAGGCTGTCCGAAATAACGGTGGTGGATTTTACAACCATTCGCTGTTTTGGGAAGTTATGAATCCCGTAGGAAAAGAAGACCTTTCGGGCGAACTCAAAGATGCTATTCTTGCTGCTTATGGTTCTTTTGAGGGTTTTAAAACCGCATTCAGTAAAGCTGCTGCAACGCAGTTTGGATCTGGATGGGCTTGGTTGTGTGTCCATAAAGGTGGAAAAGTTGAGGTGTGTTCTACACCAAATCAAGACAACCCATTAATGCCAGGTGTGTCCTGTGGAGGAACTCCAATTTTAGGCCTAGATGTATGGGAACATGCCTATTACTTGAACTACCAAAACCGTCGTCCAGATTATATTGAAGCGTTCTTTAATGTGATTAATTGGAAAGAGGTTGAAACACGTTTTGCTGCTGCAAAATAAGAGTTAAAAAAATGTGGAAAATAAAAAAGGTGAACTTGCGTTCACCTTTTTTGCCCCAAATCTACCATGAACTTAACCTACTTATGTTATGGTGATTCAAATATATAAGTTTAATGAGTAGTAAAAATTTATTTTAGATAAACTGCATATTTACTAGATAAACTGCACTTTTTATCAGTAAGCTCTCTCATTATTTTCTTCAAAAAAGTTTATGAATGCCCTATTTACTACTCGATTACCTCCGGGGGTCGGGTAATTTCCTGTGAAATACCAATCTCCTAAATTTTTCGGACAGGCTTTATGTAAATTCTCTATAGATTGAAATATGATTTTAACCTCAGCATTGATTCCATCTTCACTCAATAGCTCTGCAATTTTGTCCGACACTTGTTGAGGTGTAAATGGTGCATAAATTTCTTTTACAAAATTTTGAACCTTCGAGTCTTCTAAATTTTCTTGGGCTTTACATCGTGTATAAATCTCTTCGACAATATGATACATGTCAGCATCTTTTAACAGAGACAGTGCGGCTCTAAACGCAACCAACCCTTCGAGGTTTGCCATATCAATTCCATAACAATCTGGATAGCGAATTTGAGGCGCTGAAGACACCACCACAATTCGTTTTGGCGTTAAACGATCCAACATCTTCAGAATACTTTTCTTTAGGGTTGTGCCTCGAACGATGCTATCATCAATAATAACAAGGTTATCTTCTGGCTTAATAACGCCATAAGTAACATCGTACACATGCGCTACCAAATCATCACGGCTACTATCTTCTGTGATAAAGGTTCTTAACTTGACATCTTTAATAGCAATTTTTTCGACACGTGTATGTTCCGAAAGTATCTGTGTTACTTTTTCCGCAGAAAGAGAGCGTTTTCCTTTTAAAATTTGTTCAGTTTTCGTTTTATTCAAATACTCTTCAACATTTTCAATCATCCCAAAAAACGATGTTTCTGCTGTATTAGGAATGTATGAAAAAACGGTGTTTTTAATATCATAATCTACATGCTTCAAAACTTCAGGAACAATCAGTTTTCCGAGTAATTTTCGTTCTTGATAAATTTCGGCATCACTTCCTCTGGAAAAATAAATACGTTCAAACGAACAAGCCTTGCGCTCTAAAGGTTCTAAAATTTTGTTTATGGATGTTTCTCCTGATTTTTTTGTAATAATCGCACTTCCAGGAGGTAACTCGTGAACTTCATCATAGTTAACATTAAAAACTGTTTGAATCACTGGACGCTCGGAAGCGACAACGACAACTTCATCATCCATGTAGTAATAGGCTGGTCGGATGCCCGATGGATCTCTTAAAACAAAAGAATCTCCATGCCCTAAAAGCCCCGCCATAGCATAACCACCGTCCCAGCTTTTAGCCGCTTTGGTTAATATTTTTTTAAGGTTTAAACGCTCCGCAATCAAGGGTGAACATTCCATTTTATTATAGCCTTCCTTTTTGAGCTTTTTATAAAGTTTTGAAACCGAATCATCCAGAAAATGTCCAATTTTCTCCATAATGGTAATGGTATCTGTGTACTCTTTAGGGTGCTGTCCAATCTTAACAAGATTTTTAAATAAGCTTTTAACATTCGTCATGTTAAAATTTCCTGCTAAAATCAAATTTCGATGCATCCAATTGTTCTGCCTCAAAAAGGGGTGTACGCTTTCAACACTGTTTTTGCCAAATGTACCATAACGGACATGACCCAGCATGACCTCTCCTAAATACGGCACTGCTTTTTTTTGTGCCTCCGCATCATTCGTCAATTCTGGATGCTCTGCCAATACATCATTAATTCGATTATTAATCTGAGCAAAAATATCTTGAATGGGCTGTTGCGCAACCGAACGCACACGACTTATATAGCGCTCTCCAGGTTGCATGTCTAATTTAATACTTGCAAAACCTGCACCGTCTTGACCACGGTTGTGTTGCTTTTCCATTATGAGATACATCTTATTGATTCCATAAAAAGCTGTTCCATATTTCTTTTTATAAAACTCTAATGGTTTTAAAAGTCTAATGTGTGCAATTCCACATTCGTGTTTTATAGCATCGCTCATTTTCGTTTCCTAATTATATATTAAATAAAAAACGCACCAAATTGGCGCGTTTAATTATGTTGTTAACTCTATTTCAAATCTTGTCAGATCTTTAAAAGCTTTGAGGCGTGTGTGCACCTCTTCGGGGTGTAAAGACTCCAAACGTTCTGTGCCAAATTTCTCAACACAAAACGATGCAAGCGTGGACCCATAAATAACCGCTTTTTTCATGTTCTCGAAAGATATGTTTTCTGTCTGGGCTAAAAACCCTGCAAATCCTCCTGCAAAAGTATCGCCTGCTCCAGTAGGGTCAAAAACAGATTCTAATGGGAGAGCCGGTGCAAAAAATACATTGGTTCCATTGAATAGTAATGCTCCATGTTCTCCTTTTTTGATGACCACATACTCGGGGCCCATCTCATGTATTTTTCTTGCCGCAGTTACTAAAGAGTATTCTCCTGTTAATTGGCGGGCTTCTTCGTCGTTAATAGTAATCACATTCACCCGCTTAATAACTTCTAAAAGGTCATTCAGTGCATGGTCCATCCAAAAATTCATCGTGTCTAAAATAACCAATGTAGAGGCGTCTGACATTTGATCTAAAACACTAGATTGTACAATCGGGTGTAAATTTCCTAAAACCAAAATTTTCGCATCTTTATAAGCTTCAGGTACTATCGGTTGAAAGTTTTCTAATACGTTAAGTTCGGTTGCCAACGTATCCCGTGTATTCATATCGTTGTGATAGCGTCCACTCCAAAAAAAGGTCTTCCCTTCTTTTTCTATTTTGATACTTGAAATATCGATATCTCTCTCAAGAAAAAGATCTAAATAATCCTGAGGAAAATCACCGCCCACTACGGAAACAATCGCGCTATCAACTTCAAATTGCGAGGCAGAAAGCCCTATGTAGGAAGCCGATCCGCCAAGAATTTTGTCAGTCTTTCCAAAAGGAGTTTCAACAGCATCAAATGCGACGGTTCCAACAATTACCAATTTACTCATAGGATATTTTAAAATTTTAAAGAGCAAAGTTACGTATTTTTTAGTCCTTATAAAACAATAAACTACGCTCTAATGACTTAATTTATTTACGCCCAAAATCGGCAGGAATTTCGCCCCAAGCCTTGGTTTCCCATTTGACAATAGTGGTGGTGTAAGTGTTGTTTGTTAGCCATAAAACAGCTCGATCTACAAGAGTAAATAAAGCCGTATTCGCGGCAGTGCGTTGCAGTTTGGTGTTGCATTGTTTTTTTTTGACCCAGCTCATGGCAGTCCTTGAATCTGTATAAAGAATTCGATCGCTGTTATTTTGTTTTAAAAATGCCAAACCATGTACAAGGGCTAAAAACTCCCCCACATTGTTTGTTCCATGTTGGTATGGGCCTTTACGAAATAATTCTTTTTTGGACTGAGTATCGACTCCTCGGTATTCCATTATGCCTGGGTTGCCACTAGAAGCGGCATCCACTGCAATAGAATTGTAATTCGGTTGACCAATAAGTTTCAATCGGGTTTCGGACAAAGCACTCGAAAATTTTTTGCTCTTGCCAATATAATCTTTATAATTTCCTTTCAGTGCGGTTTTTGCTAATTCAAATGTTGGAAATGATTTGTATTGTGCTCCTTCAAAATTTGTGATTTGTGATTTACAATCATCCCAGGTTTCAAAAACTCCCGTACGATGTCCTTTCCAAACCGTATAATATTTTTTTTTTGGTTTAGCCATTTTTAGAAAGTATCTGTTGAACAATTTCCGGGAAGTATCTCATTTCTAATTCATGAATTTTAGCAGCAACATCACTAGGAGTGTCTTTGGCGGTAATGGTACATTTTGCTTGAAAAATAATCGCCCCCTCGTCGTAATGCTCGTTCACATAATGAATTGTAATCCCCGATTCCGTCTCCCTGTTTTCAACCACAGCTTCGTGCACATACATCCCATACATGCCTTTTCCGCCATATTTTGGTAATAAAGCAGGGTGTACATTCACCACTTTGTTTTCATAGTTTTCTAATAAATGTTCCGGAAATTTCCATAAAAACCCAGCTAATACAATTAAGTCAAGGTTTTTTAAATTTTCAACTGCCCAATTAGAATCGTTCAGTTGGTGTTTATTAAACACCAGGCTTTGAACCCCCAACTTCTTGGCACGCTCTAAAACTAAGGCGTTTGGATTGTTTGAAAGAACCAAAACTACTTCAGCTTTCTTGTTATTTTGAAAATATGTAATGATATTTTCGGCATTCGATCCAGATCCAGAAGCAAAAATTGCAATTCGTTTCATTAAAAATTTTTTTGGGTGGGGATTGTTCAACAAAAAAAAGAATAATAATCCACATTGAGAAGTAAAACACTAACACATCGTCGATTTTAACACAAATAAGTGCACATTTTTAAACTAATTATGTTTTTTAATATAAAGTTTTTTACTTTTGCATCCTAATTTAAACTTAAAATTAAAGATTATGTCAGACATTGCATCAAGAGTAAAAGCGATTATCGTGGACAAATTGGGCGTTGATGAAAACGAAGTAGTAACAGAAGCTAGCTTCACAAACGACCTAGGCGCAGATTCGTTAGATACTGTAGAGCTAATAATGGAATTTGAAAAAGAATTTGACATTCAAATCCCAGATGATCAAGCAGAAAACATTGCTACTGTAGGTCAGGCTGTTTCATATATTGAAACTGCAAAATAATACCTTTTAATTTTTTATGGAACTAAAGCGCGTTGTAGTAACAGGCTTGGGAGCTTTGACTCCCATAGGCAATAACAAAGACGCTTATTGGGAAGCCCTAATAAGTGGTACTAGTGGTTGTGCTCCTGTAACTTATTTTGATACCGAACATTTCAAAACAAAATTTGCTTGTGAATTAAAAAATTTCGATGTAACGGACTTCTTAAATCGTAAAGAAGCCCGAAAAATGGATCGGTTTGCGCAATATGCTATGGTAGCTTCTGACGAAGCTATCATAGATGCCAAACTAGATTTAGACACCTTAAACAAATTTAGAGTAGGTGTTATTTGGGGTGCTGGAATTGGCGGAATTGAAACCTTCCAAAACGAGGTAATGAACTTTGCCAATGGAAATGGGACCCCTAGATTTAATCCCTTTTTTATTCCTAAAATGATTGCAGATATTGCGCCTGGTAATATTTCTATCAAACATGGATTTATGGGGCCAAATTATACAACCGTATCTGCTTGTGCGTCCTCAGCTAATGCTATTTTTGAC
The DNA here is from genome assembly GCA_943787365.1 of uncultured Flavobacteriaceae bacterium. GTDB lineage: Bacteria > Bacteroidota > Bacteroidia > Flavobacteriales > Flavobacteriaceae > Hel1-33-131. The sequence continues at coordinate 411,357 of CALSMD010000006.1, forward strand.
GCTTTAAATTTAATTCGTCTTGGACACTGTGACGTTATTGTTACTGGCGGAAGTGAAGCAACTGTAAACGAATCAGGAATGGGTGGGTTTAATGCAATGCATGCGTTATCTACAAGAAATGAAAGCCCAGAAACAGCTTCGAGGCCTTTTGATGCCACCAGAGATGGTTTTGTATTGGGCGAAGGAGCAGGAGCACTTGTTTTAGAGGATTATGACCACGCCAAGGCTAGAGGAGCTAAAATCTATGCAGAACTAATCGGAGGTGGACTCTCATCAGATGCCTACCACATGACAGCACCACATCCTGACGGAGTTGGCGTTATTGCAGTGATGAAAAACTGTTTGGAAAATGCAGGAATTAAACCAGAAGATGTCGATGCGATTAATACTCATGGAACTTCTACACCATTGGGAGATGTCGCTGAATTAAAAGCAATCTCAGAAGTTTTTGGAGCACATGCCAAAAACATAAATATAAATTCTACGAAATCCATGACTGGACACTTACTTGGTGCCGCTGGAGCAATTGAAGCTATTTCTGCTATTTTATCGATAGAGCATGGCATCGTTCCTCCAACAATCAACCACGTTACTCCAGATGAAAACATTGACCCAGAATTAAACCTTACCCTAAACAAGGCTCAAAAACGAGATGTTAAAATCGTGATGAGTAATACGTTTGGTTTTGGTGGTCATAACGCTTGTGTTGTGTTTAAGAAATTAGATTAACCTCTATTGATTTCTTTTCGAAACATATTCAAACCAAATTCTCCTAATAACACTTCATTAAAGGCTTCTTTAAGCCAAATTGTTGGATACACTCCTAAAAAATTATATTACTATATAAAAGCCTTTACACACGGCTCAACCAATCAAAAAGATTCTTTTGGAAACTCAATAAGCTATGAACGCTTAGAATATGTTGGGGATGCTGTATTAAGTGCTGTCATCGCTCATTATCTCTTTGAAAAAGTTCTTGATGGCAACGAAGGATATTTAACAAAAATGCGTTCAAAAATTGTCAGCAGAGAACATCTTAACGAAATCGGAAAAGAACTGGGGCTTTCATCTTTTTTACGTACAAAAATTCCCATCAGTCAGTTTGGGGATAACATTCATGGGAATTTGTTGGAATCCTTAATTGGAGCTGTTTTTTTGGATAAAGGATATGCCGTTTGTGAAAAATTTATTTACAAAAGGGTCATTACCCCTCATGTGGACATTGATCTTTTGGAAGGAAAAGTAATCAGCTACAAAAGCCTTATTATTGAATGGTGTCAAAAAGAAAAGAAACATTTTAATTTTGAAAACCAGAAAGATGCGGGACAAGACATTCTTCAACATTTTTCTGTAAAACTTCTTATTGACGGAAAAACTATTGCAAAAGCTCGCGCAACTTCTAAAAAGAAAGCAGAGGAAAAAGTCTCAAAACGCGCTTATTTTGCGTTGCAAGGAAAGATTGATAAGTCCTATTAATCAAAAACTCAGAAAAACTATAACGTTTTCGTAACAATTTAACTCTAAGAAGCATCAATACGAAGTCAATTATTGTGTGAATATCTTATATTTACAAAATGTTTATTAAGACACATGGCAGTACACAAACTTCTTGTTGATGATTTTGAAGATGCAAATTACTCGCTATTGGCTATCCATAGCGATATTGAAGACTATCGGTTGGCATACTTTTTAAACCAAAATTTGGCAATACGGTTGGTGCGCACAAAAGAAGATTTAGATTTCACAAATTCGACTGCTTCTTTTTCTGTTTTTGAATGGAATGATAACGCTTTACAAACATCGTGGCATCTCATTAAAAACAATTGCCTTGTAGAAAATAGTGTGCCTATTTCGACCGGCTTATTTGCAGAAAGTAACGATCATGCATGGACTGTACATTCCTTATTATCTGATCACGCTTCAGTTGATTATTTTTTAAAAATTGACAACGGTGGTGGAATTATAAATGAAAAAGAAGTCCTAAATACGATTCAAAATATATCCAAAATATCCACAGCTTATCGTGTGGATGTTTTACAACTAAAATCAAAAGAACATTTAATATTTAATTAATGTCACATAAAAGAAAAAAAACAAAAATAGTCGCGACTCTAGGCCCAGCAATAAGTTCAAAGGAAATGCTCCTAAAAATGGTTGCTGCTGGAGTTAATGTGTTTAGAATTAATTTTTCACATGCAGACTATGAAGATGTAAAAACTCGTATCAAAAACATTCGAGAGATCAATGAGGAACATGGTTACAATGCTTGCATTTTAGCAGATTTACAAGGACCTAAACTCCGTGTAGGCGTCATGAAAGATGATGTGGTTGTAAACCCAGGGGATGAAATTATATTTGCTACAGGCGAACGTTTTGAAGGTACTAAAGAACGCGTTTATATGACCTATGAACGTTTTCCTTTAGACACAAAACCAGGCGAACGTATTTTATTGGATGATGGGAAACTTCTTTTTGAAGTCATTTCTAGTAACCAAAAAGATGAGGTAAAGGCCAAAGTCATTCAAGGAGGTCCTTTGAAGTCAAAAAAAGGGGTTAACTTACCTAACACTGATATCTCACAGCCAGCACTTACCGAAAAAGATAAAGAAGATGCGATATTTGCAATTTCTCAAGAAGTGGATTGGATGGCACTTTCGTTTGTAAGACACCCCGAAGATTTAATGGAGTTGCAAGACTTAATCGCTGAACACAGTCCTTCTAAAATTCCAATTATCGCCAAAATAGAAAAACCAGAGGCGGTAGAAAATATTGATAAAATTGTGGCGTATTGTGATGGATTAATGGTTGCCAGAGGCGATTTGGGAGTTGAAATTCCAGCGCATCAAGTCCCCTTAATTCAAAAACAATTGGTTCTAAAAGCCAAGCAAGCGCGTATCCCAGTCATTATTGCGACCCAAATGATGGAGTCCATGATTAACAGCCTTACGCCTTCGCGTGCTGAAGTTAATGACGTTGCCAACTCGGTAATGGATGGTGCAGATGCCGTAATGCTTTCTGGTGAAACTTCTGTTGGACAATACCCTGTTCAAGTGATTGAAAAAATGTCAGATATTATAAAAACTGTCGAAAGTTCAGAGTTAATTAATGTGCCTCAGAATCCACCGCACATTCGCACAAAACGTTACATTACAAAGTCTATTTGCTATCATGCCGCAAATATGGCTAATGAAATTAACGCACGTGCCATTTCAACCTTAACAAACAGTGGATATACTGCTTTTCAGATTTCGGCTTGGCGTCCTGATGCTCATATTCTTGTGTTTTCATCGAACAAACGAATTATTTCTCAGTTGAATTTGCTGTGGGGAGTTCGTGCCTTTCATTATGACAAATTTTCGTCTACGGACCAAACGATTAATGATGTGAATGAAATTGCTTTTAATAAGGGATACGTTGAAAAAGACGATATGGTCATTAGTTTGGCGGCTATGCCAATGAAAGAAAAAGGGATGGTTAATACACTAAGAGTCACTGAAGTTAAGGACTACTCAAAAAAGTAAGTTGAGACTCCATATAAGAACTATCTAAACTAAAAACTGAAATAAATCAGGTTTTTCGTTTAGGTAGTCTCCATAAAAATTATATTCTTTCATTTTTGCAATCAAGGGCTCTAAATCGTGTTGAGATTTTAGCTCAATTCCCACCACTGCAACATCATTTTCTCTATTCACCTTTTTGGTGTATTCAAAGTGTGCGATGTCATCATTCGGTCCTAATATATCGACTACAAACTCTCGCAAAGCACCCGCACGTTGAGGGAACGTAACTATAAAGTAATGTTTTAGGTTTGAGTAGAGTAAAGCACGTTCTTTAATCTCCGCAGTTCGTGTAATATCATTATTGCCGCCACTGATAATACACACTACATTTTTTCCTTTTATTTCGTCTTTATATTCTTCCAAAGCAGATACACTTAATGCACCAGCGGGTTCGGCTATAATCGCTTCCTTATTATATAAATCTAAGATCGTTTGACACGCATTACCTTCATGAATCGTAATCATATCATGTAGGTTGCTCTTACAAATCGTAAAGTTTTTATCTCCAACACGCTTGACTGCTGCGCCATCTACAAAATTATCAATCGCTTCTAATTCTACAACTTCTCCTTTTTGAAACGCCATTTTCATGGAAGGAGCTCCTTCTGGCTCCACACCAATGATTTTAGTGTTTGGAGATAACTGTTTAAAAACCGTGGACAGCCCCGAAGCAAGTCCGCCTCCACCAACGGCTACAAATATATAATCAATGGGAGTCCCTGTTTGGTGGATCAATTCCAAGCCTAATGTTGCCTGACCCTCTATAACTTTTTCGTCGTTGAAAGGGTGTATGAATGTTTTCTGGCGTTCTGTACAATCTTTTATAGCGGCATTGTATGCATCGTCAAAACTGTCACCTATCAGAATGATTTTGACAAAGTGTTCCCCAAACATTTTGGCCCGCTCAATTTTTTGATTCGGGGTGGTGGACGGCATAAAAATAGTCCCCTGTATCTTTAATAGTTTACAGGACAATGCAACTCCCTGAGCGTGATTTCCTGCACTTGCACATACCACTCCGTTAGCAGCTTCTTGTTCAGTTAAAGAAGACATTTTATTATAAGCGCCTCTAATTTTATAGGATCGAACAACTTGCAAATCTTCGCGTTTAAAACTAATGTTACAATCGTACGTTGATGAATACTGCATGTTGGGGGTCAAAGGCGTAATATTGGCTACACCTTCTAGTTTTTTTGCAGCAGCTTCAACTGCTTCAATTGTTGGAAAATAAGGAGTCGTGTCGGACATTCGTTTTAGGCGTCTGTTTTTATAACTTTCATTGCGGTCATAGAGGCTCTTAATTTTGCTCCTACGACTTCTACTGGGTGATTTCTAATAATCGCATTAATTCTAATTAATTCTTGATTATCAACTCCGTTCTCTGAACTGAATGATTTACCAATAACATCCGTTTTTACAGTCTTCATAAAGTCTGTTAACAACGGTTTACAAGCATGATCAAATAAATAGCAGCCATATTCTGCCGTATCAGAAATTACACGGTTCATTTCAGCTAATTTCATTCTTGCAATTGTATTTGCAATTAATGGCGTTTCGTGCAAAGACTCGTAATATGCAGAAGCGTCAATAATGCCAGAATCTGTCATTGCTTCAAAAGCTAATTCAACACCAGCTCTAACAAAAGCAACTAATAACGTTCCGTGATCAAAATATTCTTGTTCTGTAATTTCTTGTTCTGTAATTGTTTGCTTTTCAAAAGCGGTTTCTCCTGTAGCCGCCCTCCAAGTTAATAAATTTTTATCATCATTCGCCCAATCTTCCATCATTGTTTTAGAAAAATGACCCGTCATAATATCATCCATATGTTTTTGGAACAATGGACGCATAATCTCTTTTAATTCTTCAGAAAGTCTAAATGCTTCTACTTTTGCAGGATTCGACAGTCTGTCCATCATATTGGTAATACCTCCATGCTTTAATGCTTCGGTAACAGTTTCCCATCCGTACTGAATTAATTTAGCAGCATATCCGGCATCAATTCCTTCTGCTACCATTTTATCAAAAGATAAAATTGCTCCTGTTTGTAACAACCCACATAAAATAGTTTGCTCTCCCATTAAATCAGACTTTACCTCAGCAACAAATGAAGATTCTAAGACCCCTGCTCTATGCCCCCCTGTGGCAACTGCATAGGCTTTTGCTTGCGCCCAGCCTTTTCCTTCTGGATCATTTTCTGGATGTACTGCGGTTAATGTTGGCACTCCAAACCCTCTTTTATATTCTTCTCTAACTTCAGAACCAGGACATTTTGGTGCGACCATAATTACAGTTAAGTCTTCACGGATTTGCATTCCCTCTTCAACAATATTAAAACCATGAGAATAAGACAATGTGGCTCCTTTTTTTAGTAAAGGCATAATTGTTTTTACCACATTTGTGTGTTGCTTATCTGGGGTCAGGTTAATAACTACGTCTGCTGATGGCAATAATTCTTCATACGTTCCAACATTAAAATTGTTAGACGTTGCATTTACATACGACTCTCTTTTTTGGTCTATCGCAGCTTGTCTAAGTGTATAAGAAATATCTAAACCAGAATCTCTCATATTTAAACCTTGGTTTAATCCTTGGGCTCCACAACCTACAATAACAATTTTCTTGCCTTTTAGTGCGGCTACTCCATCTTCAAATTCTGAAGCGTCCATAAAACGACATTTCCCTAATTGCTCTAATTTTTCTCTTAATGTTAATGTGTTGAAATAATTTGCCATTTTGTTAATTTTTGAATGCATTTAGCATTTCCGTTATTTTTAATTTGTCTTTGGTTATTGCAATACGTCCCGATCGTACAAACTGCATGATCCCGAATGCGCTTAATTCTCTGTGTAATTGTTCTAGTTCACTTCTGCGTCCCGATTTTTCAAGTACAAAAAACTCTTTGTTTACAGTAACGATTCGTGCATTGCTTTCTTTGATTATATTTTGAATTTGACGCTCTTCAAACAATAAGTCTGATTTAATTTTAAACAAGCATGATTCTTGATAAATCGTATCTTCTTCGTTGTGGTAATAGGCTTTTATAACCTCCACTTGTTTTTCAATTTGCCCAAGAATCTTTTTGATTTGATCTTCGGTCATACTCACCAAAATAGTGAATCGCGATACACCTTCAATTTCTGAAACAGAGGTATTGATACTTTCAATGTTGATGTGTCTTCTCTGAAAAATTGCTGAAATACGATTGAGCAATCCTATATTGTTTTCAGTATATATTGAAATTGTATAAAGTTGTTTTTCTGTTCCCATTCTTATTCTAATCTTATCTCTGAAACCGATGCTCCCGATGGAACCATTGGAAATACGTTGTTTTCTTTTTCTACACAAACTTCTAAGAAGTACGGTTCATCACTGGCGATCATTTCTTTTACTGCCGCTGCCAGATTCTCTCTTTTGGTTACTTTTTTTGCTTCTATATAATAGCCTTGTGCAATCGCCACAAAGTTAGGGTTCACCATTTCGGTTGAGGCATAACGCTTATCAAAAAATAGTTGTTGCCATTGACGTACCATTCCTAAAAACTCGTTATTCAATACGACTATTTTCACAGGAACTTTGTTCTGAAAAATAGTGCCTAACTCTTGGATTGTCATTTGATATCCGCCGTCACCAATAATCGCAACAACTTCCCTTTCTGGAGCCGCCATTTTAGCACCAATTGCTGCTGGCAATGCAAAGCCCATAGTGCCGAGACCACCGGAGGTGATGTTGCTTTTACTAACGTTAAAGTCCGCATAACGACAGGCAATCATTTGATGTTGCCCCACATCTGTAACAATCGCTGCTTCGCCTTTGGTTTGACTGTTTATTTCTTTAAGTACTTCGCCCATAGTAAGGCCTTTGGCTGTTGGATGAAGGTCATTTTTGATCACTTTATCGTATTCAATAGTATATAGATCCTTAAATTTCTGCAACCAATCTGGATGTGAATTAGTATTTAGCAATGATACTAATTTTTTCAAACTTGCTTTGGCATCTCCCAAAACTGCGACATCTGTTTTTACATTTTTATCAATTTCTGCGGGATCGATTTCAAAATGAACAATTTTGGCTTGTGTTGCATACTCGTCTAATTTTCCTGTCACACGATCGTCGAATCGCATTCCAATTGCGATCAATACGTCACATTCATTTGTCAGCACGTTAGGAGCATAATTTCCATGCATTCCAACCATCCCAACATTTAATGGGTGTGCGGTAGGAATTGCTGAAGCGCCCAAAATGGTCCATGCGGATGGGATCCCCGTTTTTTCAATCACAGCCTTCAATTCTTCTTCGGCTTTCCCAAGAATCACGCCTTGACCCCAAACAATCATCGGTTTTTTGGCAGAATTGATAAGCGTAGCGGCAGCGGTAATAGAATTTTCATCTATTTCTGGAACAGGCTTATAGCTACGAACACCTGTACATTTTTTGTATTGGAAGTCAAATTCTTCGAATTGGGCATCCTTTGTAATGTCAATTAAAACAGGTCCTGGACGACCACTTCTAGCAATATAAAAAGCACGAGCAATCACTTCTGGGATTTGAGATGCTTTTGTGATTTGGTGATTCCACTTGGTAACAGGGGTAGAAATTCCAACAATATCTGTTTCCTGAAACGCATCACTCCCTAACAAATGCGATGGCACTTGCCCTGTAATACATACAATGGGTGTTGAGTCTATTTGTGCGTCTGCTATTCCTGTAATTAAATTGGTTGCACCGGGTCCCGAAGTGGCCATAGCAACACCTACTTTTCCAGAAATACGGGCATAGCCTTGAGCAGCATGAGCGGCACACTGTTCGTGTCTTGTAAGCACGTGGTTTATTTTGCCTTCATATTTATAGAGTTCATCATACACGGGCATAATAGCTCCGCCAGGATAACCATATAAAGCCTCTACGCCTTCGGCTAATAAACATCTTACAATCGCTTCACTTCCTGAAATACGTTCTTTTGGTTGCTCTAAGTATTCCTTTTGTTTGGAGGTTACTGTTTCCATAATTATATTTTAAAATTCATCGGTTACACACCCTTCAGATGCCGATGAAACCGTTCTTGCATATTTATATAATACCCCTCTAGATACTTTAAGATCGGGTACATTCCACTGGGCTTTTCGTTCTTTAAGTTCTTTTTCAGAAACCTCAAGAAGAATTGAATTTGTTTCGGCATCGATAGTGATGATATCTCCATCTTTTACCAGAGCTATCACTCCACCTTCTTGTGCTTCTGGTGTAATATGGCCCACAACAAATCCGTGTGTACCGCCTGAAAAACGTCCATCAGTAATTAAAGCGACATCTTTTCCTAAACCAGCGCCCATAATAGCTGCCGTTGGTTTTAACATTTCTGGCATTCCAGGTCCTCCTTTAGGACCTTCGTAACGAATGACAACTACATCGCCTTTATGAACTTTTCCATCACGAATGCCGTCATTAGCATCGTATTCTCCTTCAAAAACTTTTGCAGGTCCTCTAAATTTCAAGCCTTCTTTTCCTGTAATTTTAGCGACACTTCCTTCGGATGCTAAATTTCCATAAAGCATTCGTAAATGTCCTGAAGTTTTGATTGGCTCTTCAATTGTTTTGATTACATCTTGACCTTCAGAAAGATCTTGTACTTCAGATAAATTTTCAGCAATTGTTTTTCCGGTCACAGTCAAACAATCTCCATGAAGGAGTCCTTTGTTTAATAAGTATTTCATCACGGCTGGAATTCCTCCAACACGGTGTACATCTTCCATTAGGTATTTTCCACTGGGTTTCAAATCTGCTAAAAATGGGGTGCTATCACTAATTCTTTGAAAATCTTCAAGTGTAAATTTTATTTGGGATGCTCTTGCGATGGCTAAAAAATGGAGAACTGCATTGGTAGAACCGCCTAGAATGGTCACAAGTCGAATGGCATTTTCAAGGGATTTTTTGGTGATAACATCTGATGGCTTTATATCTTTTTCGAGCAATATGCGCATGGCTTCTCCTGCTTTAATTGCTTCGTTCTTTTTTTCTTCGCCTGTTGCTGGATTAGAGGAGTTAAAAGGCAAGGCCATTCCAAGTGCTTCAATGGCAGAGGCCATTGTATTAGCAGTGTACATCCCTCCACAAGCCCCAGCTCCTGGACACGCTTTCTCTACAATTTGATCGAATTCAGACTCAGACATTGTGCCTGCTACTTTACTTCCCCAAGCTTCAAATGCGGAAACAACATCTAGTTTTTTTCCATTATGACATCCCGAATCAATCGTTCCTCCATATACCAAAATGGCAGGCTTGTCAACCCGAATCATGGCCATTAAAGCGCCTGGCATGTTTTTGTCGCAACCCACAACCGTGATCAATCCATCATAACTCATTGCTTGAACAACAGTTTCCATGGAATCTGCAATGATATCTCTTGAGGGTAAAGAGAAACGCATTCCTGGTGTTCCCATTGAAATTCCATCGCTCACACCTATCGTGTTAAAAATAAGCCCTACAACTTCTTTGTTTAAAGTGCCTTCTTTTACCAACTTGGCTAAATCATTGAGGTGCATGTTACAAGGGTTGCCTTCATAACCTGTACTTGCAATTCCAACCAAGGGTTTTTCGAAATCCTCTTTAGTAAGCCCTATGGCATGTAGCATTGCTTGCGCTGCTGGCTGTGTTGGGTCTTGAGTTACCGTTCGGCTGTATTTGTTTAGTTGTTTCATGTGTCGAAATTATATTTTTACGCAGTTAGCGGGGAGATTATCTCTTTAAATGATCTAAACTCAACTGTTTAGAGTTGCTGTTAAACTATTGTTTTTTAGATAGTTACCCCACATATTGTATGACGTTCAGTGCTCAAAATAATATTAAACACGTGGCAAGTCACTATCGTCTTTTAGAGGCAATACGGAACTGCCCATCAAATAAGCATCTACGTGGTGTGCCGCCTGTCTTCCTTCAGAGATAGCCCAAACAATTAAGGATTGTCCGCGTCGCATGTCTCCTGCTACAAATATACCGGGTACATTCGTAACATAATCTTTAGTGGTGGCTTTGATGTTGGTTCTAAAATCCATTTCTAAACCAAATTGATCTGCCAATGTTTTTTCAGCACCTGTAAATCCTAGTGCCAATAATACTAAATCACAATCCCAAAGTTTTTCAGAATTTGGAACTTCATTTAATTGTGGACGTTCACCTTCTTTAAAAATCCATTCAACCTCAACGGTTTTTAAGGCTTTTAAGTTGCCTTTATCATCTCCAATAAATTCTTTGGTAGAGATGCTAAAAAATCGTTCTACTCCTTCTTGATGTGAAGAGGTTGTCTTTAGCTTCATTGGCCAATAGGGCCACGGTTGATTTGCAGGACGTCCTTCTGAGGGTTTCGATAAAATTTCAAAATTCGTAACAGATGTTGCACCATGACGGTTGGACGTTCCAATACAATCGGAGCCTGTATCTCCTCCACCTATTACAATAACGTTTTTGCCTTTCGCTGATACAATGTCTTTAAAATCTACCAACCCATCCACATACTGGTTGTTCAGTTTTAAAAACTCCATTGCTTGATGAACGCCTTTTAAATCTGCACCTGGTATTGGAATGTTTCGTTTTACAGTTGCCCCACCACATAATACTACGGCGTCAAAATCTGATTTTAATTGATTTGCATCTATGTTTTCACCAACATGTGCATTGGTTTTAAAGAGGATTCCTTCTTCTTCCAAGACTTTAAGGCGACGATCAATCACATTTTTTTCCATTTTAAAATCTGGAATTCCATAGCGTAATAATCCTCCTACTTTTTTGTCGCGTTCAAAAACAGTGACGGAATGCCCTGCTCTATTTAACTGTTGTGCCGCAGCAAGTCCAGCAGGTCCAGAGCCTATCACAGCAACTGTTTTATCGGTTCTTACCTTTGGTGGTTGTGCTGTGATCCAGCCTTCCGTAAAGGCAGTTTCAACAATGTTTTTTTCGATGTTTTCAATACTTACAGGGTCTTCATTGATTCCTAAAACACATGCTTCTTCGCATGGTGCCGGACATAATCTGCCTGTAAATTCTGGAAAATTATTGGTAGAATGTAAAATTTCTGCCGCTTCTTTCCATTTGCCTTTGTAAACTTTATCGTTAAAATCTGGTATTAAATTTCCAAGTGGACAGCCGCTATGACAAAACGGAATTCCGCAATCCATACAGCGTGCACCTTGTTCTTTTAATTTAGATGTTTCTAATGGAATTGTAAATTCCTTGTAGTTTTTTATTCTTTCTTTTGGCGCTTCATAGGTTTCGTCCTGACGCTCAAACTCTAAAAATCCTGTGATCTTTCCCATCCTTAAACTGTTTCTAGTTGTTCTTTTTCTAATCTTAATAACGCCTGTCTGTATTCTTCTGGCAGTACTTTTTTGAATTTAGGAAGCATTGCCTCCCAGTCTTCTAAAATCCGTTTTGCTAATGGACTTGACGTCGCCACAAAATGATTTTCGATTAAGGTTCGTAGTTGATTTACGTCTTCCTCAAATTCGATTGGGTCGATATTTAAATCGGCACCATTACAATTGTGAGTAAATGTGTTATCGGAATCTAGGACATAGGCAATTCCGCCACTCATTCCTGCTCCAAAATTTCTTCCAACACTTCCAAGAATTACCGCAATACCTCCAGTCATGTACTCACAACCGTGGTCCCCAATTCCTTCAACAACGGCTTTAGCACCTGAGTTACGAACACAAAAACGTTCGCCAGCTTTTCCGTTGATATAAACTTCTCCAGCTGTTGCGCCATAGAGTGTTACATTTCCTGTGATGATATTGTCTTCTGGAACAATTGTACTTGTTTCAGGAACTTTGATGATTAGTTTTGCACCCGACAATCCTTTTCCTAGATAATCGTTGGTGTTTCCATGAACGGTCATGGTCACCCCTTTGGTTGTAAAAGCTCCAAAACTTTGTCCTGCAGAACCATTAAAATCTATGTTTATGGTGTCTTGTGGCAAGCCATCTGCGCCATAAATTTTTGAGATTTCATTACTTAAAACCGCTCCAACAGCTCTGTCAATATTTGTAATTGGAAGCTTCAAATGTGTGCGTTGTCTTCTAAAAATTCCTTGATGTGCTTGTTTGATTATTTTGAAATCTAAATGGACATCGAGGTTGTGATCTTGCTCCTCAGTGTTGTATAACTTTACATCGTCTGCGACTTCAACTTTATGTAGAATAGGTGTTAAATCAACACCTGAAGCTTTGTAATGTTCAATGGCTTTATTGCGGTTTAATTTTTGAACCTGACCCACCATTTCATCAACGGTTTTAAAGCCTAATTGTGCCATGATTTCACGCAATTCTTGCGCTACGAAATACATATAATTCACCACGTGCTCTGGTTTTCCTTTGAATTTTTTACGCAATTCTGGGTTCTGTGTTGCGATTCCTACAGGACAGGTATTTAAATGGCAAACTCGCATCATAATACATCCCGAAGCGACTAAAGGAGCGGTTGCAAAACCAAACTCTTCAGCACCTAATAGACATGCAATCGCAACGTCACGTCCGGTTTTTAACTGCCCATCACATTCCAAAACAATTCGATTTCTCAAATTATTCATCACCAATGTTTGTTGTGCTTCGGCAATTCCTAATTCCCAAGGAAGTCCTGCGTGTTTTAAAGAGGTCAATGGTGACGCTCCTGTACCGCCATCAAAACCAGAGATTAATACTACGTCTGCTTTGGCTTTTGCTACTCCAGCTGCCACGGTTCCGACACCAATTTCTGACACCAATTTAACATTCACTCGAGCCGTTCTATTAGCGGATTTTACATCGTATATTAGTTGTGATAAATCTTCAATAGAATAAATATCGTGGTGTGGTGGTGGTGAAATCAATCCTACATAGGGAGTTGAGTTTCTTGTTTTTGCAATTTCGCGGTTTACTTTTGGACCAGGTAATTGACCGCCCTCACCAGGTTTTGCGCCTTGTGCAATTTTTATTTGAATTTCATTGGCACTAGTTAAGTAATTTGAAGTCACTCCAAATCGTCCAGAGGCAACTTGCTTAATCGCTGAGTTTCTCCAATCTCCTTGTGCATTTTTATAGAAACGATCTTCATCTTCTCCTCCTTCACCAGAATTACTTTTTCCGCCAATTCTATTCATGGCAACCGCTAAGTTTTCGTGGGCTTCCTTACTAATAGACCCATAAGACATGGCGCCTGTTTTGAATCGTTTTACGATTTCGGTCCAAGGTTCAACCTCATCAATTGAGATGGGATCAAATTGATCAAATTCAAACAAACCTCTGATGGTCATAAGTCGCTTGGATTGGTCGTCAACGAGCTCTGAGTATTCTTTAAAAGTAGAGGCTTTATTCGTACGAACTGATTCTTGAAGTTTTGCAACGGTTAGTGGATTAAACATGTGTTTTTCCTGTCCACGTCGCCATCTGTATTCGCCACCAATTTCAATATCTGATTCAATATTCGGATTGAAGGCTTTTTTATGTCGTTTTACAATTTCTTTTTCAATTTCTATCAACCCAATTCCTTGAATTCGAGTTGGCGTATTTGGAAAATACTTTTCAACGGTGTTTGAATTGATTCCAACACACTCATATAATTGAGACCCTCGGTATGAATTAAGTGTAGAAATACCGATTTTATTCATCACTTTCAAGATGCCTTTTCCGATCGCTTTATTGTAATTTTTAATCGCAGTGAGGTATTCTAAATCTGAGATTTCAGAGTCTTTAATTTGTTTTTCAACAATTTCATTGACGATATATGGGTTCACTGCGCTTGCTCCAAAACCAAATAAGAGTGCAAAATGATGAACTTCTCTTGGTTCTGCAGATTCTATAATCAAACTGATTCTTGAGCGTTTGTTGAGTTTATGCAACGCATGGTTCACATAGGAACAGGCTAAAAGGGCCGGAATTGGCGCATGATTTTCATCTACAAATCGATCGGATAAAATAATAATATTCGCGCCTTCATCGATTGCTTTGGACGCTTTGTTTACCAAGACTTCGAGTGCACTTTCTAATTCGTTTAAGCCACGATTTACTTCATACAGCATCGAAATAGATTCTACTTTGAAGTTTGGGTTTGTGTCATAATTTCTGATTTTATCTAAATCGTGCTTTGAAATTACAGGGTTTTGAATTTTTAGCTTTTTACATGCCTCAGAATTGATATCAAAAATATTGGTGTCGCTTCCAAGAGTTAAACTAATGTCTGTAATTAATTCTTCACGTATTCCATCTAATGGAGGATTGGTTACTTGCGCAAAGATTTGTTTGAAATAATTGTAAATCAGTTGAGGGCGTTCGGACAAAACAGCAATTGGTGTATCACTACCCATAGAGCCTATCGGTTCTTTCCCTAACTGTGCCATCGGGCGGATAATGGTATTTAGATCCTCTTTGGTGTATCCAAAAGCAACTTCTCGTTTCTTTAAATCCACCTCGTCATATTTAATAGGACCTTTTTTGGCAGAGATGTCTTTTAAATGTACTAAGTTTTCGTTCAGCCATTTTCTGTACGGTTGTTTCGCTGCGATTTTTTCTTTGATTTCTTCATCGTTTACGATACGCCCTTCATTCATATCTACAAGAAACATTTTTCCTGGTTCTAAGCGTCCGTGGAATTCAACTTCTTCTGGCTCAATATCCACCACTCCTGTTTCAGAGGACATGATGACATTCCCGTTTTTAGTTACTGTATATCGAGACGGTCTGAGTCCATTTCGGTCTAAAACAGCTCCAATGAAATTTCCATCGGTAAAAGGGATCGATGCAGGACCATCCCATGGCTCCATTAGACAAGAATTATATTCGTAAAATGCCTTTTTAGAATCGGACATGTCTGGATTTTTTTCCCAAGCTTCAGGGACTAACATCATCATGACTTCAGGAAGTGAGCGGCCGGTCATTAATAATAATTCGACCACCATGTCTAGGGTTGCTGAATCCGATTTTCCTTTTAGAATTGTGGGAATTATTTTTTTGATGTCCTCTCCAAAAGCATCACTTTTTATGATTTCTTCTCTAGAATACATACGTGAGACATTTCCTCTTAGGGTATTGATTTCTCCATTATGACATATATATCGAAAGGGCTGTGCCAAATCCCAGGTCGGGAAGGTGTTGGTTGAAAAACGTTGGTGAACAAGCGCCAATCGGGTGTCTAAGGCAGAGTTGAAAAGATCCAGATAATATTCATTGATATGTTCTGGCTTTAGTAAGCCTTTAAAAATGATAATTTTTGTTGAGAGACTTGGAAGGTAAAAGAATTTTGATTCTGATAACTTAGAGTCATATATTGTATGTTCTGATATTTTCCGTGCTGCAAACAATTTCAAGTTAAAATCAAACTCCGATTGTTTTGGGTCTGATTTTCCAACAAATACTTGCATTACAAAAGGCTCAGTTGTTTTGGCTATTTCTCCTAACACATCACTATTAACAGGAACTTCTCTCCAACCTAAAATATGCAGTCCTTGGTTTTTAATTTCGGTTTCAAAAACTTCTACACAATAGGCTCTTTGGTTTTCTTTTCTTGGTAAAAAAACATTACTAACCGCATAGTCACCAGCTTCTGGCAATTCGAAATCACAATATGCTTTAAAAAATTCATGAGGAATATCGATAAGAATTCCTGCGCCATCCCCAGTCACACCATCAGAGCTAACCGCCCCTCTGTGTTCTAGTTTTACTAAAATTTCTAATGCTTTATGAATAATGTCATTGGATCGTTTACCTGTCAAACTGCATATAAATCCTGCACCACAATTGTCGTGTTCAAACTCGGGTAAATAAAGTCCTTGCTTTTCTAACATACTTAAAAATTATTTCTGGTTTAATCTTAATAAGCCTGAAAGATAATTGGTATAAACCTATTTTAAAAAAAGCCTAGTCACTTTTTCGAAATTCCAATTTAGAATACCTATAAATGCATTTTGAACAATGAAAACCTTGTTAGACTACCGAATAATCAATAGGGAAATTGGTTGTTTTCTTGATAACGAGTTTAGAGTCACAAATTCTAAGTAAATGAGTTTACAACAAAATTTGAGTTGTTGAAATATTAAAAATATATTAATAATAATTATGATACCCCAAAAATATAGGGGCTCAAATTAATTATTACATAAAAATAATGTAATACCCCTTATTTTTTTAGGGGTGTGTATGAATAATACTTAGTTTTGAGCCGTTAACTAAAAATATTAACTACTAAAATTAACTATTATGAAAAAAATTATTTTAAGTGCAATTGTTTTTGTTGGAGCCATGACTCTAAACGCACAAGATGAAGCTCCTAAACTATCAATCTCAGGAACGGTAGATGTGTACGGAACAACCAATACAGTAGATGGTACAGGAACTCCTGGTCTGCTAATTGCAAATCCAGAAAAAGCAAACGGCTTTGGATTGGGAATGGCTAACACTGTATTTTCTTATGACGGCGCCAAGTCTGGTGTTGTAGCCGATCTTGCATTTGGCCCAAGAGCTGACGATGCAAACATGGCTGGTGCTATTAACCAACTTTACGCTTACTATAACTTAAGCGAAAAAGTAACTATTACTGCTGGACAGTTTAACACATTTCTAGGGTACGAAGTTATCTCACCTGCAGCTAACTTTAACTATTCTGTATCTTATTTGTTTAACGCTGGTCCCTTTTCTCACACAGGTGTGAAATTAGACTATGCTGCTTCTGAAGATTTATCTTTCTTATTAGCCGTAACCAATGGACATGCTATTTCTAGTTCAGATGCTAACGAAAGCGGTGCAACTCAATTTGGAGCTCAGGTTGGATATAAAGGACAATACCTAAACTTCATTTATGGAGCCGTAGATGTTCCGGCAGCTCCAACGGACGCTATTTTTGTAGATTATACGGGTGGATTTGATTTATCTGACTCGTTTTACGTAGGAATCAATGCTGCTTACGCATACTCTGACGATGCAGAGTCTGGATACCAAGGTGCTGCTTTATACTTAGAAAACACGTTCTCTGACACATTTGCTTTAGGATTGCGTCCAGAGTTTTTCTCTTTAACCTCTGCGGATGACAGCCAAGATGTTTTAGCCTTTACTCTTACTGGAAGCGCACAATTAGATGACAACTTAAAACTAATCACAGAATTACGTTATGACAGCTCTGACGACTATATTATTGAAGGAATCGCAGCTGAGAAAAACGCGACTGCTCTTACAATTGCTGCCGTTTACTCATTCTAGTATAAATCTAACTATTTAATATATAATATATGTCACATTTAATTAACAACTTACCTCTAGTAATTCAGGATGCCGCTGCGGTTGAGAGTCTTGCTGGAGCAATCAAAGACGACATGGGAATGTTGTGGATGCTTCTTTCTGGTATCTTAGTATTCTTTATGCAAGCTGGTTTTACTTTAGTAGAATCAGGAATGACACGTTCAAAAAATGCAGTAAATATCGCAATGAAAAACTTGCTTGATATTGCTGTAGGATCTCTTACCTACTGGTTTGTAGGATACTCTTTAATGTATGGCGACACTTCTAACGGATGGTTTTTCTGGAGTGGAATCATGCAAGGCGAAGGTGCCGATTTATTCTTCCAAACAATGTTTGCTGCAACTGCTGCGACTATTGTTTCTGGAGCAATTGCTGGAAGAACAAAGTACTCAACGTATGTTATCTTTTCAATCGTTATGACTGCTATCATTTACCCAATTGCTGGGGGATGGCAATGGCAAGGGTCAGGATGGTTGACGGAGCTAGGCTTTATTGACTTTGCTGGGTCTTCAATCGTTCATGCTGTCGGTGGTTTTGCTGCTTTGGTAGCGGCTTACTTAGTAGGTCCTAGAATTGGAAAATTTGTAGACGGAAAGGTAATGCCTATCCCTGGGCACAACCAAATATTAGCAACTTTAGGAGTCTTTATCCTTTGGTTAGGATGGTTTGGTTTTAACGGTGGATCTCAACTGGCTTGGGGTGGTGACGATGCGGTTGCTGCTTCTACAGTAGTACTAATCACGAATCTTGCTGCTGCTGCTGGTGCATTAGGTGCGCTTATTACAACATGGATCTGGTACGGAAAACCACACTTGGCACAATCACTTAACGGTGCATTAGCTGGACTGGTAAGTATTACTGCAGGTTGTGGAAATATGACAGCTGGTGGTGCTGTATTAGCGGGACTTATTGGTGGTATCATTGTTGTGTTCTCTATCGAGATCATCGAAAAGAAACTTAAAATTGATGATGCTATTGGAGCTGCATCTGTTCACGGAGTCGTTGGATTCTGGGGAACTATTGTCATCGGACTTTGGGGTGTAGACGGCGACACTGGACTTGGATTATTCAATGGCGGTGGAGCAGATCAACTTATAGCACAACTTACAGGGGGCGTTGCCTATGCTGTTTGGGCTGTTGTTCTTTCGTTTATTGTATTCGGAATCCTTAAGAAAACTGTTGGACTAAGAGTGACAGAAGAAGAAGAAGTTGCTGGACTAGATATCTCTGAGCATGGAACTATTGCTTATCCAGGTAAAAGAGAAAGAGGTTAAGAGTAATTTCAATACCATACTGAGCATTTAATGCTCTCAAAAAATTAAAAATTAGTTTGTGATTTTTAGTTTGTGTTAAAAACCCTAGGGGCCATGTGCTTCTAGGGTTTTTATTTTTAGCTATTTTACACGATTTACTTAATATACCTTTATTATAAGTGGGGTAATTTTATTAATATCACAAAAAAACATGTCACCCCCTGTAATTTTATAGGGGTGTCTTTATTTTTATTTATTTTTGAAAACAAACTAAAATTTAATTTAAATGAAAAAAGTAGAGGCAATCATTAGAAAATCTAAGTTTTCTAATGTCAAAAAGGCGCTGCATGAAGTCGGTGTCAATTTCTTTTCCTATTGGGACGTAACAGGTCTAGGAAACGAAAAAGAAGGCCATGTTTACAGGGGTGTTTCTTATAGCACGAGTGACATACAAAGACGTTACTTATCTATTGTCGTAAATGATGATTTTGAGGAAGTGACCATTAAAGCAATCCTAGCAGCTGCATCCACAGGAGAGGTTGGTGATGGAAAAATCTTTGTATCACAGGTCGATGAAGTATATAGAATTAGAACCGGCGAAAAAGGCGGAAACACACTAAAATAACAACAATGGAATTACTTACAATCAATAACGTATGGATGATGATCTGTACAGCACTCGTCTTTTTTATGCATTCAGGGTTTGCATTTCTCGAAATCGGACTTACCCGTCAAAAAAACACGATTAATATTTTATTTAAAAACATCTTTATTATCACTGTCGGACTGTTACTTTATTATATAGTCGGCTTTAACCTAATGTATCCAGGCGACTTTAATGGGGTCTTTGGATTTGCTGGTTTTGGATTAGAGGCTCCTTTAGCAGACGGTACTTTTGATTTAGCTTATAGCGAAGGCTATACCTATTGGACCGATTTCTTATTCCAAGGCATGTTTGCAGCAACTGCTGCGACTATTGTTTCGGGTGCTGTTGCAGAGCGCATGAAAATTGGTGCTTTTATGATTTTCACAGTCTTATATGTAGGTTTCGTGTATCCAATTGCGGGGTCTTGGCAATGGGGTGGTGGATTTTTATCTTCATTAACGATTGGAGAAACCGAAGGCTTTTATGACTTTGCAGGTTCTACACTTGTACACTCCGTTGGCGGATGGGCTGCTTTAGTAGCTGTTTATCTTCTAGGTTCGCGAATAGGAAAATTTAACAACGGAAAGTCACAGGCAATTCCTGGACATAGCATTCCATTGGCAACAGCGGGGGTTCTTATTCTTTGGTTAGGATGGTTTGGTTTTAATGGAGGCTCTGTACTTTCTGCAGATCCAGAAGCTACGTCCTTAACATTAGTAACGACTTGTTTGGCAGCTGCGGCGGGTGGCGTTATTGCGATGCTTACCTCAACAATATTGTATAAAAACTTAGATTTAACAATGTTTCTAAATGGGATATTAGGAGGTCTTGTAGGGATTACAGCAGGAGCCGATCAAATGAGCCCAGGAGATGCAATCCTAATTGGAGCAATTGCTGGAGCACTTATTGTGTTTGCTGTGAGTTTAATCGATAAAATTAAGTTAGATGACCCTGTAGGCGCCATAGCTGTTCACCTTATTTGCGGAATCTGGGGAACCCTAGCCGTAGGACTTTTTGGAGCCAAAGCAGGATTTGATCAATTTGCAATTCAACTAATAGGAGTTTTGTGTTATGCAGTATTTTGTATAGCAACCTCTTTTATTATTATATACATTTTAAAGAAAACTGTAGGGATCAGAGTTTCGGAACGAGAAGAACTAGAAGGTCTTGATGCACACGAACATAAAATGGACGCTTACCCAGATTTTAGATTAAATGAACATTAATCCACTCGTTTAATTAGTCAAGAAAAAGCCTCTAAATTATTTTTAGAGGCTTTTTAATTTAATATAACTTTTAATTTTATGCCGAGTTTCGACTCGCATTGATATTTCCAAACAAAGATCGCATGACGATTTTTTCATACGTTTGGATTTGAGATTCGTCTCTAGGCGTTTCTTTTTCTAGTTCCTGAATTTTCTTTAAAGCATATTGTTGAATCGTTAATAACGGTAAAACAATTGATTCTCTTACCGAAATTGAAGCCTTTCCTGCAGGTTCTCCTTGCATCAGTTCATCATAGCCCGTCAACTTTAATAACAAGCGTTTTGTAGTCACATACTCGCTATAAATAACATTCCAAAAAGCACCGTATTCAGGATCTTCAGACATGTACTTTGTCAAATCAAAGAATGATTTTGACAAGGACATCATACTGTTTTCAATCAGTGTTTTGAAAAAATCTGAGGTTCCAAACAAGCGCTGAGCTTTATCAAATTCGCCAATGTCTTCATAATGTTTAAGAGCCGTTCCAACTCCAAAAAATCCTGGAACATTTTGTTTCAATTGACTCCAAGATCCTACAAATGGGATGGCACGTAAATCTTCAAACACCAAGCCTTCTGATTTTCCTCGTTTTGATGGGCGACTCCCTATGTTCGTTTTTGCATAAAACTTCAACGTACTCATATGTTCTAAGTAAGAGATAAACTTAGGATGAGCCTTAAAGTCAACATACGCTTCATAGCTCAATTTAGACAGCTGCGCCATGACTTCTCTGTTTTCAGGAGTCATTCTAAGGTCTTTATCGCTAAGGCTATTGTGAATTCCCGAGCTAATCAATTGTTCTAAATTGTATTGTGAAGAATCTAACGTTCCAAAATTTGAGCTAATTGTTTGTCCTTGTATTGTGAGTTGCACTTCTTTATCTTCAATTGTAGGTCCTAAAGAAGCGTAAAAATTATGTGTTTTACCGCCACCTCTTGCAGGTGGTCCGCCACGGCCATCAAAGAAAATAACGGTGATGTCGTATTTTCTAGACATCGCTGTTAGCAATTCTTTTGCCTTATAAATCGCCCAATTGGCCATTAAATACCCTCCATCTTTTGTGCCATCACTAAATCCAAGCATTATGGTTTGTCTGTTGCCACGTGCTTTTAGATGTGCCATATAATTAGGATTCGAATACAAATCTTCCATTACGGAAGGGGCATTTTCTAAATCTGTAATTGTCTCAAAAAGAGGGGCTATATCAACGGTTAATTCGTCCTCAAACGCTACCAGCTTAAGCATGGCATATAATTGCATGACATTAAGGGTGGTTTGATTGTTACTTATGATATAACGGTTGGCAGCTTTTTCGCCATTGGTGTGCTGAATCGATTTGAGAGCCTCCATTGTTTTGAGCGCCTTCAAAGTGTTCTTGTCTGAAATTAACGACAAATCAAGAGATCCTTTTATTTTTGAAAGAATTTCAACCTGATCGGCTTCTGCCAAGCTGTGGTAATTTTTAGGAAATACTTTACTTCCGCTTTCTATCAACGCATCCACCATATCATTAAACACTTTGTTGTGTTCACGACTGTCTTGACGAATATCTAAGGTAGAAAAATGAAATCCAAATAAATGAATTTTATTTAACAGGCTGTTCACTTCGGAAGCGTATAGGGATTGGTGTTTTTCAACAATAATCGATTTAATCGCTTTTAACTCTGTTGTCAAATGCTCTAAGGTTAAAGTCGATTTTTTATTTGTGATAATCTTATAGAGTTCTGCCTCTAGTGCTAATACACGATCTTCAACTCCCGCAAAAGACAATTTTCTTTTAAGCTTGCGGAGGTCACGATAATAATTTTTTATGATGGTTTCACGAAGTCTCGCAGCTACTTTAAGCGTAATTTCTGGAGTCACAAACGGGTTGCCATCTCTGTCGCCACCAGGCCAAAACCCAATATTAATAATATCATTATCAATATGCTTACCATTAAAAATATTTTGTTGGATGTAATCATAAACTGTCCCAAAAGACTTGTAGAATACATGCTCTAAATACCAAATTAAACTCACCGCCTCATCGTAAGGCGTGGGTTTGGATTGTTTAAAGAATGGCGTTTTTCCAAGTTGTGCTAAAAGTTCGTTGATACGAAACAAATCATTTTCGCGAATGGCTTCTGTCAAATCTGTGATGATTCCCAATACAGAACCTGGGTAAAATTGCGTGGGGTGTGCTGTTAACACAATACGCACTTTAAATTCTTCTAAACATTTTTGAAGATTTTCTAATTTATTTTCAGAAGTCGCAACTTCTTTTAAGCTTCGCAAAGTTCCTATTCCGTCCATATTGTTTACAATAGGAAACGCCGCATCTTCAATGGCATCAAATAACACCACTTGACGCTCTATGTACTGTATAAAACGAAACAATAAATTGATTTGACTTTTAGGGGAACGCCTTGCTTGGTATTTTTTAAAAAATGAATTAACGATGGTAGTTGGATCTTCATTGTTAGCAAAGCCTTTTTGACAGGTCTCAAAAAATAGTGGCAATAACGCCCCTGTTTTGGTAATGGAATCAAACGGTAGAGTCATAAATATACTGTTGTATATTTGATATTTTGATAGTACATTTTGTTTAAACCTGGTAATTTTTGGCTGTGTAGACATTGATTCAATTCATTTAATTGCCGTCAAAATTACTAAAGCATCATCAATTCTCATCTATAAAACTGGAATTTTTACGAATATTTATATATTGACTGACTTCTCAAGGTGAAATCTTAGCAAAGCAGAGAAAATGTTCAATATTTTTTAGGGATTTCTACCGCGCTATTTAAGAATTTAAGCGGTTGTTTGCTTTTTTGTATCGATAAATCGTCTGACTTACTGTAAATTTAGGCTTTCTAATTGCTATCTCTTTTTTTATGATTGAAATCGAACGTAAATTTTTGGTAAACTCAAACGACTATCGCGCAGAGGCCTCTTCAGTCATTACGATCACTCAAGGCTATCTAAATTCCAACTCCGAACGGTCGGTTAGAATTCGGCTCACAGATCAGACCGCTTTTATCACTGTAAAAGGAAAAAGCAATGAAAGTGGACTAAGTCGATTTGAATGGGAAAAAGAACTCTCTAAAACAGAAGCGGAAGCACTTCTAAAACATTGTGAAAAAACTATTATTAGCAAAACTCGTTATGAAGTTCCTGTTGGAGCTCACTTATTTGAAGTGGATGAATTTTTAGGAGCCAACAAAGGTTTGGTTGTGGCTGAAATTGAACTTCGTTCGGAGGATGAAACATTCTCCAAACCCGATTGGCTTGGGGAAGAAGTAACAGGAACTACAAAATATTACAATTCCAACCTCAGCAACACCCCTTTTTGCGATTGGAAATGATTGCGTAATTAGCATTAAAGTGGGTCTAAAATTATTATATTCGCAACTTAAATCGATTTTAAAAACCATACAAATGAACACAAACTCAAGTGATTTTAAAATTCAAGAAGCACTGGATGCTCTTGGTGTAAAAGCTATAAATTTAGGAACGTCCACGGGTACAAATAGTTTTTCTAACGGCGTTAGTATCGATAGTTATTCTCCTGTCGATGGCAAGAAAATTGGGAGTGTCATTTGCACTTCTAAAGAAGATTATGAGGCGGTAATGGCAGCAGCAACAGCAGCGTTTCCTAAGTGGCGAGCAATGCCTGCACCTCAGCGTGGCGAAATTGTACGTCAATTTGGAAATAAACTAAGAGATTTAAAAGATCCCCTTGGAAAATTAGTGTCTTATGAAATGGGGAAGTCCCTGCAAGAAGGCTATGGAGAGGTTCAAGAAATGATTGACATCTGTGATTTTGCGGTGGGTTTGTCACGACAATTAAACGGACAAACGATTCCTTCGGAACGACCTGGTCATGTCATGCGAGAACAATGGCATCCGATTGGCGTGGTGGGTATTATTTCTGCATTTAATTTTCCTGTTGCGGTGTGGGCATGGAATACGGCATTGGCGTGGGTTTGCGGCGATGTCTGTGTTTGGAAAGGTTCTGAAAAAGCTCCTCTGTGTGCTATTGCCTGTCAAAATATTATTGCCGAAATTTTAAAACAAAACAACTTGCCAGAAGGCATTTCATGTATTATTAATGGCGATTATACCGTTGGTGAGATGATGACAACCGATACCAGAATTCCTTTAGTATCTGCAACGGGTTCTACAAGAATGGGAAGAATTGTGGGGGCTACTGTTGCCCAGCGTTTTGGAAAATCGCTCCTAGAGTTAGGGGGCAACAATGCCATTATTATTACTCCAACAGCAGATTTAAAAGTGGTCGTACCTGGCGCTGTATTTGGAGCTGTTGGCACCTGTGGTCAGCGTTGTACTTCGACTCGCCGACTCATTATTCACGAGTCTGTATATGATAAAGTAAGAGATGCAATTGTGGGCGCTTATGGACAATTGACCATTGGAAATCCTTTGGATGAAAAAAATCATATTGGACCTTTAATCGATCACGATTCTGTAAACACCTATTTAGCAGCTATTGAAAAAGCAAAAGCCGAAGGCGGTACTGTGTTGGTCGATGGCGGTGTTTTAGAGGGCGAAGGCTATGAAAGTGGCTGCTATGTAAAACCTGCCATTATTGAGGCTGAAAACCATTTTGAAATTGTGCAACACGAAACCTTTGCACCGATTTTATACTTAATGAAATATTCTGGGGACGTAGAAAACGCCATCCAAATACAAAACGGAGTTGCGCAAGGCTTGTCATCTGCGATTATGACCAACGAGCTGAAAGAAGCCGAAAAATTCTTGTCTTATGCCGGATCCGATTGTGGTATTGCGAATGTGAATATTGGAACTTCTGGTGCCGAAATTGGCGGTGCTTTTGGTGGTGAAAAAGAAACAGGGGGTGGACGTGAGTCGGGCTCAGATGCTTGGAAAGTGTACATGAGACGCCAAACTAACACCATTAATTATTCGGATGAATTGCCCTTGGCACAAGGAATTAAATTCGATTTATAGACTCTTTATATCTTACTAGACTAATAATGTAACTCTAAAAGCAAAGTCATCTAGCTTAACGGAACACCCAAGAATAAGATAAAAT
This sequence comes from uncultured Flavobacteriaceae bacterium, assembly GCA_943787365.1. GTDB lineage: Bacteria > Bacteroidota > Bacteroidia > Flavobacteriales > Flavobacteriaceae > Hel1-33-131. Next base: position 437,387 of record CALSMD010000006.1, read on the forward strand.
GTAATCCGTTTAAAGTATCTGTTTTGGAATAATACTATGTGATAAATTACATGGCTCAAAGTTGGAAAACTTTGCGCAGTAGGCGTGGTAGATCGAACTTTATATCTGTGATTTATTTGCTAAATTAGGTGCAAAAACCGCTACCCCATCAACCCTAACATCAAATAAAATGAAAGTTACTCTCGAAAAAAATGAAAAGCTGGGAGCTTTGGTCTTTGCCTCTATTTACCCCCTTTACTGGAATAGGTTGGAAAAACATGGAAGAACCAAAGAAGAGTTCCATAACGTCATAGAGTGGTTTACTGGTTTTAATGAAAGCCAATTACAAACCCTTATTACTGAGAAAGTCACGTTTAGAACCTTTTTTGAAAAGGCCACAATTCACCCCAATGCTCACCTAATTAAAGGCGTAGTTTGTGGATATCGAATTGAAGAAATAGAGGAGGAGTTTGAATTATACAAACAGTGCAGACGTATGGAAAAATTAATTGATGAATTGGCTCGAGGTCGTAAAATAGAAAAAATTTTGCGTGAAGAAAACAAATAGACCCTTCGGCTTAAGCCTTCTAACTATACTTTGCCTTTCTTAAAATTCGCATGCTTTCTTTATAGAGTGCATACACCTCGTCGCTGTGTTTATACAATAAGGGCTTTGCGGCTTGAAGTTGTGAGAGTGCTGCATCAAAACCATTAAAATAACAGATTAAATAAGTCGCAGGAACATTTTTTAAATCTTTGAGCTGCGCAGCTGTCAGTTTCATCCCTTGCTTCAGTCGGTCTATAAGCGCATTATTCGCATTAAAAATATGGTGCAGAATTTTTTTGTCGTACTGCGGTGGCTTAAACAACAATTTGGAGTCAATGCTGTAAATGGCATTATTCCCAAAAGTAATGACCGTTTCCTCCAACTGGTAATAGGTGTTTTTACCGTTCAATCCCAAATTCACATACTCAATAATTTTAAAAGAATCGTTGTCGTAAGAGAGTTCCACAGCATCCAAAGTCGAATAAAACAAACGCACTTGCTCATTAATCAACTCAATATCCACCCGCGAATAAAACGTTTGAGTCTTGATCTTCTTTTTTTGACCAGACCAACACATCACAAAATATTCTTTAAAAACCTTATACGTTGGATTATAGTCTTTGCGTTGTGTCATAAAATCAAACACCCCGTCCAAGGTATATTCAATGTTATTTCGGGAATGGGACTCAATAGACGCCACAATTTCATAATTGGAATCCGTCAATTCAATATCAAACACCTTTGGCACACTCATACTGCCGTCTCTAAAAAACACATTTCCTCCATAATATTTCCAAATATTTTTTCGAAGCGAGGTAATTTCTTGGGATTCTTTTGGGCGAATGGTCACCAATCCCACCACCTTATCGTTGTCTAAATGTGGAAACGGAATGTTTTCGTACTGAATAATTGGTGGGTGACTTAAATAGGCGTTCACCAAATTTTGAATTTTACTATCATCAAAAAAATCAACCCCAATAATGTGGCTGTACTGATCGTCCACCCCAATCACGATGTACGAATTGTTATTTGGGTTGCTATTGGATAAGGCACAAATGTGTTTCAAAAACTTTGCTTTACCCTCTTTGCTGCTGATGTTAATTTTTAACTTTTTATCATAAAAACTACTCTCGTCATTATGCGCAAGAAGATTTTTGATAAGCAGTCGTTTATTAATCATTTTTATGTCTTTTAGGGAACCTCATGCCCTTGGCTTGATTCCAGTATTTTAAACCAATCTTGAGTTGATAAATGTATAGACACGGCGTTCGAAGCCGCTTTAATGCGTTCTAAATTTGTACTCCCAATCACAGGGTGAATCCCTGAGGGGTGATGTAAGATCCAAGCCAACATTAACTGATCTGGTGTGGCGTTATACACAGCAGCTAAACTCTCGAGTTGGTCTAAAATACGTTTTTTTTGAGGAGTGGTTTCTTCGCTAAAAATGCCTCCTAGAGGTGCCCATGCCATCGGTGTGATTTTTTGTGTTAGCATCTGGTCCAAACGTCCGTCAAACAGGGCCTGACACTGCACAGCAGAGAACTCAATTTGATTGACTGCAATAGCCACTTCACTTGCAATAAGATCCACTTGTGAAGGTGTAAAATTAGACACTCCAAAATAATTTATTTTTCCTTCTTTTTTTAGCCGTTCGATCGCCTCCATAACTTCGTAAGGATGCATTAACGGACTGGGACGATGAATCAAAAGCAAATCTAAATAGTCTGTTTGTAAATGCTTGAGAGATGCCTCTGCAGAAGCAATAATATATGCTTTTGAACAATCGTAATGTTTGAGTTCGTTTGAACGGTTTGGAGTTTTTAATTGAATCCCACACTTAGAAATAAATTGAACGCTTGAGCGCGATATCCCTGTCTTGGAAAACGCCGTTCCAAAAGCAGATTCTGTAGTATAGCCGCCATAAATATCGGCATGGTCAAAAGAACTGATGCCTAAATCGACCGTTGTTTGAATCATGCGTTGTACCTCATTTGTGTTGAAATTTTTCCCCCAAACGCCCCAAGACATGGTCCCAGCAATAATTTTTGAAAAGTGACTTTTATTCATTTTTGTAAAATAGACTCTAAAATTAACAAACAATCATTTATTATGTTCTAAAACAACCTTAAGTTTTAACCAATTATTAACAAGGAGAACGGAAATATTTTAACAAATTGCGTAACCAATAAAAAATAGCCCAAATACAATTACATAAATTATCACAATGGAAGAAAATAACACCGCTGTTGACATTGCGTCAATAAATAAAAAAATTGAAAAAGAAAGTGCTTTTGTGGACTTGCTAACGCTCGAAATGGGCAAGGTGATTGTCGGACAAAAACACATGGTTGAACGTTTACTTATTGGCCTTTTAGGTCAGGGTCATATTCTCTTAGAAGGGGTTCCTGGTTTGGCTAAAACACTTGCTATAAACACCTTGTCACAAGCGGTTGCAGGAAGTTTTAGTCGGATTCAATTCACCCCAGACCTCTTACCTGCCGATGTTGTTGGGACCATGATTTACAACATCAAAGCCAATGATTTTACGATCAAAAAAGGCCCTATTTTTGCAAACTTTGTACTGGCTGATGAAATCAACCGTGCGCCCGCAAAAGTTCAGTCGGCACTCCTAGAGGCAATGCAGGAAAAACAAGTCACCATTGGCGATGAAACCTTTGTTTTGGATAAACCCTTTCTTGTCATGGCAACTCAAAATCCAGTAGAACAAGAAGGAACTTACCCGCTTCCTGAAGCTCAAGTGGATCGATTCATGTTAAAAACAATTATCGATTATCCGAAAATTGAAGACGAACAGCATATTGTTCGAGCCAATTTAAAAGGTGCGTTTGAAAAAATTAAACCGGTTGTAACGGTCAAACAAATTTTGAGTGCTCAAGCCGCAGTGAGAGAGGTTTATATGGATGAAAAAATTGAAAAATATATTTTAGACATCGTGTTTGCAACGCGATATCCAGAAAAATACCGCTTGGCAGAACTGAAACCTTTAATTTCTTTTGGGGCCTCTCCAAGAGGAAGTATCAACCTAGCAACCGCAGCAAAGTGCTATGCTTTCATTAAACGCCGTGGATATGTGATTCCAGAAGACGTTCGTGCTGTCGTCTATGACGTATTGCGCCACCGTATCGGAATTACATATGAAGCAGAAGCGGAAAACGTAACTTCAGAAGATATTATTAGTAAAATTGTTAATGTTATTGAGGTGCCTTAATTCGTAGTGACTTTTTGTGAGATTTATAAATCATACACACCCAACAGCACACTTATCAAATGGATACCAAGGAATTACTAAAAAAAGTTAGAAAAATAGAGATCAAAACACGGCGGTTGTCCGACCATGTGTTTGGAGGCGAATACCACTCGACTTTCAAAGGCCGTGGAATGACCTTTTCTGAAGTGAGACCGTATCAATATGGAGATGATGTTCGAAACATTGACTGGAACGTTACGGCTCGCTGCAACGAACCACACATTAAAGTATTTGAAGAAGAGCGCGAACTGACAATGATGCTAATGGTTGATGTCTCGGGGTCCAAATTGTTTGGAACCGAACCACAGTTTAAAAATGAAATTGTCACTGAAATTGCCGCGACCTTAGCATTTTCAGCAACACAAAACAATGATAAAATTGGGTTAATTTTATTTTCTGATGGGATTGAATTGTACATCCCACCAAAAAAAGGGCGTTCTCATGTGTTGCGAATTATTAGAGAATTGATTGAGTTTGAACCTAAAAGTAAGCTCACAGATATAGCAGAAGCCCTAAAGTTTTTGTCAAATGTGATGAAAAAGAAAGCCATTGTCTTTTTGCTTTCTGATTTCATGTCTGAAGACTATCAACACAACTTGAAAATTGCTTCAGGAAAACACGACATCACAGGAATCCGAATTTATGACAAATACGAGGCTGAAATTCCAAATTTAGGAATGGTGCAAATGGAAGATCAAGAAACTGGCGCCTCATTTTTAGTGAATACCGCCTCAAAAACAGTGCGTAAAAACTACCAAACAAACTATCAAAACAAGCTTCATTATTTCTCTGTTAGTTTTAAGAAATCGGGAGCTGGAGCGCTCGGGTGTAGAGTCGATGAAAGTTATGTAAAGAAATTATTGGGTTATTTTAAACAACGTGGATAAGTCGTACATGAAAACAGAAAGAACCATAAAACAGCTTTCTACTCAAAACATCCTTTTGAGTCTTTTCTGTGTACTTATTTCTCTTATAGGCTATAGTCAAGTAACGTCTAGTATCGATTCAACTGCCATAAAAATTGGAGCCGAGTTGTTTTATAAAATCCACGTGAAAACCGACTCCACCACGCTTGTGGTATTCTCTGAAGAACAAACATTTCAGCCACTTGAAATGATCAACAGTTATTCTATTGACACCACCAAAAAAGAGGGCTATTATCAACTCACTAAAACCTATGGACTTACTCAATTTGAGTCTGGAGTTTATACCATTCCAAAACAAAAAATTAGGATTGGAGAGAATATCTTTTTCACAGATTCTTTACAAGTTCAGGTTAATCCAGTTATTGTAGATACAAGCAAGCAAAAGCTGTTTGATATTAAACCGCTTATCGAAGTTGATAAAAAACCTTCTAAAATTTGGAGAACTCTTGGGTTCATCTTACTCGCCTTACTTGGAATTGGAGGGGTTTTATACTGGTTTATATGGCGTAAAAAACCCATGTCCGAAGCAGAGAAAATTGCAGCTCTAAAACCTTATGAACGCGCCAAACTAGCGCTTGAAAAGTTAGACGAAGAGCGGTACTTTGAAAATGAAGAAATAAAAACATATTACTCGGATTTGACCTTAATCTTAAGACAGTATCTAGATGAAAAAGTGTACGAACAATCGTTAGAAAGTACAACAGACGAATTGATATTCCGCCTAAAAACACTTGAAGCCGCCAATCAAATTAAGTTAAGTAAAGAAACCATTCAGAATATTGAAACTATTTTGAAACGTGCCGATTTGGTGAAATTTGCTAAATCGAAACCCGATTATCAACTCGCAAAACTCGATAAGAATACCATCGATTTGGAGATTGACCATGTAAAAGAAGGACTTCCTGAACCTACCGAAGAAGAGTTGTTACAAGATTTAGCCTACCGTGAGGCACTCGCCCGAAAACAAAAACGCAAAAAAATTAAACAAATCACTGCAGCCATTCTAGGTGTGTTTTTAATTACCATGATTGGGCTTGTAATTCGATCTGGGTTCACAGAAGTCAAAGACACCGTGCTTAGAAACCCAAGTAAACTTTTATTAGAAAAAACGCCGTGGGTGACAAGTGAATATGGCGCTCCTGGAATCACCATTTCAACACCTGAAGTTTTGCAGCGTCAAATCGTAGAGCTTCCCGAAGAAATGAAAGGCAAGGTTCAAACAGTCACTTTTGCTTATGCTGGAACCGACACACCAATTGATGTGGTGATAAACAGCTCGAAATATGCGGCGGAAACCGACGAAGAGGGCAAGCAAAAAGATGTTCCAATTGACCTTTTAAAAGTAGCGGAAGGGGTCTTAGACCGTTTTGAAGAAAACGGGACTAAAAATATTATCACACGTAACGAACAGTTTATAACGCCCAATGGACAAGAAGGAATCAAAACGTTTGGAACCGCAGAATTTCTTGTAGAAGACAAACTCGTAAAGGGGGCGTATATACTATTAGGATTCTCGACACCCAATTTGTTACAACAAGTTATTTTGACTTGGAAAGAAGAGGATGTATATGCCGACCAAATTGTCGAGCGTATTTTAAATTCTATCGAACTCATTAAACTCACAAAAGACGACAAGTAATGTTTAACGGAATCGATTTTACTCAAAAAGAATTTTTATGGCTGCTGCTTGTGGTGCCTTGCTTGGTGTTTTGGTATGTGTTGAAACACAAAAAACAAACCGCTCAATTGAGCATTTCAAGCACGCAGGGCTTTCAAAGAAACACGGTTTGGAGTACGCTCAAACACTCTTTATTTATTTCCAGAATGGCAGCGATTGTTTTGGTGGTTTTGGCACTTGCACGTCCTCAAACGGTGGATGTATCTTCCAAAACAAAAACAACTCGCGGAATTGATATTGTGATGGCCATTGATGTTTCAGCGAGTATGTTGGCAAAAGACCTAAAGCCAAATCGACTTGAGGCACTAAAAAACGTCGCTGCTGATTTTATCAAAGGGCGTCCCAATGACCGAATAGGTCTTGTCGAATATGCAGGAGAAAGCTATACAAAAACTCCCATTACAAGCGATAAAAGTATTGTGCTTCAATCATTAAGAGATATAAAATATAATACCGTAATCACAGGTGGAACTGCCATTGGAATGGGGCTCGCAACCGCTGTAAACCGCATCAAAGACAGCAAGGCAAAAAGTAAAATTATTATTCTTTTGACAGATGGGGTCAACAACGCAGGGTTTATAGACCCCCAAACAGCAAGTGAATTAGCGGTAGAATATGGCATTAAAACCTACACCATTGGGCTGGGCACCAACGGCATGGCATTGTCGCCAATTGCCATTCGAAATGGCGTGTTTCAGTATGGAAAAATTCAAGTAGAAATCGATGAAGAGCTCTTAAAAGAAATTGCTGAGGTCACTAGTGGAAAATATTTTAGAGCAACAAATAACCGTAAATTAAAGGAAATCTACAAAGAGATTGACAAACTGGAAAAAACAGAAGTAGAAGAATTCAAGTTTTACAATTATGAAGAGAAGTTTAGACCTTTAATTTGGTTCGCCCTTGGGTTGTTGTTGTTTGAGTTTTTATTGCGATTTACAATATTTAGAAGTTTTATTTAGATGTATCAATTAGAAGAAAAAATATGGTTTTGGTTGTTGCTCATCCTTCCTGTGATGTTGGTGGTGTTTCTGTGGACACTTCTCTGGAAAAAACGCGTCCAAAAAAAGTTTGGAAACACAAGCACCTTAAAACGGCTTAGTCCTGATCAATCTGTATTTAAATCGGTACTAAAATTTTGTGTGTTATCGCTTTCTATAAGTTGTTTTGTGGTTGCTTTGGTCAATCCAAAAATTGGCACAAAACTTGAGACCATCAAACGTGAAGGTGTTGATATTGTTTTTGCAATTGACGTTTCAAAAAGTATGCTCGCCGAAGATGTGGCACCCAATCGATTGGAAAAATCCAAACAACTTGTGACACAAATTATAAATAATTTGACAAGCGATCGCATCGGAATTATTGCCTACGCTGGTAAAGCATTTCCACAACTGCCAATTACAACGGATTATGGTACGGCAAAAATGTTTTTACAAAGCATGAACACTGATATGCTTTCCTCACAAGGAACAGCTATTGATGAAGCCATTCAGCTGTCGCGAAATTACTTTGATGATGAAGAACAAACCAACAGGGTTTTAGTGATCATCTCTGATGGAGAAGACCATAACGACCTCAGTGTGGAGGTGGCGGAAGCTGCTTCGGAAGAGGGTATCAAAATATACACCATTGGAGTGGGAAGTGAAAAAGGAGGGCCAATCCCACTCAAAAGAAATGGGGTGATTATGAGTTATAAAAAGGATAAAAATAACGAGACTGTTATTACAAAACTTAATTCAGAAACCTTAAAGTTAATCGCAGAAGAAGCTAAAGGGGCTTATATCGGTGGAAATTCTACCGCGGAAGTAGTAGAACAAATTCGCGATGTTTTGAATAAGATGGACAAAAAAGAATTTGAAGCCAAAGAATTTGCAGAATACAAAGATCAATTTCAATGGTTTTTAGGGTTGGGATTGTTCTTTCTAATATTAGACATCTTATTTTTAGAGCGAAAAACAGCTTGGTTAAAACGCTTAAATTTATTTAACGAAAACCTATGACGTACTTAAATAACATACTTAAAACTCTGGGGGTTAAAAATAACCCAACCATATCTATTCGCTATTCATACCTTACTTTATTGTTTTTTATGACCCTGTTTGTTGGGACTGCACAAGAAGTAGATCTTCAATTAATTGAATCTAATGCGTATGTCTTTGAAGGAAATTCAATCGTTGGGGAAGATTTTATAGAGGCCGAAAAAAAATACCGTCTAGCAGTTTCGACAAAACAAAACAACGTTGCTGGTTCTTTTAATTTAGGAAATGCCTATTACAATTCTAAACTTTATGATGAAGCATTGTTACGCCATTTGGGTGCTGTAGAAAACAGCATTACAAAAGCTGAAAAACACAAGGCATATCATAATATTGGAAATATTTTGATGCAAAAAAAACAGTGCAAAGAAGCGGTTTCAGCGTTTAAAAATGCGCTTCGAAACAATCCTTCGGACGATGAAACTCGGTACAACTTAGCCCTTGCTCAAGAGTGTGCAAAAGAACAAGGCGACGGCGACGGCGATGGAGATGACGAAGATAAGGATAAGGATAAGGACGAGAACAAAGACGAGAAAGACGACAGCGACGAAAAACAAGACAAAGAAGATAAAAACAAAGATAAAGGAGACGAAGAAGATAAAAACGAAGGAGATGATAAGGAAGATGAAGACGGAAAACCAAAAGACGAAAAAGGCGATCAGAAAAACAAAGACCCAAAAAACGACAAGGGTCAGCCGCAACAACAGCCTGGAAAACTATCACCACAACAAGTAAAAAATTTACTTGAAGCGATGAATAATGAAGAGAAAAAAGTACAAGAAAAAATGAATGCCTCTAAAACAAAAGGGGTCAAAGTTAAAACAGAAAAAGACTGGTAGAGAATGAAACGGAACATACTTTTACTTACATTTTTTATTTCGGGACTCCTTTCGGCGCAGGAGGTATCCTTTGATGCGAAAGTGAGTAAAAAACAACTCGGGATTAATGAGCGTCTTCGAGTTGATTTTACAATGAACACAGATGGTGATAATTTTGAACCGCCGAGTTTTGAAAACTTTACTGTGGTTGGGGGACCGAGTCAGTCCATCAATAATTCATGGATCAATGGAGTCCGTTCATTTTCAAAAAGCTATAGTTATTTTTTAGCCCCTAAAAAACGTGGTGAATTTACTATTGGTCAGGCAACCATTGAAATTGACGGAAAAACCTATAAAACGCTCCCAGTAAAAATAACCGTTACCGCCGCGATTGATAAGCCTAAAGACCCGAACGATCCTAATTATATTGCTTCAGAAAAAATTCACTTGGTCGCTGAAATTTCAAACGGAAACCCATATTTAAACGAAGCGATTACTGTGGTTTACAAACTGTATGTCGCTCAAAATACAGGGGTTCGAAACTGGCGAGAAATAGACAGTCCAAGATATAATGATTTTTGGAGTCAAAATATTGATGTTAAGGGAATCGATATTAAGCAAGGCACTTATAATGGGGAAGATTACCGCTACGTTGTCCTGAGAAAAACCGTTTTGTACCCTCAAAAAACAGGAAAACTAACGATTGAACCTCTATCTCTTGATATCACGGTTGAGGTTCCTTCTAATAGACGTGACGTTTTTGGTAGAAGTTTTATGAGTACCGTCAACAGAACCGTTGCTAGCAGAAATAGAGTTATTAATGTAAAACCCCTTCCTGAAAATGGAAAACCAGAGAATTTTTCTGGTGCAGTAGGATCTTTTGACTTTAAAGTGACCACCAATAAAGAATCTTTGAAAGCTACCGAGGCACTTGAATTAAAAGTGAGTGTGTCAGGAAAGGGCAATTTAAAGCTCTTTAGACTTCCAAAACCTACACTTCCAAGTGCGCTAGAAGTTTATGAGCCAGAGCACTCTGAAAAGGTAAACACAAGAACCTCGGGGATGCAAGGAACCATTAGCGACAGCTATACAGTCGTGCCAAATTTTCAAGGAAGTTATCCAATTCCAAAGGTGTCCTTTTCTTATTTTGATTTAAAAACAAAGCAATATAAAACACTCACTTCAGAACGCCTCATTATTGAAGTTAATGAAGGGCCTCAAAGTGCTGGAAGCACAAACAACACCCCTGGAGTCCTTACAGAAAATATCATCCCTGCTAATTTAAATTCATTTAGTTCCTTCAAAACAAGTACTAAATTTCAACCGATTATTTCAGAGCCCTTTTTTAATTCCAACTTGTTTTGGTTCTTATTATTAGGTCCATTCCTGTTAATACCATTTATTATGTTTGTGGTTAAACGCCGAACGACACGCGCTTTGGATGTGACCGGAAATAAAATACGTAAAACAAATCGATTGGCCCGTAAATATTTAAGTAACGCAAAAAAATCTCTCGGTCAAAAGGAGCAGTTTTATAATGCGCTTGAGCGTGCACTTCACAATTATTTAAAATCAAAATTACGCTTAGAAACCAGCGAATTTAATAAAGAAAAAATAGAGGAGTTGCTCGGTAATAAAAACATAAACAGTGCAACCTTAGAAGGGTTTATTTCTCTTTTAACCTCCTGTGAACTTGCGAGATACACACCGCTTTCAACAGTTGACATGCAAAATGATTACAAAAAAGCGGCGGGTGTTATTAATGATTTAGACAAACAATTAAATTAAACAGATGAAGAAGTTTCTTATTTTTTGGTTGCTGTGTTTGGTTGGTTTTTCTCAAAACACAGAGTCGTTTAAGCAAGCAAATGACCTCTATAATTCAGGCTATTATAAAGAAGCCATCGTGCGGTATGACTCGATCTTAGCGTCCAATCAGCATTCTGCAGAACTGTATTTTAATCTTGCCAATTGTTATTATAAATTAAATGAAATTGGACCGAGTATCTTTTATTATGAAAAGGCACTTCAGTTATCTCCAAATGATTCTGATATTTTAAATAACTTAGGGTATGCTCAAAAAATGACAATTGACGCCATACAAGAGGTTCCCGAAAGTGGCGCTTCAAAATTGCTAAACAAAACCCTCAACAGCTTAAGTGTAGATGGCTGGGCAACTCGATGTGTTGGGTTGGCATTTCTTTTTGTTATTTTATTTTTAGGATATTACCTCTCCTACTCAGAAGCTAAAAAACGCCTGTTTTTTGTTTCGAGCTGCGGGGTTTTAATCGTTCTATTTATATCATTAGGGTTGTTGTTCAAAAAAGACAGTCTTGATAATAATACACACCCCGCTATTGTTTTTGTTAAAGAAGCAGGGGTTAAAACGGAACCAAATCTAAGGTCTGAGACCTCGTTTACTCTTCATGAAGGCACCAAGGTTTTGGTGATTGAAGATTATAACGATGACTGGATAAAAATAAAGCTGCTTAATGGTGAGACCGGATGGATGACGCGTTCGGAATTAAAGGCGCTTTAGTTTATTTAAGAATAAATGTCATTTTTTATTCTATCTTTACAATTATCAACAAAAACACAATCGCTATCATAAAACATATTGCCCCTTTGTTCTCTCTTTTTTTTCTGCTAAACATAGCGGGGCCAACCCTTCTGCTTTTACAATCGAACAGTGAATTCTCAAAGGTTGTTGTTTCAACAGAACAAGAATCCGATACAAAAGACATCGAGGATGTTAATGAACTTGTTTTGAACAAAACACCTCTTCAAAGTATGAATCCACGTACAAGAGGTCAAGCGTTGTTGTTTGTATTTTGTAATAAATCTTTTTTAGATGTTTATTTAGAGTGTGTTTCACCTCCTCCAGATTATATTTAGATTACTTCCCTTATTCACAAAAAGATCTCATCTCTTTTAAATTATAATCTAATATCAATACAATGAAACAACTTTTTTCAAACATAAAAGGCGATGCCTTTGGTGGAATCACCGCAGGAGTCGTCGCATTGCCACTGGCTTTAGCTTTTGGAGTCTCTTCTGGACTCGGACCTAGCGCGGGTCTTTACGGCGCTATTTTTATCAGTTTTTTCGCCGCACTTTTTGGAGGGACCAACACTCAAATATCAGGCCCAACAGCACCAATGACCGCTGTAAGTATGGTTGTGATTTCCGGAATTATAGCTGCCAATGATGGCGACTTATCAATTGCACTGCCCGCCATATTAACCGTGTTTTTAATTGCGGGGCTTTCTCAAATTGGACTCGGTATTTTAGGCTTCGGGAAGTATATTAAATACATTCCTTACCCGGTCGTTTCGGGGTTTATGACTGCAATCGGTGTTATTATTTTACTGACACAAATCTTGCCTTCTTTAGGGTATAGCCCAAAAGAAGACCTCCAATTTGTCAATCAATTCAAGGCACAGGCCGAAGAGGTGATTCTTGAAAATATTTTAAAAGAGGAGGCTGGTGATGGAATATTGGTCTTGGAAAATTTTCAAGAAACCATTGATCGCGCTTCTTTAATTTCGCAAGATGATATCCAAAAAGAATCTGAAAACTTAGCTTCTAAAGAGGCCTCTGGAACAATCGGCGCACTAAAACTTATGCCAAGAGCACTTCAAAATATCAACTGGCTAGAACTGCTGCTGGCTTTGGGAACTATTTTTATTATTTATGGGTTTAAACGCATTACAACGGTAGTGCCTAGCACACTCGTCGCTTTAATCATCATGTCTGGTATCGCCATTGGGTTTGGGCTGAATTATAAGCCTATCGAAGAAATTCCTAGCGGGTTGCCCGTTCTTCAACTAGAAATTTTTACTAAGTTTAAATTAACGACCATTACACCCTATGTTTTCACCGGGTTTACACTCGCGTTATTAGGAGCAATTGATTCCTTGCTAACGAGTATTGTGGCGGATAATATGACCAAAACAAAACACGATCCAAACAAAGAACTTATAGGTCAGGGAATTGGAAATAGTATTGCGTCTCTTTTTGGAGGAATTCCGGGTGCTGGAGCCACCATCAGAACGGTAGTAAATATAAACTCTGGAGGGAAAACAAAACTTTCTGGAATGATTGCCGGCATAATGCTGTTGTTTATTTTATTGGCCTTAGGCCCTATCGCTTCAAAGATTCCTACCGCCGTCCTTTCTGGAATTTTGATAACCGTTGGAATTGGCGTGATGGACTACAAAGGTCTAAAAGCAATTCCGTCATTACCAAAAGACATGTCGTTTGGTCCTTTAAAATTAAGTTCTGAGGTCATCATCATGCTCATTGTGTTGTTGCTCTCTACGTTTTGGGATTTGATATTTGCTGTGGGAATTGGCTTAATAATATCCTGTTTGATGTTTATGAAAAAAATTGGAGATTTAACTTCTGAATATTCCAACGTAAAAGTGTTAAAAGAAAAGAGTTGGCCGGACGAAAAAAACATTCCAGAACGCTTGAAAAAGTCTGTGTTTATTAAGCGTATCAAAGGGCCTTTGTTTTTTGGATCAACTTCAGACTTTCAGCAACTTTACAAACAAATTCCAGATACTGCGACCACTGTAATTTTGCGTTTGGAACGTATGCAATATATGGATCAATCTGGGCTTTATGCTATGGAAGACATGATTCAAGAGCTGCAAACAAAAAATATCGAGGTGCGGTTTGTAAACCTGTTAAAACAACCGCGATATATGATGGAACGGATTGATATCATCCCAGATTTTATTCCGGAGGGACATATTTATGACAGTTTAAAGGCTTGTATCCAAGAGCTGTCTTAATCTGTTTTAAGTTTCGATTATTCGCTTAAGGGAGCTGGGGTAGTTGGGAGCTCCAGTGGTGTTTCTTCATTTATAAAATTTGGAAAAATCATTGGAGCTAACGACTTTACTGGATTATAAAGGATGGATGTTTCGATTTCTTCGTCGGAAACAAAAGGAATGGTTTTGTTTAAGGAATTAAAAATCAATAATAGAACACTGAGTATTAAAGCAATTTTAAGACCTCCAAAAAGACCTCCTAATAATTTATTTAGAATTCCTAGAGCTGCAAAATCGGCAAGCTTGGTTAATGCTTTTCCAGCAAGAGAAACCACTAAGACAATGACGACAAATGTAATGGCAAAAGCGGAGATATTTATTGTTTTTTCACCCCATTCAAAACGGTTTGACAAAAATTCTGCTGCATAATTACTAAAGTGTACCGCTCCATAAACGCCTACTAGCAGAGCAAGTAAGGAGGTAACCTCAACAAAAAAACCTTTTGACAATCCTTTGATGAGTCCATAAAGAATGAGTGCGCTTAAGATAATATCAATGATTGCCATGCTGATTGATTTCTTTAAATGATTTACAAAAATTAACACTGAGTGCTAACTTAATAACTCAAATGTTTCGTTTCTATTTTAATACACCCTAAATTTACGAAATAATTATGGCTCGAGACGAAGAACTTAAAAAACGATGGGAAGAGGTGGTTAAAAAACTATCCGCTCAATTTTCAGATGGTGACCCCTTAGACCTAGATGGCATCATCTATCTTATTGGGGTACAAGAACTTGGGCAGCTACACAGGACATTCAAAAAGGACGAAAAGCTAAACCTAATGCACATTGCCATCTGTCGGCTTTTAGAGCCTTACGGCTATTATGTGTTTGATTATTTCGATGAACAGGGTTGGCCACATTATACGATAAAAGAAGCCTTGCCTAATTTAAAGGCTGGCGAACAAAGCATTCTAATGAAGGATGCGATTGTAAACTATTTTATTGAGGCGAAGTTTATTAGTTAAGATTTCTTAAATTTGGCCATTATTTAAATTAATCATGATAGAGAAAATCCATAAACTTATAGAGGAGGCTGAGGCTTTTTCAACACAGTCTTTAAAAGAACTAGAAGAATTTCGCATTAAGTTTCTTGGAAAAAAAGGACTTTTAAATGATTTGTTTGCGAGCTTTAAGGAGGTTCCAAACGAACAAAAAAAAGACTTTGGACAAGCCATCAATAAATTAAAAAGTGTCGCTCAAGAAAAAGTAAGTTCCTTAAAAGCGACCTTAGAAAACACTTCGAATGAGGCGTCTCTTTTTGGCGATTTATCTCGTCCTGGCGAACCTTTTAATATTGGGGCTAGACACCCCATTTCGTTAGTAAAAAATCAAATTATTGATATCTTTTCACGAATTGGATTTAATGTAAGTGAGGGTCCAGAAATTGAAGATGATTGGCATAATTTCACGGCCTTAAACTTACCAGAACACCATCCTGCAAGAGATATGCAGGATACGTTTTTTATTCAAACTGATCCAGATATATTATTACGTACACATACAAGTTCGGTGCAAGTGCGTTATATGGAAAATAATCAGCCGCCTATCCGTACCGTTTCTCCAGGAAGGGTTTATAGAAACGAAGCTATTTCGGCACGCTCCCATTGTTTTTTCCACCAGGTAGAAGGGTTGTATATTGACAAAAATGTGAGTTTTGCAGACTTAAAACAAACGCTACAGTATTTTACAACAGAGCTTTTTGGAAAATCAAAAATAAGACTACGACCTTCTTATTTTCCGTTTACAGAACCGAGTGCTGAGGTCGATGTATATTGGGGACTAGAAACTGAAACAGACTATAAAATGACCAAAGGCACGGGTTGGCTAGAGATTATGGGCTGTGGAATGGTTGACCCTAATGTCCTTGAAAACTGTGGCATTGACTCTAAAGAATATTCAGGCTTTGCCTTTGGTATGGGAATTGACAGAATTGCATTGCTATTACACCAAATTAGTGACATCCGATTGTTAAGTGAAAATAATGTCCGTTTTTTAGAACAATTTAAAAGCGCACTTTAAATCTCTTTTTTGAAAAAAGACATTCTCATTCCAAAAGTAAAAGGCATTTCTTTAGCGGTTGTTCATGAATACAACAACACCTATAATTCCTATGATTGGAACGCATATATCATCAACGAAAGGTCTATTGATTTAGAAATGGTGATTATTGTAACCAAGGGCTACTCTGAGACTAAAAAAACAGCGACTTTTAGAAAAAAAATTGACGTTCTTCCCGCTAAAAGTTTTGCAAAAATTGAAATGCTTTTGGAAGATGTTTTGTCTATAAACAATCGTTTTAACGTTTCTTTTTTTGAAGGTAATACCCTATACGAAAAGTCCTTTGAATTTAAAAAAAATACGATTAACGAAAAGGCACTTCAGCAAATTCCTCTTATAAACCTGAAGGGTGTTTTAAAATCTTAACCCAGTTTTTCTGTAAGTTTCTTAAACGCTTTTTTAGCGTCTTTATTCATGTATAAAACGTCATAAACAGTATCAATAATCGGGGTTTGGGCTGGTTTTTCTTTGCCTTGATTTATTTGGTGTGCACTTTTTGAGGCATAATACCCTTCGGCGATCATGCTCATTTCCATTTGTGCGGATTTCACGGTATAGCCTTTACCAATCATGTTTCCAAACATTCTATTCCTTGAAAACAAGGAGTAGCAAGTCACTAATAAATCTCCTAAATAGACCGTTTCGTTGATGTTTCGTTTCATTTTATGGACTTTTTTAATGAACCGTTTCATTTCGCGTGTGGCATTACTCATCAGAACACTTTGAAAGTTATCACCGTAGCCTAGGCCATGGGCCATTCCGGCAGCAATTGCATATATGTTTTTTAACATGGCTGCATATTCTGCACCTACAACATCGTCATTGGCGCTGGTTCTAATGTAATTACTAGAGAATTGATCCGCTACAACGTTCGCAATATCAAGATCTGCACAGGCAATCGTCAAATACGAAAGCCGTTCTAAGGCAACTTCCTCCGCGTGACAAGGACCTGTTAATACAACAATATTATTTAAATCAACTCCGTATTTTTGATGAAAATGTTCGCCTACTAAAAATCCTGACTCCGGAATAATTCCTTTCACAGCGGACATAATTATTTTAGAAGAAATATCGATCGTTACTTTTTGAAGTTCACTCTCCATAAATGCAGATGGAATCGCAAATATTAATACATCTGCAGCCTCTGCCACAGTGTTAATATCTGTATTTAAGCGCAGCTGGTCAAGGTTTAATTCTACTGAACTCAAGTAAGAAGGGTTGTGTTCTTCGGAAATAATATAATCTATTGTCTGCTGTTTTCGAACATACCAATCCACTTGATCGCTGTTTTCACAAAGCATCTTAACGATTGCCGTTGCCCAACTTCCACTTCCAAAAACTGCGTATTTTAAACCTGAAGACATTTAGATGGTTGTTTTAGCGTTCAAAAGTACTAAAAATATATGTTCTGAACTTTGGCACCCTAAGGTTTACTTAAATTTGTTTTCTATGATTTCCAAAAATCGAGCCTCTATTTCTTCTTGTCCCTCCCAGTTATTGTAGTCTGGCTTGATAATTGACTCTAATAAATTTGTCGCTTCTTCATACGAATCTAAAGTACTTAGTTGAGACAATACCCGCTCATAATCTTCATTATTGTTTTCAAATAAGTTTTTGACAAAAGCAAGACGGTCGTTTAGTCCTATTTGAAACCCCTGTGTTTTTAGCTGATCGTTTAAAGAAGTTTGTGGCGAATCCGTCTCTACGGCATCAAAAATAGGAAGCTGTGCATAGCTTGGTGACAACTCGTTGAGGTCATGCTCTACGACTTCTGAGGGCTCTTCTTTAGGTTCATTTATAGCCTCTATGATTGTGTCAACTTCTATTGTTTCTTCAGGCATTTGAGCAACCATATCCTTAATTTTCTCGATGGCAGGTTCCATAATCGCCTCTTCTTCCTCGGAATCTATATTTACAAACGTTTTGTCTGCGACTTCAACGGAGTCCGTAATTTTATTATTAAACGCCCCTTCAAGTGAATTGAAAAACGAAGTGTCCATTCCAGCAAAATCAGACGATTCTCCTTCCTGATTGTTTTCAATAAATTTTAGAACTGTAATTTTTTGATAAAGCAACGCTATTTCAGAGTGCATTTTTTCAAGGTCTTCTTTCCCTGTAAGTTTAAGGACTCTATGAGCAATACTTATTAATTCGGACTCTAATTTTTTTTTCATGTGTATGTATTTTTTGTATTCACTTGGGTTGGATGTTAATCATTGTCTTGTTTTAAAAAGCGTTTGACTTGTGCGCTTCATGGGGTTATATGAATTAATTTATCCTCGTTTTTCGTTGCTTGTAAACTATTTATTAATACCCTTTTAAAACTTTTAAATTTTTACTTTTGATTTTTAATAAATTTGTGTCACCTTTATAAAAACGAAAGTAATTTCGTGTTGGTGTTAAAATTACAAAATGTTTCTCGAAAATACAGTAAACCCTAAAGAACAATTTGGTTGGATCGAAGTCATCTGCGGATCGATGTTTTCTGGAAAGACCGAAGAATTAATTCGTCGCTTAAGACGGGCTCAGTTTGCAAAGCAAAAAGTTGAGATTTTTAAACCTGCGATTGATGTCCGTTACGATGATGAAATGGTCGTTTCTCATGATTCCAATGAAATTCGTTCGACGCCAGTGCCCTCTGCTTCAAACATCCCGCTTTTAGCAGATGGATGTGATGTTGTGGGTATTGACGAGGCACAGTTTTTTGATGATGAAATTGTAAATGTGTGTAATCAACTTGCTAATAAAGGGGTTCGGGTGATTGTTGCCGGGCTAGATATGGATTTTAAAGGAAATCCTTTTGGGCCCATGCCCAATTTGATGGCAACCGCAGAATATGTTACCAAAGTGCATGCTGTTTGTACGCATACAGGAAACTTAGCCCAATATAGCCACCGTAAATCTAAAAACGACAACCTCGTTCTTTTGGGGGAGGTTGATGAATATGAACCCCTCAGTAGAGCTGCTTATTATAAGGCGCTCACAAAAGAAAAGTTGCAAGACATGGATGTGGTTAGTCCTGTGGATGTCAGTGCAAACAAAAAAGATTCTAATGTCTAAAGTAACTGAAACCACTTTAGAAATTAACTTGGCTTCTTTAAAGCATAATTTTGAGTTCCTAAAATCAAAACTCAAGGATAAGACACTTTTTTTAGCGGTCGTAAAAGCGTTTGCTTATGGAAGTGATGCAGTTGTGGTTGCAAAATGTCTCCAAAAAATGGGAGTGGATTATTTTGCAGTGGCCTATATTAGTGAAGGGGTTGCTTTGAGGCAAGCCGGAATTAAAACCCCTATTTTAGTGCTTCACCCTCAGGAAAAGAACTTAGAACTTGCAATAAAACATTGTTTAGAACCTAGTTTATATACTTTAAAAATACTGCAAACTTTTGAACGCATAGCACAGCAACAAAATCAAAAAAATTACCCTGTTCATATTAAATTTAATACCGGTTTAAATCGTCTTGGGTTTGAACCAAATGAACTCGATTTGGTGGCGGAACAACTTTCCAAAACTAGTGCCTTAAAAGTAAGGTCCGTGTTTTCTCATTTAGCAGCGAGTGAAGATTTGGAAGAAAAACCATTTACTTTAGAACAAATCAAGCTTTATAAATCACTTTCCACATCATTTATTGAAACATTAGGATACCCTATTATCAAACACTTGTGTAACACTTCGGGGGTACTTAATTACCCAGAAGCACATTTTGATATGGTGCGCTGTGGAATAGGACTGTATGGATATGGAAACTCTGATAAAGAGACTAAGAACTTTCAACCTATAGCGACCTTAAAGTCTGTAATTTCACAAATTCACCTTGTTAAAAAAGGGAAAAGCGTGGGGTATAACCGAGCGTTTATAAGCTCTGAAGACTCAAAAATTGCAACAATTCCTATTGGTCACGCCGATGGAATTGGAAGGCATTTTGGTCATGGCGTGGGGGCTGTGTCAATTGGTTATGAAAAAGCGCCGATTGTTGGAAACGTGTGTATGGATATGATAATGATAGATGTGACAAACATTGAATGTGAAGAGGGCGATGAGGTTGTATTCTTTGGCTCTGAATATTCCGCTGAAACAAGTGCAGCTGCAGCAAACACCATTTCTTATGAACTCATAACGGGTATCTCTCAACGGGTGAAGCGCAAGGTCTTGAATATCCCTTTAGATAACACATCACTTTAGGTGATATTACATTGGAGATTAACTAAAAAAAAGGCTCTTTTTAACGAAATTCATAAAGACAGATTGATTCGTTCTTCTTTTTTTATTTTACTTCTTTTCTTTTCAGTTTATTTACTAATTTTATACCCTTAATTAAAGATGTAAAAATAATGAAAATTGCAATTGTAGGGGCTACCGGAATGGTGGGCGCTGTTATGTTAAAATTACTCGAAGAACGTCAATTTCCACTCACGGAATTGATTCTTGTTGCTTCGGAGCGTAGTGTTGGTAAAAAATTAAGTTTTAAAGGAATTGAGCATACGATTGTAGGTCTTGCGACAGCGGTGGAAATGCTTGCAGATATTGCTGTTTTTTCTGCGGGTGGCGATACTTCTCTTGAATGGGCTCCAAAGTTTGCTGAGGCCGGAACGACCGTCATAGACAACTCTTCTGCATGGCGGATGGATCCCACAAAAAAACTAATTGTACCAGAAATTAATGCTTCTATTTTAACGGCCGAGGATAAAATTATAGCCAACCCAAACTGTTCAACAATTCAGTTGGTTATGGCGTTATCTCCTTTACACGATAAATATAAAATGAAACGCGTGGTTATTTCTACCTACCAATCTGTTTCTGGGTCTGGTGCGAAAGCGGTTCAACAATTAGAAAACGAAATCAACAATGTTAAAGGTGAAATGGCATATCCGTATCCAATAGGAAGAAACGCCTTGCCACACTGTGATGTTTTCCTAGAAAATGGATATACTAAAGAAGAAATGAAATTGGCGAAGGAGCCACAAAAAATATTAAACGATCACTCATTTGCAATTACGGCGACGGCGGTTCGAATTCCTACCGCTGGTGGGCACTCTGAATCTGTAAATGTTCAGTTTGAAAATGATTTTGATCTTCAAGAAGTGCGATCTATTCTAAGTCAATCGGACGGGGTTACGGTTCAAGATAATACAGATACAAACACCTATCCGATGCCTATGTATGCTAACGGAAAAGATGCCGTTTTTGTAGGGCGTATTCGGCGTGACGAAACCCAGGCAAACACCTTAAACCTGTGGATTGTTGCCGACAACTTAAGAAAAGGCGCCGCTACAAATACGGTTCAAATTGCAGAATATCTAGTGGCGAATATATTATAACTCCTTAATGCTTTCAATAACCAACGTCTCTTATCAATATAACGATCGTCCGGTGTTAAAAGCGGTTTCAGCCCAAGTTCTTAGCGGTGAATGTTTGGCTGTTGTAGGTGAAAGTGGGTCGGGAAAAAGCACCCTTCTAAAGCTTATTTTTGGTCAAATGGATGTGGACGGTGGTACAATCGTTTGGAACGACCAACCCATTTTAGGGCCTAAAAACAAACTTGTTGTTGGACATGATTTTATGAAGTATGTGGCACAAGAATTTGATCTAATGCCTTATACAAGTGTTTCTGAAAACATCGGAAATTATCTTTCTAATTTTTACCCAACTGAGAAAGAGTCTCGTGTGAAGGAGCTGATTGAGGTGGTCGAATTAGAGGGGTTTGAAAACACAAAAGTTCAATTTTTAAGTGGGGGTCAAAAACAACGTGTTGCATTGGCAAGAGCCATCGCAAAACGTCCTGAAATTATTCTTTTGGACGAGCCTTTTAGTCACATTGATAATTTTAAAAAACAATCCTTGAGGCGAAATTTATTTGCTTATTTAAAAAACAACAAAATTGCTTGTGTGTTAGCAACTCATGATAAAGATGATGTTTTGTCGTTTGCAGATCAAATGATGGTGCTTCACAAAGGAGTTGTCATGAGAACAGATTTGCCAAGCACTATCTATTCGAACCCAGAACACCCGCTGATTGCTGCTTTTTTTGGCGAATACAACACTATTGAGGGCGAATTGTATTATGCACATCAAATTGTTTTAGCGGACAAGAGCTCCCTAAAAGCGGTTGTAAAACATAGCTTCTATAAAGGTGATTATTTCCTGATAGAAGCAAGCCTAAACGAAGGAGTGGTTTATTTTAAGAATCCAACCGCTCTTGAAGAAAATGCTGTAGTTTCATTGGCTTTAAAACGTTAAAAGGCCTGTTTATAGCACTTGGTATTTCGTTTTTTCATTTTAAAGTATTAAATTACATTTTATAACTTAAATTCATCTTCTATGTCATTCTTTTTTATCCCCTTTTTAGTCATTGGACTCCTTATTTTATTGGCCGCTTTTTTTACGGTCAAACAACAAACTGCGGCAATTGTTGAACGTTTTGGAAAATTTCAGAGCATTCGACAGTCTGGTCTCCACTTAAAAATCCCTTTAATTGATCGTATCTCTGGTCGTTTAAGTTTAAAAATCCAACAATTGGATGTTTTAATTGAAACAAAAACGCTTGATGATGTGTTTGTACGACTGAAGGTTTCTGTCCAATTTAAAGTGATTAAAACCAAGGTTTACGATGCCTTTTATAAGTTGGATTATCCACACGATCAAATAACGTCTTATGTGTTTGATGTGGTAAGAGCAGAGGTTCCAAAAATGAAACTTGATGATGTTTTTGTTAAAAAGGATGATATTGCAATTGCGGTAAAATCAGAGCTGAACCAAGCCATGATGGATTATGGGTATGACATCATAAAAACCTTAGTGACCGATATTGACCCTGATCCACAAGTAAAAGAAGCGATGAATCGAATTAATGCTTCAGAACGTGAAAAAATAGCGGCACAATTTGAAGGAGATGCGGCCCGTATTCTGATTGTTGAAAAAGCAAAAGCAGAGGCTGAAAGCAAGCGTCTTCAAGGTCAGGGTATTGCCGACCAGCGTCGTGAAATCGCACGAGGTTTAGAAGAATCTGTTGAGGTCTTAAATAAAGTGGGGATCAATTCTCAAGAAGCTTCCGCACTAATTGTTGTGACACAGCATTATGATACGCTTCAGTCTATTGGTCAAGAAACAAATAGCAATCTTATATTGTTGCCAAATTCTCCTCAAGCAGGAAGCAATATGTTGAATGATATGGTGGCAAGTTTTACTGCTAGTAACCAAATTGGAGAGGCTATGAAAAATGGCCCTAAGAAAGCATTGCCGAAAAAGTAGTGTTCCTTTAAACGCATTAAAAAACTCCCATAAATTGAATTGTGGGTGTTTTTTTTGATTATTAATTAATCAGAGTGTGCTATCTAAATCTGTTTTGCTATTTCGCTTAACACGGGGTGAGCATCTGTTTTTGCAGCCCCTATAAAAGACTCAATTTGTTCGTTTCTTTGTAAATCATTTTCTAAAAGGACTTGTAAAGTAAGAGCCACCGCTATTCGGGTTCCCACTTTTTTAGCCGCAGTGTTAAATAACGGTTCTAAATCCTCATAGGAAACTTCCCTAGCAAGCGTCTGAATCTCTGCTTTTACTTTTTGTTGTTTTGCTTCTGGAAGGTTTGTGTACTTTTTTCCGAGCTGTTTAATGATGTCAATTGCTTTTCGTTTTGGTGCTTGTGACCGCGTTTGATGAGTGGCGGGTTGCTTTTGCTTTGGTTCTTTTTTTGCCCAAGCGTCTCTTAATCCTACGGTTTTATTAAACACCAGGCGGGTTGCAGAAGTGTCTTTGTCAACATTAAAATAACCGATGCGTTGAAATTGAAATTGTGTACCAACTCTTGCGTCCTTAATGTGGGGTTCTACGAATGCGTTTCTTACTTTTAAAGAGTTTGGATTCACAAACGTTGAAAAATCTTCGGTTTGACTGTCGGGTGCTTCGTGCAAAAACAAACGATCGTATTCTCTTACCTCAGCTTCCACAGCATGTTTAATAGACACCCAGTGCAAAGTTCCCTTAACTTTTCGAAGGCTTTCGGGGGTTCCGCTGCCGCTTAAACTCTTTGGATCGTAACTACAGTGAATTTCTAAAATTGTTCCTTTTTCGTCCTTTACAACGCGTTCTGCTTTAATAATAAAAGCATTTTTAAGACGGACTTCTTTTCCAAGAGAAAGTCTAAAATATTTGCTGTTGGCTTCTTCTTTAAAATCATCTCGCTCTATGTAAAGGTTTTGAGAAAACGGTACTGTTCGAGTGCCTGCGCTTTCATCTTCTGGATTATTTTCTGCTTCCAACCATTCTTCTTTGCCCTCTGGGTAGTTTTGAATTACCAGTTTAATGGGGTCTAAAACAGCCATGATTCGCGCTGCTTTTTTGTTGAGATCTTCTCGGACACAAAACTCTAAAAGAGAAACATCAATAACATTATCACGCTTGGCGACTCCTACTTTTTCTACAAAATTACGAATAGACGTTGGGGTATAGCCACGACGTCTTAAGCCAGAAATTGTAGGCATCCTCGGGTCGTCCCAACCGCTTACAACTTTATCTTCTACGAGTTTTAATAACTTTCGCTTACTCATAATGGTATAGCTTAAGTTTAAACGTGCAAATTCGCGTTGCTTTGGTATTAAGGGCAGAGAGTCTTTTTTATAATTAAAGACGATCTTTTTAAACCAGTCGTATAAATCTCTATGGGGTTTGAATTCTAACGAACATAAAGAATGTGAAATCTGTTCTAAATAATCACTTTCTCCATGCGTCCAATCATACATGGGGTAAATACACCAGGTTGAACCTGTGCGATGGTGATCTGCATGAAGTATTCGATACATTAACGGGTCACGCATCAACATATTCACGTGCTTCATGTCTATTTTAGCTCTTAAAACGTGCGTTCCTGCTTTAAATTCGCCGTTTTTCATTTGTTCAAAAAGGGCTAAATTTTCTTCAACAGAACGGTTTCTAAAGGGGCTGTTTTCACCTGGTTGTGTGGGGGTTCCTTTTTGAACTGCCATGGCTTCGCTTGTTTGGGAGTCCACATAAGCTTTCCCATCTTTAATCATTTGTAAGGCCCATACATAGAGTTGCTCAAAGTAGTCGGAGGAGTAAACTTCTTTATCCCATTTATAGCCTAACCAAGAAATATCCTCTTTAATCGCATCTACATATTCCTGATCTTCTTTTGTGGGGTTGGTGTCGTCAAAACGCAAATTGACGGGTGCATTATACGTTTCACCCAAACCAAAACTAATTCCAATCGCTTTTGTATGACCAATGTGAAGGTAGCCGTTGGGTTCTGGAGGAAACCGAAAACGCAACTTGTTTTGCGGCAAGCCATTCTTTAAATCTTGTTCTATTATTTGCTCTAAAAAGTTGAGCGGTTTGTGCGTTTCTGACATAATTCGGTGTATTTCTTGGATAAATACGTGGCAAAATTAATCAAATAAAAAGTTTATAGATATATCTTGGGTATAATTATTATTTTTATCGAAATAAAAAAAGAGAAAATGGGAATTATTAAGGTTGAAAACATAAGGGTGTATGCGTATCATGGGTGCCTGAGTGAGGAAACTATTATTGGAAGTGATTATAGGGTTGATGTAAGCGTGGAGGCAGATTTAGAAAAATCATCGGTTACAGACGCTTTAAACGACACGGTTGACTATGTGGCCTTAAACGCAATTGTGGTGGAAGAAATGCGCATTCCTGCAAAATTGTTAGAGGCGGTTGCAAAACGAATAATCAATCGTGTGTTTGAAAATTGTGAAACAGTGGTGTCGGTGTCGGTGTCGGTTTCCAAAATAAACCCTCCTATTGGCGGAGATGTAGAAAGGGTAACGATTGTTTTAAATGAATCGCGGTAAAATAACGTTAAGGTATTCGTAGAACAGGCTCTTTGAAGGGGTTGTGCTTGATGAGAGTTAAGAGTGTTCTTTTAATGGATTCTTTCCTTTTATCTTGTGTAATGTTTAAATTTGATTAAATTTGCGTTCCTTTTTGGGCGTCTTGGCCGAGTGGCTAGGCAGAGGTCTGCAAAACCTTCTACAGCGGTTCGAATCCGCTAGACGCCTCAAGTTATAAAGACCACAATTTTTAAAGATTGTGGTTTTTTTATTCCCTTATTTCTTCAATAATCGTTTGTGGGTTTAACTTGTCTTTTGGTAAAAAACCTTTTGTAATTAGCACCAGTCCACATATGATCAAAATAACGCCTAACAATTTTTTTATTTTTAGAATTCTTTTAAGTGTTAGTTGTTTTTTTAATTGTTTGGCGAGTATTATTTTGAATATGTCTGTAATAAAATAACCAACTATAAGGGAGCCAAAAAATACATAAAACCGATTGATATCGTTTTCTAGGCTTGGCCCTGTGACAATGATAATTCCCAACCAAAAAATCAACACACCAACATTGATAAAGTTGAGTAAAAAGCCCTTGACAAACAGCTCAATATAATTTACTTTAAAAGAACTAGAGAGTTGAGCTTTTAGCTCGTTGTGTTTTGTTTTTTTAAGAAAAACGATCAAACCATAGACGGTTAAAATAGACCCTCCAAAGACATATAAACCAGGTTGGTTACTTAGGTTTTCTAATAACTGAAAGCTACTAAAATAGGCGAGCCCAATAAAAATAATATCTGCAACGATAACACCTAAATCAAAAGCAACGGCAGCTCGAAACCCTTTTGTAACGCTTGTTTCAATTAAAACAAAGAAGACGGGGCCAATCATAAAAGCTAAGAAAAAACCTAGGGGAATGGCAGCCTGTATATCTTCTAACATAGTGCTTTAGTTTTTTTAGAGTCTGAATTAGTTAATCTTTATAAATAATTCTTCCTCCTACAATTTTAGTTTGCTTGATATTTTTTGGTTTCCCATGAATTATCAAATCACCTCCAGCAACGATTCTAACTTCGATAAGTTGCGAACTTTTTACGTCTGCAACTCCTCCTGCTTTTATTTTTATTTCAGAGTTTAGAGCTTGTAATGAAGATCCTTCATACACACCGCCTGTTCTTATCGTTATATTTTGGGAGCCTGTGGTACCGCTTGCATTGATAATACCCCCTGTTACTGTTTTAATTGATAATAATTTTGTGTCGGTGATGACAGAAATTTCTCCTCCTTCTTGCGCTTTTAATTCCAATTCATATTGCTTAAATAATGATTTTGAAACTACTTTCGCTCCTTCATTCACATCTATAATATCAATTTTTTTATAAAAAAGTTTTACAAATGTTCTTTTACCATTGAACGGTTTGTTTAGAACCATTTTAATTTTTAAAACGTCATTTTTTTGAACAATTAAAACATTGGAGGTTTCTTCTCCTGTTATTTCTATTTTGTTTTCATTAGATTCAACGAGCTCTACATTAATGAGGTCGTAAACTTTCAGTTCAGAGAAATCCCCTATTGATTTACTAACGGGTGTTTGAGAGCCTACTAAAAAGCAGGATAATAGAAAGAATAAAGTATAGAATTTCATTTTTTATCGGTGTTTTTAAATGTTTAATATAAAGTCTAAATGTTTTTTTACTAGATCGGCATGTTTGACGCGAACCTCTACTTCATCTCCTAGTTGATATTTAGTTTTGGTTCGTTCACCTATTAAAGCAAATTCTTCTGCATCAAATCTATAAAAATCTCCTTTAATATCTCTAATTCTTACCATACCTTCGCATTTATTTTCTATAATTTCTACATACATTCCCCATTCAGTCACACCAGAAATAACCCCTAAAAAGGTTTCTTCTTTGTGGTCTTGCATGTATTTGACTTGCATATATTTTATAGAATCACGCTCTGCTTTTGTTGCGAGATATTCCATATTCGAAGCGTGTTTACATTTTTCTTCATAAACATCTGCACTCGTTGATTTATTACCCTCTAAATAACATTGTAGCAAACGATGTGCCATAACATCCGGATAACGACGTATTGGAGATGTGAAATGACTATAATATTTAAAAGCTAGTCCGTAATGACCTATATTTTTTGTAGAATACACTGCTTTACTCATACAACGAATAGTGAGTGTATCAACAAGATTTTGTTCTTTAGTGCCTTTAACGTTTTTGAGAAGGGTGTTTAAGGAGTGGGTGGTTGTTTCTTTATTTTTAAAATTTAATTGATGTCCAAATTGGGAAACAATTCGTTGAAGACCTGCTAATTTTTGATCGTCTGGTTCATCATGAATTCGATATATAAATGTTTTTTGTGGGGTTTGTTTTCCTATAAATTCAGCAACTTTTTTATTTGCTAATAACATAAATTCTTCAATGAGTTTATTTGCATCTTTAGAGGTTTTAAAAAATACACCTACAGGGTTATTAACAGCATCTAGGTTAAATTTAACTTCTTTTTTATCAAATGAAATAGCGCCACTTTTCATACGTTTTGACCGCAGTATTTTTGCTAATTCATCTAATTTCAAAATAGCATTTTTAATAGCGGTTTCCGTAGTATAAGTTTGCCCGCTAATTGCTATTTCTGCTGGAATAACACCCTCTTTAGTTTCGATAATATGTTGTGCTTCTTCGTAAGCAAATCGGGCATCACTATAGGTTACTGTTCTCCCAAACCACTGATTTTCTATAAGTGCTTTTTTGTTTATTTCAAAAACTGCTGAAAAAGTAAATTTTTCTTCTAAGGGACGGAGAGAACAAGCGTTGTTCGATAGGACTTCTGGTAACATTGGAACAACTCTATCTACTAAATAAACTGATGTAGCACGTTCGTAAGCTTCATCATCTAAAATTGTGCCTTCTTTAACATAATGTGACACATCTGCAATATGAATTCCTATTTCATAATTACCGTTCGGAAGTTCTTTAAAAGATAAAGCGTCATCAAAATCTTTTGCATCTTTTGGATCTATTGTAAAAGTAAGAGTCGATCGCATATCGCGACGTTTTGCTATTTCTTCTTTATTAATAGAGGTGTCTATATTATTAGCAAATGCTTCTACTTCTGCAGGGAATTCGTAAGGCAGTCCGTATTCTGCTAATATGGAATGAATTTCAGTATTATGATCTCCTGGTTTGCCTAATATTTTTATTATTTCTCCATTTGGACAATCTGCTTTGTCATGCCATTCTTCTAAACTTACGATAACTTTATCACCATCTTCTGCTTTCATTGTTTTAGATAAAGGCACGAAAATATCTACAGGCATTTTATTAGAATCGGGTACTACAAAAGAAAATTTTTCATTTAATTGTACAACACCAACATATTCTGTTCGTGCACGATCAATAATTTGTGTGATTTCTCCTTCTTGCTTTCCATTTTTTTTACGTTTATAAATATATAATTCAACCGTATCACCATGCAGAGCTTTATGCATGTTATTAGATGCTATAAAAACATCTTCGTCCAAAGTATCTCTTATAATATAAGCATTACCTCTTGCGGCCATATCTACTTTTCCTGTAAAATATTCAGTTGAACTTATAATTTGAAATTTTCCTCGTTCTACTTCTTTTATTTCTTTTTGAGCTGTTAACTTGTGGAGATTTTTTATAATTTGGTTCCGACTGCTAGCATCATTTACTTTTAATTTCGCAGCAATCTGTTTATGATTGAATGTTTTTTTTCTATCGGATTTTAATAGATTTAATATACTTTGACTGTAATTATTAACCGATTGTTTTTTATTCTTTTTTCTTTTCATTTAAAGTTTCTAATTAAGCAAAGCTAGTCTTTTAATTTAAGCAAGAGTCATTACTTTTTTTACTTTATTCACATTTAATATAATCATATTAATTTTTTATTAATTTTTTAAAAAACAAATGCTATTTATTATAGTCTGTTAATAGCTATTATAAGTTTAATTTAAATCAGTTGGAATTTATCTTATATACATTCTATAAACATATACTAAACAATTTATTTTTATGTAATATATTGATTTTTAATATTATAGACTTATTTAATATACATTGTTAATAACATATATTAACATAAAAGTACTCATAAATAATTAAGTATTTTTTGTTTATAAACCTATTTTTAATTTTTATAAGTAAAGAATGAAAAATAACAACTTTTTTAGTTTTCTAAATTTATTTAATCCTTTGATAAAATTAATTCATAAATAAAAATTTAGTTATCATAATCGTTTATTAATTATTAACAACTAATTAAAAAGGCTATAAACAATATAATTTAAGTACCACTCTTTTTTGTAAATTTACTAATAATTAAAGTTACACCAAATGAATATATCAATAGGAAACGATCACGCCGGAACGGATTATAAATTTAGAATTATAGAAGTTCTTAAATCCAAAAATATAGGAGTTACTAATTATGGAACAGACGCTGTCTCGAGTGTTGATTATCCAGATTTTGTACATCCTGTTGCTAAAGATGTGGAATCAAAAAAATCAACTTATGGAATTCTAATTTGTGGGAGTGCTAATGGTGTTGCAATGACGGCTAATAAGTATGCTAATATAAGAGCAGGGATATGTTGGTCGAACGAAATTGTTTCTTTAATACGTCAACATAACAATGCTAATATTCTTTGTATTCCGGCGCGCTTCACTGAAATAGAGGATGTTTTAAAAATGATCGATACTTTTTTAAATACAGAATTTGAAGGGGGACGTCATCAAAATAGAATTAATAAA
This sequence comes from uncultured Flavobacteriaceae bacterium, assembly GCA_943787365.1. Classification (GTDB taxonomy): domain Bacteria; phylum Bacteroidota; class Bacteroidia; order Flavobacteriales; family Flavobacteriaceae; genus Hel1-33-131. Next base: position 468,135 of record CALSMD010000006.1, read on the forward strand.
ATCCAGCCCTGCTAATATAATTATTGAATATTAATTTATGTTAGATATTTCTATAAAGACATTCAATCAACTCTCCTTAGACGAGCTTTATTCTTTATTACAATTAAGAAGTGAAGTTTTTGTGGTGGAGCAAAACTGTGTTTATCAAGATGTAGATGGAAAGGACCAAAAAGCCTTACATATTATTGGTAAGAAAGACAATATTATTATCGCTTATACACGGGTTTTTAAGCCAGGTGATTATTTTAAAGAAGCCTGTATAGGTCGTGTTGTTGTTGCAGAAAAATGGCGCCATCTAAAGTATGGACACCAACTTATGGTTGCCTCTATAAAAGCGGTTGAAACCTCTTTTTCTAAGAAAAACATAAAAGTGTCTGCTCAAGAATATTTAGAAAAATTCTATAATAATTTAGGATTTATAAAAAGTGGAGAATCTTATTTAGAAGATGGAATCCCACATATTGCTATGATAAAAAATTGATTTTACTTTAAAATTGAGGTGATTTTAATCTCCACCCTTCTATCATACTTTGTTTCTTTTCCTAAAGGGTATTTATTTTTTAAACCAACATACCGCATTCTTGTTCTTTTAATCCCTTTTTCAATCATGTAATCATAGATATACCTTGCTCTTGCTAATGATAAATTGCGTTTTCCTGTTCCTTTATCCACAGCATCTCTTTCGTTTCTAGTACAACATACATGGCCTTGTATTGTAAAATAGATGTCGTCTCTTTCTCTCAAAGCTTTCGCCATCTTTTCCAGAACAGGCAACGATTCTTTTTCTACATAACTATAACCTGTTTTAAACAAAATATTATCTAAGGTTATTTTATCTCCAACTTTTAATCCCTCTCTTAAGAAAAGAGGTTCTTTTTCTTCCTTAGGTACCGTCTTTAAATCCGAATCAATATACTCAACATTAATCTCAACTTTTCGGTTTAATCCGCGTATAATATTTATATTGTCTGATGAAACAACTCTCAATAATACTTCTCCTTTTCCATCCACATTACTGATAAGGTTGTCATCGACACCAAATCCTGAAAATATCTTTTTAATCGCATTCGCTCTGTTTTGAGACAATGTTAAATTATAGGAATCTGTCCCTCGATCATCACAAAACCCATAAATAGCGATGCGCTCTATTTCGATATCTTTTAAGCTTTGAATAAACAATACCAGTCGGTTTTTTTCAATTTCAGGGACATTAAACTTACCTGTTTCAAAATAAACCACGTGTGTATTATCCGTCTGAGCATGTGTTATGTTCAAAAATAAAAACACTAAAAAGAGTATCTTTTTCATCTTATTTTAATTTTTGGATGCAATTAACCCGTGATCTACTTTAATAGATTGTTATAAGCATCTCTATCGTTTATTATTTCTTGCGCCTTAAATACTTCTTTATTTGTAGCAAGAAAATATGCATACATTCCCTCCCTGTAAAAATAGCGTTTTATTATTTCTTCCTCCAAAACAGAGCGAATTTTAGGTTCAAAATCCTCTATTAATTTTAATTTTGAAGTTTGAAGCGCTATTTCTAAGTCCTCAAAATTACTTTCTATAGCTCCAAATCCATCTTCTTTAAACTCCCTTTTTAATTGATTTAGGTTTTCTTGAGTTTCTCCGATTGTACCGTATTTTTCATCCAAACTCATGTTTTTAAAACGCTCCAAATCTTTTTTGTTTAATTGAAAAGACTCTAAATCAACAACAGTGTTGTTGTGATAATATTGATTGGAAAAATCAAACACCAATGAACTTTTTAAAAGTGTTTCTATAAATTTGTTTGTTTCTTCATTACCAATAATCACATCCGGATTAATTCCACCTCCATCATATACTGTTCTCCCGTTTTTTGTTTTAAAAGCGGTGTATTGATTTTCTTTATAACGAATAGCTGCTCCGTTTTTCTTACGATTTCTATAGTCGAGTGCTTGAATACACCGCCCTGATGGCGTGTAATAACGCGATATGGTTACTTTTAATTGTGATCCGTAAGGCAAGGGTTTAGGCCTTTGAACCAATCCTTTTCCATAGCTTCTTTTTCCCATAACAACCGCACGGTCTAAGTCTTGAAGGGCTCCTGCTACAATCTCACTCGCAGAAGCACTGTTTTGATTTATCAAAATAACCAACGGAATATCCAAACTCAACGGTTGTTTTTGTGTTTCAAATGTTTGGTTGTAAGCTTCAACTTTTGACTTTGTAGAAACGACCAGTTGTCCTTTTGGAACAAACAAGTTTACTATTTTAACCGCTTCTTGAAGCAAGCCTCCAGGATTATTTCTTAAATCTAAAATAACCCCTTTTGCTTCGTCTATAAGCATCAGCTTTAGCGCGTTTTCTACTTCCTTAGAAGCTGTTTTTGTAAACCGATCTAATGCAATATAACCAATCCCGTTTGGCAGCAGTTTATATACTGGGACTGCTTTTGGTTTTACATCAGCTCGAGCCACAGAGACTTCTGTTGTTTTTCCATTTCGACGGTAAACAAGTTTGACGGTTGTATTTTTTTTACCATTCAAAAACTGAGTTGCACCATCTTCTAAATCACTCACATCGAGCCCCTCAATTTTAATAATTTCATCGCCTGCTTTCAAGCCTGCTTTCTCAGCCGGCAAATCCTTGTAAACCTCTACAACCACTAATTTATTTTTAGATGAGTTGATTGTTGCGCCAATTCCAACATAAGCTCTCGACTGATTAATTCGAGCCCTTTCAACGTCTTGTTCGGTCATATAGGTTGTGTAGGGATCTAATTCATTTAACATCTGTTTGACACTCTCCTGCATTAAATCAGCGGGGTTTGTTTCATCCACATAATTCATGTTAACCTCTTTAAATAGTGAGGTGAAAATATCCAACTGTTTCGCAATTTCAAAATAATCATTTTTATAGGCTGTGGTCGCTAAAAAAACCAACGCTATAATTCCCATAAACACCCCTCTTTTTTTAAGATCAAACTTCATGTGACTCTTTTTTATTAAAACGTTTTATCAGCAACTCAAATGGTTCTTTTAATTGATCAGAGTCAGGCATTTCTTTGCCAACATACAACACCATTAAACAGTATTTTGAGTCTAATTTATCCAATACAGAATTAAGTTGTTTTTCTACAACCACCCTCAAAAGGCGTTTAATCCGGTTCCGATCTACTGCATTCTTAAACTGTTTTTTACTCACAGAGACCCCTACCAAATTTTTGTCTTCTCCCTTTAAATAGACCATTCTTAAAGGAAAAGTACCCACCGAAGCTCCAGCCATGAACAACTGCTCTATTTGTTTTTTCCCTTTTAAACGCTCCATTATATTATTATATTTTAAGCTGATTATTTTCTTTGTTAATGTCTGCCGTTTCCTTGTTAACATCTATTGTAATGGATTCAATCTTTGCGGGGTTTACATCCACAGTAAAACGGTATTCAGGATACGCCCACGCCCAGTCTTCTAATAGAGTTTCATTATTTCGAAGCGGTCTTTCGCCTCGCATCATTTGTAAAGGAATGTAATATTCTTTCTTTCGCCCATCTTTCATAAGCACTTGAACCTCAACTGGCATTGGCATTAATCCAATACGCTCCAATGTAACAATTGTTTGTCCTTCTAAAGCAACGGCGTCTTTAACGCCATAATCGATTGTGTTTGTGGTTTGTGTCCAATCGGTTAAAAACCATTCTAATTCCATTCCAGATGTTTTTTCGGCACAACGCATAAAGTCATTTGGCGTAGGGTGTTTAAACGCCCAGTCGTTATAATATTTTTTTAAGGTTTCCCAAAAATTCTCTTCACCAATAATATATCGCAATTGTGCTAACACTAACGCCCCCTTGCTGTAAGTGGAAATGCTATAAGATTTGTTATATGCAAAACGGTCTGCATGGGTGCTCATAGGCTGTTCTTTTCCGCTTAGTGCGAGTTCGAAATAGCGATTGAAATGACGCTTCATAGGTTCAGAGGTTTCTACGCCAAGGATGCTATTTTCAATTAGAGTACAAGTGTATTCTGCAAAACCCTCATCGAGCCACGGGTGTTTACTTTCGTTAGACGCCATCAAAAACTGAAACCATGTATGGCCAATTTCATGAGCGGTTACACCCAACAAACCTTCAAAAGTACGTTCCCCTGTAATTAGTGTACACATTCCGTATTCCATTCCGCCGTCGCCCCCCTGAATCACCGAGTATTGATCGTAGGGATATTTACCCACGTTCTTGCTGTAGTATTGCATTATTTCACTTGCAGGGATTTGTAGGTCCTTCCAGCGTTTTTTGTATTTACGCTTTAAAGATTTTTTATATAAAAAATGCAACATCGGCCCGTCGGGAACTTGTAAGGTGTCGTGAACAAAATTAGGATCTGCAGCCCATGTAAAATCATGAACGTTTGGAGCAACAAAGTGCCATGTTAACAAGTCGGAATCATTTTTAGTTTCTTTGGTTCCATAGCCATGGCCAATTTCGTTAGGGTTTTGTAAGTTCCCCGTACCACCAACAGTATAGTTTTTGTCTAGTGTTAATTTGACATCAAAATCACCCCATACGCCATGAAATTCCCTACCAATATAAGGGTCTGCATGCCAACCCTCAAAATCATATTCAGCCATCTTTGGGTACCATTGCGCCATAGAGAGTGCTACACCCTCCTGACTGTTTTTCCCAGCTCTGCGAATAACAGGCGGAACCTGCCCCTCAAATCTCATTTCAAATATTGCCGACTCCCCTGATTTGATAGGCTCGTTTAATTGAACCTCTAACACCGTTCCCTGCCGTAGTATATTTTAAAGGGATCTTATTTTGGGTTAAAGAAACAACGTTTAGAAAGCCAAAATCTTCTTTTTGAAGTTTACTAATTCGATCTCCGACCCTGGTGTCTGCATCTGCAATCGTCATGGAGCGCACATCCATTTCGCTTCCGGGTTGAAACGCGTTGTAAAATAAATGATAAAAAACCCGCTCCAAATTGTCTGGAGAGTTGTTGGTATAAATTAATTTTTGTGTCCCTTCATAGTTGAATGTATTTACATCCATTTTTACGTCCATTGTGTAGTCCACATGTTGTTGCCAGTACTCAAAATTGTTCTGACTGTGAAGGGAGTTTAACCCCATTAAAAAAGCGATTATATAAGAAGTGTGTTTCATAATAGTATAATTATTTAGATAGTTTTGACGCCATTATTAATGCGTTATAAGCGTTCACGATTTTACCTGACTTAGACAACTCTGAAAAAGGAACAATTGCTCCACTTTCCAAAACAACCTTTTTATCAATAGCAATTCCTGATGTTATTAATATGTGTTTTACTTGTGCTGCACTAAGGTTTGGATATTGAGAGAATATCAACGCAGCGACGCCCGCCACTAAAGGAGCCGCCATAGAAGTGCCACTTGCAAATTCGTAATCATTCTTAGGATATGTTGAGTAAATTTGAGAGCCAGGCGCAAAAACATCTACGGTATTTTTACCGTAATTTGAATAGCCTGCAACCAAAGTAGAACCATATTTTGAACCATTTGATCCTACCTTCAAAAATGTATTTGAGACTTCAACACCATTATTTATTTGATCATTTGGGAAGTAGTTGATCTCATCGGTGTTTTCACCATCGTTTCCTGCTGCCGCCACAATTAACACATCTTTTTCTGCTGCATAGGCAATAGCATCTCTTACCCAATCACTGTGTGGGGAAAATTGTTTTCCAAAACTCATGTTAATTACTTTTGCTCCGTTATCAACGGCGTAATACACCCCCAAAGCCACATCTTTATCGTATTCATCACCGCTTGGGGTGTTGCGTATTGCCATTATTTTAACGTTGTTGGCAGCGCCGTCTATCCCAATACCGTTGTTGCGTTTTGCGGCGATTATTCCAGAAACATGGGTTCCGTGGGTGCGCCCATTTTTTGCTCTGACATCCCCGTTCCCATAGTTGCGGTCACTCAAATCATCTGGGTTATCTCCAATAACTTTTCTTCCATCAAAATCGATATTTAGATTGTAGTCTAAACGCTCGTTAAAAGTCTTTAAACCGGATTTTAAATCTTTTATACACGCTTCGATCGTCTCAAACCCGAATCCAAACGCTTGCTTAATGACGTTGATGTGTCTAATCAGCTCAAAGTCGGGTGTAATAATTTCATTCACTTCTTCTTGGGTATAAACAGGTTTTTTTAGAAACGTTGCAACTGCAGCATCGGAGGTTGTTATCTGCTCCAAAATTTCATCGTATTGTTTTTTCATACGACTGTTGCTCTCGTATTCTTCTGAGAGTAGTTTTTTTGCTTCTAAGTAACGGGGGTTGTTTGTATCTCCACTTGCAACCAACCGCACATATTCTAGTTGTTCTTTGTCAGCGCCGCCCAAAAAATTCCATCCATTAACATCATCTATATAACCGTTCGCGTCATCATCTTTACCGTTGTTTGGAATTTCATTAGGGTTGACCCAAATACAATGTTTAAGGTCTTCGTGATCGATGTCAATTCCAGAGTCAATAACGGCTACAATAATGGTTTTACTTTTAGGTTTTACCAGCTCTTTATAGGCTCTGTGTAAACTTACGCCCGGAACCGTATCTGTTTTGAGGTCTAAGTGACTCCACTCTTTTTCTTCGATGTCCGTAAGGCTTTCTACTTTAAGAGGGACCAGGTCAATGTTTTCAATAGGAGTTGATAAGATTGCAGATTTAGATCCGCAACTAAGAAAGAAGATTAGCACTATAAAATAAGAGCTGTTCAGAAATCGATTGTGTAGGTTTTTTTTCATTTTTAGGTTAAAATAGATTATTAAAATGGTGAATATTATTGAGGCGTACCCCTTTTTCGGTGTGCTTAACGGTAATTAATTCGTTATGAGCGTCATGTTCCAAAAGTAAATAATAATTTTTATCTGCAGCCAGCTTTAAAAAACGTTCTTTCTCATCTAAAGTTAGCAAGGGTCTTGTATCGTACCCCATCACAAATGGTACAGAAATATGCCCAACAGTGGGTAACAAATCCGCCATAAAACAGATGGTTTTTCCTTTGTAGGAAATCATTGGAATCATTTGCTTGTCAGTATGTCCGTTTGCAAAAAACACATCAAACCCCAAGCTTGTGTTGTGTAATATATCTTTATGAGGAACAGGAATGTGTTTTAAGCGTCCACTCGCTTCAATAGGCATAATATTCTCTGTTAAAAAGGAAGCGCGTTCGCGTTTATTTGGGTTTGTTGCCCATTTCCAGTGGTCTTCATTACTCCAAAAAGTAGCATTTTTAAAGGCAATTTCATAAGCTGTTTTGTCTGAATTCCATTGCACACAGCCCCCACAGTGATCAAAGTGTAGGTGGGTTAAAAACACATCTGTTACATCCTCTCTACAAAATCCATGTGTCGCAAGTGCGCCATCTAATGAATCTGTTCCCCAGCGGTAGTAGTAATTAAAAAAGCGTTCACTTTGTTTGGTTCCCATTCCGGTGTCAATCAAAATTAAACGGTTTCCGTCTTCGATTAATAAACAACGAGAAGCGATGTCAATCATGTTGTTTTTGTTGGCAGGGTTTGTTTTGTTCCAAATGGATTTTGGAACGACACCAAACATTGCCCCTCCATCTAATTTAAAATTACCAACATTGATGGGGTATAGTTTCATCTTATGACTTGTTTATGATTGCATTCAACCTGAACCCAAAATCTAATAATGCTTTTATTTCCTTAATACTCGCGATGCGTTCTTTGCCAAAAATCAACACCCCATCTTTGCTAGACTCGATGTGATAATAGGCGTTGCTTTCAAAAAACAGCACAAGCTCATCTGTAAAAAATGCTCTAATATCACGTTCATTTTCGCCTCTTAAATAAAAGCGTTTTGAAAAATCAGCGTGATTTTTTATATCAATATCTTTATAACCAGTTAGAGCATACAATCGTTCTAACAACCCCTCTCGATCTAATGTAAACACAGGGACATTTGAAGATGTTTTAATGTGAAGCATGGTCGATCGGATCACTTCCTTGGCAATAAACTCTCCTTCCGAAAAGGTGACGTCAAACAAGTGACACGGACTCTCTTTTGCTGAAAGTTGATTAAAAACATGTTCAATTTTTTTAGTTTTAAAATAGATGAAGTTTTCCAAAAATGTGCTAGTTCTGTGTTTCAATGGGTCGAAGCGAAGCCCAAAATCATTTGCAACCTGTTCTAGGTTGTTCTGACGTTTTGTTTTATTGTTCGTGATAATATTTTGAATCGGCAACAAGCGTCTCAAAGCAAAGGGATGCTCTGATTTTGTGCCTAAAATATCTAAACCTATCACGCCAATATTTCCTCCTTTTTTGTGAAATAGTTCTTGATAATCATGAACGTTTTCCATTACAGAATGGTCCACAAAACCACACAACGAAAAATCTAAGATGACATCGCTTTCTTCTGGAATTGCTTCCAATTTATTTTTTAGCATATTGAAATTCAGAAAGCTACAAAAGTGTTTTACACTAATAAAATAACCGCCGTTCTCTTCTTTAAACATTAGTACGTTTGGCTTAAGAATGTTTTTTACAAACAAACTCAGACTTTTTGTAACTACAATATGAATAACAAACGTTGCAATTAAGCCTGCGACTATACCAGTAATTAACCCAACTTTTAGGGTTACAAATAGAGTTGCAAAGAAAATGATCAGCTGTTCTTTTCCTATGGTAAAAATACGACGCACTACATCTGGAGACGCTAATTTGTATCCGGTATATACTAAAATTGCCATTAAAGCAGTTAGCGGAATTCTCGTGAGTTCTGTACTAAAAAGCACAATAAATAGCACCAAAAATAAGGCATGAAATAAGTTTGAGGAGCGGTTGCTTCCGCCATTGTTTACATTCACAGAGCTTCTTGCAATTACCGTAACTACATTCAAACCTCCTAAAAACCCACTTACTACAGTAGCAAGTCCGAGAGCTTTAATGTCTTTATTTACATTAGATCGTCTTTTGAAGACGTCTAATTTATCGACAGCCTTAATGCTAAGTAACGATTCTATACTGGCAATTAAGGTCAACGCAACAACGCTTGACCAAAAAGAAAGCGTTCCTATCATGTCAAAGTTTGGTGATGGGATGTCGGTTATTATTTCCTGAATATTTGGAATACTAGGAATCATGTAGGCTGCCGAAATAGGGTTTGGTGTTTTTAGAATAAACTCATAATAATAACTAAACCCAACAGAAACAATCACAATCCACATTGTTGCGGGTATAAGCTGAAGATACTTGTTTCGAATTTTTGAATAAAACACCATAATAGCTAAACTAATTACCCCAGCAATAGCCGCATAAATCAATCCTTTATCTTGATAATTTACTACTGTAATTAAAGTGTTTGGTATTTCTAGCAAGTAGTCAATTCCATTATCTCTAGCAATTTTGTTTCCAAGCATAATGTGAAACTGTTTTCCTAAAATAATCAGTCCGATAGCCGCTAACATCCCTTGAATCGCTGACGACGGAAAATAATCTGCCAACTTTCCTAGTCTTAAAAAACCAAGTAAGATTAAAATGATTCCAGAACAAATAATCGCTGCATAAGTTGCAGTGAGCCCCAGTGTTGTAATAGCTATTAAAACAACGCCTACTAAACCGTTTCCAGGTCCTGAAATAGTTACAAAGCTTCCACCAAAAACAGAGACAATAATACCACCAACAATCGCTGTGATAACTCCCGCAATTGGAGGCGCTTCACTCGCCATTGCCAACCCTAAACCCAAGGGGAGCGCAATAAGACTGACCACCAAGCCAGAAAACATGTTTTTAGGTAAGGTTTTTATAAATCCCACAAATGGAGTTTCTTTTGTTCTCATTGTACAATTAATACATCGGTTGGTAATTCAGTTAAAATATATTCAATATCATGTGGGAATACACGATCCCAAAATGTCATTTTGGAGGGCGCATTCATCACCAAGAGATCTGCGCGCGCCACCTGTGCGTAGTGCCCTATTGAATAGCCTCGTTTTCCAAAAATGGGTTGAGACTTTATGGTTATTTCTTTTGTATAATCTGATGGGATTGAATCCAATACTTTTTTTACTCGCGCTTCTTCTCTTAATCGTAAACGCTCTTTGATAATGGTTGATTTTCGTAGTGATTTGTCGTCATCTACTTTTACACTTACTTCTTCTTGGTCAATTTCCTCAACAACTGTGATTTTTCCAACCCCTAATTTGTGACCAACCAAAAATGCGGTAGTTACCGTTTCTTGTGTTTTTGGATCTTTTAAACCATTCACAACAATATGCTCACAAGGGACACGGTTTATAGATGGATTAATTAAAAGTAGAACGGAGCAGCTAGCTTGTCTCGTAATCTTCCGTGCTATAGATCCCAGATAGTATTTTAAAAAATTCTCTTTTTTAAGAGCTCCAATAATAAGTAAATCTATCTTTTTTTCTTTTGTTGAAGTTAGAATCACATCCACAGGATCTCCAGACTTGTAAAACAACTCATATTCTAAGCCTTGGTTCTCGAAAGGGCTTAAAAATTCTGTAAAGGTTTTTGATTTTTCCTCGGAAGCTTCTCCAACATGTATGAGTACTAATTTACTCTCGAAACGTAGAGCTAAGCGTGCCGCCTCATTAATGTTAGCCTCTAGATTTGGAGAAAAATTAACTCCAATTCCGATTGTTTTAAAGTTGATAGCATTCAATCAAATTTATGTTTAAAGATTATCCTGAAATATAAGACTTTCTTTAAAAATATAAAAACCAAAAATTAGATTAATCATTAAGCTTCAGAACCGCCATAAATGCTTCTTGTGGGATTTCTACACTTCCGACTTGACGCATTCGTTTTTTACCTTTTTTCTGATTTTCTAAAAGCTTTCGTTTTCTAGAGATATCTCCACCATAACATTTGGCGGTAACATCCTTACGAACGGCTTTAACGGTTTCTCTTGAGATAATTTTTGCACCAATTGCAGCCTGAATAGGAATATCAAACTGTTGCCTTGGAATGAGTTCTTTTAGTTTGGCACACATTTTTCTACCAATAGCGACTGAGTTGTCGATGTGGATTAAAGCTGAAAGCGCATCTACAGTTTGTCCATTTAGCAAAACATCAACTCGAACCAACTTTGAAACGCGCATGCCAATAGGAGAGTAATCAAACGATGCATAACCTTTAGAAACAGTTTTTAATCGGTCATAAAAATCAAATACAATTTCCGCTAAGGGCATGTCAAAAGTTAATTCAACTCGTTCTGGAGTTAAGTAATTCTGGCTTGTAATTTGTCCGCGTTTTTCAATACATAACGACATCACATTCCCTACAAAATCAGACTTTGTGATAATCGAGGCTTTAATGTAAGGCTCCTCAATACGCTCTAAACCAGAGGGGTCTGGCAAATCAGAGGGGTTGTTCAGTATGACAATGGTATCTGGGTTTTTACGTGTAAAGGCGTGATAGGACACATTGGGAACGGTTGTAATCACGGTCATATTAAATTCACGCTCCAAACGCTCTTGAATAATTTCTAGATGCAACATTCCTAAAAACCCACATCGAAATCCAAAGCCTAAGGCCGCTGAACTTTCAGCCTGAAACACCAAAGAGGCATCGTTCAGTTGTAGTTTTTCCATTGAGGCACGCAACTCTTCGTACTCCTCAGTATCTACAGGATACAATCCTGCAAAAACCATTGGCTTGACGTCTTCAAACCCTTCAACGGCTTCGGTTGTTGGAAACTTTGCATCGGTAATGGTATCACCAACCTTTACTTCACGCGCATCTTTTATGCCTGTAATTAGGTATCCAACATCGCCAGTTTTAATTTCTTGTTTTGGCGTTTGGGTAAGGTTGAGTGTTCCGACTTCATCCGCACCATAGGTTTTTCCTGTGGCAATAAACTTAACCTGTTGATTTTTTTTAATGCTCCCATTCACAATTTTAAAATAGGTTTCAACCCCTCTAAAAGAGTTGTAAACAGAATCAAAAACCAGTGCTTGCAAAGGGGCTTCTGGATCTCCTTTTGGCGGTGGGATGGTTTCTATAATGGCGGATAAAATGGCTTCAATTCCAAGGCCTGTTTTAGCACTTGCAGGAATCACCTCTTCAGGCTCACACCCTAAAAGTTCTACAATATCATCGGTTACTTCTTCAGGGTTTGCACTTGGCAAATCTACTTTATTTAGAACGGGAATGATTTCTAAATCATTTTCCAGTGCGAGGTATAAATTTGAAATGGTTTGTGCTTGTATGCTTTGTGCGGCATCTACAATCAACAACGCACCTTCACAGGCGGCAATGGATCGCGAGACTTCATAACTAAAATCGACATGACCAGGCGTGTCAATTAAGTTCAAAATATAGTCCTGCCCTTTGTGGGTATATTCCATTTGAATGGCATGCGACTTGATGGTAATCCCACGCTCACGTTCCAAATCCATGGAATCGAGTAATTGGTTTTGCTTTTCACGCTCAGTAACAGCGCCTGTAAAGTCCAACAGTCGATCTGCCAAGGTGCTTTTACCGTGGTCAATATGGGCGATGATACAAAAATTTCTAATGTGCTTCATTTACTGTTGTTCAAGATGCGTTGTATGCGAAAGCAAAAGTAATCAAATTTCTCACACAAGGTTCAGATTAATTAATGATGGTCAATGAGGGTCTGAATTCGCTTGACGGCTTCGTTTTTACCTATTAAATAGAGGATGTCAAAAACATCAACCCCTTCTAATGCGCCAACAAGTGCCACTCTTAGCGGCATCATTATTTTTCCAAAACCGATTTCGTTTTCGGTAATCCACCCCTTTACTGTGGTTTGAATCCCATCAACACTGCTGTCGTCTGCGGTTTCGAGCACGCCAATTAGTTGGGACATTAAATCTTTAGAATGTTCTTTCCATGCTTTCTTAAGTGCTGCCTCTGCAAAAGTTTCAGGGGCTTTAAAAAAGTAATGGCTTAATCCCCAAAATTCTGAAGGAAAGGTAGCACGTTCTTTGATGAGGTCAACAACCAACGCCACATAATCAGGGTCTATAGCCTTGAGTTCTGGTGTTGTGTCTATAAATATTTTGGACAATGTTTCGGCACTCTGTTTTTGCATGTACTGATGATTGAACCATTTTGTTTTGTCGGGGTCAAAACGAGCACCGGCTTTATTGACATTTTTCATGTCAAATGCCTCTACAAGCTCACTTAATGAAAAAAGTTCTTGTTCTGTGCCTGGATTCCATCCTAAGAATGCCAAGAAATTCACAACGGCTTCCGGAAAGTAGCCACTTTCTTTATAACCTTTGGAGATGCTATCTGTTGAGGGGTCTTCCCAGTTTAATGGAAATACAGGAAATCCTAATTTATCGCCATCGCGTTTGCTGAGCTTTCCTTTTCCTGTTGGTTTTAAAATCAAGGGTAAGTGTGCAAATTCAGGCGCTTCCCATCCAAACGCATTGTAAAGTAATTGGTGTAACGCCAAGGAAGGCAACCATTCTTCGCCACGAATGACGTGTGTGATGTTCATTAAATAATCGTCCACCACATTGGCAAGGTGGTAGGTGGGCATGCCGTCCGATTTGAACAACACCTTGTCATCTAGTGTGTTGGTATCAATTGCGATCCTTCCTCTAATTAAGTCGGTAAGCTCAAGAGTTTCATCCTGAGGAGCCAAAAACCGCACCACATAGTCCTCGCCATTTGCAATTTTTTCAGCCACTTCTTCTTTAGACAAGACTAATGAATTGACAAGCCTTCCACGTGTTCTGTTGTGCCAATTGTAGATAAAGGTTTTGCCTTTTGCTTCGTGGTTTTTACGTTCCAAGTCCAGGGCTTCTGCCGTATCAAAAGCATAATAAGCCTTGTTGTTTCCAATTAGTAAATCGACATACTGCTTGTACAAATTCTTGCGCTCACTTTGTCTGTACGGACCAAAATCACCGTCTTTTCCCGGGCCTTCATCAAAAGGAATGTTGCACCAGTTGAGTGCGTTGGTGATATAATCTTCTGCACCATTCACAAAGCGTTTTTGATCGGTATCTTCGATACGAAGCACAAAAGTACCGCCGTGTTTTTTGGCAAATAGATAATTAAATAGAGCAGTTCGCACGCCTCCAATATGGAGTGGCCCCGTGGGACTTGGTGCAAATCGTACGCGAATGGATTTGTTCATGCTTTTGTATTAATACTACAAAGATAGAACTGCTGAACGCATTCCCCAAAGAAACAGGCAGCGTTTTTAGGAAAGCATCACTCATAGACGGGAGACTTTGCCCATAGGGGTAGGATTTTTAGAAGTAGGCGAGAACCTGTCTGCCGACAGGCAGGCAAGCAATTACTTATAGCCATTGTTGGCAGTAGTGTTTTATTCTTAATTTTTTAAAGGAACCTTAAACTCCGTTCCAGTTTTTGCTCCATTAATTTCAAAACGCAACTTTATATTAAGAGTATCGGATTCCAAATAATTGCTTGGAACAGTTATTTCCGTTTTAGTAATTCCGTTTTTCGTTCCGAGCATTTTTATTCCAAACCCGAAAATCGAACTTATTTTAGGGTCAATATTTTTCCATTCAAAATCCGTTCTGGTTGGCGTGTCATAAGTCAAGTAATCATTTCCATTTAAGATTTTTATTTCCACGCTACTTTCTCCGTTTTCATAAATAAATTCAGAGCTGTTTTTTTTCGATTCAGTACAGGAAATCAAAGTTAGAATTAGAAGTCCAAACAGTAAATTTCTTTTAATCATTTTAGGTTTTCTCATATTACGCACAACGGTCTCGGCTATGAGTAGTTGCGTGTTTAGCACATAACTTTGCAAGTACACACCAAGCTGAAAATCCGCGAGGATTTTCAGAAGTAGGCGAGAAAAAGCAATTACTTATAGCCATTGATGTACAACGTTTTTATTTAAAATATTCTTTAATTCGTTTATAAATTCCCAATATGAAATAGCCAACAATAGAATACGAAAAACCAACAATACCTGAAATAATAATCAATGTCTTATGTTCAGGGTAATTGTATGAAAGTATTGCAAGTATAATTATTACAAGCTCT
Organism: uncultured Flavobacteriaceae bacterium; assembly: GCA_943787365.1. Lineage (GTDB taxonomy): Bacteria > Bacteroidota > Bacteroidia > Flavobacteriales > Flavobacteriaceae > Hel1-33-131. Next base: position 483,150 of record CALSMD010000006.1, read on the forward strand.
GTTCCTATTCCAACTGCTGTCCATAAATTTTTCTTAGCTACTTTATCATCATCAACTTTTCTTTCCAGTCTGACAGATTTGTGATTAATTGAAGTATAAAATAGCTGTACTTCCGTCTAATGGGTCTTCAAATAAAAAGTTAAAGTGAGCAGTGTCTTTTCTATTAAATACTGGGATTAAATATTCTTGGTTCTGATTAACATAATTAATTCGATTCTGTAAATTATCTGGAATTTGCTTTAACCCATTTTCATCAGTTGGCAACGCATTAAATTCAGAAAGAACATCTTGGAAGATATCGTTATGCTGTTCAGTCCAATTGAGCCAAGAGAGACTATTTCTCACATATCCTTCACTTCCTTGAAAAACTGCTCCAGAACTGATATTAAATCTAATTGCAATATTTTCTAAGTCAACATTGTTTTTATTTTCAAATTCGACATACGCACTTCTCAAAGAGTCAATTTCTCTTTCGTTTAGTGATATTTTCAAATTCCCGATAAGATTCTTTGCTAAATTTGGCTTTAAATTCTGAGTATAAATTTCGTAGGTTATAGTTCTCAACCTATTCTTGAATTTTTCAGTCAATATTCCAACTAACAGTCCAAAAAGCGAAGTGACAATTAATGTAATTGTAGCTGGTAATAAAGAGTTTATTGTTTCTGTTTCCATTTTTTGTCAAATGTTGTACAACTACTATATATCGGAACAGGTTCCGATATATCCAATATGTTTGATTGTTAAGGTTGTTGTTGTAAAAGATTGATTTTCATATATTTAATTCTTAATAATTGATCTTGTAGAACAATATTCTCTATCATAAATTATACACATTTACGATGTGTTTATTTATAGAGCTATGTCCTCATAAAACCTTAACCAGACGTATATCGGAACCTTTCCAATACGGCAATCAAAAAAATATAAAATCTAAAACTTCGGTTAAACTCTTTTGAAGATTTAGACTTGGGATCAAAATCAGTGATAAACTTATAATTTTTTTTTGAGCTATCCAAAAAAGAGTCCCATCATATGGATTATTATTGTAATTTTAGTTTCTTAAATCAAACCTCAGTTGAACGGCTTTCATAACATAGAACAAAAATTAGAACAATTCATCAAGCGCTACTACCTAAGTGCTTTGTTGAAGGGCATGGTATTGTTTTTTGCGATCGGACTGCTTTATGCCTTGCTGCTATTGGCAATTGAGCATTTCTTTTGGCTGGGTACTTCGGGTCGTTTGTTGTTATTTTGGGGTGTTTTTGGTTTTGAAGCCATTCTTTTTTATGGGCTAATTTTTACTCCCTTAGCCAAATATTTTAAGATTCAAAACCGCATTGATTTCGAAACCGCTTCTAAAATTGTAGGCGCTCACTTTCCGGAGGTCAAAGACAAACTTTTAAACGTCCTTCAACTTAACCAGCAGTCAGAACACAGCGAATTTCTTATAGCGAGCATTGAGCAAAAATCCAAAAACTTAAGCGTCATCTCATTTAAAAGTGCTGTCAACTTTTCTGAGAACATTAAATATTTACGCTATGCCGCAATTCCGATTGTGATTCTTTTTCTTTGTATTGCATTTGGAAAACAAGTGATTTTTACCGACAGTCTAAAACGGGTTGTCAATTACAATACAGCCTATACACCCCCCGCACCTTTTGAGTTTTTTGTGATAAACCCCAGTTTAGAAGCCATCGAGAACACCCCCTTTACCTTAGTTGCCAAAACACTTGGATCGGTTGTTCCAGAATCCGTTCAGATTGAATATGACAAAGAAACATACATCTTAAAACAAACCGAGCTAGGCGTTTTTGAATATGAGTTTTCACAACCCAAAACCGCTATTGATTTTAAATTAGTTGCTGATGAGGTGGTTTCCAAACCCTACCGCCTAAATGTTTTACCTACTCCCGTTTTGTTGAGTTTTGATATGTATTTAGACTACCCATCTTATACAGGCAAATCCGATCAAAAAATTGCAAACAATGGAAATGCGATGATCCCTGAGGGCACCAAGCTCAAATGGGAACTACGCACCAAATCCACCGATTCGGTTGCGTTTACCTACAAAAAAAAGCGCTCATTTTTTGAGAAGACCGATCAAAAGTTTCATTTTTCCAAACAGGTTTTTGAATCGCTTAACTATACAATTCAAACAAGCAACACCAAGCTAAAAAATTACGAGAACCTCGCTTTTTCATTACAAACAATTAAAGATCAGTTGCCGGCTATAAAAGTCGAAATGAAGCAAGACTCAACGTATCAGACCTCGCTTTATTTTTATGGACAAATTTCAGACGACTATGGGATTCACAAGTTAAAATTGTTTTATTATCCCTCGGCAGATGCCTCTCAAATAAAAGAGTTGACCTTAGCGTCCAATACATCTCCCTTTCAAGAGTTCACCCACGTCTTCCCATCAAACTTAGAGCTCCTAGAGGACACTGCTTACGCACTCTATTTTGAGGTTTCTGACAACGACCCATTTCACAAGAATAAGACGACTAGAAGCCGCATTTTTAATTACAACTCCAAAAGTGAAAATACCCTTCAGGAGCTTCAACTAGAAGAACAAAACCAACTCAGTACCGCTTTTCAAAAGGCATTGAATACCTTGTCCGTACAAGACAAAAACTTAAATGAAATTTCTCAAACGCAAAAAGAAAAGGAGCAGCTTAATTTTAGCGATCAACAAAAATTAAAATCGTTTATAGAACGCCAACAGGCTCAAGACAAACTGCTGAAAGACTTCAACAAAAAAATGAAGGAGAATCTCAATCAGTTTGAAAAATCAAAAGAGAAAGACCCTTTTAAAGAACAGCTCGAAAAGCGATTGGAAGCACAACAAGAAGCCCTTGAAAAGGATGAAAAATTATTAGAGGAATTAAAAAAGATTACTGACAAGATCAATAAAGAGTCCTTAGCCGAAAAACTTGAGGAACTCGCAAAACAAAATAAAAATAAGCAGCGCAGTTTAGAGCAGTTGTTAGAGCTTACCAAACGTTATTATGTGACCCAAAAAGCGGATCAACTTCAAAACAATTTGGACGAACTCGCGAAAGAACAATTGCAGTTGGCGGAAGAACCAGAAGACAAAAACACACAAGAAAATCAAGACAAGATAAATGAAGATTTTAAAGAGCTCACCAAAGAATTAGACGATTTAAGAAAAGAGAATGAAGCCCTCTCAAAACCTCTTGAATTGCCAGACGACCCTGATTTGGAAAAATCCATCAAAAAGGATCAAGAAAATGCGAGTAGTGACTTAGGCGAAAAAGAAGAATCTTCGGATACACAGGATCAAAAAGACAAACTCTCAAATGCTCAAAAAAGTCAAAAAAAGGCGGGTCAAAAAATGCAACAAATGGGCCAGCAAATGGCACAGCAAATGAGCAGTGGCGGCGGTCAACAAATGAGTGAAGATATTGATGTGCTACGCCAAATTTTAGACAACCTATTGCTTTTTTCATTCGATCAAGAGGCGCTAATGAAACGTTTTAGGGAATCCACAACAAACCCTGCTGGCCACGCCAAACGTCTTGTAAAACAAAACAATTTGCGTGAACATTTCGAGCATGTTGAAGACAGTTTATTTGCACTGTCGTTACGCCAGCCGATGATCTCTGAGTCCATTAACAAAGAAATTACAGAGGTCTTTTTTAATATTGATAAAAGCATTGACCTCCTCTCAGAAAACAGTGTTCGAGAAGCGGTTGGCGCACAACAATTTGCCATTACAGCCACCAACAAATTAGCGGATATGCTAAGCAATACTTTAGACAATATGGAGATGCAGATGCAAATGTCTACCGGACAAGGCGAGGGTGAAATGCAGTTGCCAGATATCATTATGAGTCAAGAAGCCTTAAGCAAGCAAATGGAGAAACAACTCGGAAAAGGTGAAAAATCTAAGGGAGAACAAGAGGGTTCTGAAAAGGGAGAAGGCGAGCCTAAGGAAGAAGTACAAGGGTCCAAAGAAGCGCAAGGAACGGAGGGAAAAGAAGGTAAAAACGGCACGCAAGGGCAAGAAGGAAACCCGAGCGGACAAGGAGAGGGCTCTGAAGAGGACAACGGGGAATTGTTTGAGATTTTCAAAAAGCAGCAGGAGTTGCGGAATGCTTTACAAGATTTGATTGATAAAAATGGCATTGGAGACAAGGGTCAAAAACTGTTGGATTCAATGGAAAAAATAGAGCAAAGTCTTATAAATCAAGGTCTTACAGAAAGTTCCTTGCAAAAAATGGAAGACCTTAAGCACCAACTTTTAAAGCTAGATAAGGCGGTTCAGCAGCAGGGAGAAGACACCAAGCGTGTTTCTAATACAAGTAAAGCGGATCGTTTTCAGGCACCGACCCCAAGTGCGGAGACCATCAAACAATATTTTAATACCATTGAAATATTGAACCGACAAAGCTTACCTTTGCGTCAAGAATTTAAGCAAAAAGTTCAAGAATATTTTAAAATAAAAAATGATTAGTTTTCACTCAGAAGTTTCTTTTGAAATTCCTAACGCAGACGTTACAGCGTCGTGGCTTGCTGCCATTATAACTCAAGAGCAGTATAATGAAGGCGAGGTGTCTATTGTGTTTTGTGACGATGTATTTTTGCACAAACTCAACGTGGAGTTTTTGAATCATGACACCCTAACGGACGTAATTAGTTTTGACTATTCTGTGGGAAAAGAAATCCATGGAGAAATTTTTATATCTATTGAACGTGTACGGGAAAATGCCAAAGAATTTGGTCAAAGTTTCGATACCGAGTTATCAAGGGTGATGGCACATGGTATTTTGCATTACTGTGGTTATAAAGACAAGACTCCATCGGAAGCAACCACCATGCGCTCTAAAGAAGAGTTCTATCTTCAACAACGTCCCAATTAATTTTCTAAAGCCTTATATTTGCAATTGCAAAACGATTTGTTCCACGTGGAACATAATACATGTAATCAATGTTTGATAAAATTTACGACGTAATTGTAGTTGGTGGAGGTCACGCAGGAAGTGAGGCAGCTGCAGCTGCAGCCAATATGGGCAGTCAAACCCTGTTGGTTACAATGAACCTTCAAAACATAGCTCAAATGTCATGCAACCCCGCAATGGGCGGTATTGCCAAAGGACAAATTGTTCGTGAAATTGATGCCCTTGGGGGGTATAGTGGAATTGTTAGCGATACCTCAGCCATCCAGTTTAAAATGCTGAACAAATCTAAAGGTCCAGCAATGTGGAGTCCTCGCGTTCAGAGTGATCGCATGCGTTTTGCTGAAGACTGGAGATTGTTGTTAGAGCAAACCAAAAACTTAGATTTTTATCAGGAAATGGTTACAGGACTTGTCGTTGAAGGCGATGAGATCAAAGGCGTAAAAACCTCTTTAGGGTTAGAGATCCGAGCAAAAACGGTTGTTTTAACCAACGGAACATTTCTAAACGGATTAATTCATATTGGAGATAAAAACTTCGGAGGCGGACGTGCTGGAGAAAAAGCTGCGACTGGGATTACAGAGCAACTCATTGATTTAGGTTTTGAGTCTGGTAGAATGAAAACAGGAACCCCGCCAAGAGTGGATGGTCGCTCTTTGGATTTTTCTAAAATGATTGAACAGCCTGGTGATGCCGTTCCTGAAAAGTTTTCATATTCAGACATTACCAAACCGCTTAGCAATCAGCGTTCTTGTCATATGTCTTATACAAGCTTAGAAGTTCATGATTTATTAAGAGAAGGGTTCGATCGTTCTCCTATGTTCAATGGTCGTATTCAAAGCCTAGGACCACGCTATTGTCCTTCTATTGAAGATAAAATAAACCGCTTTGCAGACAAAGACCGTCACCAGATTTTTGTGGAACCAGAAGGATGGAATACAGTCGAATACTACATCAATGGGTTTTCTACATCGCTTCCAGAAGATGTTCAATTTAAAGCGTTAAGTGCCGTTAAAGGCTTTGAAAACGTTAAGTTTTTTAGACCTGGATATGCCATTGAATACGACTACTTCCCTCCTACTCAATTGACACACTCCTTAGAAACCAAGTTGGTTAAAGGGCTTTATTTTGCAGGACAAATTAATGGTACCACAGGGTATGAGGAAGCAGCATCCCAAGGGTTGATGGCTGGAATTAATGCCAGTTTAAAAGTCCAAGAAAAAGAGCCTTTTATACTGAAACGAAATGAAGCTTATATCGGAGTTTTAATAGATGATTTGATTACTAAAGGCACGGAGGAGCCATATCGAATGTTTACTTCACGGGCCGAATACCGCACACTTTTACGACAAGACAATGCAGACATCAGACTGACTCCAAAAGGCTATGAACTTGGTATTGCAAGTGAAAAGCGCTTGAAACGTATGGAAGAAAAACTGTCAAAAGCTGAAGCGTTTGTGGGGTTTTTTAGAACTCAAAGCGTCAAACCAGAAGAAGCAAATCCGGTTTTAGAAAGTAAGGATTCGCAACCGATTCGTCAGTCTGACAAAATGTTTAAAATATTTTCAAGACCCAATATTGACATTGCCGATGTTCGAAAATTTGAAGCTGTTGAGGCGTATATCCAATCCAATGATTTGGACAATGAAGTGATAGAACAAGCTGAAATTCAAGTGAAGTATTCTGGATATATAGCGAAAGAAAAAAACAATGCAGACAAACTCACAAGGCTTGAGTATGTGAAAATTCCTAGTGGATTTGATTATTCTCAAATCAAATCCATGAGTTCAGAAGCGCGCGAAAAACTTAAAAAAGTACAACCCACCACAGTTGCACATGCTTCTCGTATTAGCGGGGTTTCTCCGAATGATATTTCAGTGTTGCTGGTTTATATGGGGCGTTAATTAACTTAATTGTTCCACGTGGAACGTGACCTATGAAAGCAGATAAGCAATATCTTAAACTTAAAGATTATTCAGTAAGCGGAGAGCCTTTTGAACTCCTTTATGATGCATCTAGAGAACTGCTTTATACCCACCCCAAGCCACCACAATCCAAACTTTCAAACTACTACCCAAACACAAATTATATTTCCCATACCAATCAACGAAATTCTCTTTTTGATCTTTTATACCACGCCGTTAGATATGTTTCTGTGCGTAGAAAGTTGCGACTTTTAAAACCTCATCAACCCAAACAAGGAAGTCTATTAGACATCGGAGCTGGCACAGGATTTTTTTTAAGAGCGGCTAAAAAAAGAGGATGGTCCGTTATGGGTATTGAGCCCAATTTGTCTGCACGAACCCTTGCAAATTCAAAAATCCCCAACACTGTTTTTGACGTCGACACATTGCAAACACTGCCCGAAAAATCGTTTGATGTAATTACACTTTGGCACGTACTGGAACACTTGCCAAATTTAGAAGAGGACGTCAAAACAATTCACAAACTTTTGAAACCGAATGGCCGCATTGTGGTAGCCGTGCCAAATTTTAAAAGCTTTGATGCCGATTATTTTAAGAGCTTTTGGGCGGCATATGACGTTCCAAGACACTTATGGCATTTTTCACAGAATTCGATTTCAAAGGTTTTTTCAAAGGTTCAAATAGAAACAGAATCTACACTTCCATTAGTCATGGATGCTTATTACGTTAGCTTGCTTTCTAATAAACTAAAAACAGGGTCTTATCGAATTTTAAATAGTTTGTGGATCGGATTCCTTTCAAATTTAAAGGCTTTAAAGTCTGGTGAGTATTCGTCACTTATTTATGTCCTTAAAAACAAGAATTAGCGTTTTAAGACCTTTTCTGGGGATTTTCTCGCTAAACCCCTAACATTGCCCTCTGCTTTTGTTTTCTGTGATTTAACCCCTGTCTACACAATTCAAAATCAATAGTTTTTTGCAATTGCATCAAAACAGGTTGATAGTTTTTCTTTATAATACAACTCCACCATTTATTTTCATAATTTTGCAATTAGTTTTTTTACTTTTGCATCCACTAACAAATTAAATCATCATGAAAAAATTAGCGATTGTATTTTTAACAATTATAAGTCTTACAGCCTGTCAACAACAAAAAATAGGTTTTGTGGACAACAGCGTACTTATTAACGAGTATCAAGAACGCAAAGATGTTGAAGCGCGCTTAAATACAAAAATTGAAGCTTTCAAAACACGCACAGACAGTTTACGGTCTGCTTTTGAATTGGAAATTAAAGAGGCGGAATTGAAAGCAAGAACGATGTCGCAATCTGCAATCCAGACACTTTCTCAAGAGCTTCAACAAAAAGAACAAGTATTATCTCAACGCGTTCAGTTTGAACAACAGCAAATTGCTCAAGAAAGTCAAACCCTAAATGATTCTATTATTAATAGAGTGAAAGCGTTTGTTCAAGACTACGGGAAATCAAATAACTATAATTTTATCTTAGGGAGTAATGAAGCGGGAAGTGTTTTGTATGGCGAAGAGGCATCGGACTTAACCCAGGAAATCTTAAAGGCCCTAAACGAAAATTACGGTCTTGAAAACTAGACTTTTTTAAGGTGTAGGAGTCGGGTTAGTTTAATGGATAAATCTGTTAATACGACCTTTGGATTTGCATTGCGTTCAATGTGGTAGCTTGCCAGTTCGATTTCTTTTGAAATTTCAGCAATGTTAGTAGCGTCTATAAAAGGTGCAAAGTTTTCAAGTTTAAAAGAAGGGTCGCTTAGCTTCATGAAAACCAAATCATTAGCGCCATAATTATAAAGCAACGCTTGTCTAAAAAACCGCAAACTATAGTCTAAAAATTGCTTTTGAATTTCGCGTCCTGCTTTGGAAATCTCAGCACTCCACTCCATCAGACTATTTATTGACTGCTTGTTGCTTTTTGCTTGAAAAGCCGTTCGAACCCAGGCTATAAACCAGGCTTCAAACTGAAGATCTTCAGGTTCCTGACTTAATAAATCCAGCGCTCTACTGTAGCTTCCCTCCGATTGGTGGGCGATGCTTTGAGCTAAACCCTCTTCTGTATGAAGCGAGTTAATCAATGCGTTTTTTATCGTTTCTTCCGAAAGAGGATTCAGCTGCACGATTTGACACCGCGACCGAATGGTATTAATAAGTTGCTCCTCGTCTTCTGTGACAAGGATAATTACTGTTTTATCCGCAGGTTCTTCAATTAGTTTCAGTAGTTTATTGGCGCACATGGAATTCATCTTTTCAGCCATCCATACAATCAGTACTTTGTAGCCACCGTTAAATGCTTTGAGAGACATTTTAGAAACGATATCATTTGCTTCCTCAACACCAATATTTCCTTGTTTATTACCGACACCAACCAAATCATACCAATCATTAATGGACCCATACGGATTCGTTTCTATAAAGGAACGCCATTCGGTAAGGTAGTTAGACGAGATCGGTTTTGATTTAACTTTATCGCTTGTTGTGACAGGATATACAAAGTGGATGTTTGGGTGTGTGAGAGGGTTCATCGTACCAACCCCTTCATCTTGTTGCTTCATCAAATAATCCGCATAGGCAATCGCCATAGGGAGCGCACCTACCCCGCGTTTTCCAACATAAAGTTGTGCATGTGGAATACGCCCAGAGTTTATATTCTGTCTTAAGTGTGTTTTTAAAAAATCCTGCCCTATAATATCCTCAAAAGTCATAAAACAAAGATAGCAGATTAAATTGAATCTGCTCACGAAATCTAGTTCTTACCAGCGCTCAAAAATAACAAATCTTAGAGCTGCAATTTTTTTGTGGGATTCACCTAACTTTCTTGAACGGTTTTTTCCTAGGCTAAAAGAATTACTTACCTTTGATTTTTTATAAATTAACTCACACCATCTCGAAGAAATGAAAACAATCCAGAATGTAAATTTTAAAAATTCAAAAGCACTCATACGGGTAGATTTTAATGTCCCTTTAAATGCTCAATTCGAAGTTACCGATGACACTCGAATTGTTTCAGCAAAACCAACAATTTTAAAGGTTTTGGAAGATGGAGGGAGTTGTATTTTAATGTCTCATTTGGGACGACCAAAAGCGCAAGAGCCTGAATTTTCATTACGTCATATTGTAAGTGCTCTTGAAACAATTTTAGGAGTTCAGGTTTTGTTCTCGAGTAATTGTATAGGGGAGGATGCTCAGAAAGCCTCTGACAACCTCAAACCAGGTCAAGTCCTTTTATTAGAAAACTTAAGATATCACTCTGAAGAAACAAAAGGGGACCTTGGTTTCGCAGAAGCACTTTCTAAGTTGGGCGACTTTTATATTAATGACGCTTTTGGAACGGCGCACAGAGCCCATGCTTCAACAACCATAATTGCTCAGTTTTTTCCAGAAAACAAGTGTTTTGGAAGTTTGCTTGCTCAAGAAATTGAAAGTATTGACAAAGTAATGCAAACAGGAGAAAAGCCTGTTTTGGCAATTTTGGGAGGCGCTAAAGTTTCTTCAAAAATTACAATTATAGATAATATTTTAGATAAAGTAGATCATTTGATTATTGGAGGCGGAATGACATTTACATTTGTTAAAGCATTAGGCGGTTATGTTGGAGACTCTATTTGTGAGGATGATAAAATGGATTTGGCGCTTGAAATTCTTGAAAAAGCAAAACAAAAAAATGTTCAAATCCACATTCCTGTAGATGTTTTGGCAGCCGATGATTTTAGCAATGAGGCAAACACTCAAATTGTAGATGTTAGAGCCATTCCAGAAAACTGGCAAGGCTTAGATTGTGGTCCAAAATCAAAAGCGATATTTCATGAAGTTGTTCAAAAATGTAAAACTATTTTATGGAACGGCCCCTTAGGTGTTTTTGAAATGGAAACATTTTCTACCGGCACAAAAGCATTAGGAGATTCTATTGCGGAAGCAACTAAAAACGGTGCGTTTTCACTTGTTGGTGGGGGCGACTCTGTAGCAGCTGTTAAGCAGTTTGGTTTTGAAAACAAAGTGAGCTATGTAAGTACTGGAGGTGGTGCCATGCTTGAAAGTTTAGAAGGAAAAATCCTTCCTGGGATAGCGGCTATTTCTGAGTAAGTTTAGCGAAGCATACGCGATTATGATATTAATAGGAACAATGGTTGTATAGAATGAAATTAAGAGTTTTTTTATCTTTTTGTCTATTGAGCAGTGTTCTTATGCACAGTCAAAGCATTGACAGCTTGACCTTAGTTCCTGCTCCAGCGATTGACTCTGTTTCTTTGCGTCTTAAAAGCGTACAGAAAATGGAAGCACGCTGGTATAATGAAGCCTATAATAATTCGTTATATGACACGCTAATACCTGTTGTTTCCAACGATTCTTATGACGCAATTTATTATCCAGAGTTACCAACGGATACACTCAAAAAAAGATTGGCAATTCTCGACGCCAAAACGCCTTTCAATATAGCATACAACCCCGCTTTAGAAAGCGTTATAAAGCGCTATTTAAAGAGCCGCAAACGTTCTACGGAAACATTAATAAATCGCAGTCAGTACTATTTTCCAATGTTTGAAGAAGTTTTGGACAAACACAACCTTCCATTAGAAATTAAATATTTGGCTGTTGTTGAATCGGCTTTAAAACCGCGGGCAAAATCACGAGTAGGAGCCACAGGGCTTTGGCAGTTTATGTTTGCTACAGGCAAGCAATACGGGCTTGAAGTAAGTAGTTATGTCGATGAGCGTTGCGACCCTTTACGGTCAACCAATGCTGCTGCTAAATACTTGGCGTCGTTGTATAAAACATTTGGAGATTGGGATCTTGCTTTAGCAGCGTATAATTCGGGACCAGGAAATGTTACAAAAGCAATTCGACGTTCTGGGGGCTATCAAAATTATTGGAACATCCGACCGTTTCTACCAAGTGAAACCGCAGGGTATCTCCCTGCTTTTTTAGCAACGTTTTATCTTTTTGAATATGCAGATGCACATGGATTTCAACTTGAAAAAAATCAACTTCCAATCATTGCAACCGATACCATTCACATCAAACAAATGATCTCTTTGGATCAGGTTGCAGAGCTTACAGACACCAAAATTGAAACACTTCAACACTTAAACCCCTCTTATAAGTTAGATATAATTCCTGTTTTGGACACTAAAACCTACGCACTTAGGCTTCCGCTTACCAAAATCGGAGATTTTGTTCAAAATGAAACACAAATTTATGCAACTGCTAAAGCTGAATTTGAATCGCGAGAGAAACCTTTGCCTCAATTTTTTGAAATTGATTCTAAAATTAGATATAAAGTTAAATCGGGGGATTATTTAGGAAAAATTGCACGAAAATTCAGCGTTAGAGTGAGTCAAATTAAGAAATGGAATGGACTCCGAACAAATGATTTAAAAATAGGGCAACGACTGACAATTTATTCTCGAAACCCAACCGCTTATAGTTTTAATAACTCAACTACTGCATCCAAAAAAACTCAAAAGAACTCTAGTAAATCGACTTATTTAGTGAAACCTGGCGATTCTTTATGGAGTATTTCAAATAAATTAACAGGAATTTCTGTCCAAAACCTTAAAGAATGGAATGATATTTGGGACAATCATTTAAAACCAGGGATGACCTTGATTATTTCTAATTAAAAAACCAACTCAATGAGACTTTATCTAAAAGCGTTATGTTTAGTATTCCTTTTATCTGCTTGTGAGGACTCTAACTCTAAAAAAGTATATAAACCACAGTCCTCAGGAAACATCAATGATTTATCTGTGGTAATTGATAATGATTTATGGGAATCCTCGGTTGGTGAGGCGATTCGATCTACAGTTGGAGCGCCTTTGTATGGGTTGCCTCAAGACGAACCTCAATTTTCAATACGACAAATTTCCTCTTCAGTTTTTACAGGGTTTGTAAAAAACTCACGTCTTGTTTTAAAGGTAAAGAAAGGGGTTGCTGCCGCTACAAAATTTTATAAAGATCCCTATGCGTCGCCTCAACGGATGGTTACGGTGAGTGGGATGACGAACCAAGAAATTACGGATCAATTTATAACTAATCAAGATAAAATCGTCCAGACGTTTAAAACGCAAGAGATCCAAGAAAAGCAACGTCGAACAAAAAAAACATTGTTTAATTCTACAGCAATTACCAAGCAGTTTGGGATTAACATTCAGTTTTCATCGCTTTATCGCATTGCCAACCAAGTAGATAATTTTTGCTGGATCCGAAGAGATATTAAAACAGGGATAGTAAATTTGTTGCTATATTCACTTCCTTATGATGATACCCTTACAAAAGAAGCACTTGCAAAACGAGTGATTACAGTGCGGGATTCGATTGGAAAACGATACATTCCAGGACCGGTAGATGGGAGTTATATGACAACAGAAAAGGCATATACCCCATTTTTTGCTGACACCAAAATATCGAATTTAACGAGTTTTGAAACAAAAAGTATTTGGCAAGTGAAGGACGCTTTTATGTCGGGCCCATTTATAAACTATTGGATAGAAGACAAAGTAAACAATCGCTACTTGATTGTAGAAGGCTTTGTGTTTGCGCCCTCCCTTGGAAAACGCGATTATATCTTTGAATTAGAGGCAATTATACGGTCGATAATTATAAAACAATAAACCCCAGCTGCGCCAGGATTTAGTTAGTCTTTATTATCTTCAGTGTCTTTTGTTTCTTCTTTACTGGCTTTTTTGAATTCTTTGATTCCACCTCCTAAGCCTTTCATAAGTTCAGGGATTTTTTTGCCGCCAAACAACAAAAGAACGACAACCACAATTAAAATAATTTGTGGAGCTCCAATAGCTAAGGGTAACATATATATGCTCATGATGTTATAAGTTTTAGATTACAAAGTTAATAATTATCCTTTAAATAACGAGTTATTTCAAACTTTAGTCCGCTTTAAACAATGGAATCGCTTAATTTTTAATTAATTTTGTCTTAATACAATGACAAGAAAAAAAATAAATAAAAAAAAGCTTAAAAAAAAGCTGCTTCATAAATACCGCTTAGTGGTGTTAAATGAAGACACTTTTGAAGAACGAATAGCGTTTAAGCTCACACGTCTTAACGTTTTTGTTTTGGGCTCTTTAATTGCAATTTTATTGGTGGCGATCACCACCGTTTTTATTGCGTTTACACCTGTTCGCGAATACATTCCTGGCTATTCTTCAACAGCACTTCAAAAGCAAGCTTTGGAGCTCGACTCTAAAACAGATTCTTTATTGGAAGTGATTACAATGAATGACGCCTATATTAACTCTGTTAAAAGCGTATTGCGTGGAGAGGTTAGTGCAGTTGTTATAAATAAAGATTCTATTTTTAAAGCCGCTCAAGCAGATACAGATATTTTAGACTTAAACCCTTCAAAAGCAGATTCAATTTTGAGAGCGAAGGTGAGTAATGAGGATAAATATAATTTATTTGAAACCGCCACAGCGGTGAAAGATTTTGTGTTTTTTCCACCTGTAAACGGTTCTATAAGTGCTGGTTTTGACACAAAAGAAAAGCATTATGCAGTTGATATTGTCATTCCAAAAAACACCCCAGTAAAGGCTACCGCAGACGGACGCGTTTTATTTGCTTCTTGGACTTCAGACGCCAGTTATGTGATCATTATAGATCATGGTGATGAATTGATTTCTGTATATAAGCACAATTCTTCTCTAACGAAATCTCAAGGCGACTTTGTAAAATCTCGAGAAGTCATTGCTATATCTGGATCTTCAGGAGAGTTGAGTACAGGACCCCATTTACATTTTGAACTTTGGAACAATGGAATTCCTTTGAACCCTTCAACCTTTATTGACTTTTAAAACAATTTAAAATGCCATCAATTAAATCGTTTGCTGCAAAATTGTATGCGACTAGAGTATATAATAAAATCAATAGATGGGCCTCCAACCCTATTGAGACTCAAGAGCGCGTTTTTCAATCGTTAATTTCTGACGCCTCTTCCACTCAATTTGGAAGGGATCATAATTTTAAAAATATATCCACACACGAAGATTTTGTAAAACAAGTTCCTGTGCGGGATTATGAAGCTTTGAGACCCTATGTTGAAAAAGTGGTTGCAGGCGAATCTGATATTTTATGGAAAGGCAGACCTTTGTACTTTGCGAAAACCTCGGGGACAACCTCAGGAGCTAAGTACATTCCAATCACAAAAGAAAGCATGCCAGGCCACATCGAAGCGGCCAAAAATGCTATTTTACTCTATATTCATCAAACGGGAAACACTAAAATTGTGAATGGAAAAATGATTTTCTTACAAGGAAGTCCAGTTCTCGAGTCCAAAAATGGCATTCAACTTGGACGCTTGTCCGGAATTGTAGCACACTATGTGCCCAAATACCTTCAAAAAAATCGTCTTCCTTCATGGGAAACAAACTGTATAGAAGACTGGGAAACCAAAGTAAATACCATTGTTCAGGAGACTGTGAACGAGGATATGTCTGTAATTGCAGGGATTCCGTCTTGGGTTCAGATGTATTTTGAAAAACTTATTGAAGAAAAAAAGCAAAAGGTCGGAGAGCTATTTAAAAACTTTGATCTTTTTATTTTTGGAGGTGTAAACTATGAGCCTTATCGTTCTAAATTTGAGAGTTTAATAGGAAGAAAAATAGACAGTGTGGAGCTTTATCCTGCCAGTGAAGGATTTTTTGCATTTCAAGACCGGCAAAATGAGCCTGGAATGCTGCTTCAATTAGACTCAGGAATGTTCTACGAATTTATAGTTGCAGACACTTTTTTTGAGGCTTCTCCTACTCGATTGACTTTAAAAGATGTTAAAATCGGCGTAAACTATGTCATTATTATATCAACGAATGCAGGCCTTTGGGCTTATAATATTGGGGATACGGTACAATTTACTTCATTAGCCCCTTTTAGGGTGATTGTCAGTGGACGCATTAAACATTTTATTTCTGCATTTGGCGAACACGTCATCGCAAAAGAAGTTGAACATGCGCTTTTAAGTGCTTTAAAAACAACTGAAGTAAGCGTGAGTGAATTTACAGTTGCACCTCAAATCGAGCCTTTAGAAGGGCTGCCGTATCATGAATGGTTTATTGAATTTGAAAATTCACCTTCAAATATTGAGGACTTCGCTACTCAAATTGATGCCGCTTTGCAAAGCCAAAACAGTTACTATTTGGATTTGATACAAGGAAAAGTATTGCAGCCTTTAAAAATTACACCCGTTCAAAAGGGAGGCTTTCAAAATTACATGAAAACCATAGGGAAGTTGGGAGGACAAAACAAAACGCCTCGATTATCTAATGATCGAAAAATCGCAGATGTTTTGACACAAAATATTCAGGTTAAATAATGTATATTTGTAGTACTTATGCAAAAATCTCAAATTAAAAATAGAAAACGTACTCGCGCACAAGAGAGTTCTCATGCCATAGAGCGTATGTACTTGACGATGAGGCATTTATTTAATAGGGGGTTTTATAAACCAATGGGTGTTTCTGGAGAAACTTTGCGCCAAGCATTACTGCAATTACGTCCTGAAATTTATGGTTCTATTGGCGACGACAAAACAGAGTTAGAAGGCCTGCTTTATGTAGTTGACCGATTGCCTGTTGGGATTGAAGAGTGTATTTTGATAAATTTAACGAGTGCTGAAGGTTTTGGGGATTCTCATTTTGAGGTCATCGTGCCTTCCAAAAGGCGTCGAAATTGTTATCGAATTGATTTTGAGCAAATGAACATCGAAATTACTCGAGGGCGTTCGGAAATTTATGATATTTTGACGCATCTAACGTTTATGTTTATTGAGTCTCATAAAATTGCAAATCGTGTAGTTATAGACGATAAAGGCACCACGACAAGAGATTGGATAAAGTTAGAATCTGCTGTGCTTTCTAAGAAAAAATTGAGTCAAAAAGAGCGTGAGCTGGCAATTACCCATACAGGGAATATTTTGGGCCGAACTTTTGAAGAAATTGTGGAGGTTTATGATCAGTTTTCAACACCAAAACAACCGAATCATTTCTTGCACCTGATTTATTGGTTAGGAAAGCGCGCAATTGAAGAAATTGTAGACAATTCAAAACGAACAATTAGTTTTAGCCCTGTTTTAAGAGAACGATTGGGGCATCATATTCACGGAGAGGCATGGGCAACTACAATAAAAGAGACCCTTCAGAAGCATCAATTAATCAACCGGACAATTCATGTGATTTCCGCAAACCTACACAGTGTTATGAATACGCTTCACGCGTCAAAAGCACTAAAAGATTTATGCGCTAAGCAGGATATTTTTACAGTATATGACTTGTTGAGTAAAGAAGAAAATAAGATACTACGCAATAAAACTAAGCAAGTTGCGTTGCAAGAAGGCATGATTTTCATAGAAGATAAATCCGGAACCAACATAGATGTTCAAATCTTTGATTCCTCTAAGATTGATTTCTCTCATACAGAATTTGAGTTTGATTCTAAAAAGGAAGCACCCGTAATTATCGTTATGGATTATGCTTTTGGAGAACAAGCTTATGAGACGATAGATGAATTATTAAAGCCGTTTAAAACAGCAGAAAAGAAGATCCATCTGAATGTTGATTCGATTTCGGTAATGGGAAAAGCAGGTATTTTAGAAGGGTCTAAAGGCGATATTATGATTCCATCGGCACATATATTTGAAGGAACAGCAGATAACTATCCTTTTAAAAACGAGTTAACGCTTAAAGATTTTGACACGAAAGATATAAAAACTTTTGAAGGTACAATGGTGACTGTATTGGGCACATCACTTCAAAATAAGGACCTTCTAAAGTTTTTCCATGATTCGACGTGGAATGTTATTGGGCTAGAGATGGAAGGCGCCCATTATCAAAAAGCAATTCAATCGGCATCAAAGGTTCGTCACAGTATCAATCCCAATGTAAAGGTTCGATACGCTTATTATGCAAGTGATAATCCCCTTGAAACAGGTAGTACTTTAGCGTCTGGAGGACTCGGTTCAAGCGGCGTAAAGCCAACTTATTTAATTACGAAACAAATTTTAAATCAGATATTTAATTAATAATACATTATGAGCACTAATTCTAATACTCCCAACAATTCTGAAGAAGTTGATTTAGGACAACTTTTTAAGCTAATCGGAAATGTTTTTGATCGTTTCTTTAATTTTATTGGTAGGATTTTTAATAACCTTTTTTTAGCATTTATATGGGTTATTTTATTTACAAAAAAACGAATCATCATTCTTGCTTTGGTGACGGCTTTTGGACTTATATTAGGGGCTCTTAGTCAAAAAACAGCAATTCCTAAATACGAGTCCTCTGTGACAGTGGTGCAAAATTATCCAACGGGAGAGAACCTTTACAGCTCTGTAGGTTACTACAATGATTTGTTAAGACAACAAGATTACGAAACCCTTGGAGCAGTTTTGGACTTAGACCTCGAAAAAACGAAATCTATTTTAGAGTTCAATGTAGAGCCAGTGATTAGTGAAAACAACAAGCTCGTTGCATTTGATAAATACATAAATCAATTAGATTCTTTGGCAGCATCTAAAATTGAATATGAAGATTTCCTGGTTAACAATGAAGATTACACTCATAAATATCAGCAAATTAGAATCGAGTCTTCAGAGCGAAATAGTTTTAAATCTGTTTTTGAAAACATTGTTAAGTCGATTAATTCAAATCCCTTTTTCGTAAACGAACAGCGTAAAGATATAGTAGAGCTCACTCAAATAAAAACGTCTTTAGAGAAGGCTTTGGACGAATCAAAAACACTTCAAGAGACTTATAAGAAAGTTCTAGAGCAAGGCATAGATTCTGACCAAGCTAAATCTTCTGAAATTGGAATTACTTTTGAAGGTTCTAGTGAAGTTGAAAAAACTAAGGAATTTGATTTATACCTAAGCGATTTAGAATTGAGAACACAATTGGTACAAATAGAAAGGGATCTTTTAGACAAGCAATACATCGTTGAAATGATTTCAAACAAACAGGATTCAGGGTCTGCAAGCACTACAAAAACACTTTTAGAAATAGAAATGAGTCCAGCCATTTATTATGGAATTTTATCATTTTTGGCCACGTTTGGTATTTTATTAGGGATAGAATTTTTAAGGTTTACAGATAAATACAAGACAAAAGTATGACTGTTTTAATTACAGGCGGCGCGGGCTTTATTGGCTCTCATGTCACAAAATTATTTGTAGAAAAACACCCCAACTATCACGTTTTTAATTTAGACGCACTTACGTATGCGGGCAATTTAGAGAATTTAAAAGCAATTGAGAACCACCCCAACTACACCTTTATAAAAGGCGATATTACCGACGAGGAGTTCATAAATAAGCTATTTAAAACACATAAGTTTGACAACGTTATTCACTTAGCTGCAGAGTCTCATGTAGATCGTTCTATAAAAGATCCCTTAGCATTTATTAAAACCAATATTCTTGGTACTACAATTCTGTTAAACGCTTTTAAAAACACTTGGAAGGATAACTTTGATCAAAAATTATTTTATCATGTAAGTACTGATGAGGTTTATGGAACATTAGGGCAAACAGGGCTATTTACAGAGACGACACCCTACGATCCGAATTCTCCATATTCGGCTTCTAAGGCAAGCTCAGACCATATTGTGAGGTCCTACGGAGAAACCTATAATATGCCGTACGTCATTACGAATTGTTCAAATAACTATGGCCAGAATCAATTTCCAGAGAAATTAATTCCATTCTTTATTAATAACATAATAAACAGAGAAGCACTTCCAGTGTATGGAAATGGCGATTATACTCGAGATTGGCTGTATGTGAAAGACCATGCAGCAGCCATTGATTTGGTTTTTCATAAAGGAAAAAACAAGGAAACCTACAATATTGGAGGTTTTAATGAATGGAAAAACATAGATTTAGTAAAGGTTTTGTGTCAACAAATGGACGTGAAACTCGGACGTCCCTCAGGAGATTCAGAAAAACTGATTACTTTTGTAACAGATCGACCGGGTCATGATTTGCGCTACGCAATTGATGCCTCAAAAATAAAAAATGAACTCGGTTGGGAGCCCTCCGTAACTTTTGAAGAAGGATTGGCCATCACCATTGATTGGTATTTAAACAATGATGTTTGGCTAAAGAATGTGACCAGTGGGGCGTATCAGTCCTATTACGATAAACAATATAATTAACACCCGATGAAAGGAATTATTTTAGCTGGCGGGTCAGGAACACGCCTCCACCCTTTAACGTTGTCTGTAAGTAAGCAATTGATGCCTATTTACGATAAGCCGATGATATATTATCCCCTGTCCACATTAATGTATGCAGGTATAAATGAGGTGTTAATCATTTCAACCCCCAAAGACTTACCGCTTTTTAAAACACTATTAGGGGATGGCAAAAAGTACGGGTGTTCTTTTGAATATGCTGTCCAAGAACATCCAAATGGTTTAGCTGAGGCCTTTTTAATTGGCGAAGAATTTATTGGAAATGACAAGGTGGCTCTTATTTTGGGAGACAATATTTTTTATGGGACGGGTTTAGAAAAATTGTTGCAAGCCAATAACAATCCCGAAGGGGGAATTATTTATGCCTACAGGGTTAATGATCCAGAGCGCTATGGCGTTGTTGAATTTAATCAAGAAGGCAAAGCGATTTCTATTGAAGAAAAACCAGAACACCCAAAATCGAATTATGCGGTGCCAGGGATTTATTTTTATGACAATACAGTTGTTGAAATTGCAAAAAACATCCAGCCGAGTCATAGAGGGGAATTAGAAATAACAGATATCAATAAAGAATATCTCAAACAAGGTAAATTAAGTGTCAGTATTTTAGATCGAGGCACGGCTTGGCTAGATACTGGAACGTTTCAATCATTGATGCAAGCTTCACAATTTGTAGAGGTTATTGAGCAACGTCAAGGATTAAAAGTCGGTGCTATTGAAGGTGTGGCTTTTGAAATGGGATATATAGACGAAACACAACTCAAAAGATTGATAGAGCCCTTATTAAAAAGTGGGTATGGTGAAAATTTAATCCAACTTTTGAATAAAAAGTAATGAAAGTAACAGAAACAAAACTTAAAGGTTGTTTTATGATAGAGCCAAAGCTGTTTAAAGACTCTAGGGGCTATTTTTTTGAGAGTTTCAATCAACATAGGTTTAATGAATTGATTGGAAAGAACATTGATTTTGTTCAAGACAATGAATCCTTTTCTTCTAAAGGAGTTTTAAGAGGGTTGCATTTTCAAACAGGAGAATATGCTCAGGCCAAATTGGTGCGGGTTATAAAAGGAATGGTGTTAGATGTCGTTGTAGATCTTCGAAAAGACTCTCCTACATTTTCTAAACATTTTTCAATTGAATTGTCTGAAGACAATAAAAAACAACTTTTTGTTCCACGAGGATTTGCACACGGGTTCATCGTCCTTAGTGAAACAGCCGTCTTCTCCTATAAATGCGATAATTTTTATAACAGTGCTTCCGAACAAGGGATTCGGTATGACGACCCTTCTTTGGGCATTGACTGGAAACTACCAACAAAAGAGTTTATAGTTTCAGAGAAAGACTTAGTATTGCCAACACTTTCAACCCTATCGCTATGATGCATGTGTTAGTGACAGGAAGTAATGGGCAATTAGCAAGTTGTATTAAAGACCTTGCTGGTCAGTATGAGAATCTAAAGTTTATTTATACAGATTATCAAGAATTAGACATTTGTGATTTAAAGCAAGTAAATACGTTTTTTAAATCCAATCCAAAAATAGATTATTGTATTAATTGTGCCGCTTATACGGCTGTTGATAAAGCAGAGTCAGAAGTCGATAAAGCTTATGAAATCAATGCTCAGGGCGCCAAAAATTTAGCCATTGTTTGCCACGAATTTGATGCGGTTCTGATTCAGATTTCTACCGATTTTGTGTTTGATGGACAAAAAAACTCCCCTTACATTGAAACAGATGTTCCCAACCCGATAAGTGTTTATGGAGCGTCTAAGCTCCAAGGAGAAGTTGAGGTTAAACAACGATTAGAAAAGTATTTTATATTTAGAACCTCTTGGTTATATTCCGAGCATGGTTCTAATTTTATGAAAACGATGTTAAGACTGGCGGAAACACGCGATGAAATTAGCGTAGTATCAGATCAAATAGGAACTCCAACCTATGCAGGAGATTTAGCGAAAATGATATTAAACATTGTGAGTTCTAAAAACACTAACTTTGGCCTGTATCATTACAGCAACGAAGGCATGGTCAGCTGGTATGATTTTGCAAAGGCTATTTTTGAAGAATCAAATATAGAAATAAGGCTAAACCCCGTTAAAACAGAAGCCTATCCAACAGCTGCAAAACGACCTGCTTATAGTGTGATGGATAAGGCTAAAATTAAAAGGAGCTTAAAAATAGATATACCTTTTTGGGATGATCACATAAATAACAGTATAATTAAATGAAAACACCAACACTAATTCTGTTTCTTCTAATTTTAACCGCGTGTGGTCGAGGAACCAAAAACGATACCGCTACAATTGATAGAATAGACCATAAGATTAAAGTAGTTGTAAACGCTACAGTCCTAGAGGACGATGTTTTTGAAGTGTATTATTACGAACATGGACAAGAAACGTTTCACCCTCTTGATTTTGTTTCCTCATCTGTTATTGGAGACTCTATGCCTCAAGACATCGTATTTGAGCTTCCTAAATTAATATACCCAGAACGAATAAGGCTAGATTTTGGAAAAAATAAGAACCAAAAAAACATTAAGTTAAATGCACTCAAATTAGTGTGCGATTCTAAAGAATATATTTTCGGAAAAGATGAAATAAGTAATAGCTTAAAGCCAAGTAAATTTATAGACTTTAGTAAAGAAAATCAGATCATTACCCCAAAAGAAATAGAAGGTCGGTACGATCCTTATTTTTACACGAAGAACATAAGTAACATTATAAATTATCTATTAGAAGATTAAACATAGAAAAATGAATGAAAAGTTTGAATTAAAAGGCAAATCAATATTAATTACTGGGGGAACTGGATCTCTTGGGAAAGCCCTCACAAGTCATATTCTCTCAAAACACCCAGAAGCAAGAAAACTCATTATTTATTC
Organism: uncultured Flavobacteriaceae bacterium; assembly: GCA_943787365.1. GTDB lineage: Bacteria > Bacteroidota > Bacteroidia > Flavobacteriales > Flavobacteriaceae > Hel1-33-131. The sequence continues at coordinate 506,098 of CALSMD010000006.1, forward strand.
ACGAGATGAGCAGAAACAGTTTCAAATGGCTCAAGAATTCCCTAAAGAGAAATATCCACAAATACGTTATTTTATTGGAGACATTAGAGACAAGAACCGCCTAACAAGAGCATTTCAAGATGTTGATTACGTGATTCATGCCGCAGCCATGAAACATGTCCACATCGCAGAATACAATCCAAGCGAGTGTATAAAAACAAATGTTGGGGGTGCAGAAAATGTGGTCGAAGCCAGTCTTCAAACGAAAGTTCAACGCGTAGTAGCGTTATCAACTGACAAAGCGTGTGCGCCAATAAATTTATATGGTGCAACAAAGCTAACTTCAGATAAGTTATTTATAGCCGCAAACAATATAAAAGGGAAGAACCCCATTCGTTTTTCTGTAGTAAGATACGGAAATGTAATGGGCTCAAATGGTTCTGTAATTCCATTCTTTATTAATAAAAAGAAAGAAGAAAATAAACTCCCAATCACAGACCCAAATATGACCCGTTTTAACATCTCATTACAGGGTGGTGTTGACATGGTAATGCATGCTCTCGAATATGCTTGGGGAGGGGAATTGTTTGTACCTAAAATACCATCATATAAAATAATGGATGTGGCCAACGCTATTGGCCCTGACTGTGAAAAACCATTAGTAGGCATTCGACCAGGTGAAAAAGTTCATGAAGAGATGATCACTCCATCAGATTCATTTTACACATATGATTTAGGTAAATACTATACTATTTTACCAGCTACTCACATGTGGAATCTTGAAGAATATTTAAAGACCTTTAATGCAAAAAAGGCTCCTCAAGGGTTTAGTTATAATTCAGGAGACAATGATGAGTGGGAAACAGTAGAGAGTCTTAGAAACTTAATTAAAGAACATGTAGACCCCGACTTTGTAATATAAAATGAAAAAATTAGCCATTATTCCTGCTAGAGGAGGAAGCAAGAGAATACCTAGGAAAAACATTAAACTTTTTCTTGGAAAACCCATTATATCATATTCCATAGAGGCGGCAATATCATCAGGGTTATTTGATGAGGTTATGGTTTCTACAGAGGACCACGAAATAGCGAAAATAGCCAAACAATATGGCGCAAAAGTTCCGTTTTTACGAAGCACAAAAAACTCTAGTGACACAGCAACTACAATAGATGTTATTGCTGAGGTAACACAAAAATATAGTCAGCTGGGACTGGAGTTTGAGTATACGTGTTGTATTTATTCATGCGCCCCTTTTGTTACAAAGGAAGTTTTAAAAAAAAGTTTCTGTAAATTAGAAGCTGAAAAATTAGATTGTATTTTTCCATTAACAAAATATGGACACCCGATTCAAAGAGCATTAAAGATAAATATTAAAGGATATATAGAAATGATAGATCCTCAAAATATGCAAATAAGGACACAGGATTTTGAACCGTCTTATCATGATTTAGGCCAATTTTATTTTTTTAAAACCAATGAAGTCATATCAAATAATCAATTATGGACAACTAATACAGGTTACATAGAACTTGCAGACTTAGAGTCGCATGATATTGATACTGAATATGACTGGGAGATTGCAGAATTTAAGTTTAAATATTTAAAAAAAAATCAATGAAAATTTTAATTACCGGGGTTTCAGGAATGCTAGGTTCAAATCTGCAGAAAGTATTATCAGAAGATAATTGTGTGTTTTCTACCGGAAATTCTAATTTTCCTGAAGAGCCTGAAAACTATATGGCTTTTGATTTAAAATCCAATTCATATGACAAATTAATTAAGTGGTCGAATCCAGATTTAATTATCCTTTCAGGAGCTTTAACAAACGGTAATTATTGTAATGAAAACCCAACCGAGGCGATGGATGTTAACGGCCTATCGGTAAGCAAGTTTATAAATGCCACAGACAAAAAGGTTAAAATTATTTATATATCTACTGATGCGGTATTTTCTTCAAAAACTCATTTAGCTAAAGAAAATGATTGTGTTTCTCCAGAAAGTGTTTATGGGAAATCAAAAGAACTAGGTGAGTTTTTCCTGAATCAAAGTCATAGAGAATTTTGTATTATTCGCACAACAATAGTTGGGCTAAACACTAATTCTAGAAAAACAAGTTTTTTAGAATGGATTGTCAATTCAGCTAAAAATAATGAAGCAATAAATTTATTTAACGATGTAACGTTTACCCCAATATCTATTTGGGATTTTACAGAAGAAATCAAACATTTAATCTCATTAGAAAACTTACCAAAAGAAACATTACATATTGCTGGAAATGAAATTGTTACAAAATATGAATTCGGAGATCAACTTTTGAAAAACTTGCAGATAGACAGAACCAGTATAAGAAAAGGCTCAATAACAGAGTTTAAAGACAGAGCCAAACGTTGTACAGACCAAACTTTAAACGTTGATTATTATCAGGGAAAATTTAACAGAACCCTTCCAAATATTAAAAAAACCATAACCTCTATAAAACATCACTATCATGAAGCACATAAGATTAGGTAAAAAACTAGTAGATAATAACTCCTTATATTTTATCGCAGATATTGGAGCAAACCATAATGGATCTTTGGAAAAAGCGATAGAATTAATTCATTTAGTAAAAGAAGCAGGTGGGGATGCCGCAAAGTTTCAAAACTTTTCAGCAAATAAAATAGTAAGTAAGTATGGATTTGATAATATGAAAGGGAAACTTTCACATCAAGCGAAGTGGACCAAATCTATTTATGAGGTTTATGAAGACGCAAGTATTAATAAAGACTGGACTGAAATTTTAAAAAAGGAGTGTGACAAACTTGGATTAGATTATTTTACGAGCCCATATGACTTTGAATCAGTAGATTTAGTTGATCCTTTTGTAGAGCTATATAAAATTGGTTCAGGTGATGCTTCTTGGCTAGAAATAATAGATTATGTGTTAGAAAAAGGAAAGCCAACTTTGTTGGCTACTGGTGCATGCGATTTAGATGATGTAAAGAGGAAGATGGAATTAGCATTAAGCAAAACAAATGATATTGTTTTAATGCAATGTAACACAAATTACACAGGAAGCATAGAGAACTTCAATTATTGCAACTTAAACGTTCTAAAAACGTATGAACGGATGTATCCAAACACAGTTCTAGGACTTTCCGATCACACTAGCGGACATGCCACTGTTTTAGGAAGTATTGCTTTAGGTGCAAGAGTCATTGAGAAACATTTTACAGACGACAACAATCAAGAAGGTCCAGATCATGGTTTTGCAATGAACCCAACTTCATGGAGGGAAATGGTTGACAGGTCTTATGAATTGCTTAGTGCGTTAGGGGATGGAACGAAACGCGTTGAAGATAATGAAAAACAATCGTATCAAGTGCAGAGAAGGTGTCTTCGCGCATCATCTGATTTAAAGAAAAATCATATTATCACTAAGTCAGATTTAGAGCCACTAAGACCGATTGGAGATGGGGCCTTTCAACCATTTCAAGAAAAAGAATTAATCGGAAAGAAGCTAAAAAGCGATATGAAATATGGAGAGCATTTTTCAATTAATAATATATTATGATAAAAGGAAATAAAGTTGGGCTTAGAGCCTTAGAAAAAGAAGATTTGGATTTACTTAAAGAGTGGAGAAATATTTCAGCCTTTAGGAAAAATTTTAGAGAAGTAAGAGAGCTGTCCCTCACCGATCAACAAGCGTGGTATGAAAGTTTACAGCAAACAAAACACATAAACTTTATGTTTGTCATTGTTGATTTAAAATCTAATGAGCCAATTGGAGCTGCAGGATTATTATATATAAATTGGGTCATTCGCTCAGCAGATTTTTCATTTTATATTGGTAAAGATCAATTATATATTGGGGATGATGGTGTAGCAGAAGAAGCTGCTAAACTTTTAATTACCTATGGTTTTAATAATTTGAATTTAAATAAAATTTGGATGGAACTTTATGAATATGATCACCAAAAAATCACATTTTTCACTGAAAAATTTAATTTTGAAAATGATGGGGTTTTAAGAGAAAATTGCTTTGAAGGAGGTAAATATTGGAATTCAAATTTAATATCTTTACTGCGTAGAGACTTTTGAAGTAGATGTTAGGGCTAATTAAATGGTTGTTTTAAATTCACCTTAGTTCTTTCATGCACATAAAACAACTCAATAGAATAACTAAACCCCACGTAATCAAATTCTATCGAAATTAGTTTGAAAAACCTTTCGTCAGACTCTGTTATTTGACGCACGTCTAGCGGCAGCCTAGTTTAATATTAACTGACGTTAAATTTTTAAACATTTAAAATGAAAAAACTATTTTCTAATCAAGTTATAAATATTTTTTTAAGAGGTACAACTGTGCTTTTGAAATTTGTACTTTCAGTTTTAGTGATAAAAAAACTGAGCATTGAAGAATTTGGTGTTTTTGGGCTGTTTCAGAGTACTATTATTATTTCAACATTCATTCTTGGGTTTGACTTTTACAATTTTACATCAAGAGAGATCTTAAAAGAAAATGCTAAAACAGTTGGTTATTATTTTACAAACCAACTTGCGTTTCATTTGGTTGTTTATATCCTTATTATCCCATTAACTTATTTTGTTTTTATTTCAGGGATAATACATTCTAACTATTTGTGGTTATTTGTGTTAATATTAATTTCTGAGCATTTGTCACAAGAACTATATCGCTTACTTATAATATTGAATAAATCAGTAGCTGCCACAACATTACTTTTTCTTAGATCAGGAATATGGGTGCTGTTTTTATATTTTTTTTGGACTCAAAGTATATTAGCGGTTAACATTCATTCAATTTTATTATTGTGGTTGTTAGGAGCAATATCCTCGGTTTTACTGGGCTTTAAATTTGTCAACCTGAATAGAATTAATAAAATAAACTTTAAATGGATTATTTATGGGATTAAAGTTTCACTTCCTTTTTTCATAGGCACAATTTTATATAAAATTATTGAATTTTCAGGAAGATATTTTTTAAGCTTTTATCACTCCGAAACAGAAGTTGGAGTGTACACGTTTTTTACTAGTATATCAAACATTCTATTTGTGTTTGTTCAAACAATAGTTATCATAGAGCTATATCCTAAACTAATAAAAGCAAAAAATACTAGTCAAGATGAGTTTTTTATAACGCTGAAGATCTTTAAAAAACAAATAATCCAATATTCTATAATAGGGATTGTATTATCTATTATTTGCATATATCCGCTCTTATGGTTTTTAGATAAAACAGCTTTATTTGAAAGCGTTTTATCCTATTTATTATTACTTGTTTCTACATTGTTTTTTTGTTTTTCATTTATATCTCATTATGCTCTGTATGTAAATAAGAAAGACCTCGACATACTAAAAGCTACAATAATTAGTTTTGTATTCAATATTTCCTTAAGTTTTGTATTAATACCTAGATTTGCAGTCTTAGGTGCGGCCTTAGCGCAGCTATCAACTTTTGCTATTATGTTTATTGTTAAATCTACCTATTGGAAAAAACAGAAATTAAAGTTATGAATATATTTATATGTCAAACACCTTTTCAGTTGTTTTATGCTAAGGAGATAATTAACCATTTTACTGTTGCAAACTCAGTCGAAAATACGTCTTTAGTTTTTCACTCCAATTTAAATCTTATCCCGAATGATACTGCCAACAAAATTGAATATTTCAACTTAGGTAATGAACGAGGCGTACTTAATAGATTTATTCGATTCAAAAAAGCCAAAAATAAAGTTGATAAAATTATAAGAACTCCAGCACAAAATATTAGTATTTTTATCCCCCATACATCTGGAGTATTAACGAATTATATTTTTAATCTTAAAAACACATTTGATAACAAAAAGGTAAGTCTTAATTTGTTTTATGAAGGTATATTGTATTTATATGACTATCAAGAGCATTTCCAAAGACATCATATCAATAGGTTTTTATTAGGTCTCTTATTGGGCTTCATATACAGGCGTGATAAAATTATTCTTCCAAAGGATTCTGAAAAAGTTAAACATATATACACTCCGATAAAGAAGTTTACAACAGGTGATCGCTCAAAAACAATAGAGCTTCCGTTTGAACAAAAATCCCCTATAGAAATTAATCCAAACCAATATTTAATTTTAGGAGGTCCAGTTGTTTTTTTGAGAAAATTTTATGAGGACTGTATTCGTCAAATAGCGAAATCATCAAATCAAGACTTTATAATTTATTATAAAGGACACTCATCATTTGAAACGCATTATACTCAGTACAAAACGATGTTTCATGAAATCGCATCTAAACACAAGGTAAACTATGTTTTACTCAGTAGTAATGAACCAATAGAAAGTTTGATAGAGCAAATCAAACCCTCTGTAATCTATTCATACTATTCCTCTGCTTTATTAAATATTAGTTTAATGTTTCCAAATAATTTTAAAATAATATGCTACTTAGATGAACTCAATCCCCATTTTAAAATGTTCAAATCAATTTTTAATCACTTTAACATTAAAACTATTTTTGTTAATCAAAGTTTAAAATAAATGGTGTTTCAAATTTTGTTTTCCGGGGTCGTCTTCTATTTCATTAATAAAGTTTTTAGTCTCAAAAACCTTTTCAACCCACTCGTGTTTATACTAATTTTTCATTTTATTTTTTTCTATGTTGGGTTATTTTATAAAGACATGTACAGTCATGTTAAAATTGAAAGCTTCACGATCTTTTTAATAAACTATTCTTTTATTTCAATTCTTACAGGGGGTATACTTTCTCGCTACATAATGCAAAAGTTCAGACCCTATGTCCGATTTCCAATAGTTAACGCATCTCTTTTAATTAACAATAAAACTACGATAGTCGGGTTTATGTTTTTAATACTAGGATTGTTGTGTACGCTTAATTACATTATCAGCGCAGGAGGAATTATAATTTTTATGGAGGATGTTGAAAACACTAGAATTATTACCAGAAAAGGAAAGGGGCTTACTATTCAGTTAGCAATAAATTTCTTTACATATGGTCTATTGACAATTTTAATGATTAAAAGCTCAACTCCATTTAAATTATTGTTTTTAATAATTGTTTGTTTTTTTGTTTTGTCTTTCGGAAATAGAGGACCAGCTCTTTTTTTAATGGTATTCGCATTGTATATTTATCAATCTGTAAACAAGGTTGAGTTTTCTTTAAAAAAAATAGCTATTTATGGCTTTGTTATATTTTGTTTAATGGTTTTGTTTGGCTCTTTAAGAACGAATTATGATGCAGACCTCCTATCATTGTTTAAAGCTCGATTTGCGTGGAGACCTTTTGTTAATATTCAAAACTTTCAATTTGTAATTGATTATTTCCCATCAAAACACGACTACCTATATGGCTATACTTATATTGTTGACCTACTTATGTTGACTCCAGGAAGTCACCCGAATAGCGGAACGTATTTAAAAGACTTGATGGGCCTTCAGTTTGATGGAGGAAGTATAACACCGTCCTACCTAGGGATGTCATATGTAAACTTTGGAGTCATGGGCTTAATTTTTTCTCCGCTTCTTCTTGGATTTATTTCTAATACGTTTTATGAAGTTTATGTTGCGAAACGTAACTTAAACAAGCCCTACAATCTAATTTTATTAATTTTAATTTCATTTAACTTTGCGTCAATTGTGTCTTCAGGAATAATGACGGTGTTAGTTCAAAACATTTCCGTTTTAGCTCTTGTTCATTTTTTATTTATTATACTAATAAAATTACTTAAGAAAGTCACCTAAAATATGAATAACACATTTTTAAACAGAAAAACAAACACCACCCTAATAATCGTCCTGATTTTTATTTACCTAGGTTGTATATGTCTCTCTGCTTTATCAATCGACAGTACTAATTTTTTGTTCAAAAACCAGTTTGATTTTATTGAACTTTCTTCAGCAGTTCTTTTTATTATTTCAATCATTGTTGGTTTTAAAGATATTAGGTTATTTGTTGTTTTTATGGTTTTCAATATTTTGGCACTTCCCGCCTGCGTAGATAATTTTTTCCCGAGCATTTTAATCTCAGCTTTAAATGATTCTAAGCAAGTCTATTTTCCAATGATAACCCATATCGATATTTATCTTGTTTTAGGAATTATTAAATATTGGGATAAAAAAGACAGGTTCTTTTTAGACTTTAGGAGATTAGAGACCAGACTCTTTTTTTTGTTATTATTGTTACTAGTGATATCAATTACTGGAAACATATTCAAACACAACAATAAATACGACATTAGTTTAATTCTTTCCCATTCCTACCACTTAAGGTATTTATTATTATTAATGCTATTGTTTAGGAATACATCTGTTATTAAGCACAAAAAGCCATTGTTTATAGGAGTATTAGTGACTGTGGGGTTTCTAATTCTTGAATCATTTTCGTATAGCTATTTCTTTTACTCTCCCTCACGTCTCACGAGTGGCACCTTAGGACATAATATGCTTGCAAACATCCTTACTTCAATTTGTTGTTATTTCTTCTTCTTAATTATAAGAAAACATATAGCATTGAAATATTTGTTATTGGTTCTATTAATCATCTGTAGTATTGTGTTAACCAAAACAAGAAGTGCTATTTTCCTGCTTGTTACATACCTCCTTTTTGAGCTAATTAGACACATTATTCTTTTGTGTAAACAGAAAACTAAATTTAAATTTTCTTATTTGTTTTTCATTGTACCGTCATTATTGTTTATTTCTTTTTTCATCTATACACAAAACGAACGGCTATCGTTCCATAATTTCAAAATTGAGAAAATTAACTTCTCAGAAACAAGTTTAAATAAAATAATTGTTCTGGAACAAAATGACTTTAACGCTTCGTTGATATTAAGATTAAATCATTTTCAAACCTCACTAAATATGATAAACGATCAGCCATTATTTGGAATTGGGCCCGGGCGATGGAACACCTATAAGCAGACATATGGTTCTAAAGAACTTAAACTCATGGACTCACATAATGATCTTTTGGCTACAATGTCACAATATGGAGTGCTTACAGGTCTTTTTTTGTGTTTTGTTATTTATTTTTTGCCTTTATTTATGGTCGTAAAAATGAAAAAAGAATCAATAATTTTGAACAACAAAATGAAATATTTGTTTTTGATTAGTTTTGTAATGTCCTTTACTGGACTAACAAATACAGGGCTTTTTAAACATCAAATATTTGGGTTTCTTTCATTAATCTTGATCTTAACAATTTTTAATGCAAATCAATTAAAGCTTAATAAATGAGGATAGCAATTTTAGGAACCAAAGGAGTGCCCAACAACCATGGGGGTTTTGAGCAATTTGCAGAATATCTTTCTGAATACCTCGCAAATAGAGGCCATGACGTTTCAGTTTATAGCCCTCACAACCACACTTACCAACACAAAAAATGGAAAGGAGTTAATATTATTCATCAATACGATCCAGAGATTATATTAGGTTCTGCAGGACAATTTATCTATGATTTAAACTGTATACTTCACATTAGAAAGTCAAATTTTGATATTGTATTACAATTAGGATATACCAGTAGTTCAATTTGGGGGAAACTTTTGCCCAGAAAATCAATTATTGTTACAAACATGGATGGTCTAGAATGGAAAAGGTCTAAATATAACAAACTAACCCAAGTTTTTTTAAAATTTGCTGAGGCTTTAGCAATAAATACAAGTGACTTTTTAATCTCAGACTCAATCGGAATTCAAAACCACTTGAAAGAAAAATATGACAAACGGTCTGAATATATTGCTTATGGTGCAAATGTTTTTTTGAATCCTGAAGAACGTATAATTAAAGAGTATCACATTTCACCAAATAATTATAATTTATTAATTGCAAGATTAGAGCCTGAAAACAACATAGAAACAATACTAGACGGAGTTGAGCTAAATAATAATGGAATGCCATTTTTAGTGATTGGTAAACACAACACTAAATACGGAAAGTATCTATTAGGTAAGTTTAAATCAAACAGTAAAATTATATTTCTTGGAGCTATTTATAATCAAAGTCATTTAAATAACCTAAGATATTATTCCAACTTATATTTTCACGGCCACTCTGTTGGAGGAACAAACCCATCACTACTAGAAGCCATGGCGTCAAGCGCTTTAATCGTTGCTAACGATAATATTTTCAATAGAAGCATTCTTAATGATGATGCGTTTTACTTTAACAACTCTATCGAAGTATCTCAACTCCTTAACAAAATAAAACTCCAGCACACAAGTCTTGTGAAAAACAATAAAAGCAAAATAGTCAATCAGTACACTTTGAGTGCTATAAACGGGCAAATATGAAAAATTTTTAAAAGAATGTTTGAAAAAATAAAAAACAGTACATCAATCCGCTACTTTGAGTATTCAGCATACTTACTCACGGCTTCATTTTTTTTAGGTCATGCAGCACTTTCTGTTTGTTATGTCTTTTTTTTTATTGACATCTTTTAAAAGCGTTATAAAGAACTTTAGTTTAAAAGAATTTTTTATCGAATAAAGCCTTAATTATTTCCTTGTATATTTTTTATTTTTAATTTAATAATAGTAATAATTTTAGGAGACCAGCCCAAACGATGTTTTAAAAACTGAAAAGATTCTCTGCCTACTTATTTTTCCTATAATCTTTTTTTCAACAAAAGAACATTTTCAGGGACCCAAATCACTCTTTTTTAATATAAAGAAAACCTTTGTCTTAACAGCTTTTTTTTACGTTTTCTATTAGTTTTGCTTATGGTCTTTACAGGGTTTTTTTATGCTGAAAAACGCTTTAAATAGTATATATATCACCTATGACCATTTAGCTGACTTATTTGGTGTGCAACCCTTGTATTTGGCTGTATTTTACCTTATGGCAGTTATATTTAGCATTGATATATCTAAAAGTAAGCCTCGCCAAAGGAATAAATATTTTATAATTAGCGGTATTCTGGTTTGTGGAATAGTATTGTTGTCTTCTAGGACAGGTTTACTTCTTTCTCTAATAGTATTAATTGTAATAGGGTCTAAAATTAAATCCAAAATAAATAATAAAACAGTTTTTTCTGTTTCTCTATTGTTCTTAATCTTATGTCTAATTCTAACATTTTCTATACCCACATTAAAAAATAGAGTTTTAAAGTTAAATGAAAATATATCTTCTTATTCGGGACTTTCATTCAGAACTAAAATATGGAAAAATACCATTTTTGTTTTTCAAGAGTCTTCTTTATTTGGATACGGGTTATACCTATCTCAAGACAAATTAATGAATCAGTATATAAAAACAAATTTTCGAAGAGGATATATATACAATCTAAACACTCATAATCAGTATTTACAGACTCTATTAGACACAGGACTAATTGGGCTGATAATCTTAATTTTTATGTTGGTTTACCCTATTAGAGATATAAAAAACACTCCAATTACAGAACTGCTCTTTACAGTCATAATTCTTGTATCGCTCATTCCCGAATCTTTTTTTTTAAGACAATATGGGGTTTTGTCCTATAGTTTTTTTTCCTGTGTTTTTCAAGTTTCTAGAAAAAAATTGGCGCCCAAAATAAAACTCTCGTAATTAAAACAAATTTGTTGCGATTTTGCTTTCTAATAAATTGATTTTTTTAATTTTTTAAGCTCCTTTGAACTTAAAGCGCAATCCAAATCAATCTTGGAATAATATTTTCTTACCTTTGTAGATTATTGTACTATTTATGTCCAAAACCATACTTATTACCGGTGCCGCAGGATTTTTAGGATCCCATTTATGTGATCGCTTCATCGTTGAAGGGTTTAGAATTTTGGGGATGGATAATTTTATCACAGGTGATAAAGACAACATCCAACATTTATTTGACCACCCAAATTTTCATTTCATCGAGCATGATGTAACAGTTCATATAGACATTAAAGAACCCATAGACTATATTTTACATTTTGCATCCCCTGCCAGTCCTATTGATTATCTAAAAATACCCATCCAAACTCTCAAGGTAGGCTCCTTAGGTACGCATAATCTGTTGGGACTTGCCAAAGCCAAAAATGCACGCATACTCATTGCTTCTACATCTGAGGTCTATGGAGACCCCTTGGTGCACCCACAATCCGAAGATTATTTTGGAAATGTGAATTCTATTGGCCCAAGAGGGGTTTATGATGAGGCCAAGCGATTCCAAGAAGCCATCACAATGGCGTATCACCGGTTTCATGGACTGGAAACCCGTATTGCACGCATATTTAACACCTATGGACCTCGAATGCGTCTGAACGATGGGCGTGTGATACCCGCCTTTATGGGGCAAGCTCTTAGGGGAGAGAATCTATCTGTGTTTGGGAAAGGAACTCAAACACGTTCCTTTTGTTATGTAGATGATTTAATCGAAGGAATTTATCGTTTGTTATTTAGTGATTACTCTAATCCAGTCAATCTAGGAAACCCTGATGAAATCACAATCATTGAGTTTGCCGATGAAATTTTAAAATTGACCAACTCCAATCAAAAGATAATTTTCAAATCACTTCCGGAAGATGACCCTTTAAAACGCCAGCCAGACATTACATTAGCAAAAAAATTGTTAAATTGGACACCTCAAATATCTCGAGCTGAGGGAATGAAACTAACGTTCAATTATTTTCAGAACTTATCGAAGGAAAAATTAACCAAGATTGATCACAAAGATTTTTCGAAACACATAAAACAGTAAGTGAGTTTATTTAAACACGGTCGATATTCAGGATTTATTAAACCCATTTCGTATGTTACTGATTTGGCGCTTATAAATGCGTTTGGTCTTCTTTATTTTTTCAAAGAAATAAACACCCTCACTTTCATAGCATTTATCTCTTTTGGATGGGTTGTAACAACTTTTGTATCAAGGTTTTATGATGTTCATAGGTTTTCTACTGTCATTAGAATTCTAAAGTTATTGTTCAGACAAATTCTTCTCTTTAGTTTATTGATATTTGCGTATTCAGGACTTAACCTCAATCTTAACCTCAATCCAAAAGAAATTATTAAGTATATATTAGTGTCGTTTTTTTGCATTTCGATTTTTAAATACTTAATGTTTTATTTACTAAAAAGGTATCGATCAATTTTTAAAGGGAACATTCGGAAAACCATTATTTTAGGGAAATCTCCTCAATCTAAATCATTAGAAAAAGTTTTCTTAGACACGCCCGCATACGGATTTTTAAATAAAAAAATTGTTTGTTTTAAAGACCGATCTCAACTAAATTTAGAGGCTACTTTTGATTACATCTCAAAAGAAGGAATTGATGAAATTTTTTGTTCTATTTCAGAACTTAATGACGAAGACCTTTCGGCGGTGGTAAACTACGCAGATAACAACCTTAAAGTCGTTAAATTTATCCCCGACAGAAGCAAGGTGCTGTCAAAAAAATTACAACATGACTATTACGGAATTATTCCAATTCTAACGTTTAGAACCATTCCCTTAGACGACCCTTTCAGCTCAATATTAAAACGCTTGTTTGATATCGTCTTTTCTTTAGGTGTTATTATATTTATTTTGTCCTGGCTTACCCCACTAATCGCTCTGGTCATTAAAGTCGAATCTAACGGCCCTATCTTTTTCACCCAATTACGAAATGGCTATAACTTTAAATCGTTTAGATGTTTTAAATTTAGATCCATGGTTAAAAACCCCAATGCCGATTTAGTTCAAGTCTCTCGTGACGACGACCGTGTTACTATGTTCGGGCAACTACTGCGTAAAACAAGCCTTGATGAGATGCCTCAATTTTTCAATGTACTTTTAGGAGACATGTCAGTAGTAGGGCCACGCCCTCATATGTTGAGTCATACAGAGATGTATGCCAAAAAAATTGACAAATTTATGGTGCGTCACTTTGTAAAACCCGGAATCACTGGCTTAGCTCAAGTGAGTGGGTACAGAGGTGAGGTTGAGTCTGACGAAGATATTATAGGACGTGTCCAGCACGATATTTTTTATATCGAAAACTGGTCCTTTTTCTTAGATTTAAAAATTATTTTTCAAACCTTTTTTAATACGATTAGAGGCGAAGAAAAAGCATATTAATCAAAATAGTTTCATGAATATTTTAATATTAGGTGCCGGAGGTAGAGAACACACGTTTGCTTGGAAAGTTTCCCAAAGCCCATTATGTAATGCCTTATTTGTGGCGCCAGGCAATTCTGGAACAGCAGCAATAGCTACCAATCTCGATATTTCTGTTACAGATTTCGAAGGACTTAAAAAACAGGTTATTGCGCATGCTATTTCAATGGTTGTTGTTGGTCCAGAAGACCCACTTGTAAAGGGCATTTACGATTTCTTTTTAAACGATGACCAACTGCAACATGTTGCGGTGATTGGCCCTCAAAAAGCAGCAGCTCAACTTGAAGGCAGTAAAGAATTTGCCAAAGAATTTTTAGTCCGTCACAACATCCCAACAGCTGCATATGAAAGTTTTACCAAACACAATATCGAGGCAGGGTTTGCATTCCTAGACACTCTAAAACCACCCTATGTACTTAAAGCAGATGGTCTTGCCGCAGGGAAAGGCGTACTCATCCTGACGGATATAAATGAAGCCAAGCAAGAACTTAAAAATATGCTGTTGGATTCTAAATTTGGAGCTGCAAGTTCAAAGGTTGTAATTGAAGAGTTTTTAGACGGAATTGAATTGAGTTGTTTTGTTTTAACCGATGGAAAACATTACAAAATACTACCTACAGCCAAAGACTATAAACGAATAGAAGAGGGCGATACAGGCCTTAACACCGGAGGTATGGGAGCCATTTCTCCAGTACCTTTTGCAGATGATGTATTGTTAAAAAAGATAGAAGATAGGATTGTAAAACCAACAGTTGATGGTCTTGCAAAAGACCAATTGCCTTATAAAGGGTTCATCTTTATTGGACTTATTATGGTTGATTCAGAGCCCATTGTGATCGAGTACAACGTTCGTATGGGAGATCCTGAAACAGAAGCTGTTTTACCAAGATTAAAAACAGACCTGGTTGAAATATTTCAAGCGATTGACAAACAATGTTTGAATGAAATCGATATTGAAATTGACTCTCAAACGGTGGTAACAGTTATGTTAGTTTCGGGGGGCTATCCTGAAGCCTATGAAAAAGGAAAAGAAATTACAGGACTGGATAAAGTGGAACACTCGATTGTATTCCATGCAGGGGCAAATAATTCAGACGGAAAAATTGTAACATCTGGAGGGCGCGTCATGTCCATCACATCCTTTGGATCGGATTTTAAATCAGCATTAAACACCTCTTATAAATCAATAGAATTGATCAAATTTGAAGGGATGAACTATCGTAAAGATATTGGATTCGATCTATAGGTAAGAATGAGAAGAGATGCTTTTATCTTCTTCATCATTGTCGCTAAAAGACTTTAATTGTAACATCCAATACACAAAGGCAACCAATCCAATACTCATAAATAGCCAAGACATAATGTTTGCGCCAAACCAGTTTTCTACCTCAAGAGCTCTTAAAGCATCAAAAGGAACGAGTAATACAGTTTCGAAAAGGTCTTGAATGGCATTAAAAAAATCTTTCATGGGTCTTTAGTTTAAAGTTTTTAGGTTACGAAATTTAAAATGCCACTGTTGATTCACAAAATTCACAAGACATTTTTATAATAACCTTATATTTACACGGCAAATATAGTTAACACTTTATATGATTACAAGCTTTTTTAAAACATCTAAACCAATTCACTACATAATTTTCTTAATTGTACTGATTTGTTTGTTTGTTTATCAACGAATTATTATTGTTAATTATCAAGGAAACCTCTCAAATACGCTAAATGAAATAGGGGATCTATTAATCCTATTGGCATCTTTTTTTACATTAATTTTTATAGTAACCAAAAATAATTTAACCTATAACAATGGTTATGCGGCACTTTACTTTTGTTTGTTTATTGGGCTCATACCATCTTGTTTAGAAGAAAATTCCATACTACTCTCAAACTTATTCATACTGCTTTCCTTTCGAAGAATTATGAGTTTAAAAACCAATTCAAACATCAAAAAAAAGCTATTGGATGCCTCTATGTGGATCTGTCTTGCGGCTATTTTTGAGCCGTGGGCTATTTTATTTTTTTTGGTGTTGTTTTTTGGGATGGTATTTTATTCCGTTACTCAAATTAAAAATACGATGATTCCTTTTTGTGGAATTTTAGCTGTTGCGATCCTTTTGACATCATATCGATTACTCACAGAAAATGCATTTCCAAGTGTTACCGAATTTTTACCCACCCTTCGTTTTGATAACACTTCATTCAATAACACAATTACAAAAACAGAATCATTACAATTTCTAGCAGTTGTTTTATTTGGAATTGTGAGCTTTTTTGGAAAAGTGGTTCTAAAAAATAGACTTAAAATCCCTAGCGTATTCGTTATTCTATTAGCAATTCTTATTGGAATTACTATGGTGTTTATAAACTCCAACCACGGCGCCTCTAGGTATTATTTATTTGCGTTTGCGCCTACCTCCATAATACTAGCAAATTTTTCCGAAACAACCATGTATCGCTGGTTGTCAGATCTTGTTATAGGATTGCTACTTTTTGCGGTCCTAATTCAATGGAGCCTGAATATTTCCTTTCTCATAAACTAAACTAAAGAATTACACTTATATTTGCCACATAAATCAAATAGTATGTTTTCAAACAAAGCCAATTCCATTTTTCAAGACGTTATAGCAACCTATAAAGTTTTAAATTCAGTAGATCAACCGTTCCACAACAAATACGATAAAAGTGAAGACCTCATCGGTCATTTACTCTATAGAAAATGTTGGATTGATACCGTTCAATGGGCGTATGAAGATATTATTAGAGACCCTAATATAGACCCAGTCGCAGCCTTAAAGTTAAAACGAAAGATTGACGCTTCTAACCAAGATCGTACAGATACAGTTGAATTTATTGACAGTTATTTTTTAGACCTTCACAAAAACGTTCAGGCAAAACCGACAGCCAAAATCAACTCAGAAAGCCCAGCATGGGTAATTGACCGTTTATCCATTTTAGCTCTAAAAATTTACCACATGCAACTCGAAACAGTTCGACAAGATGCTTCCGATACCCATAAACAAAGCTGCCAAACAAAACTAAATACACTTTTAGAACAACGTACAGATTTGTCCACAGCAATAGATGACTTGTTAGAAGACATTGCAAACGGCGACAAATACATGAAAGTCTATAAGCAAATGAAAATGTATAATGACGATGAATTAAACCCCGTTTTAAGAGGGATTAAATAATTTATTTTTATTCGTGTCGGATCTCAAACACATACTAGTCATAAGACTCTCGTCCATGGGAGATGTTGCAATGACCGTTCCTGTATTATCCGCTTTCTCAAACGCTCACCCGAAGGTTACACTCACAGTACTGACCAAAAAAAAGTTTGCACCGTTATTTAGAGACTTGAAAATGGTGACGGTTATTTCGGCAGACTTCAACACAACTCACAAAGGAGTCCTGGGTTTATATAGACTCTCAAAATTATTGCGAAACACTCAAGTAGAAGCGGTTGCAGACCTCCACAATGTATTACGAACAAAGATTTTAAAATTCTTTTTATCAGGAATTAAATTTCATCAAATTGATAAAGGCCGCTTCGAAAAAAAAGCATTAATTACGGGAAAAACAAAAACACCCCTGCGTACAACAACACAACGCTATGCGGATGTTTTTAGAAGTCTTGGATTTGAGTTTGAAATAGATTCCCCCTCTTTTCCTGCTCCTAAACAATTAGATACTGCAATCACAAAAGAACTTGGAGCATTTTCTAACTCCGTTATTGGGGTTGCACCTTTTGCAGCGTATGCGTCCAAAACGTATTCCATTTCAAAAATGGATCAAGTAATTTCTAAACTCCAAAAAGAGTCAAAAGTAGTATTGTTTGGAGGAGGAGCAAATGAAACGAAACAACTAGAAGCGATTGCGTCTAAATATTCAAATGTATTTTGTGTCGCTGGTAAATTTAGTTTGGAACAAGAATTAGATATTATTTCTAATTTAAAAGTGATGCTCTCTATGGACTCTAGCAATGGACACATGGCGGCGATGTTCGGAGTCAATGTAGTCACGCTTTGGGGCGTTACACATCCCTCTGCGGGCTTTGCTCCGTTTCATCAAAAAGAGACGAATAATATACTATCAGATCAAGATAAATATCCCAAAATACCAACCTCAATTTATGGAAACAGGTACCCCGAAGGGTATGAGTTTGCAATGCAAACCATTACAGTTGAAACCGTTGTAAAAACGGTTCAAGAGACACTTTAAATATCGTCAAAATCAACTTTGATAGTTGTTGAGGTTGGCTCTGCTTGACAGCTTAAAACCAAACCTTCAGCAACTTCATTATCTGTTAAAATATTATTTTGTCGCATAGTTGTAGTCCCCTCAGTCACCCGGCAAATACAACTGCTACAAACACCCCCTTGACACGAATACGGAACATCGAGATCATTTGCAAGAGCGGCTTCTAAAATGGTTTGTTGTTGTGACATTACTAAAGTCGTTTCTTCTTCATCCACTAAAATCGTAATGTTCGAATCTCCTTCGTTAGTACTTACGCTGGGTGATTCCACCGTAGAAGCCGTAAACAATTCAAATAGAATTTTAGACGGTTCAACCTCTTTTTCTGTTAGAATAGTATTTACGGTATGGATCATGCCTTCAGGGCCACACAAATAAAACTTTTGAGAGTCATGGATAGCAAAATTATTTTTAAGAATGTACTGAACGTTCCCGCTATCAATACGTCCAAACAACGCCTGATTTTCATCGGCCTCACTAAATAAAAACTGCACCTTAAAACGATCGTTATAAAGTGTTTGTAGCTTTAAAATCGCATCATAAAAAATGGTTTCTTTGGGACTTTTATTTCCATAAATCAACACAAAGTTTGTGTCGGTTTTCGTTTCAAGTACCGTTTGTACAATACTCATTATAGGGGTAATTCCACTTCCTGCAGCAAAGGCTACAATTGTAGTTTCAGAGTCCGTTTTTGGATTATAAACAAAACGGCCATTAGGCGCTCCAACTTCAAGCGTGTCCCCAACTTTTAATTGTGTATTGGCATAGGTTGAAAACACACCGTTTTCAATTTCTTTAACAGTTACCGTTAGCAATTCACTGTGAGGGCTTGAGCTTAGAGAATAATCCCTACGAACTTCTTTAGTATCAATCCTTGTTTTTAAAGTAATGTATTGACCAGCCGAAAATGCAAAGTCAGTTTTTAAGGCTGTTGGAACCTCAAAAGTGATGCTCACCGCTTTGTCGGTTTGTCTTAAAATGGATTTTATTTTTAAAGAATGAAATTGAGCCATGAAATTTTTTTAACAAAAATAAGAAAGATTTAAGGGAATCATCTGTTAAGACTTCCCCAAAATTAAAAAGGATGCTTCGATTATTTAACTCAAAACACTCTATTTTACTAGTTTTCTACAAAAAGATGATTATTTTTACATCCTTGCATACGATAATGTGCCATCTTTTAGTTATGAATAAACAAACCCGTTTCTGTTGAAGAATAGTTTTAGTTATATAGTTATTGGGGTTCTAATACTCTCAATTGTTTCAAGTTGTTCTAGGAAAAAAGATCGCTTCCTAAACCGCTCTTGGCACTCTGTAAACACAAAGTATAATGTTCTCTTCAATGGGAATGTTGCTTTGGAATCAGGGAAAAACGCTGTTATTACTGCTTATAAAGATAACTATTGGGAAATTCTTCCTGTTGAACGTTTACAAACGACCGATGCCATTGTTTTAGGAAATAAAGCAAAAAACCCAAGCATTGGACTTGCCGAAGTAAAAGCCGTAAAAGCCATCCAAAAACATGGGATGAATATTAAGGGAAAAGAAAAAAACCCTCAAATTGACGAAGCTTATATGTTATTGGGGAAAGCCCGTTATTTTGATAACCGTTTTATACCTGCATTAGAAGCGTTCAATTATATTTTGTTCAAATATCCTGCAAGTAGCAATATTAATTTAGCCAAAATTTGGCGCGCTAAAACGAACCTTCGCCTTCAAAACGAAGAGGGTGCAATTCAAAACTTAAAGAAACTTATAGAGTTAGAGGAACTGTCTAAATACGATATAGTAGAAGCATCCTCAGCCTTAGCACAAGCCTATATTACAACCAAATCCTTAGACAGTGCAATTACACAGTTGCAAGTGGCTGCGCAGCTTACCAAAAACAACGAACAACGGGGACGATTGCATTTCATAGAAGGTCAGCTCTATTCTACTTTAGGCAAAAAAGACAGTGCAAACCTTGCGTTTGATAAGGTGATTGCCCTTAATCGGAGAAGCCCAAGAATTTATATGATTAACGCCCATTTAGAGAAAATTAAAAATTTTGATCCCAAAAATGGAGATAAAATCGCACTTCAAGATCTTTTAGAAGATTTAGAAACCAACAGAGAAAACAGACCTTTTTTAGATAGAATTTACCATCAAATTGCGCAATATAAACTTCAGAATCAATCCGATTCAATAGCCATTTCTTATTTCAATAAATCCTTACGAACCAACTCCGAAGACGATTATTTGACAGCGAAAAACTACCAAATTTTAGGAGATTTAAATTTTGATTATTCGGAGTACAGTTTGGCAGGATCTTATTATGACAGCACCTTATTAAAACTCGTAGAAAACAGTAAACCGTACCGTGCCATCAAACGCAAACGAGACAATTTAGAGGATGTCATTTATTACGAATCTATCGCACAAGAAAATGATAGTATTTTAAGTGTAGTAGCGATGTCTGACACAGAAAAAGAAACGTATTTTCAATCCTATATTGAAACCTTGAAATCAGAAGCATTAAAAAAAGCAGCTCAATCTTCTGAAAATGCATTTGCGGCCTCTCAAAACTCAGTCACTAAAAAAGGGAAATCGTTTTATTTTTATAATCAAACAACAGTAGCATTTGGAAAGAATGAATTTATTAGAATTTGGGGCGATCGTGCTTTAGAAACCAACTGGCGCTGGTCTAGTAAATCCAAAAAATCAGATTTAAAACAAGCCGAAGAAATTGCAAAGGCAGCTGAAGAAGAACAACAGAAACGTTTCTCAGTGGATTATTATCTAGCACAACTTCCTACCCAAGAAAAAGTACTAGACAGCATCTCTAAAGAACGGAATTTTGCCTATTACCAATTAGGTCTTATATATAAAGACAAATTTAAAGAGTATAAACTTGCCAAAGATAAGCTTGAGCAATTGTTGAAACAAAACCCCGAAGAGCGTCTTGTTTTGCCAGCAAAATATAACCTATATAAATTATATGCGTTGTTAGATCTTAAGCGTTTGCAGGCACTTATTAAAAATGACATTATTGAAAACCATCCGGATTCTCGATATGCAGAAATTTTGTTAAACCCAGAGTCCGCACTGTCAAATAACGAGAATAGCCCCGAAACACGTTATAATAATTTATATGCGCAGTTTGAGTTGGGCGAATACCAACAGGTAATTGAGGGCTGTGATATACAGATTATTCGACTGGATGGTGATCAAATTGTACCCAAGTTAGAGTTTTTAAAAGTAACTGCTAAAGCGCGATTATTTGGCTTTGAAACCTATAAAGAAGGCTTGAATTTTGTGGCATTAAATTATCCAAGTAGTATTGAAGGCAAAAAAGCGGCACATATGTACGAAACCGTTATTCCTCAACTTGAAAGCGCGGAGTTTGTTCAGGACTCAACTCAAACGAATTTCAAAACTATTTTTAAATTTGAGGCGTCTGAAGCAGATGAGATTAAGGAGTTTAAAGAAACTCTAAGCACTGCTATTGAGGATGTTGACTATTTTAAATTGAGTGTTTCTAAGGATCGTTACGATACAAACACTATATTTGTAGTCGTTCATGGTTTAAAAAGTGTTCAAGGCGCATTTGGATTTGTAGAGATTTTAAAAGACAAAAATGACCTTGAAATATCCAAACCATTTTTTGGAATTTCTTCCAAAAACTATCAAACGGTTCAAATTCATAAGAATTTAGAGTCCTACTTAGAAACAATTAATTAAAAAACGAAATCTATGTTTGCAGAAAACAAAAAATCAAACTCGAATTCATTTTCTCAACAAAACACAATTGCTCAAGGGACAACCTTTACGGGCGATTTAACAAGTGAAGGTGACTTTCGAATCGAAGGGGTTATCAATGGATCTTTGACGACTTCAGGCAAAGTTGTCATCGGTAAAACAGGAGCTTTAGAAGGCGTTCTAATCTGTGACAATGCGGATATGGAAGGGAAGTTCAAAGGAACGTTAAACGTTTCAGACACCCTAAACCTGCGGTCGTCTGCACATATAGAAGGAGAAGTGCAAATAGGGAAATTATCTGTAGAGCCAGGTGCAACATTTAATGCCAGCTGCCTCATGAAAAGTTCTGTAAAAGAACTGAAAAATGAACCAGAAGAAACCGCCTTATCTCAAAACAACTCCCAAAGTGGACAATCCGCTTAAACAACTCGGAATTCTATCGGCAATAGGCCTTCAGATGGGGGTGATTATCTACTTGTTTGTTCGCTTAGGAAAGTGGCTTGACCAAAGTTTTTTTCCTGACCAAAAATTATTTCTAATCCTTTGTACACTTTTGGGTGTTGCGATTTCGCTTTATGTTGTCGTGAAACAGCTCAATAGAATCAAATATTAAGACCCCTTTATTCTCATGCTAAAGCACCCCGTAATATCATTTTCTATCCGCTTAGTTCTAATGCTATCTTTTACATTCGTTTTGCATATAGTACTGCTTCAAATTATGGAGTACCCCCTGTTAGAAAATAAAATTGTAGCATCCTATATAATCAACACATTTTTGACGATTGCTATTTTTTATGGACTCTACCTTATGAGGGATAAATACAGCAGTCAAATTGGGTTTTTATTTCTTGGAACGAGTTTCCTTAAATTTGCTGTTTTTTTCATTGTTTTTTATGGGAGTTATAAGGCAAGCGGATCCATTGATACATTAGAGTTTTTTGCCTTTTTCACACCCTATAGTATTTGTTTAATTTTAGAAACGATTTACTTAAGTAAATGGTTGAATGAAATGTAGATTTTAACTTTAACTTCTCACGGCGGATTTAGGATTAAAATAAACTCTGAAATTGTTTTTGTTTTTGATATAAAACCATAACTTTGCAGCGATTTTTAAGTAACCATTAAGCAGGTCAATGCAGCGTAAATTAAGTTTAAAAGCGAGTCTATTATTTATATTTTTAATTCCATTTATGTCTATGGCTGGAGGAGATACTCCTAAAACGGACAAAAAATCGGAAATCAAAGCCTATATCCAACATCATTTACAGGACTCTTACGACTTTAGTTTGTTTTCATACACGACCGAAGATGGATCTCATAAATATGTTGGTGCACCATTACCAGTAATTCTCTGGGATAATGGATTGGTCGTATTTGCCTCAAGCAAATTTCACCATGGTGAAACCGTAGCCGAGGTCGATGGAAATTTTTATAAATTATACCACAATAAAATCTATAAAACAGATGCCTTAGGAACCATCAATTATGACGATCATCAACACCCAACAAACCTAAAACCTTTAGATTTATCTATCACTAAAGGAGTTGTCATGATTTTAATTACAGCCCTCTTAATGTTTTTCTTGTTTAGAGGTTTAGCACGTTCTTATGCTCAAAATAAAGGAATCGCAACGGGTACTGGACGTTTCTTTGAGCCGATTGTTCTTTATATCCGAGACGATATAGCCATTCCAAATATTGGTCAGAAAAAACACATGCGTTATATGCCGTTTTTATTAACCGTTTTCTTTTTTGTCTGGTTTTTAAACATATTTGGTTTAACTCCACTAGGAGTGAATGTCACTGGCAACATAGCAGTCACAACAGCTTTGGCAATTATGACATTTTTAATTACAAATTTTACTGGAACAAAAGATTACTGGAAACACATCTTTGATCCGTTAGGGGACTCTATGCCTTGGTATGGAAAAGTCCCACTATATATCATACTAATTCCTATTGAAGTTTTAGGGGTTTTTATCAAACCATTCTCATTACTCATCCGTTTGTATGCAAACATGCAAGCAGGCCATATTGTATTAATGAGTTTAATAGGTTTAATGTTTATTTTTAAAAGTTGGTTGGGAAGTCCATTATCCTTTGGATTGGCCTTTGCAATTTCACTTATTGAAATTTTGGTAGCTTTGTTACAAGCATATATTTTTACAATGCTATCCGCTTTATATTTTGGATTTGCTTCAGAAGAGCACGACCATCATGATGAAGCACACGCTCATTAATTTGAGCTTTGAATTGAATGTTTAATTTTTAAATACATATTTATGGAAATTCCAGTAATGGTAGGTGCAGGTTTAGTTGTAATCGGAGTAGGTTTAGGTATTGGTAGAATTGGTGGGTCCGCAATGGATGCTATCGCACGTCAACCAGAATCTTACGGAAAGATTCAAACAGCTATGCTTATTGCAGCTGCGTTAATTGAAGGTATTGGATTTGCTGCATTGTTTGCAGTAAGCTAAAACAACCTATGAAAAACAATCTTGCAACGGTTGGTTGTAAGATTGTTTTAATTAAAAAATTAAAAAAAAATTAGCATCGTTTAAAATATTATGGAAAAATTATTAGAAGACTTTTCATTAGGATTATTTGTTTGGCAAACGGTCTTATTCGTTGGATTACTATTTTTATTAAAAAAATATGCTTGGGGGCCAATTCTTAGTGCAGTCAATGAAAGAGAAGCAGGCATTAAAGACGCTTTAAACTTAGCTGAAAAAGCTAAAATGGAGATGGAAAATCTTCAAGCAGACAACCAAAAGCTTCTAAAAGAAGCACGTGCAGAACGTGAAGCCATGCTCAAAGAAGCCCGTGAGTTAAAAAGTAGCATGATAGAATCCGCAAAAACAGAAGCAAAAGAAGAGGCTAATAAATTAGTCGCTAATGCACAAGCCGCGATCGAAACAGAAAAGAAAGCAGCCATAGCAGATTTAAAATCAGTTGTTGCCGAACTTTCAATTTCTATTGCAGAAACAGTGGTTCGTGAAGAACTTTCAGACAAATCAAAACAAGAAAAATTAGTGGAATCAATGTTGAAAGACGCTACACTAAACTAATTAATCATGGCAGGAACAAGAGCAGCAATAAGATATGCGAAAGCCGTATTAAGCTTAGCATCAGATAACAATCAGGCAGACGCAGTGCATGCAGATATGACACGTATCGGTCAAACAATTGCAGACAACGCATCCTTGGAAGCAGTGCTCAAAAGCCCGGTGGTAAAACTATCTGAAAAAGCAGACGTATTGAATGCTACATTTCCTTCTGTAAGTTCAGAAAGCAAATCCTTGTTCAATATTCTTGTGACAAACAAAAGAGTCGATATATTAGGTCAAGTAGCTACCCAATTTGGGATTCTATACGACCTAGCTAACAATAAAGAAAATGCCTTTGTAACCACGGCGATTCCAATGACTTCTGAATTAGAAGCCAAAGTAATGGCAAAGCTTAAAACCTTAACAACAAAGGAAGTGACACTTAGCAATACTGTAGATGAAAACATCCTTGGGGGTTTCATTTTACGAGTTGGAGATCAACAATATGATGCGAGTGTTTCGAATCAATTAAACACGTTAAAACGTAAATTTACAATTAACTAAAACTATACTGAGATTCAATCAGAAGTATAAAATAAATTAAGATGGCAGAAGTAAAAGCAGCTGAGATATCAGCAATTTTAAAAGAACAACTTTCAGGTTTCGAAGCAACAGCTTCCTTGGATGAGGTCGGAACGGTATTAACTGTAGGAGATGGTATTGTACGTGCATATGGACTTACCAATGCAGAGTATGGTGAGCTTGTACAATTTGAAGGCGGTCTTGAAGGGATTGTATTAAACCTTGAAGAAGACAATGTTGGAATCGTACTTTTAGGAGCTTCTAGTGTAATAAAAGAAGGTTCAACTGTAAAGCGTACAGGACGTATTGCTTCGATCAATGTTGGGGAAGGAATTGTTGGTCGTGTGGTTGATACACTTGGCGCACCGATTGATGGTAAAGGCTCCATAGAGGGGAAACTTTATCAAATGCCTTTAGAGCGTAAAGCCCCTGGAGTTATTTTCCGTGAGCCCGTTACAGAACCCTTACAAACCGGAATTAAATCCATTGATGCGATGATCCCAGTAGGTCGTGGACAACGTGAGTTGGTCATTGGAGATCGCCAAACAGGAAAAACAGCGGTTTGTATTGACACCATTTTAAATCAAAAAGAATTTTACGATGCAGGGGAGCCTGTATATTGTATCTATGTTGCCGTAGGACAGAAAGCCTCAACAGTAGCATTAATTGCAAAAACACTTGAAGAAAAAGGTGCTTTAGCTTATACAACAATCGTTGCTGCAAACGCATCAGATCCAGCTCCAATGCAAGTATATGCACCTTTTGCAGGCGCCGCTATTGGAGAGTATTTTAGAGATACCGGTCGTCCAGCATTGATTGTATATGATGATTTATCAAAACAAGCCGTTGCTTACCGTGAAGTTTCTCTTTTATTACGTCGTCCTCCAGGACGTGAGGCGTATCCAGGAGATGTATTTTACTTACACTCCCGTTTATTAGAGCGTGCAGCAAAAGTCATCAACAATGATGAAATTGCAAAAGATATGAACGACTTACCAGAATCATTAAAACCAATTGTAAAAGGAGGAGGATCTTTAACAGCCTTGCCAATTATTGAAACACAAGCAGGAGATGTTTCTGCCTATATTCCAACCAATGTAATTTCGATTACGGATGGTCAAATATTCCTAGATGGTGATTTGTTTAACTCTGGAGTTCGTCCAGCAATTAACGTTGGTATTTCCGTATCACGTGTTGGTGGAAATGCACAGATTAAATCCATGAAAAAAGTATCTGGAACCTTAAAATTAGACCAGGCACAATTCCGTGAATTAGAAGCCTTTGCTAAGTTTGGGTCGGATTTAGATGCCGTAACCTTAAATGTAATTGAAAAAGGAAAGCGTAATGTTGAAATTTTGAAGCAAGCACAAAATGACCCTTTTAAAGTAGAAGATCAAGTTGCAATCATTTATGCAGGGTCTAAAAACTTGTTAAGCGCAGTTCCTGTTGATAAAGTGAAAGAATTTGAAACCGAATATATCGAGTTTTTAAGAGCAAAACATAGCAATGTGTTAGCCACCTTAAAAGCAGGAAAACTAACGGATGAAGTTACAGACACCCTAACAGCAGTTGCAAAAGAATTGTCAGGGAAATATAACGATTAGAAGTTATGAGTTATGAGTTCTGAGTTCTGAGTTCGGAGTTCGGAGTTCAGAGTTGTGTACTGATAGTTTTAACGTAGTAATATAAACTTAAAATAATGTCTCTAAATAACAGTCCAATACGAGTAAAGAGTTTTCAATTTGCTTGTGAGATTGTTCATTTTACGGATAAACTAAAAAAAAATAAGGATTTTGAGTTAGCTTCTCAATTGTAAAAAAGCGGAACGAGTATTGGAGCCAATACAAGAGAAGCGCAAAGAGGAGTTAGCACAAAGGACTTTAAAAATAAATTTGGAATTGCTTTAAAAGAAGCTGATGAAACTAAATATTGGTTAGAAATTCTTGAAGCTACAGGAAGAGAAGTTCCAACAGAAATGATGAATAAATGTGAAGAGTTAATAAAAATTTTAGTAGCAATCATTAAAAACTCATAACTCAACACTTAGCACTCATAACTTGAACTATGGCAAATTTAAAAGAAATCCGAAATAGAATAGGATCCGTATCCTCAACGATGCAGATTACAAGTGCTATGAAAATGGTATCGGCTGCTAAGTTGAAAAAAGCACAAGATGCCATCACAGCCATGCGTCCGTATGCGGATAAACTAACAGAGCTTTTACAAAATCTGAGTGCCACTTTAGACGCCGATTCTGGAAGTAAATATTCAGAACAACGCGAAATAAAAAATGTACTTCTTGTTGCCATAACCTCAAACAGAGGTCTGTGTGGCGCCTTTAATTCTAATATTATTAAGCAAGCGAATTTAGTTGCGGAACGTTATGATGCTAACGTATCAGTTGTGGCCATTGGTAAAAAAGCAAATGATGCCCTCTCAAAAAACTTCGAGGTTATTTCTAATCAAAGTGCTGTTTATGATGAGTTAACATTCGATAATGTTGCTGAAATTGCAGAGATGCTCATGGAAAAATTTGAGTCCAAAGCCGTTGATAAAATTGAAATTATTTATAATAAATTCAAAAATGCTGCGACCCAAGAAATCATGACGGAGCAGTTTTTACCAATTGAACCCCTAGAAGGCGATACCAATACAAACCTCGATTATATTTTTGAGCCATCTAAAGATTCCATTGTAGAAACCTTGATTCCAAAGTCGTTAAAAACACAATTATTCAAAGCCATTCGCGATAGTTTTGCAAGTGAGCACGGCGCACGAATGACCGCAATGCACAAAGCAACAGACAATGCCACTGAGCTTAGAGATCAGCTTAAATTGACCTACAACAAAGCACGTCAAGCAGCGATTACCAATGAAATTCTTGAAATTGTTGGTGGGGCAGAAGCGTTGAATGGATAGGATTGACCTTTGGTAAAATTATAAAATTAGAAGCCTTGCATTGCAAGGCTTTTTTATGGCATAAAAGTTGTTTCATTTCAAACTCAATTAAAATCCGTATGTTTATGAGTATAAATTCAAACACATGAAACGAGCATGCGAAAATTAGGACCATCCAAAAGAATGACTAATAGCGAACCTGCCTGCGGCAGGCAGGCAGCATGTGACCTTTTAAAAACAATAGATACAGACACATGAAACTTATATCTGCTTTTATTTTAGGCTTTGTTTTTTTAAGTATGGTCAATTGTAAAACTTCCAAAGAATCGGCAATACAATTCCAATCGACTGCACCTTTAGAAATTTCAGCACCCTATTTCAATTCGTGGATTGCAGGAGTTAATGGCGGTGGCTCAGGAATAAATGTGTTTTTGCCCCTCAAAGAAAATGGAAACATCAGTATTGACAGCCTCCATTTTAGAGGTCTAAAAACTGCGGTAGAAACAAGAGACAAATTACTTATAGGTCGGTTTAAACAGTTCTCCAATCACAAAAAAGACCTTATAATGAGTTCCAACCCAGAGGACGAATACAATAACAAAATGGAGTTAAAACAAGATACGTCTCCTTTTAACCTCCCACAAAATGCCTGTGTCATCAGTTATCAAATCAATGGCAACCGTTTTTATTATAAAATTTCCAACCTTAAAAAAGGCGAAACGATTGCCTATCCTTCCGCAGCGCCAAAAAACCGCTGAACAACAATTATAGATTGTTCGTTAAAATGTGTATTTTTATGGGATAAAATAAAAGAGCCGTGAGCGTCCTAAAAACAGTATACAAACAAACCTTCATTTATGGACTGGCAACGGTAGTTCCAAGAATGTTGAGTTTTCTTTTGGTGCGTTTACATACCGATAAATCCGTGCTACAAAACGTCTCGGATTACGGAGATGTGTCTATCGTTTTCGCTTATTTTGTACTGTTTAACGTCATCCTTGCGTATGGAATGGAAACCGCTTTTTTCCGTTTTTTTAATAAAGAATCATCGAAAGCAAACGTTCTAAGCACCGCCACCATTTCAATTTTGGTATCCTCTCTAGGGTTTTTAGCACTCGGGCTGCTGTTTAAACAACAGATCGCAGACATCACACATATTCATGTCAATTACATTAGCCTGGTGGTTTGGATTTTGTTTTTAGATGCCTTGGTCATTATCCCATTTGCCGCTCTCAGAGCCTATGGGAAACCGGTAAAATATACAGTTATTAAACTAACCAACGTCGTTGTCAACCTAGGGCTGAACATCTTTTTACTCCTCTATTTAAAAGCACTGTCTGTTGGCAACAGTTTTTGGGATTCCATCTATGTTGACAATTTTGAAGTCAGTTATATTTTCATTGCCAACCTCATTGCGAGTGGGGTTACCTTACTGATTCTTTTGCCATTTTACTTTAAAATCAACTTTAAAGTAGATACAGTACTTTGGAAAAAAATGCTGAAATATGCCCTGCCAGTCTTGGTGGCTGGGGTGGCTTTCTCCATTAATGAAACCTTTGATCGGGTGCTGTTAGAACGTCTTCTTCCGGAGTCCATTGCCAAAACATCTGTCGGGATGTACTCCGCCTGTTACAAACTCGCTCTGTTTATGATGTTGTTTGCAACGGCCTACCGCTTGGGAATTGAACCCTTCTTTTTTAGTCAATCCAAAACCAAGGATGCCACCAAAAACTATGCAAAAACCTTGGAGTTTTTTGTGATCTGTGGAGCGCTTATTCTATTGGTCGTCGTAGTTTTTGTCGATGTTTTAAAAAGTATTCTCATCCCAAACGAAGCCTATTGGGAGGCGATGAAAGTGGTGCCAATTTTATTACTGGCCTATCTTTTTCTCGGAATATATCACAATCTATCTGTGTGGTACAAAATCACGGACCGCACGAAATTTGGAGCTTACATTTCGGTTATTGGTGCAGGAATAACTCTTTTGGTAAATCTAATGTTTATCGCCTCATTTAATTATATGGCTTCTGCTATGGCAACCTTATCGGCTTATGTTTCCATGACACTGCTCTCGTATTATTTTGGACGTAAACATTATCCAATCCCTTATAATATAAAAAAAATAAGCCTCTATTTAGTCCTTTCCATAGGACTATCAGCCCTATCATTTTATCAATTTAGAACCCAGTATTTCATAGGGTCTGCCCTTATTGGACTCTTGTTGCTCATTATTTGGAACAATGAAAAAACCACCATCAAACAATTTTTAAAACCTTCCCATGACAATTAAAATTATAAATAAATCCGAACATAAACTTCCTGAATATGAAACAGGCGCCTCTGCAGGAATGGATCTTCGGGCCAATATTTCAGAAGCCGTTATTTTGAAACCCTTAGCACGTGCCATTATTAAAACAGGGTTGTTTATTGAACTCCCCGTAGGGTTTGAAGCACAAGTACGCCCACGAAGTGGTTTGGCAGCAAAACACGGACTCACAGTTTTGAACAGCCCTGGAACTGTGGATGCAGATTACCGTGGTGAAATAGGCGTCATTTTGGTGAACCTATCCAACACCGATTTTAAAATTGAAAATGGTGAACGCATTGCGCAATTAGTCATTGCAAAACACGAACGAGCAACTTGGCTCGAAGTCAATCAACTCAACGAAACCTCCCGAGGAGAAGGGGGGTTTGGAAGTACTGGAAAATAATGAACAAAGTACAACATGGTTTTGTAGCACTTAGCCTCCTAATAAGTTCGTTTGGGACGCAAGCACAAGTTGAGACCGACTCCCTCTTGTCGGCTTCAAATAACAGTACCCATGTCAAATTTCAAAATTATTTTTTTGAAGCATTAAAACAAAAAGCACTCGAAAATTACTCCAAAGCAATCGACGCATTAGTACTTTGTAAGTCGTTAAATCCAACCGAATCGGTTGTTTACCATGAGTTAGGCACCAACTATTTTAAATTGAAACAATTTGAAAACTCAGAATTTAATTTTCAAAAAGCGATTGCCTTAGACGAGGGTAATTTTTGGTACAAAGAAAGTTTGTATCATTTGTATATAGAGCAAAACCGTTTTGAAGATGCGATTTTAGCGCTTAAACCTTTACTGACGCAGCACCCAGACTATAAACAAGACCTAGTGAACCTCTATCTAGAGGCTGGACGCTATGACGACGCGTTAGACGTTTTGGATGATTTAGATAAAACGCTAGGGATAAAGGCCTCTAGAGATAAGATTCGGAACCAACTATATGATTTAAGTGGAGATGAAAATAAGCGTATTCATCATCTTAAAAAACGCCTTGAAGAAACCCCTGAAGACGCCACTAATTTTTTGAATCTCATTTATGCTTACAGCAATTTAGATCAAAAAAAAGAAGCATTTGAGACCGCTGAAGCCTTTTTAGAGCAACATCCAAAATCGCATTTGGTTCATATAGCCTTGTATAAATTTTATTTAGATGCTCAGGATTATGAAAAGGCAATCACCTCCATGAAAATTGTCACCACAAGTACCGTTGTTTTGCCCAGCCTTAAAGTGAAAGTGCTGAACGATTTTATGAATTTTATAACAGAATTTCCAGAATATGAATCTGCATTGTTGGAGGTTACAAATTCGGTCAGTGAAAACACGCCAAGCCGTTCCGATTTAGAATGGGGCGATTATTATTACAATCAAAAGGCCTATTTAAAGGCGATTTCCTCCTATGTAAAAGCATTGGAATTCGACCCCGATAATTTTACAATCATTAAAAACCTAGCCCTTTTGTACTTAGAAACCAACCAGTTTGAAACGGCCATACTATTTACTAACAATCAGATGGAATTATACCCTTCTCAACCTCTTTTATATTTAGTCAATGGCACTGCAAACAGACAACTAAATAACTTAGATTTAGCCATTGAAAACCTTTCAATGGGATTGGATTATATTTATGATAATAAAAAATTACAACACGATTTTTATAAGCAACTTAGCACTGCTTTTAGGTTAAAAGGTAATATTGAGGCAGCTCAAACGTTTACTAATAAAGCAATGGCATTAGAAAATAATCAATGACACAAGTGAAAAAAATTATATACAGTACCATTTTTGGACTCCTTTTTTTAGGATGTAAAACCACAAAAACTGTGCAGTCTAATAAGATCTTAGACCCAAAAATGTCCGTGAAGCAAATCGTTAAAAAGCACAACAAATCACAATCTGAATTCAACACCCTACAAGGCCGACTAAAAGTAGAGTACACTCAAGGCGACCGATCAGAAGCACATACTTTGACACTGCGAATGGAACATGATAAAACCATTTGGATCAATGCATTACTGAATATGGTACGCGTCAAAATCACACCCGATCGCGTGCGTTTTTATAACAAATTAGACAACACCTATTTTGATGGAGATTATACCTTAATCAGTAATTTTTTAGGCACTGAACTTCAGTTTGAAAACCTTCAAAACTTACTCCTAGGAGAAGCTATTTTTGACATCAACCCTAAAGAGTTTAAAAAGAATATCCATCCAAATTCGTATATGCTAACAGCTAAACGAGAAAATCCTCTTTTTGATTTTTTATATTTAATCAACCCTAGCTATTTTAAATTGGACGCTCAATTATTAAGCCAATCATTGAAACAAAACGTCTTAAAAATTCAGTACCGATCCTATCAAAAAGTAGAGGGATTGGTTCTTCCTGAAAGTATGAACATCACTGCCACCAACACGAATGAGCAAACAACTTTAAATTTAAACATAAAATCCGTAAGTTTGAATCAATCTTTACGTTTTCCTTTTAATATTCCAAAAGGATATAAAGCTATTGAATTACAATGAAATTAACCCATACACCTTTTACCTTAACAGTCTTTTTACTCACGTTAATGCTGCATATTAGTAGTTTTTCTCAAAGTAAGAAGCAACAAGAATTAGAAGAGCGACGCCGTGAACTGACCCGTGAAATTCAACAAATTGGCGTATTGTTATTTGAAGGCAAAAAAGAACAAAAATCCGTACTGTCTGTTGTGGAAGATTTGGATTTTAAGATTAAAGTTAGAAAAAACCTCATCAGTATTACCAATCAACAAGCCAATTTATTAACGCGTGAAATCAATAGCAATCAGACCCAAATCTCTAAACTAAGATTGCGACTCAAATCTTTGAAGGATGATTATGCGAAGATGGTTGTCAAGTCCTACAAGAGTCGAGCCGATCAAAGTAAGCTCATGTTTTTACTCTCATCCACTAATTTTCAACAGGCTTATAAACGTTTGCAATACATAAAACAATATGCGGATTATCAAAAACTCCAAGCGGCTTTGATCAAAGAAGAAACCATTCAAATGCAGCAACTTAACATTGAACTTGTCAAACAAAAAAAGAATAAACAAAAGCTTATTGAAGAAAATAGGACTGCAAAGTCTATTCTTGACCAAGAACGTGCACAGCAAAATGTATTAATAGCCGATATAAAAAACAATCTATCCAAGTTTACAACACAGTTAAAAGCCAAACAACGGGAGTCTAATAAAATTGATAAAGAAATTCGTAAAATTATTCAAGCGGCTATTGCAGCCTCTAATAAAAAAGCAGGGAAATCGTCAAAATCAAAAGTATTTTCATTGACTCCAGAGCAAAAGATTTTAGCCGCGAATTTCACTTCTAACAAAGGGAAACTTCCGTGGCCTGTGACCAATGGTGTTGTGAAATTACGCTATGGAAATAACCCATCTCCAATTGATCGGTCGTTAACGATTAAAAGCAACGGAGTCCGAATTGCAACCAACAAAGGAGCCGAGGTTCGTGCAGTGTTTGAAGGCGTTGTACAGGGAATTATGACTCCAAAAAATGGAAACAATACCATCATGGTCAGACATGGAAATTATATTACAGTCTACAAAAACTTGTCTAAATTTTATGTCCAAAAAGGGGATAAGGTGAAGACAAAACAAGTCATCGGTGAAGTGATTACGAATAAGGCATCTGGTGAAACCATCCTTAGTTTTGGGATTTATAAAGACAGTGCAACCCAAAATCCTTCACAGTGGATTTACCGTTTATAATCTTTTAACTAAAAAGGGCTTTTAGTTCTGTAGCATCTTGCGCTTTCATTTTCCCTGCCAAAACTAAGCTCAATTGTTTGCGTCTTAAGGCGCCTTCAAAACGTTGAATTTCTTCTTTTGTTTCAGGAACTAATTGTGGGATTTTTACAGGAGTTCCTTTGTCATCTACTGCGACAAATGTAAAAATAGCTTCATTTACTTTTACGGATCTTTTGGTGGTCTTATCATCGACCCAAACATCGATATATACTTCCATTGAGCTTTTAAAAGCACGTGATACCTTAGCTTCAACGGTGACTATACTTCCCAAAGGGACGGAATGTTTAAATGCCACATGATTAACAGATGCAGTTACCACTATTTGCCCAGAATGTCGTTGTGCAGAGATACTAGCAGCGCGATCCATTCGTGCCAAAAGCTCGCCTCCAAAAAGCGTGTGAATTGCATTTGTCTCACTAGGCAAAACCAAGTCAGTCATAATTGTTTTTGAGGCTTGTGGGTGTTTAGTTTTCATAAGTTAATGTATAAGTATGTAAGGTACAGAAGCCTGTACCAAATTGAGCGTTAAAAAATGAAATGAGTTATGGAAGGTCTTTTATCAACAACCATGCGGCACGATCTTGTGACTTTCTAATTTTGAACAACGCTTTTTCTGCTTCTTTTCGAGTCTCATAACTTTCATAGACTACCTGGTGTAATCCGTATCTATTGACACCAATCAAACGCGCACTGAAGCCTAACGCTTTCAGTTGTTGTAATTTTCGTTCGCTATTTGCTTTCACTCTAAATGCTCCAGCAACGATATGAAAATTGCCACTTTGTTTTTTTAAATTCACCATTACAGCAGGTAAGGGATTATTAATTACAAAAGTAGCTTCTTGTATTTTAGTGTCTAAGGTAGCATTGGCATTGTTAAGTGCTATACTGTTTTGTTGTTCAATTTGAGAGAGGTATAAGTTAGATCCAATAGAGCCTCCTAAGCCAAGGGTAAGTAGTGCCATGGCTGCATATTTCATGTAGATAGCAGATGTACGTCTTTTAGGAGTCAAAACAACAGTTTGATGAGGTTGTCGTTCCACAGAAGGGGATACAAAAGAAGCCAAGCCAAAAGCTTCGGTCATATAATTCAAACTGTCAGACGGTACAAACAAGAGCTTACCTTCTTCAGAAAATGTTAATTCTCCAATATGATTGAATTTAACCGTATTGCCTTTTTCTAAGCGTGACTTTAACTGAGAAACTTGTTGCTCAATTTTGCGAGTAGCCCCCTCAAAACTTATGTTTTCTAGTTCTGAAATATAGGAAGCCAAAAGGCCATCGTTAGATTGAAGCTGTTCATTAAACGACAGTTGTTTTTGAGGCGGATAAAAATCACTTGTAGCCTCATTAATTCTTGCCGATATAGGATGCGATAAAAACGCTCCAAAGTTAGGGAGTGTTACGCATTCGTAGCGGTAAAGTAAATCGCTTATGTACTGACTAATTTGCATAAATTCAAAGTTAGTTTTTTTTTTGGTAAAAATCAATTAGATTTCCTTACTTTTGATAAGTTTCAGAATTAATTTCAAAACTTACCCTCCCTCAAAATATCTTCCATTGATTTATTTATGCTAACAACACCCCTAATTTTAGGAGTGTTTATTGTTTGAGATTATTATCAGTATATCAATTTTGACAACACAAACACGCATCACAAACACTAAATTGCAACTAATCACATTAGGGTTGTTTTTATATTCCAGCTCAGTTTTGTAGAACAAAACGCTATTGAAGCCTTATATTTTGAAGATTCCAACTATCCCTTTAAGCTTAAACATTGTATTGATGGTCCCATTGTATTGTTTCAAAAAGGGAACATAAACTGGGATACGCAGCCGATAATTAGTGTGGTAGGCACCCGAAAACTAACAACTTATGGACTTGCACAGTGTAAAAAAATAATAGAAACCCTCGCGGTTTTCAATCCCATTATAGTGTCCGGATTTGCTTATGGTACAGACATTGCCGCACACAAATTTGCTCTCAAACATCAACTGCAAACGGTGGGTTGCATGGCTCAAGGACTTCAACATACCTATCCTAAATCACACCTTAAATATCGAAATCCAATAGAGAACCAAGGCGGGTTTGTCACCGATTTTTGGAGTACAGCGGTAATGGAACCCTCAAATTTTCTAAGACGAAACCGTCTTATTGCAGGACTTAGTGAAGCAACCATTGTTATTGAATCGGCAGAAAAAGGCGGGAGTTTGGCAACGGCTTCAATGGCATTTGGGTACAATAGAGAAGTGTTTGCACTGCCGGGTCGTATTACGGACAGTCAAAGTCAAGGCTGTCTAAATTTGATAAAAACCAAAAATGCACATTTGGTTTCTAATCCAGCTGACATTCCTTATATTTTAAACTGGTCGTTGGAAACTCAACAAAAAGTCGTCCAAAAAAAGTTATTTGTAGAACTCGATTCAGACGAGAAAATCATTTATAACTATTTAAAAAAAGAAAATAAATCAGCTTTAGACGTTATTGCCATTGCCTGTGAAATGCCGACCTCTAAAGTGGCTTATTTGTTATTAAATTTGGAATTAAAAGGCGTTTGTCGCCCTCTGCCCGGAAAAGAATTTGAATTGGTTTAGTAGCCTATTTTTTCTCGAACACGTGCTAAGACCGCATCTGCAACAGTGGCCGCTTTTTTAGCCCCAACCGCCAGTGCTTGATCCACTTCTTCTAAGTTGGACATATAATAGGTGTACCGTGCTCTTTGTTCGGAGAAGCGATCACAAATCACTTCAAACAACGCTTGTTTGGCATGTCCATAGCCATAACCTCCCGCTTCGTAGTTTTGTTTCATCTCTGTTATTTGAGCCTCTGAAGCCACGAGTTTGTAAATGGCAAAACAGTTACAACTCGCCCAGTCTTTAGGGGCTTCTAAAGCAGTGCTATCAGTTTGAATGGACATAATTTGCTTTCGTAACGCCTTATCCGTTTGAAAAATATCAATCACATTGCCTTTGCTCTTGCTCATTTTTTGACCATCAATCCCAGGAATGAGCATATTTTCTTCTTGGATTTTCGCTTCAGGAATTACAAAAACCTCACCGATTTTAGCGTGTACTCTAGAGGCGACATCTCGGGTCATTTCAATATGTTGGAGCTGGTCTTTTCCAACAGGAATAATAGTTGCATCGTACAGTAAGATGTCTGCCGCCATTAACATTGGATAAGTAAACAATCCGCCATTGACATCCTCCAAGCGGTCGGCTTTATCTTTGAAACTGTGGGCCAATTCCAATCTAGAAAATGGAAAAAAGCAACTTAAATACCAAGACAGCTCTGTGACTTGTGGCACATCACTTTGTCTGTAAAACACTGTTTTTTGGATGTCCAAACCAAATGCCAACCAAGTCGCTGCTGTGGCATAGGTATTTTCACGCAGAGTCTTTGCCTCTTTAATTTGAGTGAGCGAATGCATATCGGCAATAAAAAGGTAAGAATCGTTTTTTGGGTCGTTACTCATTTCAATTGCAGGGACAATCGCACCTAAAATATTTCCGAGGTGCGGAGTGCCTGTACTCTGTACGCCTGTTAAAATTCTTGCCATTTAAAGTTTTATTTGTTCGATTTATAAGCAAAGGTACTTTTTTTGACGCAATCACTCAATATTTTTAGTAGTTTTGAATGTGATTAAAATTATAAAATATCCATTGTGGCTTTTGTATAGAATTTGGTTTTATGTACTCGTCGCTATCCCTATTATTTTAATGTTCCCATTATTGTTTTTGTCTGTCTTAAAACAAAAATGGTATCCCTATTTTTTCAAACTTGCACGCATTTGGGCCAAGTGTATCCTAATTGGAATGGGGTATTATTGGAACGTGAAACGTGCTCAACCACTCATAAAAGGACAAAGCTATGTGTTTGTAGCCAACCACACGTCTATGACCGACATCATGCTAATGTTGGTAACTTTTAAAAACCATCCCTTTGTATTTATAGGTAAAAAAGAATTGGTTAAAATTCCAATCTTTGGATTTTTTTATAAACGCACCTGTATTTTGGTCGATCGCAGTAGCCCCGAAAGTCGAAAAGCTGTATTTATGCGGGCTCAAAACCGCATCAAACAAGGGTCAAGTATTTGTATTTTTCCAGAAGGGGGAGTCCCAGAGGAGTCTGTTGTTTTAGACCGTTTTAAAGCAGGTGCCTTCCGACTTGCAATTAATCACAAAGTACCTTTAGTACCCATGACATTTTTTGATAATAAAAAGCGACTGTCTTATACATTTTTTAGTGGAAGTCCTGGGAAAATGCGTGTACAAGTTCATCCAACCCTCCCCACAGAACATTTATCGATTGAGGATACAACAGAGTTTAGTAATGAAGTTTATAACATCATTTTAAATTCTTTAGAAGCAGACTAGAAGGCAAAAAAAATCCCGACGCATCGGGATTTTTAATGAAGGTATGATTTTTTAAGCCTCTACTTTCAAAATTGCTTTTATCTTTTCTTCTAGCTCATCCATCAATTCTGGATTGTCTTTAATCATTTGCTTTACAGCATCTCGACCTTGACCGAGTTTTGTGTCTTCATAGCTAAACCATGAACCACTCTTCTTAACGATTTCATGTTCTACAGCCACATCTAAAATTTCACCAACTTTAGAAACACCTTGACCATACATAATGTCAAATTCTGCCAAACGGAATGGTGGTGCAACTTTGTTTTTCACAACTTTTACACGTGTTTTATTTCCTAAAACATTTCCATCACTATCTTTTATTTGTGTAGATCGACGAATGTCTAAACGGACAGAAGCATAAAATTTTAAGGCATTACCCCCTGTAGTTGTTTCAGGATTACCGAACATCACACCAATTTTTTCACGTAATTGATTAATGAAAATCATCGTACAATTTGTTTTACTGATCGATCCTGTTAATTTTCTTAGTGCTTGCGACATTAAACGGGCATGGAGTCCCATTTTAGAATCTCCCATCTCACCTTCAATTTCACTTTTTGGTGTCAGTGCTGCTACAGAATCAATCACAACCATATCAATGGCTCCAGAACGCACCAAATTATCGGCGATTTCAAGTGCTTGCTCACCATTATCTGGCTGAGAAATAATAAGGTTGTCAATGTCAACTCCTAAGTCTTGAGCATAAAAACGATCAAAGGCATGTTCTGCATCAATAAAGGCTGCAATACCACCTGCTTTTTGGGTTTCTGCAATAGCATGTAATGTCAGGGTGGTTTTTCCTGAAGATTCCGGGCCATATATTTCAATCACACGACCTCTAGGGTAGCCTCCAACACCTAAGGCAATATCCAACCCTAAGGATCCTGAAGAGGTAACTTCTACATCCACCACAGGGGCGTCACTCATTCTCATTACGGTGCCTTTTCCGTATGCTTTATCAAGCTTGTCTAGGGTTAGCTTGAGGGCTTTTAATTTTGCATCTTTTTCGCTGCTCATAAGTCTTTTGTATCTAATTCTTTCTTCTTGCTAAAATAAGATTTCTTTTGTTAATTTTGAAAATTTTAACCAACCTTTTTGTAATATTTTCGAAACGCTTTGTATTCACTTTTTTCGAGCGTGTTCTAAAAATTATTACCTTTGTATTTCAATTTAATATAAACTTAAAAATTAGTATAGCATGCAACTGTACAATACATTAAGCAATATTGAAAGAGCGGAGCTTATCCAACAAGCTGGCAAAGAACGCCTGACAATCTCTTTCTACAAGTATTCAAAAATTAGCAACCCCGAGTTGTTAAGAAATCATTTATTTTTATTTTGGGATAGCATAGACGTTCTAGGGCGGATCTATGTTGCTCACGAAGGTATTAATGCACAACTTTCAGTTCCTGCAGATAATTTCGAGACGTTTAAAAGCCATTTAGACACCATTGATTTTCTGGAAAATGTGCGTTTAAACATCGCTATTGAACACGATTTATTTTCGTTTTTAAAACTTAAAGTCAAGGTCCGAGATAAGATTGTTTCAGACGGTTTAAATGATGCTACTTTTGACCCTTCAGACATTGGCACACACGTGAATGCGTCAGAATTCAATGCACTCATAGAAGATGAAAACACAGTTGTGGTGGACATGCGAAATCATTACGAGAGTGAAATTGGGCATTTTAAAAATGCAGTTACTCCTGACGTGGATACCTTTAGAGAATCTTTGGATTTAATCGAAGAAGATTTGAAAGATCATAAAGAAACTAAAAAATTAGTCATGTATTGTACTGGAGGGATTCGTTGTGAAAAAGCCAGTGCCTATTACAAGCATAAAGGATTCAAAAATGTATATCAATTGGAAGGTGGGATTATTAATTATGCCCGACAAGTTGAAAATCAATCAATCGAAAATAAATTCATTGGAAAGAATTTTGTATTCGATCAGCGCCGTGCTGAAAAGATATCAGACGATATCATTGCGAACTGTCACCAATGTGGTGCACCTGCAGACATTCATGTAAATTGTGCCAACGACGCCTGCCATTTACTTTTTATTCAATGTGATTCTTGTAAAAAAACGATGGAAAACTGCTGTTCTACAGCTTGTATGGAGGTCAATCGTATGTCGTTTGAAGAGCAAAAAGTACTCCGAAAGGGTCAAGGGAATAGCAATGATATTTTCAAAAAAGGCCGTGCAGATCATTTGCCATACAAGAAAGATCTAAGGAATATCTTTACGACTCTTGCAAAACCATCACAGTCTTAATTTAATAGAACCGTTTAAGTTTTTGTGAGTTCAGAAAATAGCGATCGCCTCATTTTTTAAGTCCTCAAATAATCTTATATTTACGTTTTAGATCATAGAGTTAACGCGCATTTGTAATGCTGTTGCATTGACAAATTCAATATATATAAATTATGGGATGTACGAACTGTTCAACAGGGAAAGACGGGCAGCCAAAAGGCTGTAAAAACAATGGAACATGCGGGACCGATAGCTGCAATAAGCTAACTGTTTTTGATTGGCTTTCAAATATGACACTCCCTAACGGCTCAACCCCTTTTGATTGGGTAGAGGTTCGTTTTAAAAATGGCCGAAAAGTATACTACAAAAACACTGAAAACCTAACCTTAAGTATTGGAGATGTCGTAGCAACTCAAGCTGCTTCAGGACACGATATTGGTATGGTTACACTATCGGGGGAGTTGGTAAAGGTTCAAATGAAACGAAAGAAAATCTCTGAAACTCCCGAAGAAATTTTTAAAATTTACCGAAAAGCCTCTCAAAAAGATATTGATATTTGGATCCAAGCCAGAGACAAGGAAGAAGGAATGAAAGTCAAAGCAAGACAATTTGCAATTGACCTTCGGTTGAAAATGAAAATTTCTGACATTGAATTTCAAGGAGATGCCAGTAAGGCTACGTTCTATTATACAGCCGATGAACGGGTTGATTTTAGAGAACTTATCAAATTATTTGCTAGAGAATTCAGAACCCGAATCGAAATGAAACAAGTAGGTTTGCGACAAGAAGCCGCACGACTTGGGGGAATTGGCTCCTGTGGACGCGAACTTTGTTGTTCTACTTGGTTGACCGATTTTAGATCTGTAAACACCTCTGCAGCTCGCTATCAACAGCTCTCTTTGAACCCTTTAAAATTAGCAGGACAGTGCGGGAAATTGAAGTGTTGTTTAAACTATGAATTGGACGCATATTTAGATGCTTTAAAAGCATTCCCAAAAACAGAAGTCAAATTAAGAACTGCAAAAGGGACTGCCGTTTGTCAAAAAACAGATATTTTCAAAGGTCATATGTGGTATGCTTACGAAGGCGAATGGATGAATTGGCACAAGTTAACCACAACTCAAGCCAATGAAATTATTGCGATTAATGCGAAAAATGAAAAGGTTGCGAGTTTAGAAGAATATGCAATTGATTTAGTCGAAGATACTAAAGTAGATTTTGAAAACGTTGTGGGTCAAGATAGTTTAACGCGATTTGACACCCCTAAAAATCATAGACGTAAAAACAACAATCGACGTAAAAACAATAACAATAGAAAGAACAAGAATAACAGAAAATCTAGACCCCAGAACAACAATGCAAAGTAAAACAGTATTTTGGATTCTTCTTTTTGCTTTTGTAGCATTCTCATGTCAGCAAAATAAAGTGTTTGACCGCTACACGTCCATTTCAGATGTCTGGAATAAAAAAGACGTAATTAGCTACCATTTTATAGCCCCTGACACCATAAACCCTTATAATTTAGTTGTCAAATTAAGAACGACTAATGCTTATAAATTTAGTAATTTATTTTTAATCGTTGAATTAGATTATCCAAACGGAAAAGTTACAAAAGACACCCTTGAGTATCTCATGGCAAAACCAAATGGGGAGCTTCTAGGTTCGGGATTTACATCTGTCAAAGAACATAAGCTCAGTTTCAAAGGGTACGATCATCCTTTTATATTTACCGAAGAAGGAACTTATAAGGTACAGATTCAACAAGCAATGCGCCATCGAGGAGAGCCAAATGGGCTTGCTCAACTCGAAGGAATTATTGACGTTGGATTTAGTATTGAATCTCTGACTAAATAGTTATTATGGCAAAAAAGAAAACAGCATCTCTTAATTTTTCAAAACCGATTCGTTGGTTTTGGATGTGTTTTTTAGCAGCTGTTTTTGGAGTAGCCCTCATTTTTCTATCTGCTTCCTTAGGGTTTTTTGGTGAAATGCCAGACACGACTGCTTTAGAAAATC
This sequence comes from uncultured Flavobacteriaceae bacterium, assembly GCA_943787365.1. Lineage (GTDB taxonomy): Bacteria > Bacteroidota > Bacteroidia > Flavobacteriales > Flavobacteriaceae > Hel1-33-131. The sequence continues at coordinate 549,462 of CALSMD010000006.1, forward strand.
CACGAACAAATTTAGCCACTGAAATCATTTCGTCCGATGGAGAAACACTTGGAAAATTTTATTATCAAGACAATAGAACTCCAGTCGCTTTTAGTAAACTACCCAAACATCTTGTAGAGGCGCTTATTGCAACTGAAGACGTGAGACATTATGAGCATGCAGGGATTGATGCTCGTGGCACCTTAAGAGCCGTTATTAAACTAGGTAAAGGCGGAGGGGCAAGCACCATTTCCCAACAATTAGCCAAACAACTTTTTCATGGAGAAGGCTCTCGAAACACAATTGGTAGAATAACTCAAAAAATAAAAGAATGGGTAATTGCAACGCGTTTGGAACGTCAATACACCAAAGAAGAAATTATTGCCCAATATTTTAATATTTATGATTTTGGAAATAATGCGGACGGCATTCGATCGGCATCCAGAATTTATTTTGGGAAAGAACCAATGGATTTATCAATCAATGAGTCTGCGATGTTAGTAGGCATGTTTAAAAATTCTTCGCTCTATAATCCACGTCCAAAACGAAACCCTGAAGGGACCAAAAACCGTCGAAATGTTGTATTAAGCCAAATGGCTAAATATGGTTTTATAGAGGAAACATTAAAAGATTCATTGCAACAATTACCCTTGGGGCTCAACTATACTCCCGAATCACATCGTGAAGGAATTGCGACCTATTTTAGAGCGTATCTTAGAGAGTTTATGAAAGAATGGGTTAACAATCCTCAAAACAGAAAACCGAATGGAGATAAATATAACATCTACAAAGATGGTCTTAAAATTCACACCACGATTGATTCTCGCATGCAAACTTTTGCAGAAACAGCAACCAAGGAGCACATGTCTAATTTACAAGCAGAGTTTTTTGTTCAAAATACACCAAGACGAAATCGAACGGCCCCCTTTTTGGATTTAGAACCTGAAGAAATCACGGATTTATTAAACACTAGTATGCGCCGTTCTGAGCGTTGGCGTAAAATGAAGTATGATCTTAAAAAATCAAATGCCGAAATTAAAGCCTCGTTTGATAAGCCAGTTGCTATGAAAATATTTTCTTGGGATGCTAAAAATAATGAAATAGACACCGTTATGACCCCCAGAGATTCTATGCGTTATTACAAGTCTTTTTTAAGATCCGGAATGCTATCGATGGAACCACAAACAGGATTTGTGAAAGCATGGGTTGGAGGCATTAACTACAAACACTTCCAATATGATATGGCAAAGCAAGGGAAACGCCAAGTAGGATCTACTTTTAAACCATTTGTATATGCCGCCGCTATTGATCAACTTCACCTGTCTCCCTGTGACACGTTTCCAAAATCCCAAATTACAATTGAAGCCATGAAACATGGAAACATGAAACCATGGTCTCCAAAAAACTCAGGTGGAAATTATGGAGGATTTGAAACCCTCAAATCGGCTTTGGCAAATTCAAGAAATACCATTACAGCCCGCTTGATGAATGAAATTGGACCTCAACCCGTTATTGATTTAGCACGGAGTTTAGGTGTGGAACAAAATATTCCTGCAGTGCCTTCGATCGCCCTAGGAACCCCCGACTTAAGTGTCTATGAAATGGTAGCCGCATATTCTACTTTTGCAAATCAAGGGGTCTATACCAAGCCTGTTATGGTGACTCAAATAGAAGATAAAAACGGTACAATCCTTTATCAATATGCCCCTGAAACAAAAGATGTTCTGAGTAAAGAAGTAGCCTATGTGAGTGTTAAACTGATGGAAGGTGTAACCCAGTTTGGTTCAGGTCAGCGCTTGCGCCACAATACCGCTAAAGATCAACTTGTTTATAAAGAAATTGTCACGGGCTATCCTTACGAATTCACAAATCCAATTGCAGGAAAAACAGGAACGACTCAAAACCAAAGTGATGGCTGGTTTATGGGAATGGTCCCTAATTTGGTTACAGGTGTATGGGTTGGTGGAGAAGATCGTGCCACCCATTTTAAAACAATTACGTACGGACAAGGTGCTGCTATGGCACTTCCTATCTGGGCAAATTACATGCGAAGCTGTTATATGTTGGAGGAATTAGGAATTTCAAAAGAAGATTTTATTGCTCCTGAAGACCTCACTATTAAAGTAGAGTGCAAACCCATCGTTGAAGAGGGAGATCCGATTCCCGAAGAGGAAACACCGATTACGCCAGACATCGATTTCTAACGAAATTATTCAAATAATAAGATTTTTTTTGTACTTTTTTGTCCTAAATTAAAGTCATGATAAATAAACAAGTAGCAGACGTAAAAGAAGCCCTCAATGGCGTCTCCAACGGAATGACCTTAATGCTCGGTGGTTTTGGATTGTGTGGAATTCCCGAAAACACAATCTCTGAACTGGTGGATATGGACGTTAAGGAACTCACCTGTATTTCAAACAATGCTGGAGTTGATGATTTTGGACTTGGACTATTACTTCAAAAGCACCAAATCAAAAAAATGATTTCATCTTATGTTGGTGAAAATGATGAGTTTGAACGTCAAATGCTTTCGGGAGAATTGGATGTAGAACTAATCCCTCAAGGCACTTTAGCCGAACGTTGTCGTGCGGCGCAAGCAGGATTTCCAGCCATTTATACTCCTGCGGGTTATGGAACTGAGGTAGCGGAAGGAAAAGAGACCCGCGAATTTGATGGTAAAATGTATGTTTTAGAAAGGGCATTTAAGGCCGATTTTTCTTTTGTGAAAGCCTGGAAAGGGGATGCCGCAGGAAATTTAATATTTAAAGGAACCGCTAGAAATTTTAATCCAAATATGTGTGGTGCGGCTACAATTACGGTTGCTGAGGTTGAGGAATTAGTCCCTGTTGGAGCTCTGGATCCCAATCAAATTCACATCCCTGGAATTTTTGTACAACGTATTTTCCAAGGAAAGGATTACGAAAAACGTATTGAAAAACGAACCCTAAGACAAAAATCATAATCATGTTAGACAAAAATGGGATTGCTAAACGTATCGCAGAAGAAGTCCAAAATGGATATTACGTGAATCTTGGTATTGGGATTCCAACGCTTGTTGCCAACTTTGTTCGCGACGATATTGAAGTTGAATTTCAAAGTGAAAATGGTGTTTTGGGAATGGGTCCTTTTCCTTTTGAAGGCGAAGAAGATGCCGATCTTATAAATGCAGGAAAACAAACCATTACTACGCTTGATGGGGCTAGTTTTTTTGATTCCGCTACCAGTTTCTCAATGATTCGAGGTCAGCATGTGCACCTTACAATTTTAGGAGCAATGGAAGTTTCAGAAAATGGGGATATTGCCAATTGGAAAATTCCGGGTTATATGGTTAAAGGCATGGGAGGTGCGATGGACTTGGTTGCCAGCGCCGAAAACATTATCGTTGCCATGATGCATACCAATAAAAAAGGAGAATCTAAACTTTTAAAGCGGTGTTCACTGCCATTGACAGGTGTAGCATGTGTTAAAAAAATTGTAACCAATTTAGCTGTTTTAGAGGTTACCAAAGACGGTTTTAAACTCTTAGAACGCGCGCCGGGAATCTCTGTAGAAACCATTCAACAAGCCACAGAAGGCCATCTTATTGTTGAGGGTGTTGTTCCTGAAATGAAATTATAATCCTTTCGGAATTGCATCAATCAGCGCTTTAGTATAGGCTTTTTGAGGGTTGTCATAAATGGCATCTGCTTCACCAAGTTCCTCTATTTTTCCTTTGTTCATCACCATCAACTGATCGGACATAAACTTTACGACGGCCAAATCATGAGATATAAAAATATAGGTAAATCCATAATCTTCTTTTAGCACATTTAATAAATTCAGCACTTGTGCTTGCACCGAAATATCGAGTGCAGATACGGATTCGTCACAAATAATTAATTTTGGTTCTACGGCGATGGTTCTCGCAATACCAATTCGTTGTCGTTGCCCTCCAGAGAATTCGTGAGGATAGCGGTCAAAATGGGAGGGGTCTAAACCTACTTTTTCTAAAATTTCTAGGGTTTTTGTTTTGCGTTCTTTATCAGATGAAAAGAGCCTATGCACTTTCATAGGTTCCATAATTGCATCTCCTACCGTAAGTCGTGGGTTGAGTGAGGCATAGGGATCCTGAAAGATAATCTGAATTTCTTTTCGCAACGCGCGCATCTCTTTTTTATGGAGGTTTGTAATGTCTTTTCCTTTATAGTTTAGAGTCCCAGCGGTTGCTTTGTCGAGTTGTAAAATGGCTTTTCCTAGGGTTGATTTTCCACAACCAGATTCACCCACCAGACCCATTGTTTCTCCAGCATAGACTTTAAAACTCACAGTATCCACTGCCTTGAAAGCAGTTTTTGTGCCAAAAAAAGAAGGGTTTGAAAAATATATTTTCTCTAGATTAATCACTTCCAACAGTGGTGCTTGACTGTATATTTCTTTATGTTTCTTAGCTCTGGTGTTTTTGGAAATGACACTTTTGGAAATGGTATTAGATAAAAAATCACTGATGGTAGGGAGTTGTTTCAATCGTGATTTTAGGGTTGGTCGTGCACCTATGAGTGCTTTTGTATAGTCTTCCTTAGGAGTTTTAAAAATGGATTTTGTAGGGCCACTTTCAATAATACTTCCTTGATACATTACTAGGATTCGATCTGCAATTTCAGAGACCAAAGCCAAATCATGACTTATAAAAATCACGCTCATTTTGCATTCTTTTTGCAGGGTTTTTAAGAGTGCGATAATGTCTTTTTGAACCGTCACATCAAGCGCTGTAGTTGGTTCATCTGCAATCAGAATATCAGGCTTACAAGCAATTGCCATAGCAATCATGACACGCTGTTGTTGACCTCCAGATATTTCATGAGGATATTTTTTAAAGGTTTCATGCGGTGTGGGAATTTTCACCTCATTAAATAACTGTATTACCTTGTCTTTCACTTCTTTTTTTGAGAGCGAAGTGTGTTGAAACAAAAGTTCTTCCACTTGTGCTCCACAGGACATTGAGGGGTTCAAAGCACTCATGGGTTCTTGAAAAATCATGCCTATTTTTTGACCTCGAAGCGCCTCCAACTCTTTCTGTGAATAATGAAGGAGATTTTCATTTTTGAATAGAATTTCTCCAGCACTAACCACACTCTTTTTAGGAGGTAACAAGCCCATAATTGCGAGTGATGCTACGGATTTTCCACTACCAGATTCGCCTACAATCCCAAGAATTTCATTTGGAAACAAATCGTATGAGATGCCATGCAGTACTTCATTTAAACCCGTATTGGATTTAAAGGCAACGCGCAGATTTTGAATGTTTAAAATAGGTGTTTGATCCATTGCTTAAATATAAGCAATTTCATCCGTTTCTAATAAGGCTTCTCCACGGAGTCTTAAAATAATTTGTGCTACGGCAATGGTATCTTTTTGGCAATAGGTTACAATCCGGTCGATGTTATTTTCTTCGTAATAGACGCGAAATATTTCACTGCCATCAATATCATCTTTAGGAGATGGAATCCCCAACACACTGGTTAATAGCTTCAAAGAAGTATAATGCTTATAGTCGCCAAATTTCCATAATTCTAGGGTGTCTAGGTGCGGAACTTCCCACGGTTTTTTGCCAAATAAATTCAGCTTCGATGGTAATGGAATGTTGTGTATAATCATTCTTCGTGCGATATAGGGGAAGTCAAATTCTTTTCCATTATGTGCGCAGAACAAGTGTTTTGGTCTTGAAAAATGCGTTTCAATAAGGGTTTTAAACTCTAAAAGAAGGCTGTGTTCTTCGCCATAAAATGAGGTGATTCTAAATCGACGTTCGGAGTTTACAAAGGTAAAATAGCCGACAGAAATACAGATAATTTTTCCAAATTCTGCCCAAATCCCTGCACGGTCATAGAACGCTTCTGGACTGTAATCTTCTTTGCGTTGGTATTTTGATTTTTGCTCCCAAAGTAGTTGTTTGTTTTCAGAAAGCTCCGAATAGTGTTCGGTTTCGGGAACCGTTTCAATGTCTAAAAACAGTAGGTTTTCAAGGTTGAGTTTTTGGAGCATGAGATAACATTTTATAAGCTTCTTCGATGTACACTGAAATATCATCCGAAAAAATTTGTGAGCTAGCATTAGGAGATTTCTCATCTCCGAGTCTTACAATAATTACATTATCCGTTGGCTCCACAATTACATATTGTCCCAAATGTCCTCGCATCATAAAAAATGATTTGTCCTCTCGTTTTTGTAGCCACCATCCATAACCATATTGAGGGCTCTCCGAAAATCGAGGTGTTAAGGATTTTGCAATAAATGCAGAATCTAACACTTGTTTACCATTCCATTTCCCATGGTCTTTATAGAGTTTTCCAAAGCGTGCAAAGTCTTTTGCGTTACTCGCAATACAGCAGTAGGCTTTAACGAGGTCATTCTCTTTACTATCCACTTGCCAGAGGGTTTGATTTTCGCTCCCCAAGGGTTTCCAAAAACTTTCTGTAAGATAATCGTATAGTTTTTTCCCTGTTGCTTTTTCTATGACCATTGCCAACAACTGCGTGTCTCCACTCGCATATTTATAAGATTTTCCAGGTTCATTCACGACTTTGAGTCCCAAAATCACGTTTTCTAAATCATCGTCAAAATAGGCACGGGTTGTGATGGAGAGTGGTGAATAATATTTTTCGTCCCAATTGGTCCCTGATGCCATTGATGACAAATCTCCTACGGTCATTTGTGCGGCTAATCCTTCACTAAATTCAGGGAAGAATTCTCCTACAGGCTGGTCTAAACTTTTGATGTATCCATCGCTAATTGCTTTCCCTAAAAGTCCCGACACATAACTTTTGGCCATTGAAAATGAATTGGTTTTGGAATTTTCATCAAATCCGTCATAATAGTTTTCAAACCAGATACTGTCATTTTTGATGATTACATAGGCAATCGTTCCTGTTTTTTTGTTGAAATCACTTAAGACTTCTGTCTCTGGGACGCTGTTAAAATCTTCATGAACAGGCCACGGTTGTGGCACATCATTTTCAATCACTACATTGTCAAATTCTTTATAGTCTTCTAAATAGGCTGTTGTGTACCCTTTGGCATATATAGTGCGGACTGCCTTTAAAAGGTAATCGGTATCTGTGATATAGAGAATTGCAATGAGTACTGCAACGAGAATTAATAGTCGTGTTATGAATTTTTTCATTTGTGTGTGTTTATAACATTGTAAATATAAAATAAATCCGACACCCAATACTTCTTATTTTAGTAAATAAAAAATCCCGCCGTTATAGCTTGGTGCAGCATAAATAACTTTTCCAGAGATTGCAGAATGGGAGCCCACCTCACCCCTAAATAAAAAACAATATTAGCTAATTTTAATCAAAAAAACGAAAGCACTAACGTATTAGTTTTACAACATCTTTAGCAAAATAGCTTGCAATGAGGTCTGCCCCAGCGCGTTTAAAGGCCATTGTTGTTTCTAGCATTGCTTGATCGTGATTGAGCCATCCTTTTTCGCTTGCAGCTTTGATCATGGCATATTCGCCACTCACTTGATAAGCCGCCACAGGCACATCAAATTCGTTTTTAATTTCCCGAAGTATATCTAAATATGCCAAACCTGGCTTCACCATTACAATGTCTGCACCTTCGTCAATGTCCATTTCGGTTTCCCTTAATGCCTCAAAACGGTTGGCGTAATCCATCTGATAGGTTTTTTTGTCTTTTGGAATATTTTTAGAATCTACAGGAGCAGAATCTAAGGCATCTCTAAAAGGTCCATAAAATGAAGAGGCGTATTTGGCACTGTAACTCATGATCCCCGCATCAACATAGTCGTTGTCTTCAAAGGCTTCACGAATGCTGAGAATCCGTCCGTCCATCATATCACTAGGCGCCACAAAATCTGCACCTGCCTCAATGTGAGATAAACTCATTCCTGTCAAAATTTCTACGGTAGTATCATTTTGAATAATTCCATTAGAAACAATTCCATCGTGACCATAAATTGAATAAGGATCCAGTGCGACATCTGTCATGACGAGCATTTCTGGACAAACATTTTTGATGGTTTTTACAGCACGTTGCATCAAGCCGTTTGAATTTAAAGCTTCCGTGCCTTTATTATCTTTAAGAATATCGGCTACTTTCACAAAGACGAGCACGGACTTTAATCCTAAACTCCAAAGTAGTTTTACTTCAGATTCAAGAGTGTCCAAACTAAATCTAAAATAGTTGGGCATGGAAGGGATTTCATCCTTGATCCCTTTCCCTTCTACAACAAACAAAGGGACTAAAAAATCATTTGGTGTCAGAACGGTTTCTCTTACCAAGCTACGGATTGATTCATTGGATCGTAAACGTCTATTTCTTTTGATTGGATACATAATATTAGTTTTAAGCTTCAAGCTAAAAGCTTAAAGTGATTTTTTAATGGTTTTGATTAATGAAAACAACATTTTTTTAATCTCATCTATTTTTTTTAAAAGTGCTTTAGAATCTTTTGTAGAGATAAATTTTAATTCATTTGACACCAAAATCAAGTACTCTAATTCATGAGCAGAACCTGATGAAATATAGAGAAATCTTATAAATTCCTTTTGAGTTTCTCTGCCACAACCTTCTACAATGTTGGTTGGGACAGATAAGCTTGCGCGGTTAATTTGTGAAACAAGATTGAATTGCTCAGACTTTGGAAAAGCTGATGTTATCTGATAAATATCAATCACAAGATCATGAGACTTTTGCCATACTTTGTAATTTTTATAATCTACCATAACTTTTAACTTATTGCTTTAAGCTTTAAACCTAAGAAACCCATTCAACAGGGTTTTTTAACACCCGTATTAATTGTTCTTCTCTACTGTTTGGTTGGGGATGATGGTCATATACCCACTGTACGTGAGGAGGCAAACTCATCAAAATACTTTCTATTCTTCCATTTGTTTTCAACCCAAAAAGGGTGCCTTTGTCATGCACTAAATTAAACTCCACATAACGTCCCCTTCGAATTTCTTGCCAGTTGCGTTCTTCTGGCGTATAGGGTAAATGGATTCGTTTTTCTAAAATAGGAACATAGGCTTCTAAAAAACGATCTCCCACCTCACTTACAAAATTAAACCACTGTTCCATATTTATATCTTCTGTGGCCTTGCAATAATCAAAAAACAGCCCGCCAATTCCTCGTGCTTCGTTTCTATGGCTGTTGTAAAAATAATCATCACAACGGTTCTTATAGGTCGTATAAAAATCAGGATTGTGTGCGTCACAGGCCTTTTTGCAGGTTTGATGAAAATGGGTTGCATCCTCTTCAAACAGATAATAGGGGGTTAAATCTAGTCCACCACCAAACCATTGATCGACGATTCCTCCTTCTTTGTTATACATTTCAAAATAGCGCCAATTTGCATGCACTGTGGGTGCCATTGGATTCTTTGGATGCAAGACTAAACTTAGTCCACAAGCAAAAAAATCAACATCACCAACCTTAAAGTAGGCTTGCATTGAGTCAGGCAACTTGCCATGAACACCTGAAATATTAACACCTCCTTTTTCGAAAACCGCTCCATTTTCTATCACTCGGGTACGTCCACCACCACCTTCTGGGCGTTTCCAAATATCTTCTTTGAAAGAAGCACTCCCATCAATTTCTTCAAGCTTTGAAGTGATGGTGTCTTGTAAATTTTCGATGTAATTATAAAATAGATCTTTCATTATAATAGATTTAGGGGGTTATGAACGATATTCTTTTACAGCGTCAATAAATGCTTTTGCATGGTCAGTAGGTATGTTTGGTAAAATTCCATGTCCTAGGTTGACAATGTACTTGTCTTTTCCAAATTCATTAATCATTTGGTGTACCATTTTTTTGATTTCAGCAGGGGGGGACAACAATCTAGAAGGGTCAAAATTTCCTTGAAGTGTTATATTTCCACCAGTTAAATATCGAGCATTTCGAGCCGAACAGGTCCAGTCAATTCCAAGAGCCGAAGCATTGGATTTTGCCATCTCACCCAAAGCAAACCAACATCCTTTTCCAAAAGCAATTACAGGGGCGTCCTCTTTTAATGCTTCTATAATTTGATTGATATACTGCCATGAAAATTCCTGATAATCTGTTGGAGACAACATCCCGCCCCAAGAATCAAATAGTTGAACTGCATTGACACCTGCTTTGACTTTTTCTTTAAGATAAGCAATGGTCGTATCTGTAATTTTTTGTAATAATTGATGTGCTGCCATCGGGTTTGTAAAACAAAACTCCTTAGCTTTATCAAAGTTTTTACTTCCTTGTCCTTGCACACAATAACATAAAATTGTCCAAGGCGAGCCTGCAAAACCGATTAAAGGAATGTCGTTGTTTAACAATTCTTTGGTCGCTTTGATGGCTTGATACACATAATCCAATTCTACGGTCACATCCGGAACAATAACATTGTCAACGTCTCTTTGTGTACGTACAGGGTTTGGTAAATAGGGTCCAAAATTGGGCTTCATTTGAACTTCAATATTCATTGCTTGTGGGATTACCAAAATATCACAAAACAAAATAGCAGCATCCATTCCGTAGCGTCGAATCGGTTGTACTGTAATTTCGCTCGCGAGTTCAGGTGTTCGACAACGGGTAAAAAAATCATACTTTTCACGAATGGCGATAAATTCTGGTAAGTAACGTCCTGCCTGACGCATCATCCAAACAGGGGGACGCTCGACAGTTTCTCCTTTTAGGGCTCTTAAAAATAAATCGTTTTTAATCATAACGTTTAAATATAATTTTGATTCACAAGTTCGATGACGCTTTCTACGGTAGGGATTTTCGCGACACGTACATCTTTAAAATATTTTTTTGCTTCCTTAGCGGTGCTTTCCCCAATACAATATGCGATACAGTCGGGGGTGTTTTTTTGTAAAAAACTTTGAATTGTAGAGGGACTGTAAAACATAACGCCCTCTATTGAACTCTCTAGTTTAGGGGCTTCTAGTTTCGTGCTATAAGCTTCAATTTCTTGAACTTTAATGTTGTTTTTTTCTAAAATAGTAGGTAAATCATCCATTCGAATGTCACTACAAAAATAGGTCACTTCAGAACCTTCAATAAATTCTACTAGATAATTTGCCAATGCTTTAGCATTTTTTTCGGAGTGTTTGACAGGTCCAATTTTCTGCTCAATCAGGCGTTTGGTGCGTCTGCCAACACAATAAATGGTTTCAAAATTTAGGTCTTCAACAGGGCAGTTATTTAAGAGAGCTTCTACGCCATTTTTGCTAGTGATAACCACATTTTTATGAGCGGCTTTTAAAAACAGCGGCTTGATTCTATTTGTGGCTGTTTTGACAAAGTCAGAACTCTCAACTTTAAGGGTGTTGTTAAATAAATCTTTTTGACCTTGACTTAATAATTTTGAAGAAAAAATAGTGGTTGGAAGCGTTTCTATTGCTGTGGTACCTATCAGTGTTTTGCCTCCACGACTTAAAATAAATTCAACACAATCATCAACAAGGGCATGGTGTTCGCCAAGTTTTGCGGTGCGTTTTGCTTCAATTTTTTTAGTTCCATCTGTGCTTAAAATAATCCCATGGAAATGAACTTCTTCTTCTTTGATATAGGCGAGTGCTCCAATGGGTGCGCTACAGCCACCCTCTAATTTATTTAAAAACTCACGTTCAATTCTTGTAGATATTTCAGTTTCTTCATGGTTAAGCGGCGCACAGGCTTCCATAGCTTCAAGATTCGATTTTAAGGTTGCAATCATCAGCGCCCCTTGTGCTGGTGCGGGAACCATCCATTCCAAATTTACAGAGTTTTCAGGGGTTAGTTCTAGACGCCCCAATCCGGCTGCTGCAAAGATGGCACCATTCCAATCGCTGTTTTTTAATTTTTCAAGACGGGTATTTACATTTCCTCTTAAACCTACGATACTATGGGTAGGGTAGCGGTTGAGCCATTGTGCTTTTCTTCGTAAACTTCCGGTTGCAATCACAGCATTTTTTTGAGCTAGAAACTCTTCATTTTTTTTAAAAACAAGTGTATCTCTAATGTTTCCACGTTTCAAAACAGCTGCTTGAACGATCCCTTCTGGCAGCACCGTAGGCACATCTTTTAAGGAATGAACAGCAATATCAATTTCCTCATTTAGCAATGCAATATCCAAAGTACGTGTAAAAACTCCTGTAATCCCAAGTTCATAAATGGGTTTATTTAAAACCAAGTCCCCTGTAGACTTTACCGGAACCAATACGGTTTCATGCCCTAAATGTTGGAGTTGTGATTGGACGGTTTTTGCTTGCCAAAGCGCAAGAGCACTATCACGTGTACCGATTCGAATAATTTTAGACATGGCTTTTAGAATCTAATTGAAACACCTTTTTGATGAGTTCGAGACTTTCACTTCTAGAGTTTGTTTCGTCCTTTAGATGGTGTGCAAAGTGGTTGGTTATTTTCTGAACTAAATTGGCACTGATTAACTCCGCTTGTGCTTCATTAAATTCATTTGTTTTTTTTCGTTGAGCATCCACTTCAGCAGTAGCAAACACTTCTAATTTTTGTTTGAGTGCTTTGATTGTGGGCGCAAATTTTCGGTTATCTACCCAGGCTTCAAACTCCGTTTGAATGTCACTAATGATACTTTCAGCAATCGGAATATATACCTTTCTTTTCTCTAATGTTTCATCGGTCATTTGAGATAAATGGTCTAAGTGTACCAAGGTGACCAATGGCAGTTCCATCACGTTTTCATTAACGTTTTTAGGAATTGATAAATCAAGAATCAGTAAAGGTTTTTTGTTTTGAATAAGGTGTTTATCAATTGTTGGGTTTTGTGCTCCAGTTGCCACAATTAAAATATCGGTATTCCCGATTTCCTCTTGTAATTGACTGTAATCTTTGACCAGAAGTTTAAATTTCCCTGCGATTTTATCTGCTCTGTCACGTGTGCGATTTATAAGCGTAATGTGCTCGTTTTTCGTGTGCTTTATAAGGTTTTCACAAGTGTTTCGTCCAATTTTTCCAGTTCCAAAAAGCAAGATGTTTTTGGAAGAAATTTCATTTATAGTTTTTTTGATATAATGTACAGAAGCAAAAGAGACGGAGGTGGCTCCTGACGACAATTCTGTTTCTGTTTTTATGCGTTTACTAGCTTGAATCACCGCATTAATCAAACGCTCTAAATAGGCGTTAAGTAGTTGGTGTTTTTTAGAAACTTTTGCACTTAGTTTTAGTTGGCTAATAATTTCAAAATCGCCTAAAATCTGACTGTCTAAACCAGCACCAACTTTAAACATATGCTGAATGGCATCACTATTTTTATAGACATATGCCACACTTTGAAAATCCTCAACAGTGCCTTGTGTATTGTCACAAAGTAATTTAATAAGTTCAAAAGGGTGTCTAGCAAAACCGTATATTTCGGTGCGGTTACATGTAGAGGTTGCCACTAAACTTTTTATGCCACTAGCTTTGGCTTGAACCAATAAATTTGTTTTAGCAGTTTTGTCTAAACTAAATTCCCCACGCATTTTAGCATCGGCCTTTTTATAGCTGAGGCCAATCACATAGAAATAGGTTTTTTCTGATTTATTGAATTGTTCCATTAATATATTTGGAAATATTTCGTCACAAAAATAATTGCTTTGATTTGTAAAAAATAACGCTAGAAGAACTTTATATGTCGTTTAGAGGTTTGCATGTATTATTTACTTATTTTTGTTCAAATTATTATTTTTGCAGGTAAAAATAAAGACAACTAATAATTTTTATTTATAATGAGTCTAAATAAAGACAGCTTCAAAAGTGCGGAATCTCTTCCAAAAAATATCGCTCAAGGATCTTTTTTAGAAACAGCGGTCGAGACGGGATTTATTGTTATGACGTATCAGAACGAAACTTCTGAAGTTCAACTCCTTGAAAAGGAAATAGATAGCTCGTACATTCAATTTCACTTTTGCTTGAAAGGACAGAGTAAGTTTGTGTTTAACAACGGAACTTACAGTCTTAACATTTCTGAAGAAAATTCACTATTACTTTACAACCCCCAAAGAGATTTGCCGATTTATTTAGAGGTTGACCCAAAAACTTGGGTTGTATCGTTATTAATTTCTATTAAAAAATTCCACGGATTATTTTCCCATGAAGCGGATTATATCACATTTTTAAGCGAAGACAATCAAGATAAAAAATATTATAAAGACGGACATATTTCTCCCTCTATGGCCATTGTTTTAAACCAACTTATTAATTACAATTTAAATTCCACCATCAAGTCTTTATATTTTAAAGGGAAAGCGTATGAGTTGTTAAGTTTGTATTTTAATAGGGGTGAAGAAGTAAACATTGAGCAATGTCCTTTTTTGGTTGATGATTCAAATGTTGTTAGAATCAGGCAAGCCAAAGACATTATTATCAACCGTCTTTCGGAGCCTCCAACCTTATCGGCTTTAGCCGTTGAAATTGATTTGAGCCTCAAGAAACTCAAAGAAGGATTTAAGCAAATTTACGGGACAACGGTTTATGGATTTTTATTTGATTATAAAATGGAACTTGCTCGAAAATTATTAGAATCTGGCGCTCATAACGTCAATGAAGTTGGACTTAAAGTAGGCTACAGTACGGCCAGTCATTTTATTTCAGCATTTAAAAAACAATATGGGACCACTCCCAAAAAATACATTCAATCTCTTAATTAACCAATATGAAAGGCGTTTTATTAGTAAACCTCGGGTCTCCAGATAGTCCCACTCCAAAAGATGTTAAAAAATATTTAGGTGAATTTTTGATGGACGAACGCGTAATCGATGTTCCTCTATGGGCACGAACCCTTTTAGTCAAAGGCATTATTTTAAATACACGCCCTAAACAATCGGCAAAAGCGTATAAAAAAATATGGTGGGAAGAAGGGTCTCCATTGATTGTTTTATCCGAACGTTTAGAAAATAAACTTAAAAAAGAAGTCGAATTGCCCGTAGCACTCGCCATGCGTTATGGCAGCATGACCATTAAAAATGGACTTCAAAAATTAGTCGATCAAGGGGTTGATGAGGTTTTAATTGTTCCCTTATATCCACAATATGCAATGGCTACGACCGAAACAATTTTGGTACTCGCTAAAGAATTAAGAGATGCATACTTTCCACAATTGACACTTTCGGACTTACCCCCATTTTACAACAATCCGGAATATATTAAAGTCTTATCCAATACGATTAAAGAATCGTTAAAAGGAAAAACATACGAACATTTATTGTTTTCTTATCACGGAATTCCAGAACGTCACATCCGTAAAAGTGACATCACGAAGTCCCATTGTAAAATTGACAAGTCGTGTTGTGTTACCCCTTCAGAAGCACATGCCTATTGTTATAAACACCAATGTCTTGAAGTCACCCGTTTGGTGGGCGAAGAATTAGGTCTTGAGGATGCGGTCTATTCAACTTCGTTTCAATCGCGTTTAGGATTTGATCCTTGGTTGCAGCCTTACACCGACCGTACAATTGAGCGTTTAGGAAAAGAAGGCACAAAATCCATGGCGATTGCAACTCCCGCTTTTGTAAGTGATTGCCTTGAAACCCTAGAAGAAATTGCAATGGAAGGCGAAGAAATTTTTCACGAAGTAGGGGGTAAAGATTTCACAACCATTCCCTGTTTAAATGACGATCCGGCTTGGGTATCGCTTCTTGCTAAATGGGTTACAGAATGGGCTTCAAAATAATTTAGACTGGATGCAAAAATCTACCTCACAAGACTTTGGCACTGAAACGATTGGTAAACTATTAATCAAACAGGCTGTTCCAGCATCCATTGGAATTTTAGTCATGTCGCTTAATATTTTAGTTGATACAATTTTTGTGGGGCATTGGATTGGTTCGCAAGCCATTGCGGCAATTAATGTGGTACTGCCAGTCTCATTTTTTATTGCTGCTTTGGGAATGTCTATAGGGATTGGAGGATCTTCTATTATTTCTAGAGCACTCGGAGCAAAAGAGGTGCCAAAAGCCTTTAAAACGTTTGGAAATCAAATTACAATGACTTTGTTGTTGACGGTTGTACTTGTGTTTTTTGGGTTGTATTATATTGATGGGATTATACCAACGTTTGGTGGCAAAGGGACTATTTTTGAGCCTGCAAAAATATACTACAGAATTGTACTCTATGGAGTTCCTTTTTTAGCCTTGTCTATGATGGGAAATACGGTGATTAGAGCCGAAGGCAAACCCAAATTCGCGATGTATGCGATGATGATTCCATCGGTTTCAAATTTAGTATTAGATGTCCTTCTAATAAATGTGATGGATTTGGGAATGATGGGTGCAGCTTGGGCTACAACAGGTTCTTATGTACTATGTTTTTCGTTTATTTTATGGTTTTTTCTTTCCAAAAATTCTGAAATGAAAATTTCATGGCCACATTTTAAACTCCAAAAAACAATTGTATCAGAAATCAGTAATCTAGGTTCAGTGACCCTATCACGACAAGCCATTGTGAGTATTACCTATTTGTTAATGAACACTATTTTATATGATTTCGGCGGAGAAACATCGGTGACATCCTATGCAATAGTCTCTCGAATGCTAATGTTTGCACTGTTTCCGATTTTTGGAATTACACAAGGTTTTGTTCCCATAGCAGGTTATAATTATGGGGCTCATAATTATGAACGCGTCAAAAAAACCATCCGAATTGCAATTACATATTCGATGGCGTTGGCGTTTCTAATCTTTGTGTTGTTGATTGGGTTCCCAGAACTGATTACGCGCATGTTTACTACAGATCCTTTGGTAATTGAAAAAACACCTGTTGCGATGCGTTGGGTCTTTGCAGCCACTCCCATTATCGCAATTCAGCTGATTGGATCCGCCTATTTTCAGGCCGTAGGGAAAGCAGTACCCGCTCTTTTGTTGACCTTGTCTCGACAAGGGTTTTTCTTTATTCCTCTCATTTTTATACTACCTTTATGGTATGGGGAACTCGGTGTTTGGATGGCGTTTCCAGCCTCAGATGTGTTATCTACTCTAGTCACCGCATTTATTTTATATAGAGAAGTCAAGACTAAATTAATTTCAAAATCATAATTATGGATTCTTATAACTATATTAAATCGCTTCATTTGATTTTTGTAATCACATGGTTTGCGGGGTTATTTTATATTCCTCGTATTTTTATATATCACATTGAATCGTCCCAAAAAGCATCTCCCGACAAAGAAATTTTATCAACACAGATGAAGCTAATGGCAAAACGCTTGTGGTATATTATTACATGGCCCTCTGCAATTTTAGCTATAGTCTTTGGTCTTTGGCTTTTGGTCTTAGCACCCATTTGGCTCGAACAGTCTTGGATGCATGCAAAGTTAGGGTTTGTGGTATTGCTCATTATGTATCACATCAAAACACATCTTATTTTTAAGGAACTTCAAAAAGACCAAATTAAATACACCTCTAATTTTATGCGTATTTGGAATGAAGGCGCGACGCTCATTCTTTTTGCAGTTGTATTTTTAGTATTATTAAAAAACACCCTCAATATGGCTTATGGAATGTTGGGGCTTGTTGGGTTGGCAATTCTTTTAATGTTCGGAATTAAATTATACAAACGCACACGTTCTGAGTAATCATTAAGTGATGTCCTCGTTTTTTTTTCTATATTTAACAAAAGTCTATTTTTATGGCAAAACGTAAATTGTCTTTAAGCTCTCGTATTTTTATATATATGATTATGTTGGTTGTTGTCGCCTCCATACTTATTGCTGGTGTCACAATTTATCAATATAATGAGCAGTCTCAAGACTACCACCGATTGCGTTTGGAACGAAAGGAGGCACAACTTATTTCGAGTATAAATTATGTTTTAAAAGAAACAACTTGGGAGGTTAAAACAGAGAATCTCCCTCTGATTTTTAAAGATAAAATATATGAGATTGCCAATATTCACAACGTGAATTTTAACCTCTATGATTTAAAGGGCGACCTGATTAAAATGTCGAAACCTAATTTCGATAAAAACACCATTGATACGCGCCTATCAGAGGATATTTTAGATAAACTTAAACAAAGTGTCTCCAAGCGTTTTGTTGAAAAAATCAAACGATTTGGGGAAGATTATAGGTCTTCGTATATGATATTTACTGACAGTAACGCCAAACCCCTTGGCGTATTAAACGTCCCTTATTTTGATGACGATTCTTTGAATTATGGCGAACTTAAAGCATTTTTAATTCGGCTGAGTTATGCGTATATCATCATGATTTTACTGGCTATAGCCTTTGCGTATTTTGTATCTAAATACATTACAAAATCACTTCAAACGATTCAAGAAAAAATGAAGGAAACGCGCTTGGGAAAACGCAATCAAAAAATAGAACTTAAAGGAGCAAGTTCAGAGATTTCCGCTTTGGTTGAATCCTACAATAATATGATTGATGAATTGGAGGACAGTGTTAAAAAGTTGGCTTCAAGTCAGCGAGAACAAGCCTGGCGCGAAATGGCAAAACAAGTGGCTCATGAAATCAAAAACCCATTGACCCCTATGCGTTTAAGCGTACAAAGTTTTCAGCATAAATTTGACCCACAAGATCCAGATATTCACAAAAAAGTTAATGAATACACCAAGACATTAATCCAACAAATAGATACCATGAGCTCTATTGCATCGGCTTTTTCAGATTTTGCGAAAATGCCTGCTCAAAAACTCGAAGTTTTAAATGTGGTTGAAGTTGTGGAGTTGGCTCTGGAGATTTTTCCAGAAAAAGACCTAAAATTCATTTCAAAAGAGCCTGAAATCATTGCTAATTTTGACCGGTCTCAATTGATTCGAATTATTACCAATTTAGTGAAAAATGCCGTCCAATCCATCCCTAAAGATCGCTCACCTCAGATTAGTATTCACCTGTTTTCTGATGATACAGACGTTATAATTGAGGTTAAGGATAACGGCAGTGGGATTACAAAAGCCATCGAAGACCGAATTTTTGAACCTAAGTTCACAACCAAAACAAGTGGTATGGGACTGGGCTTACCAATGATAAAAAACATGATTGACACGTATAATGGTAGTATTAACTTCTCTTCTGTTATAGATGAGGGAAGCCAGTTTACCGTACGTTTCCCTAAATATTTTAAAGATGAAGTATAACATGATTTTAAGTGATTTTAGTGATGGAGTTACCACGATCACAATCAATAGACCCACAAAGTTAAATGCATTAAACAGTGCCACTATTTTTGAATTGCATACGGCTTTAAAGGCTGCTGAATCGGATTTAGACACCAAAGTAATCATCATTACGGGCAGTGGCGAAAAGGCTTTTGTGGCAGGGGCTGATATTAGTGAGTTTGCACATTTTGATCAAACAGAAGGGCGTTCATTGTCTAAAGAAGGTCAGGATTTATTGTTTGATTTTATAGAGAATTTATCCACTCCGGTTATTGCGGCTGTCAATGGATTTGCGCTTGGAGGTGGGTTGGAATTGGCTATGGCTGCACATTTCAGATTGGCGAGTACGAATGTCCGTATGGGTTTGCCAGAAGTATCTCTGGGGTTGATTCCTGGCTATGGAGGAACGCAACGCTTGGCACAGCTCATAGGAAAAGGACGTGCTATGGAAATGATCATGACAGCAACTATGATTGATGGCGAAAAAGCACTCGCTTATGGGCTTGTAAACCATGTAGTACCTCAAGAGGAATTATTGCCAAAGTGTTTTGCTTTAGCAGATAAAATTAAATCAAACTCTTCTTTAGCAATCTCTGCGGCGATCAAAGCAGTTAATGCAAATTTTGCTGATGGGGTGAATGGTTATGACGTTGAAATTTCTGAATTCGGAAAGTGTTTTGATACTGAAGATTTTGAAGAAGGAACGACTGCTTTTTTAGAAAAACGTAAGGCTAAGTTTTCAGGGAAATAAAAAAGCCCAAACAGTTGTTTGAGCTTTCAGTTTTGTATCATCAAAAGGTATTGTATTAGTCAGCTAATACAATGATTTTATTAGCATTCATTTCAATAGCACCAGAATCAATGGCAAACCAATAGCCTTTTCCTTTTTTTTCAAAAAATTCTTTATTTGCATCATCGAGTGTAATATCTCCCGCGATTTTTACAGATCCTTTTTTAAGAATCGATACAATTGCGGCGTGATTATTTAGCATTTCAAAATCACCATTCACACCAGGAACAGAGACACTGTCTACCTCTCCTTTAAATATGGTTGCTTCTGGAGTTACAATTTCTAAATACATAGTCTATTTTTTAGGCTTCAGCTAACATTTTGTCACCAGCTTCAATTGCTTCTTCAATGGTTCCTTTAAGGTTGAAGGCTGCTTCTGGAAGGCGATCTAACTCACCATCCATGATCATATTAAATCCTTTGATTGTTTCTTTAATATCAACTAACACTCCTTTTAGGCCTGTAAATTGTTCTGCTACGTGGAAGGGTTGTGACAAGAAACGCTGTACACGACGTGCGCGTCCAACAGCCAATTTGTCTTCTTCAGATAATTCTTCCATTCCAAGAATCGCGATGATATCTTGTAATTCTTTATAACGTTGTAACAACTCTTTTACACGTTGTGCACAGTTATAATGCTCATCTCCTAAAATATCGGCTGTCAAAATTCTTGAAGTAGAATCTAAAGGATCTACTGCAGGGTAGATACCAAGTTCTGCAATTTTACGCGATAATACTGTAGTTGCATCTAAGTGTGCAAAGGTTGTTGCTGGTGCAGGATCTGTTAAATCATCTGCAGGGACGTAAACCGCTTGTACAGATGTAATGGATCCTTTTTTAGTTGAGGTAATACGCTCTTGCATGGCTCCCATTTCGGTTGCTAATGTTGGTTGGTATCCTACGGCAGAAGGCATACGCCCTAGAAGTGCGGATACTTCTGAACCGGCTTGTGTGAATCGGAAAATATTATCCACAAAGAATAATACATCTTTTCCTTGACCGTCTCCAGCACCATCACGAAAGTATTCCGCAATTGTTAATCCAGATAAGGCAACACGTGCACGTGCTCCAGGTGGCTCATTCATTTGTCCAAATACGAAAGTTGCTTTGGATTCTTTCATGATTGATTTATCAACCTTTTTAAGATCCCATCCGCCTTCTTCCATGGAATGCATAAAGTCATCACCATATTTTATAATACCAGATTCAAGCATTTCACGAAGCAAATCATTCCCTTCACGTGTACGCTCTCCAACGCCGGCAAATACCGAAAGACCACCATGGCCTTTGGCAATATTGTTAATCAATTCTTGTATCAGTACGGTTT
Source organism: uncultured Flavobacteriaceae bacterium (assembly GCA_943787365.1). GTDB lineage: Bacteria > Bacteroidota > Bacteroidia > Flavobacteriales > Flavobacteriaceae > Hel1-33-131. Next base: position 570,657 of record CALSMD010000006.1, read on the forward strand.
TACCTACACCTGCACCTCCAAATAATCCAATTTTACCACCTTTTGCATAGGGTTCAATTAAATCAATGACCTTGATTCCTGTAAATAAAACTTCTGTTGAAGTCGAAAGTTCTTCAAATTTTGGTGCTTGTCTGTGGATTGGTAGTCCAGCAGATCCTGCTTTAGGTAAATCTCCCAAACCATCAATAGCATCTCCAATAACATTAAATAAACGACCATAGACATCATCACCAACTGGGACTTGGATTGGTGCGCCCGTAGCACTTACTTCGGTTCCACGACTTAATCCATCTGAGGAGTCCATAGCGATGGTACGCACTGAGTTTTCACCAATATGCGATTGAACTTCAAGGACTAAAATAGACCCATCAGTTCTGTTGATTTCTAAAGAATCGTAAATTTTTGGAAGGTCTGCTCCGGATGCGAATTCGACATCGATCACTGGACCTACAATTTGAGCAACTTTACCTGTAACTTTTGACATTACTTTTTTGTTTATAGTTTTATCTAAAAATGGTGTAGAAAACACGTGGTTTTCGCGATGCAAAGATAATAGTTTTAATTAAAAAACCCAGAGCATTGCTCCGGGTTTTTTAGGTTTTTTATATTCAGAAAAATTTATTCCAACATTGGGGAATAATTTGTTGGATAATCTCCTGCTTTAGCAACATTTCCTGAAGCTACAAAATTAGATCCATAGTGATTATCAATAGCTAGTAAGAAAGAGTTTGCCATATACGCATAGCCTCTTGCTGTTAAATGTACTCCGTCTAAACTTACTAAACCTCCAGTTACAAGATTAGCATCTAATGTGTAATCATCAAATACAATTCCAGTAGTTGATGCTTGTGTTAAAATTGCTTGTAAGTCTACATAAGCAATTCCATAACTTTCAGCAGCTGCTTGAACACTCATGTTCATAGCGTCAGTTGCGTTAATGATTTCTTCTAATTCTAGTTCAGTAACGACCCATTTATCAGCTAAAGGTACTGCAACTCCATTTACAGAAAGAGGATTGTTTGGATCTGCTAATGTACCTATGAAAGATGCACTTGTAAGTACCAATAAATCTTCTGCGGTTGCTTGTCTGTATTTAGGCAAAGCAGCAAATACAGGGTTTATTGCACCAAGATCTGTAAGATCTTCATCAACAATTACAACGGCATTTTGACCTGCTGCAAATGTAATTGTTCTTTGTTCTGCTTCTTCAGCAGTGAAGAATCCAGTCCCATCAAGTGCAGCTAAAGCGGCTTGAATTCCACCGTTATATGCCGCATATCCACCATTAAGTGCAGTCGCTGTAGTTTCATCTAAAGGTACAGCATTAAAAGGCACTGCGTTAAAATACGGTAAATCTGTAACATACGGCGTTCCTGAAACCACTCCATCAGCTCCATTGGCAGTTAATGCTGTTAAAGCAATATCAAGAACTGCTTCAAAAGTCGCTAAGTCAGTAATTTGATCTGCAGCTTGATCTGCTCCACCCGTAGCATACCCTAAAACATCATTTCCTCCAAATAGAGATAAAGTGAAAAATGATGGATTTTGAGCTGCTGCGAGTTCTATGATGGATGCGTTTGGTGTACTTCCAGTCAGTCGAGTAGCGTAAGGGTTTGCAGCTCCAAGAGCCACATTCGCAATATTTCCATATCCTGGTGCTACAAAGTGAAAACTTCTTGCGCCAGGCACTCCTAAATTATTGAAAGGTCCTTCGGGATTATTTAAGATATCTGTTGTCACCGTGACTGGTCCAATCACAGACTCCAACGGTGCTGGTCCTGATCCATTAAAAACAAGTCTTGGTCCTACAATTCGAGTCCCTCCAAGAGCGAGTCCTCCAAAGTTATCACTCATTGTGGGTTGTCTAAATTCACCACCTCCAGCTTTTGCAAATTCTTTAGACATAATGTTAGGCCAAGAATTTTCTTGACTTGCTAAGAATACAGTTCCGTCGGAAACTCCTGCACTAAACGAAGGGCCAACAGCAATGTAATTAGAGAAATCTAAATCTCCTGCATTTAATGCTGGAAGCATTGTTGTTTCGACGGTTTCTCCATTCGCTTCAAGGACGTCTTCTACGTCATTACATGCCGTAAATCCAAGAACTACCGCACTAAGTAATATATATTTAATATGTTTCATAATTTTGATTATTAGTTGTTAATAGTCCATGATAGGAAATATATAGATCCTATGTTTCCAGTTCCAAATGCTGTATTGTATTCAGTTCCTAACAAGTTTGTAGCACCTGCTTTGAATGTTGATTTTATACTTGGTACTGCATAATTGATTTGTGCATCAACGGTATGGAATTCTTCTACAACACCATTTCCAAAGGATGCTTCCCAGAAGTAGTCATCACTAAATCTGTACGACACGTTAAATCCAAAGTTTTCAAATAAGGCTGTATTTCCAAAAGAGGCCTTGAATTTATGTTCTGGAGTGTTAAAGTTTGTATTGAAATCAGGAAAGTTTTTATCTTCATCCATTTTAGCATAAGTATAACTACCGCTTAAATCGAAATCACTAAACACTTTTGTTGACAATCCAATAGAAGCTCCATAAGATGTAATCTCTGCTCTAGAGTTCGTGTATGCACTATAGGCTGTATAATCGCCATTGGCAATAGAAGCAACTGAAAGTCCGCCATCTCCAACAACCCCATATAAAGGTGCAACTACAATTTCTGTAGAGATAAAGTCTTTATATGTGTTATGGTACGCACTAAAATCAACAATTAAGTTGTCAAATTTTCCACGGTATCCTACTTCAAATGCTGTGACTTGTTCTGGCTTTACGACGTCTGGATTTGCAACGACTAAGTCTGCTGGATTTCCAGTAACTCCTAACATTCCTACTGAGCTTGCAGTATAAGAATTGTTATACGCAGCGGACCCCGTTTGAGTTATTTGAGCTGGTTGTCCAAAAGCAGCTTGTCCTGTTTGAGAAATATCAAACACATTTGAATAACGCTCTAAGTTGTTTGGTGCAGACCCTACAAGTAAGGCACGTCCTGCATCCAATCCAATAAATAGATCTTGTGTGGTTGGATTTCTAAAACCAGTTTGTCCAGAGAGTCTAATGTTATGATTTCTGTTTAGTGTTAAACCAGCAGCTAATCTAGGTGAAAAAAAGCCATCGAAAAATTCTGATTTATCATAACGAACAGATCCTGTAAATTTTAATTTTGCGTCAGCGCTTAATTCAAGTTCTTTTTGAAGTTGTGTATAAACTCCAAATTCAGAGTAGTTTATTGCACCATCATAATCTGTATAGATGGTTCCTGAAGAATTTAAGCTGTATTGTCTAAATGATCCCCCAACTTGAATGTCAACAACATCAATCAAATGCGAAAAATTATAGTTTGCATCTGCATGGTAATATTTAGAAGCATCTTGGAATTTAGACCCTGTAGTTAAATCAGGGTTGGTAATGCTTGTATTGTATGCATTTTGAAATTCAGCAGACCCTGGTAAAAATCGACCGGTATCTGCCACAGCTCTTGCATTGGCATGCGCTTGTGCATCTGTAGCGCCCCCTAAAGTGGATTGCACATATGTTCCAGCATATTCGCCAAACCAAGTTACATCGTCTTTCCATGCTCTATTAATGTTAATCCCTGTAAAGACCATGTCGTAAGAATCTCCAGCATCATCTGAAACAACATAACCTCTTACATAAAAGTTATCATTCTTAACTTCTAATTTATGCTGCTCTTGAAAAAAGTTGTTAATTGCATATCGGTTGATTCCTTGGTATATAGTAGAACCTGTTCCTACTTTTCCAATGTATGAAATTTCAAAGTCATTTTCAAAAGGTCTGTAATAAAGACCCCAGTCGGCTTTGATGCTTTCTGCATTATAGTTTGTTAAATCTCTTTCGTTATAACCTGTTCTACTGACAGCAACGTTTGGTACCAAAGCATTAGCGCCTGCTGGTAATATTCCCAAAGCTTCTAAGGCTACAGCAACTTCTTTAATCCCTGTAGAGACTTCATCTCCATAGACATTAATTCCGTTATAGTTTAGGTTGGTTGCTCTTGTGCCACCAATCATATCGCTATCCACTTCGCTTGTGGCAGCCCAGTCAGTTCCTTTAAGCCATCCAAAGTTCACCTTGGCAGCAAACTTTTCGCTAAATTTGTGAGCCACTCGAATTCCGAAATCTGTGTACGTATTGTCACCAGCAGATTCTTGAGAAGTGATTCCTCTTTTTAAACTTGTACTAATTCCATCGCTATCAAAAGGATTTTTACTAGTCATGAATAAGATCCCGTTAAAAGCATTGGCACCATATAGTGCAGACGATGCACCTGGAAGTAATTCGACACTTTGTACATCGGTTTCAATCATCCCTACTAAGTTTCCGATTGGAAAGTTAAGTGCTGGAGTTGAGTTGTCCATTCCGTCAACAAGCTGCATAAAACGATTGTTTGCAAATGTTGCAAATCCACGTGTGTTTACAGATTTAAATGTTAAACTGTTGGTATTAACATCTACTCCTTTCAAGTTTTCTAAACCGCCATAAAAATCAGCAGATGCAGATGTTTTGATGTCTTTAATACCAAAACGCTCCACCGTAACTGGGGATTCAAAAATACGTTCTGGAGTTCGAGACGCCGAAATAACAACCTCATCTAGGAAGCTTCCTTCGTTTAAAACGAGTGCTAATGTTTCATTGTTCTTTGTGATTTCTTGTGTAAGTGTTTCAAATCCTACACTACTCACTTGAATAGAGAAAGGAGGGTTTTGATCAACGTTTAGAGAAAAGTTACCATCAAAGTCTGTAACGACTCCTGTTGAAGTTCCAACAACAATAATATTGGCACCTGGTAATGGTAATCCACTAGCATCGTTGACAGTTCCTTTCACTGTTGTTTGTGCAAAAGATGCAACACAGAAAAGAAAGACTAAAGTCTTTAAAATTGTTTTCATAAATTAAATTGTTTTAATATCGTATGGTTATAGTAATATCAAATTTAAGCATTAAAAATTTAATATTTCTTAAATTTCAGCACAAATATTATTGATTTGACCCTTTGGGCTTCTGTAAAAAGCAAGGTTTTTATTTTAATTAATTGAAAATCAGTAGCTTAAAAACACATGCAAGAAGTTTACTCCACAGTAACGGAT
>CALSMD010000007.1 GCA_943787365.1 uncultured Flavobacteriaceae bacterium
TGGTTTAAAAGGGAAGTTTCATACAATTCAATCATGATGACCTTTACCATATGTATTAAAACTTCAACACTTACCAAAACTACACATTACACAGGATACCAACAAAAACTTTTCGACGAAATCAAACGACTTAAAGAGGTTGAAGGATATGGATACAAAAGAATTAGTTACGTACTATATGAGAAAGGTTACAGATCTATAAGAACAGATTCAATCCTCATACACAACTATATCTATTCAATATACAAGAAAGGTAAGATTAGAGAAAAGAGAATAAATCGAGAGTTTAAACCTACTGTAAAAGATATTTTAGTATATATTAGTCGATAGATTATGTTAAATTTGTTTAGGCAAAAAAATAGTTATGAGTAATTACCAAAACTTAAAAGATTCCGAAAAAATATTTCTTTTCAATAATGAAGTTTATCAAAAACAGGTGGGGTATTCCTATAAAGGGATTCATTCTGATCATGAAATTGAAACTGAACAAAATTTAAAATTATTGATGTGGGAAAAGAAAGGATACGAAATAATATTTAAACTAATGTTAAAATATGGTGGATTTCAGTCAGAAATTAAATATGATTCTTTCACTGAGTCAAAACATTATTTAAAAAATATAGATATTAATTCAAACTTAAAGGGTAAGTGGAAATATGAAACTTTTATAAAAAAAAATGGACTTACAATGGAGGGTCCAATTATTAAATCTAATTATAAAAAGGAATGGGATGAGGATGTTAAAAACTTCACCTGGAATGAGTCTATTCATGGAAGTTTCCCCCAAAATATTGGAATAAACATCCCTGGATTTTTACCCAAAATAGGATATCTTCACAGTTTTAAAATTAAGATCATTTATTTAGTCAAAGAAGAAAAATCCTTCTTTTCATCAAAAAAATATGTTGAAACAATAGAACTATATCCTTTCATCGAAAATGAAATTTTTAATGATAAAGGATACATACCAGAATATAATTTTTTTGAGGATCCTAGAGTGATAGATGAAAGACCTTCTGTACTAAAATATTCACGTTATGTTAACTTTTGGAGTTTTATTGAAAACAAAGATTATAATAACGGATATTTATTATCAGAAAATGATAAGGAGTTTTTAGTGGAATTGTATAATGAACTTAATGATTTTGTTCTTGATTTTAGTAGGGACATAAAACTTTCTATCGATCGAGAAAACGAAATAAAACTAAATGAAAAAACTAAAACAATCCAAAAAGTAAATAATTTGATTCTAGAGGAGTTTGATAAAGATCAAAATGGAGAACTTGATATTTTAGATTGTGACGATGTATTATTAGATATTGTTGAAAAAAATCAAGACATTATTGTTGAAATTGACTTTAAACTAATTAAGAATTTTGTTAGTTTAAATAATTATATAAAAATTAAAAAAAATAATTTAAAAAGAATATTTAAAGTACTCCAAGATATAGAGGAAAATTCTCAACTAGAAATAGTTCTAGAGGTACTAAGAATGAGTATCAAAAATTACGATTTATTAGTAATACATTCTACTAATATGGTTGTTTCTGTATTAACAAAAGATATGATTTCTTATTACGAAATATATGAGACATTTGATAATTTGGGAGTTTTTGAATCAAATTGGGAAAAGGAAATATCAAGAAAAATAACAAGTATTGATTCAAAATTAACTGATGTTATTTCATCACTAAAACAGGTTTGTAACTCAATTTATAGTATGGAAAAAACAATATCTAATGACATGAAAAATTTGACTTACTATTCTAGGAAGTCTTATGATACTTTGAATTCATCAGTCAAGGAAGAGTTGAGATCAATCTGTGATGGAATAAAACTTAATAATACATTGACACTTTTTGACACTATAGATTTTTTCTGATGATAACTTCTAGTTAATATATGAAATACTGGGAATTATTAGGACTTGGGAGTGAACCAAAAGGGATTGGAAAGATCATGTCCTTGTGTATGTTTATCGTAATTGTAAACGGTTACTTTCTTGAAGGTTTGATTGAACATGTGATAATAGATATAATAACTTACACCTGTGTTATCGTGTTTTTTGTACTTCTAATGTACAATTTATTAAAAAAATAGAAGGTTCAGAAATCGACCTAAGTACTTGACAATCAAGTAGTTACTTACTCAACAGTTACTGATTTAGCAAGATTTCGAGGTTGGTCTACATTTCTGTCCAACATGACAGCGATGTGATAAGACAACAATTGCAAAGGAATGGTGGTAAGAAGTGGCGAAAGCAGTTCTAAGGTTTCAGGAACTTCAATCACATGGTCAGCAATGTCTTTAACTTGGACATCCCCTTTGGTGACTACTGCAATAATTTTTCCTTTTCTAGATTTGATTTCTTGAATATTACTCACTACTTTTTCATAATGCCCAAATTTGGTTGCAATGACTGCAATGGGCATGTTTTCATCTATAAGCGCGATAGGTCCATGTTTCATTTCTGCTGCTGGATACCCTTCGGCATGTATGTAAGATATTTCTTTGAGTTTCAGAGCTCCTTCAAGAGCCACAGGAAAATTAAACCCACGGCCTAAGTATAGGAAGTTTTTGGCATCTTTATAGATTTCCGCCACTTCTTTTGAGAGGGCATCTGATTTAAGAGTTGCCGCGACTTTTTCAGGAATGGTCTCCAACTCTACAAGATGTCTTCTAAAGTCAGAACTTGACATAGTACCTTTGGCTTTTGCCAATCGCAATGCAATAAGGGTAAGCACTGTAATTTGTGTGGTAAATGCTTTGGTAGAAGCCACACCAATTTCGGGTCCAGCATGGGTGTAAGCACCTGCATGTGTTTCTCTCGAAATTGAGGATCCTACTACATTACACACTCCAAATACAAAGGCCCCTTTTTCTTTAGCGAGTTTGATTGCGGCTAGTGTATCGGCTGTTTCTCCAGATTGAGAAACGGCGATGACCACATCATTTTTGGAAATCACAGGGTTTCTGTATCGAAATTCTGAAGCATATTCCACCTCTACAGGGATTCGGACGAGGTCTTCAATAATATATTCTGCGACTAATCCTGCATGCCATGATGTTCCACAGGCGATGATAATAATACGGTTGGCATTTAAAAATTTACCCATATTATCTTCAACTCCCGCCATTTTTATAATGCCTTCGTTAGATAACAATCGACCTCTATAAGTGTCTTTAATTGCGTTTGGTTGCTCAAAAATTTCTTTGAGCATAAAATGATCATAACCTCCCTTTTCAATTTGCTCAAGATTTATTTTTAACTCTTGAACGTAGGGACTGACGATTCTATCATCTTTGATATTTCGTACATTTAATGGCTTGTGCAACCTAACAACTGCCATTTCTTCATCCTCTAAATACACCGCATTGTTGGTGTATTCTATAAAAGGAGAGGCATCACTGGCTATGAAAAATTCATTTTCGCCAACGCCAATTGCAAGTGGACTTCCCAGTCGAGCCACGACAATTTCATTCGGTTTTTTAATATCAAATACGGCAATAGCATACGCACCTACTACTTGGTTGAGTGCAACTTGAACAGCTTTACCAAGTTTTAAATTGTTATTTTTTTGAATGTCCTCAATCAGGTTTACTAGAACCTCTGTATCGGTATCTGACGAAAATTTATAGCCTCTTTTTATGAGTTCTTTTTTGAGCGCGCCATAATTTTCGATAATTCCATTATGGATAATAACCAAATCACCAGAATTAGAAAAATGAGGATGTGAATTGACATCATTTGGAACTCCGTGAGTTGCCCAACGCGTATGGCCAATTCCTAAATTTCCTATGGAATTGATTTGTTTAGAAACTTTAGCTTCTAAATCGGCAACTTTTCCTTTGGTTTTTGAGAGTTTAATCTCAGAACCATCATAAAGCGCAATTCCGGCACTGTCGTAACCTCTGTATTCTAATCGTTGAAGTCCTTTTAGTATTACTGGATAGGCATCTCGATGGCCAATGTATCCTACAATTCCACACATATGTTATTAATTATTAGGTTCGGTATAATAGATATTGAGTTTGATTCTTTTAGCAGTATTTGGGGAGTTGTTCCCATGAAGAACAACACTTTTGGGAGACAATACAGTTCCGATTGGTGCACCCTCTATAACAATATTTTCTTCTAAATCAATACTATTTTGGAACCCTCTTGAGGTAATTGCCCCTACATTGGAAGACACCACAAGTCCAAGCTTCACATTTGTGGAATCTCTTATAATGATATTATTTAGATGTTCTGTTAATCTAATTTTATATTTCTTTTGTTCCGTTCCATCAGCATCTGTTTCGGTTGCTAAAGGCACCAAATGTGTGAATTTAGAATCGGAAGAAACCGTATTCGTAGTTTGATCTAAATAGAAGTCCCTTACAGGGATGTTGTTTTCTAAATCGTAGATATAGACTCTGTTGGGAATATCTGTATTCGATTGTGTTTCATCGACATAAAACTCTAAATAGGCTTCGTTTATCAAGCGTTTTACAGTTACCACGCCGTCATTAACCTCTCTAAATTCGTTCAGTTGATCTATTTCAGAATTTCCTTCCTCGTCAGCAAACAATTCCACCACTGCCATTGAACCTTCGCCTCCTTTTAAATAAAGATAGTCGTCTCCTTCTGCATCTGTCGTTGTGTCTTCAATGGTTTGTAATACAGAAGTATTAAAGTCGTTTTCAAAAATATTGACACGATTACCTGTGAAAGTCATTTTATATTCTCCTTGAGCGTTAGTGGTTGTTTCCGTTCCATCATCTGTGGTTGTGGTTTTATCATAGTTATAATACAGGGTCACGCTTGCATCGGATGAAGAAAAGTTGAGTTGCATTAGGTTTCCTTGCTGCGGAGCTGTTGGCTCTACTTTAAAATAAAGACCTCTGAAATACTCATAAAAACTACTGACTGTGTTCAGAACTTCATCGCCTTCCTTAAATAAAATCAAGTCTTCCCAAAATTCTAGGGTAGTAGGGGCTGAGGCACCCTCTTCTACTTCACCTCCAAACAGGTTGAGTCTTAAACTTGGCTGTAATGTAGAGGTGACTTCAACCTCATCAGTGTCTTCATTGGTTTCCCATAATTCTATAGAATTTGCACTTGGAAAATAGGTGTCATCTTGATAAATTAGCTCTCCTTCAAGGTCAGCGCTTCCCATGAGTTCGCCTTGCGCCAAAGTTCCGTTGGAATAATAATTTTGAACAGCATCCAAGTCGGCGTTCGGATCAAAGTCTCTTAGGAAATAATTGTTTTTAAAGACGGATAATTTTATAGGGCTGCTTCCATATAAAGAATCAAGCTCGTAGGTTGTTGTATCCTCAGAAGTGCTTGCAGTGCTTGAATAGGGAATTGTTAAGATTACAGAGTCTAACTCTGTATTGTCTCCAAAATCAGGTGCTAGCGTTTGGGGGGTTAATTGCCCTACAAAATGAACTTTAGAGTCGCCAAATAAAGGGTCGTAATAGTAGCCTAAAAGATTTTCAAAGAGTCCATTAGATTGAAATGGCGTAATTTTTTTATTGTAAGTTTTTACGGGATATAAACCGTTTTCAATTTCAAAATCTGGAGTTCCTACAATTCCGGTTCCAATTTCGGAAAATTCATTATCACAGGCTTGAATTATAAAAATCAGAGAGAAAGAACAAACTGATTTAAATAATACGGATTTAAAATATTTCATATTTAAGGGACAAGTTTTAAGATTTGTGTGTTATAAAATTCGGTGTAAGCCTCTGCAAAAGCTTCTGGATATTGGTAATCTAGTACAGGTTTTTCACAATTAGTTAGGTAGGATTCTAAGTCTTCTGGAAGTTCTTGAGACCCCCTTATTAAGCCATCTGAAAAATCAACAGCGACTTTCATTAAGTTCGTATAACTAGGTGTTTTGAGCTTATTGATGTGCGTGTCTTCAATTTCGTCAAACTTAATTTTATCAACCATGTCCATATTAAGGGTTTTGTCAAAACTTTGATTGTAAATAGAAGTTACAATTTTACTTTCTTTGAAAAGCGGTTCGTCTTTGTAGTATTGCTTAAGGTATAAGGGCAATAAAGAAGCGAGCCAACCATGGACATGAATAATGTCGGGAGCCCAATTTAATTTCTTTACAGTCTCTATAACTCCCTTTGCAAAAAATATAGCACGTTCATCATTATCATCAAATAATTCACCATTTTCATCCGTAAATGTTGCCTTACGTTTGAAATATTCTTCATTATCAATAAAATATACTTGAATACGTTCTTTTGGAATCGAAGCTACTTTTATAATTAAAGGCATGTCTAAATCATTGATCACTAAGTTGATTCCCGAAAGGCGAATCACTTCATGCAATTGATGTCTTCGTTCGTTAATGTTTCCATAACGCGGCATGAATATTCGTATCTGCCCTCCTTGTTTGTTCACCATTCTCGGCGCTTCAAAGGACATGGAGGAAATCTCTGTTTCAGGTAAATATGGAACAACCTCGGACGAAACGTATAATATTCTCTTATCTTTCATAAATTAAAAAAGTTTTGGCATTATCAACAAAAAACACGCAAAAATACAAAATTTTATGCAGATTAGCAGTAATACCTTAAGTTTGCACACTGTTAATTATTTACTAAATGCGAGTTTATACATCTAAAGCTGAGTTAAGTGCCTTTATTTCCAAGCAAAGCACCCCTTCTTTTTCGTTGGGATTTGTGCCAACGATGGGGGCGCTCCATACAGGACATTTGTCTTTAGTCAATACTGCTTTGGCAGAAAACACGCTAGTAGTTGTCAGTATTTTTGTAAATCCTACACAATTCGACAACCCAAATGATTTAAATACATATCCACAAACGTTGACTGAAGATATTCAGTTATTGGAAACACTTTCCAAATCTACAATTCTGGTCTATGCCCCAACAATTGAGGATGTCTATGGATCCAAAATAAAAGTTGAACATTTTGATTTTGGAGGGTTGGAATCTCAAATGGAAGGCAAGTTTAGAAAAGGGCATTTTGATGGTGTTGGAACGATCGTAAAATGCTTGTTTGAAATTGTGAAACCTAACAAAGCTTATTTTGGTGAAAAGGATTTTCAGCAATTACAAATTATCAAAAAGATGGTTGAGATTACTCAGCTACCAGTAACTATTGTAGGCTGTCCAATTGAGCGCGAGCCCAACGGACTCGCTATGAGTTCACGCAACAGCCGTTTGTCCGATGAAGAAAAAAAATCAGCGGCTCTAATTTATAAAACCCTACAATCCGTTAAAGAAAAATTTAAATCCAAAAAACATTCTGATATCTCTTATTGGGTCACTACCGAATTTAGCAACCACCCTTTGTTTGAATTAGAATATTTTCAAATTTCGGAGTCTAAAAACTTAGTCCCCATTCAACAAAAAAAGCAAACCAAATACCGTGCATTTATTGCGGTTTTTGTAGGAGATGTCCGATTAATTGACAATATCGCTTTAAATTAATTACCTTTGAAAACTATGCAAATACAAGTCGTAAAATCTAAAATTCATCGCGTAAAGGTCACTGGTGCGGATCTTGATTATATAGGGAGTATTACTATTGATGAAGACTTAATGGATGCTGCCAATATTATTCAAGGCGAAAAAATCCAAGTGGTCAACAATAATAATGGCGAGCGCTTAGATACTTATGTCATTCCAGGCCCTAGAAATTCAGGAGAAATCACCCTCAACGGAGCTGCGGCACACAAAGTCTCTATTGGCGATGTTTTGATCCTAATCACTTATGCTTTTATGGATATAGAAACCGCTAAAACATTCAAACCGTCTTTAGTATTTCCAAATGAAGATACGAATCTATTAAACTAATTTCTTGAACAAGAAACTTAAATCAGCTCTTAAAATTAGCCTTTCACTTTTGTTAGCTGGGCTGTTGGTTTGGTATTCACTTTCCAAAACATCCATCTCTCAATTGTTAGAATACTTCAAAAATGCAAACTATTTTTGGGTTGGTTTGGGTGTTTTTTTTGGACTGCTTAGTCATTTATCGCGTGCGTACCGCTGGAGATTTCAGTTAGAACCTATGGGTTATAACATTAAGTTAGGAAATAGTATCATGGCTGTTTTTGCAACCTATATTATAAACTACACGATTCCAAGAGCCGGTGAAGTTGCAAGAGCATCTGTGCTTACGAATTACGAAGGCGTCCCTTTTGAAAAAAGCTTTGGTACGATCGTTTCAGAACGTCTCGCAGATATGCTAGTGATGCTAGTCATTATTTCTATGGCGCTTATTTTACAATTTGATGTTATTTTCATACAATTTTCCGAAAAAATTAAGGAGTTACATGTTTCTACAAACCAAATTTTGACCTTGGCAATCGCAAGTTTAATTGTAATCGTTTTTTTGACACGAATGATTAAAAGAGGGAAATCTAAAGCTGTGATAAAAATTAAATCTGTTTTAAGTGGATTACTTGAAGGGATTACCAGTATTTTAAAAATGAAAAAAAAATGGGCGTTTATTTTTCATACACTTTTTATTTGGGGCATGTATGTTCTGATGTTTTACGTCACTTCTTTTTCTTTAGAAGAAACAAGTCAACTTCCGTTTTCAGCGATTTTAATAGGTTTTATTTTTGCAAGTTTTAGCATTGCAGTAACTAACGGGGGGATAGGATCCTATCCTGAGGCCATAGTTATTGCATTTACACTATTTAATTTTCAAGAAGATCCTAGCAGAGCATTTGGATGGATTATGTGGACGTCTCAAACGCTAATGGTTATTGTCTTGGGCGGATTTTCACTATTCTTTTTACCGATTTATAACAAATTATATTCAAAACAAACTTCAGAATAATATATTTCGTGTTCGGTTATTTTCTTAACTTGGCAACACAAACGTTTAACAACTATATATGAAGTTTTTTGTCCTCTCATTCTTGCTATGTTTTAATCTAACGTTAGCTCAGACAGTTTATGAATCGATGGAATCCGAGTTTTTAGGAACCTCTCGTGAATTGAAAATCCAACTTCCTCGAAACTATGAAGAAAATTCCGAAAAATACTATCCTTTAATAGTTGTTTTTGATGGAGATTATCTTTTTGAAGTAGTTGCTGGAAATGTGGATTATTACTCTTACTGGGAGGACATGCCAGAAGCCATTGTGGTAGGGGTCAACCAAGACGGTTCAAGATCAGAAGATTGTTATATTTCAATGGATGATTATTTGCCTTCTAAAACAGGGGCTCAGTTTTATGATTTTATAGAAAATGAACTCCTCAATTTTATGAGCGAAAATTATCGCACCCTCAATTTTAGAGTCGCGATAGGACATGGTAAAACAGCAAATTTCATCAATTATTATTTATTTAAGGACCGTCCTGTTTTTAATGCCTTTGTAGCTTTGAGCCCAAGCTTGTCTTCTGTTATGGAAGAAAATCTCACAAACAGACTTAGCCTTGAAAGTAAGTCTAAAACGTTTTATTATCTCTCGACTGCAGCTTTAGACCTCAAGCGTAATCACAAACAAATTATGGCGCTTAACAACAATATTTCTGCCATAGAAAACGAAAACCTCCTTTATGGGTTTGATAATTTTGATGATGCCAATCATTATTCACTTGTAGCACAATCCATTCCAAAAGCATTCCAAAGCATCTTTTTAGTATATCAACCGATTAGCAAGGAAGAATATAAGAATCATATCTTAACTTTAGAAACATCGCCTGTGGATTATCTTATTGAAAAATATGACATGATTGAAACCTTATTTGGAATCAAAAAGCAAATACTCGTTAATGATTTTAGAGCCATTGCGGCTGCAATTCAAAAAACAAAACAATTTGAATATTTTAAAGAGTTAGGCAAAATTGCAAATAAACAACATCCCAACACCGTCCTTGCTAGTTTTTACATCGCTCGGTATTATGAAGAAACAGGCAAGCCAGAAAAAGCAATGGACATCTATAGATCTGCCTACACGCTCGAGGAAGTCGAAGGCTATACAAAAGATGATATGTTCGACAGAGCAGATCAAATTAAACAAGAATACGGATTCTAATGGCTAAAGTTAAAACCACTTTTTTTTGTCAGAGCTGTGGGGCTCAATTTGCCAAATGGCAAGGGCAATGTACCTCTTGTAAATCTTGGAATACAATTACTGAAGAACTCGTTCAGAAACCCGATAAAAAAGATTGGAAAACAGGAGTTCAAAGTGCTCCAAACCGGGTCTCAAAACCGTTAAAAATCTCTGAAATTGACACCACCAAAACGGTTCGAATGGACACGGCTGATGGGGAGTTAAACCGCGTTTTAGGGGGTGGGATAGTACCTGGATCTCTTACACTTTTGGGGGGCGAGCCTGGGATAGGGAAAAGCACACTCATGTTGCAAATATCCTTGAAACTACCTTACAAAACACTTTATGTCTCTGGCGAAGAAAGTCAAAAACAAATCAAATTGCGGGCAGAACGTATTCAGCCCCTGAATGACAGCTGTTACATTTTAACCGAAACAAAAACACAACATATATTTAAGCAAATCGAAGCCCTTCAACCTGATGTGGTGATTATTGATTCGATTCAAACCTTACAAAGTGATTATTTAGAGGCGTCTGCAGGCAGCGTTTCTCAAATCAAAGAATGCACAAGTGAGCTGATTAAATTTGCGAAAGAAACGGCAACGCCTGTTATTTTAATAGGGCACATCACTAAAGATGGTTCTATTGCAGGACCAAAAATATTAGAGCATATGGTAGATACCGTTCTTCAGTTTGAAGGCGATCGAAACCATGTGTTTAGAATTTTAAGAGCCCATAAAAACCGTTTTGGATCCACTCATGAAATGGGGATTTATGAAATGTTGGGTTCAGGCCTACGAGAAGTGACCAATCCGTCTGAGATTTTAATTTCCAAAAAAGACGAAGCCCTTTCTGGCAATGCTATTGCAGTGACCCTCGAAGGGGTTCGCCCATTATTGATTGAAGTCCAAGCATTGGTCAGTACCGCAGTGTATGGAACCCCACAGCGTAGTGCAACAGGTTTTAATGCCAAACGCCTCAACATGCTTTTGGCTGTTTTAGAAAAACGGGCAGGTTTTAGACTTGGTGCAAAGGATGTGTTTTTAAACATTACAGGGGGAATCAATGTGGATGATCCGGCAATTGATTTGGCGGTTGTGGCGGCGATTTTGTCTTCTAACGATGACGAAGCCCTCGCTAAAAACGTTTGTTTTGCAGGAGAAGTTGGACTTTCTGGTGAAATCCGACCTGTTCAACGGGTGGATCAACGTATTTTGGAAGCAGAAAAATTAGGCTATGAAATTATATTCATTTCCAAACACAATAAAATTGGACTTAAAAATACCACGATTAAAGTTCAGTTACTCACCAAAATCGAAGATTTGGTTCAGGTTTTAGGCTAATTAAACCAAAAAAAACCAGACATCTCTGTCTGGTTTTGTAAGTTTTTAAATGCTACTAACAGTGTTCGTTATACGCATTCATTAAGTTTTCTGCAATCAGTTCTGCTGGTCGTCCTTCAATATGATGACGCTCAAGCATGTGTACTAATTCCCCATCTTTAAATAAGGCCATACAAGGCGAACTTGGAGGGAAAGGAATCATATGTGCTCTGGCTTTATCAACGGCTTCTTTATCAACGCCTGCAAACACAGTTACGGTTTGAGCCGGTCGTTTATCATTACTTAAACTCATGATGGCACCGGGACGCGCATTGGCTGCTGCACAACCACAAACCGAGTTGACTACAATTAAAGTCGTGCCAGATTTTGCTAAAGAAGTGTCCACAGCTTCGGCGGTATGTAATTCTTCAAAACCTACTTGCGTTAAATGTTCACGCATGGGTTTTACTAATTCTGCTGGATACATGTATATTTTATTTTTTAATTAAAGCACAAAGATACACATTTGTCGGGCAATTATATTCATTTTTAAAGATGACAAATGTTAAATTGACTATAAATTAGTTCAGAAATCACAGCGGTTGTCAACTGATTCTGTTGTTTTTTTGTAGGTTTGGTTTTTAATTTAATTAGGACACGAATATATGGGGTTTTCAAAATGGATAGGAGCGACGATTGGATGGTCATTTGGAGGACCAATTGGGGCAATTATTGGACTGGCAGTGGGAAGTATGTTAGACGCATCTTCTAAAAGTGGCAGCGATCGTTCTCAAAATCAATCGGTAACACGTTCGGGAGATTTCGAAGTCAGCTTGTTGATATTGGCATCGATTGTCATCAAAGCAGATGGCAAACAGGACCAGCGAGAATTGGATTTTGTTCGTGCACAATTTGTTCAAATGTATGGCAAAGCACGTGCCAACCAAGCGTTTAATTTATTTAGAGAAATCTCCAAACAAGCCAACATTTCAAATCGTCAAGTCTGTTTGCAAATTCGTCAAATGATGGACCATGCCTCACGCCTTCAACTGGTTCATTTTTTATTTGGGATTGCAAAGTCAGATCATCATGTGGCCGATTCTGAAGTGGAAGCCATTGCGCTTATCGCTTCATATTTAGGGATTAACCCCAAAGATTTTGAGAGTATCAAAGCCATGTTTTATAACAGCTCTGATAGTGCGTATAAAATTTTAGAACTCGACTCAAATGCGACAATTTCCGAAATTAAAAAGGCGTACAGAAAAATGGCTAAAAAATACCATCCCGATAAAGTCTCACACTTAGGAAAGGAGCATCAAAAAGGGGCGGAAGAAAAGTTTAAAAAGGTTCAAGAAGCTTACGAACAACTTCAAAAAGAAAAAAGGATTTAGTAACTTGCGCAAAATTTTATAAAAAAACATGGATCAGATTATTTCTTACCTTAGTAGTATAGACCCCATTTTAGCGGCGCTTTATGCTTCATTATTTACTTGGGTTGTGACGGCTTTAGGGGCCTCTCTTGTGTTTTTTTTCAAAGGAATGAATCGTGGACTATTAGACGGGATGCTCGGATTTACTGGAGGTGTCATGGTCGCAGCAAGTTTTTGGAGTTTATTGGCTCCAAGTATTGAAATGAGTCCAGGAGAAGGGTTTTTTAAAGTGATTCCTGCAGCCATTGGGTTTGGTTTTGGGGCATTATTTCTATTTGGACTTGACAAAGTGCTCCCACATTTGCACATTAATTTTAAAGAAAGTGAAAAAGAAGGCGTCAAATCGCCTTGGCATCGAACCACCTTATTGGTATTGGCAATTACACTTCACAACATCCCAGAAGGGTTGGCTGTTGGTGTCCTCTTTGGAGGTGTCGCTGCAGGAATTCCAGAAGCAACAATTGGGGGTGCTGTAGCATTAGCCCTTGGAATTGGAATCCAAAACTTCCCAGAAGGGCTGGCTGTTTCTATGCCGTTAAGACGTCAAGGAGTGAGTAGGTTTAAAAGTTTTTGGTATGGACAATTGTCGGCTATTGTAGAACCAATAGCAGCTGTATTTGGCGCCGTTGCGGTGACATTTTTCACCCCTATTTTACCCTATGCTCTAGCATTTGCTGCGGGAGCGATGATTTTTGTAGTGGTTGAAGAAGTAATCCCCGAAACGCAACGCGATAAATATACCGATATTGCAACGCTTGGGTTTATTGGTGGATTTATAGTGATGATGACTTTAGATGTTGCTTTAGGTTAACATCCACAACCGTCGTTGCCACAACCATTGTGTTTCTTTTTGGATTTCCAAAGCTGTTTTCGGAATACATAGGCAAGTGCCAAAATTAATAAGGAAGCAATTATGATTGTTTGAAAGGTATCGTTCATCTTGTACTATTTTAAAAACTGAAATGCAATCAACGCACAAATATAAGCGATGGCCGTCATTCCAATGAGCTGAAGAATCGGCCACTTCCAGCTTTTAGTTTCGCGTTTTACAATTGCTAATGTACTCATACATTGCATGGCAAACGCATAAAATAACAGCAACGAAATTCCCGAAGCTAGTGTGAATACTTTTGTGCCATCTGCATAGGTTTCATTTTGCATTTTGTTTTTAATAGTGTCAATATTTTCGCCTTCATTTGCACTACCTACACTATAAATTGTTGCTAATGTTCCCACAAAGACTTCTCGAGCGGCAAAAGACGCAACCAATCCAATACCAACCTTCCAATCATACCCCAAAGGTTTAATTAGTGGTTCAATTGTTTTTCCAATAATTCCAATATAAGAGTGTTCTAACTTAAAAGCTGCGATTTGATCGTTTCGTTCATAGGAGGTTTGTGTGGTGGGTTCTATATAGGCTTCCGCATTGTTAAATTTATCTCCAGGGCCATAAGATGCTAAGACCCAAAGAATAATTGAAATTGCTAAAATGATTTTCCCAGCTTCAAACACAAATGTTTTTGTTTTTTCAATTACTGTAATAATAACATTTTTCAGTAGGGGTAGTTTATAGTTTGGCATTTCTACCACAAAAAATGTTTTATGTCTTGTTCTTAAAACTCTATCAAGGATGTAAGCTGAAAATATAGCCATTCCAAACCCGAGCAGGTACAATGCCATCAGGGTTAGTGCTTGGTAACTCAATCCAATAATAGAACCTTCTGGAATTACCAATGCGATGATGATGAGGTACACAGGCAAACGTGCTGAACAAGTTGTAAACGGGACGACTAATATAGTGATGAGACGTTCTTTCCAGTTTTCGATATTTCGGGTGGCCATGACTGCAGGAATGGCACAAGCTGTCCCAGAAATTAGCGGCACTAAACTTTTTCCACTCAACCCAAATCGCCGCATGATGCGATCCATCAAAAAGACCACACGACTCATATAGCCACTTTCTTCTAATATCGAAATGAATAAAAACAAAAAGGCAATTTGAGGAATAAATATGACGATGCCACCAATCCCCGATACAATCCCTTCCGCCACCAAATCGGTGACCATTCCACCATTAGGAAAGGTGTTTTTTACCCATTCAGCTAAGCTCGCAAAAGTAGTGTCGATGAGGTCCATAGGAACTGTTGCCCAATCGTATATTGCCTGGAAAATGGTCAATAAAATCCAGAAAAAGATCACGTATCCCCAAACTTTATGAATTAGTAAACGGTCCAATTTACTTCTTAATCCAGTAGCTTTAGAGCGATCTATGGTTTGTCCTTCTTTTAAAATTGAATTGATAAATTGATAGCGTTTGATGGCTTCTTTTTGCTGCAATCGCTTTAATTCTTGATTTGATTTTGTTTTAAATTTTGAAATATCTAATTCCTGACGTGTGATTTTTCCAAAATTTGCATCTTGAGTAATGACCAACCATAATTTATAAACATCTTGATTTGGAAACGCTTTTTGTAAACTTTCAAAATAAGCCGTGTCAATTGAGCTTGTATCTAAACAGGTTTCTTTAGAAATCGTTTTATAATTTTCGATGAGTTGTTTTAACTCTTGAATGCCATTATTTTTTCGGGTACTTACAAGGGCTATTTTGGTATGAAGTTTTGCTTCTAATAATTCTATGTCTAAGGAAATGCCTTTACGGTTCATTAAATCACTCATGTTAATCACCAAAATAGTGGGGATTTTAAGGTCTTTAATTTGAGTAAAGAGCAGTAAGTTTCGCTTTAGGTTTTCGACATCACTTACAATAATTGCAACGTCGGGGTAGTCTTTATCATTTTTATTGAGTAGTAGTTCAATGACCACATTCTCATCCAAAGAGGAGGCGTTTAGGCTGTAGGTGCCTGGTAGGTCTAAAATATGAGCTTTAACTCCGCGTGATAATTTACAGATGCCTTGCTTTTTATCGACCGTAATTCCAGGGTAATTTCCAACCTTTTGATTGAGACCTGTCAAGGCATTAAACACCGATGTTTTTCCAGTGTTTGGATTTCCAATTAGCGCAACGTTTATCTGTTTACTCATCTATTTTTTTGATTATAATCAGAGCGGCAGTTTCTTTTCTAATGGCCAAAAAACTGTCGTTAACATTGAGATACATCGGATCTGCAAAGGGTGCCAATTGAAGTAAATGCACTGTATTTCCTGGAAGGCATCCCATTTCTAATAGCTTTAATGGAATGTCTTCGGATGAGCTGTCGGTAATGGTACCTTTTTCTCCTTTTTTAAGGTCTGCTATGGTCAAGTGCATGCTTATTTAGATTCATTTTAAAGAAGCAAAAGTACTAAAAAGATTAGTTTTTATACGATGCTTTTAAAATTTTTATGTCTTTAAGAAGACGCTCAATTTCTTCGAAATTGGTTCCATCATAAAAACCTCTAATTTGTCGCTTTTTGTCAATTAACATAAAGTTTTCGGTATGAATCATATCATAAGGACCACCGTCGCCAGCGTCTTTTACTGCCAGATAGGATTTACGTGCCAGCTCATAAATTTGTTTTTTATCGCCAGTCACTAAATTCCATTTGGAGCTATTGACCAATTTTTTTTTGGCGTAGCGTTTGAGTTGGGCAACGGAATCAATTTTTGGAGTTACCGAATGTGAGAGTAATAGAATTTCAGGATCGGTAATGGTTTGTTTTTGAATTTCGTACATGTGATCAGTCATGATAGGGCATATGGTCTGACAGGTTGTAAAGAAAAAGTCTGCGACATAGATTTTATTTTTGTAAAATTCTTGTGTAATTGTGTCTCCATTTTGATTGATCAAGCTAAAATCGGCAATGCGATGGTATTTTTTTTGGTGCTGAATGGTGCTATCTACTAACTCATAATTCACTTGTGCAGGTTGATAGATGGGCAATACTTTGACTGGTTTTAGAATGTTGTAAAACAACGTGATAATAATGCATGACAGCACAAAGAGGGTGGTTATGAAGAGTTTGTATTTTTTTAAAAAGGCATTCATAGTGGTGTCATTATACTTGCAAAAATACAATACAGAACAGAGAATTTTGAATATATCTTCCTAAAAATGAAGCATCCTAATAAAGTTTTTGTTTCTAAATTGAAAACTTTACATTTGTTCACTTAATCCTACACATACAACATGGAATTTGTTATCAAAATATCACAGTTTTTATTGAGTCTTTCACTATTGATTGTGCTGCATGAATTAGGCCACTTTATTCCGGCTAAATTATTTAAAACGCGCGTCGAGAAGTTTTACCTTTTTTTTGATGTCAAATATTCGTTATTCAAAAAGAAAATTGGTGAGACTGTTTATGGAATCGGCTGGTTGCCTTTGGGGGGCTATGTAAAGATTTCAGGGATGATTGACGAGAGCATGGACACAGAGCAGATGGCACAAGAACCACAGCCTTGGGAGTTTCGTTCAAAGCCATCTTGGCAACGACTCATCATTATGCTGGGTGGTGTGACTGTGAATTTTATATTGGCGGCAGTGATTTATATTTTCATGGCGTTTTCGTATGGCGATTCGGATATTGATGCGAAAAGCATTAAAGATGGTTATTTAATTACAAATCCCTTACTCATTGAATTGGGATTACAGACAGGCGATAATATTACAGCGATCAATGGTCAAGAGATTGTAAATTATTCGGATTTAAGAAAGAACCTATTATCGGCGCAATTGGTTAGTTTTGAACGCGATGGTGAATCCATGAGCGTCACCTTCCCAGAAGACTTTCTAGGGCGATTAAGCGGTAGTAAAAGCCGATCCTTTTTTGAATTAAGACGTCCCTTTATTGTTAGTAGTATAGCAGAAGGCTCTCTAAATGCGGGTCAAGATTTACAACAAGGCGATTTGTTGACCAGTATAGACGGCAAATCTTTTAAGTATTTTGATGAATTTGAGGCCTTGGCTTCAGACTATAAAGGACAAACGGTAAGTGCCACTGTTTTAAGAGCTGGAGAAACACTTACTAAAACCCTTCAAATTGATGCCAATGGAAACTTAGGATTAATTAAAGGAGCTAATTATTCTACTATTGAAGCACTAGGGTACTTTAAAGTCGTTGAAAACTCCTATACGTTTGGCGAAAGTATTGGTGTTGGTTTGGACCGTTTTACCTCACAAATATCTTCGTATTGGACGCAATTGAAGCTTATTTTCTCACCAAGTACTGGTGCTTATAAGGGTGTTGGTGGATTTAAAGCCATATTTGATATTTTTCCGGACACTTGGAGCTGGCAATCGTTTTGGGGAATCACCGCTTTTTTATCGATTATGTTAGGGGTGCTCAATTTACTGCCCATCCCTGCTTTGGATGGTGGTCACGTGATGTTTTTACTCTATGAAATGGTGTCGGGACGTAAGCCAAGTGACAAGTTTATGGAGTATGCCCAAACCGCCGGATTCTTTATTTTGATTGCACTCGTATTGTTTGCGAATGGGAATGATATTTTTAAAGCGGTTTTTGATTAAATAATATTAAATTTCTATTTGTAGAAAATAAAAAATACTATATATTTGCGCTCGCAATAGCAAAAAAACACTCCTCCTTAGCTCAGTTGGTTAGAGCATCTGACTGTTAATCAGAGGGTCCTTAGTTCGAGCCTAAGAGGAGGAGCCAGTTATAAAGCCTTTACAGTAATGTAAGGGCTTTTTTTTGTGCCTTGATACATTACCTCAAATTTAGTGAAAAAACACAACAACTGTCTCATTACTGGCAGTAAATAGGCAGTTAAATTTAACCTATTTAGTTAGGATTACAGTTTGTGAAGTTAGGTTAAGGTAGGAGTTAATTGTCAATTAACACCCCATCTTTGTAATTCTTGATTTCTTTTATTTCTCCACTTTCATAATATTCTATATATTCTCCTTGTACTTTCCCATCTACCCATTTTGATTTCTTTTGAACCTCTCCACTTTTAAAATACCAAAAATATTCTCCTTGTAATTTCCCATCTATATAGTTTCCTTTCTTCCTAACCTCTCCACTTTTATAATACTTTATTACTAAACCTTGTTTATTATCTTCTTGCCCAAAAGAGCTTAAAGAAACAAGTAATGCGGAGAGTAAGAGTAGTTTTTTCATTTAGTTAAGGATTACAGTTTGTGAAGTTAGGTTGAGGTAGTGTCCATTGGGGGGTGTTTGTGCTAAATGACATTGTCTACATTCCATCCACTTAAATCATTATTAGGGTGCTGTGTAGCTAATTACATTCCCATAAAAATACTCTTCATTACCTTCAGTTTGACTACCAGTCATAGCAAATACCCTGTAATAATAAGTTGTCCCAGAATTTAAACCACCAGCAATATTGAAAGAAAGTAAATCTCCTATCGACCCTAAGTTTTGGCTAAAAACCTGAGAATCAGGAACAGTAGGAGTCTGCGTAACAGAGCTGTGGACAAAACCATACCAATTTATCTGAGGAGCTGTACAGTTTTCAGAAAATGTAATTATTCCGTTAAGTGTACCCGCCCCGTTACCTAACCCAGTAGGCTCAAGTGTCTCTAACTGAATTTGGCAAGTCCCAGTATAATTAACCACCCAACTATTTGTTGATGGATTCCAAATCAGAGTATCTCCATAATTTATCCCATCTGGTAAATTAGAGCCACCACCAGAACCAGAACTTTCAGCATATAATGCATAAGGTACGCTAAGAAATTGTGTAGTTCCCAAAGCCGTATATCCGCTACCAGTGTTTAGTTCGATACCTAAAAAATAATTTCCAATTGACCAGTCCAGCTCTGAAAATATACCATTAGAAGCTGTACCTTGTCCAATTACAAGTGATACTTGTCCCAAATCATCTGTAGGGACATAGTGTTCTTCTACATAAAGAGGGATAGCTGTTTGTGAGCCTTGAATAATATTAAATTTAAAATATACATTCTGATTCACTACCAAGTCGCCACTTGCATTTCTTACAGTGGCTTGGTAATTAAATCCCTGAGGAGCTTGAGCGTTAATGCTTAATGATAATAATAAAAGAGTTAAACTGAGTAAATACTTTTTCATTGCTTAATAATTTTATATGAATTGATTTTATTGTCTTCTGTGGTTACATTAATAAGATAAGTTCCTGTGGGATAGCTTTCTATATTGATAGGTTCTTGTTTGCCAACTTCTTTTTGTAGTAAAACTTTACCAGTTAAATCAGAAATAAATACTTTGAAAGAAATACTATCAGGGTGGGTTACAAAAATTACCTCTTTGGTAGGATTTGGATATATCTTAACTGTAAGTTTTGTGGATGGGGACTCAATACTAAGAGCCTCAAGATTAAGAGAAGGATAATACCCATTTCCTAATTGAATACTACCTTCTTCATTGGTCATAGCACCGACTATAATTTCTCCTACTGTGTAGCTCAACTTATGTGAGTTGTTATACTCATTACCACCTAAAGGGCTAATTACTTGCTTAGAAATTGTCTGAGCAGACACAAACCCAAAGATTAATAAAGCGGAGAGTAAGAGTAGTTTTTTCATTTAGTTAGGATTACAGTTTGTGAAGTTAGTCTATTCTGAATGCTTCAAAAGAAATACTTATTGGGACAGGAACAACAAGTTCAGTATTATTAAAGTTGCTCGTGTCGTTATAATACAATACCCCATTATAAGAGCCCTTTACTGTTGCGCCATCGTATACATTAAAAGAAGAAGGAGAAGTTCCTAAATCAGTAATATTAATATCAGTAATTAAATTTAACAAACCATTTTGGGAAGCTTCAGAAACATTCATAGGATTATTTTCAACATAAAATTGATTACTGCTTAAGTTAATATTATTTAAATTTTCGTAATCTTGAAGAAAGGGCGTATCCCGAAATACAATCCTACCTTGATTATTCCCAAGTTGTGGATTATCAATAATTAAACCTACGTGTAAATATTGTCCCGAAATATAAGTGTCGCAAGTAATATCCTCAATTCTGCAAGTAATATCCAAAGTTCCATTGAAATAAGATGCTTGTGCACGATTTAAAAAGCAAGAACTCCCAACTTGTTCTATAATACTAATTGAATTTCCTTCAACTCTATGTGTCTCACCTCCAAAAATAATTTCGAAAAAATAATTATTACCTCCATTCAAATTATCATCATTACCCTCACTATCACTTGAACAAGAGAAGATTAACAAAGCGGTGAGTAAGAGTAGTTTTTTTTTCATAGTGTTTAATTTTTAAGTGCAACTAAAGTACAAAAAAAATACACATTGTTAATTCCAAGTGTAGTACTTGTTAGCGCAGTAGCTTTGGAACAAAGCGTGTTGAGAAAAGGGCTAAAAGTGAAAAGAACAGAAATGTCTGTCAAATGTCTGTCAGTTTTTAGTAAATTTGGACTGTTCTTAAGTATTTAAAATTAAGTGAAGCATCAATCTCTAAGAAGCTAATCAAAAAAAGGGGATGTAGCTCAGTTGGCTAGAGCGCTTGACTGGCAGTCAAGAGGTCGTTAAACAGTATTGTGTATGCTACTAATTGATTAACAGGTATTTAGAAATAACTATTTAATAGTTGTTTAACTAAAGTGCCATATAAATGCCAAAAAGCAGTCTATCTTACCCCAAAGTTTGTAAACATAGAGACGGTCGATACTATGTAGATTTTAATCTCAATTCTAAGCGTTATCGGTTATTTAGTGGTAAGCGTATTAATTCTTCTCTTTATCCCAATTCGTATCCGTCAAAACTAAGACGAAATAAAGCTATATTACTTGCTAAAGAGGTTTATGATTATTTAGTTTCAAATAATTATTCATTTACTAAGCCTCTTAGTTCAATAGAGTTATTTGACTTTATAATTAATTCTAAACTTAATGAACCCTTATCAAAGTCATACAAAAAGACACTATCTAAGATGGTAAGACATTTAAGGGATGAACTCATAACAAAAGGTCATATATCAAAACAATTCATAAATAATATTCCATTAAAATACAGTAATAATACGTCATATAATACAACAAGAAGACACTTAAATGTCTTGGTAAATTATCTCTATGAAAATGGGTTTAAGATTGAGAAATCAAGCCTTAAGACACGCAAACAAAATGAGAAGTTACACAAGCCCATAAATAATGTTAAAGCACTCTTAGATGAGGTGTATATGCACAATAAGAACCTGCATCTGTGCTGTTTATTAATCTACTGCTGTTTGCTTAGACCTCACCAAGAAATTAGACGGTTAAAATGGAGTGATTTTAGTGATGACTTATCCACTATTAGTCTTTCAGGAAACAAAGTAAAATCTAAGCGTAACAGAATAGTTCCTGTGCCTATTTACATAAGAGAATTGCTTGTTAAAGGTCAACCTCAACACAATATATTTACAGGTGCTACAAGACCATTAAATGAAGACTATTTTAAGACACTTTGGGGGCGTTTTAAGAGGGTTTCAAAACTGCTTGAACAAGACCAAACACTCTACTCATTTAGACACACAGGAGCTATAGAAATCTTTAAAAGAACTGGTTCAATAACCAAGCTACAAAAGGCTATGGGGCATTCGTCTATTAATGTATCTCTGACTTATTTACGTGGCTTAGAAATAGCAGAATTAAAGGAAGAAGATATGCCTATGGTTTACTCCTCTGAATAATTAGTAAGCCATCTAAAAGTGTTTAAAACAAAATTTTTCCAGTCGTATCCTTCAGTATTCATTCCAGCATACATTTTAGTTCCATCATCCATATTGAAAACCATTGCAGTAAAACCATTTGAATCGCCAAAAGCAGCAATTTTTCCAGAGCCATACACGCCTGCTAATCCTTGAGAATTTCCCTTTCCTTCTGGTCCTATGCCTGTAGAGTGTTTCACATTAAATGAACTTTCATCAAGTTTTAGTATATTTTCATATTTAGAGCCTAAAAGAGCACTACCTCCAAATGAAACTAATTTTTCTACTTTATACTTTCCGTTTACAATAGGGTGATTCGTGTTCAAGTTTTTGTTTTCAAATTTTATCATTCCTGGACCGTATTTACTTTCGTAATTAATTGTATCTACAGTTGTTCCAATAGATGACTCAATGTCAAATTTTCGTAATAATGGGTTTATGGCCTGGTCAAATGGGGCGTGTTCGCTGAAGGCCAAAAGTGAGCCTCCATCAGTTACCCAGTTTTGTAATTCATCAAGCTCATTTTCAGAAAAAGTGTTTTTATCTGCTGCTGAGTTTTCAGTAGCAAAATCAAACGGTAATGCCGTAATAACGACTAGAACGCTGGCTTGACTTAAACTTGATTTAGAAAACTCTTTATCAAGGAATGATACTCTGTATCCATCATTTATCAATAAGTCCACAAGAGGCTTTATTAAATGAGATTGTATAAAAAAGTTTTTGTGAGTTGAGTCAAACATAATTAACGGCCCATCATTAATTTCAAATGTAGGGTCTTCAACCTCTAAATTGACATTAGTGTCATTGTACATAGGCCATTTGTAAGGGTAATTTTGTTCCTGCCCAAAAGATAGAAGTGGAACAAATAACAATAGCAGAATTAGTTTTTTCATAATCCAAATATAACTGTTATTTTGCAAGTAATATACCAAACCGTAAGTTTAACTTATTTACGAGGTCTAGAAAGAGCTGAATTAAAGGAAGAAGATATGCCTGTAATATGAGTTAATTTGTTTATAACTATCATAAAATCAATTTTTTAAAATTAAATACATCCTTTAAATTTGTTGTTATGGATGAAGAACTAAAAACAAGCTGGTCTACAAGCCAATTACAACTATTGTGGCAAAGTTACTAACCACAAATAATATTTTTGTTTGGTAAAATAGTTATATTTGAGTGAATAACATTTTTAATGAAAATAAATCCATCTAATAAAGAGCTCTACACAGATTCAGGAGCGTTTTTAAAACGTTTACACTGTCCTATTAATGTTATGTGGAAAGATATGAGTGAAAATGGATCAAATACAAGGATGTGCTCTGGCTGTGAGAAAACAATACATGACACAGAACATCTCAGTGATGCGGAATTAGAACATTTATTGACAAATGACCCACAAGCTTGTTTGAAGATAAATCTAAATCAAGATAACGTTAAAATAATTCATTAATGCTGTTTAAAAAACTCTTAAACATATTTAGAACTAAAACTAATTCTCATATAAAGAAGGGTGAAATAACTTGTACGGAATGCGGCTTAGTTTATGATAACACGCTTGGATTTTTTAAAAAAGAAGCTAATGAATGTCCTGATTGTCAGTATATAAAAATACTCACGGACAAGTCTTTTGATGAGATGAGTGATAATCTCAGAGTAATTAAAACGATACGTGGCGAGAGAGCTATTAAAGCAGCTAAAGACATGGGGTTAAAACTACTTGAATTAAAAGCAGAAGTGAGTGATGAGTTTAAGGTAAAATATAAAAAGCTACAACACAGAAAAACAGGAGAAATTATAACAATAGGAGACTTCAGAGAGGGTAATGGATCGGAATGGAAAACATTAGTTAATTGGACCTCAGAAAACCCCTCCAAGTTTTTTAGCCCTTATGCTGCCTATGTAATACCTAAAGACTTAAAAAAAGGAGAGTGTGTGCTTATAAATGATGTCATAACAAACCATGTCTCAGGAAGGTGGAATCAAGGAGATGTTTATAGACTCTCAAAATCTGAGGCTACATGGACTGGTGAAGATTTTTATATAGATGTCAGCTCTTATGCTATTGGGGATTTTATAGGATAATTTTAAATTAAAACTTAATAAAACATGGGACTATTTAATTTTCTAAAAGCAGGCGGTGAAAGAATAAAGCTTGCAAAAACATTTGCTCTAATATACAGTGAGGAAAAGACATTGTCTAGCTTGGGAATAGACGAAATGAAGAGTAAAACGCTTGATTTAGTGTATGTTGCAAAAAAAGGAATAGTCGAACGAATGGAGCGCGAACAAATGAGTATGATACACAAACTTTCAATTCCAGCAATAACGGGGAGCAGTATAAACACCATAACTATTATGCAAGCATGGAAATTAACAATATCACGTTTGTTAGAGATTTCTGAAATGTATGATTTTGAAGATGAAGTAAAACAAATACTTTTTGAGGAACAATTAGAATTGGAAAAGAAGATGGAGAGTATTATCCCCCTAAGTTGGAAGAATTGGTGATTTTGTTTTAACAGAAAACATCATTAATTATAACTTAATCAAAACATATAATATGTCACTTAATTACGATACAATCAAACACATGAATTTATTTACTCCAGACGCATTAGCAAACGAGTATATTGAACAGTATGCATATGAGCATGGACAAAAGAAAGCTATTAAAATTATTAGAAAAGTTGAAGACTCTGTTAAAGTAAAACATTATTTGAATAGTATAGTACACGATACTTTAAAACCATCTGCAAAAGGACTTGAAACATTAATGAATACCATTAATTATTTCATGTTTTCAAAAGAAGAAACACTATGTTTGGGTGGTTTAGCAACATTTGTTTTATGGAGAGATAGATTCATGTCTAAGGAACGTGTTTCCGATGTTTTAGAACAAGAAAAAATTGATCATTTGCTGACACCAATCTGTAGCGAATTAATTTATAATTGTTCTGTCAACAAAATTAACCAATCTGATAACTTTTTTCTAAGGTTTCAAAAAAGAATAATTAGAATCGTAAGAGAGGAAGAAATTAATGATATTTGGAATTCAAATAAAGAAATAAAATCAGGTTCAGTGTCAGTTACAAAAACCAAGGATAAGGATAACGTTCCTTCTTCAACATCTTTCTCATTTGCTTCATCACAAATAAATGAAAGCAGAGATTTATTAAAACAAACTATTGAATATAAGAAAAGTATAGTGCCAGGCAATTTACCTAAAAGTATTAATAAAAAAATAGACTTACTTAAAGATTATTTTGTAAATCTTGAATCAAGTGATAATGTTTCTGTAAGAGATATAAAAATATTCAAATCAAAACTTGATGAGCTGATTACTGATGTTTATGAAAAAAAAAATAAATGGGGAAAACACAAGAACATAGACTTGCCATTTTAAATAAAAATTAACTTAGTTCACGTTTATAATAAATTAAATAATTATGGCTATACACAATGAAACATTAATTAACAGAGCTAATTGGATGAGAGGTTTTTTAGAATCACTTGAATACAGTGATAATATTTCAAAAGAGCAGATACAAAGATTGAAGTCAAAACTTGATGAGCTAATTACAGATATTTCTGAGAAATTTGATAATGAACTTCCATTCGAAGAACATGATTCACCATATAAAGAAGGACACATTACTAAAGATAGTCAATCTTCATATCCTAAGTTAAAGAAAAATTCAGCAGATGATTTGCCGTTTTAGATTAAAATTATCAAATTAAATAGATGATTAGATTTTTGTGTATTCAAAGGGGTGTGTATAACCCCTCCCACTAAAACACCACATTTTAGGTTTTCAAAAAATTAACCACCTATAAATATAAATATAGCATTAAGTTAACGTATGTAAGAGATGAGTCCCCTCCCTACAGAAACCCCACACCAAACTTGCTGTATTGGGTATAGCCCCAGTGTGGTAGTCCAAAACAGCTCGTTTCATTGACTCAAAAGGTACTTTAGTAACTTGAGCACATTAAAATATAAATATAGCTAACACTAAGCTAGTTAAATGTGAAAGCTGTTTTTATTATATTTACACTATGAATAAAATAGTTTTTCTACTAATGCTTTCATTTGGCTTGTCTGCTCAGTCCATCTCTAAGCAAGTAATAGCACCTTCTGGCAGTACTATTTCAAATGGTGACAACCAACTAAGCTATACTGCTGGTGAGGTTGTTGTAGGGGGTATGACAGCTGAAGATGGAAGTGTTCAATTAGGTAATGGGTACTACCCATCTCTTGATTTACAGGCTTTAAGTATTGAGTCCCCAACAACAAATCTTTTAGTAAAGGTGTATCCAAACCCAACCAAAGAAGTGATTTTTATAACGCATCCTTCTAGCAATTCCTTTAAAGTCTTAATTTCTGATTTAACTGGTAAAGTATTATTACAAAAAGAGGTGGGGAAAAAAGAACCTATTAATATAGAAAGGTATCCCACAGGGGCTTACCTAATTAATGTAACTACAGAAGGCAAAAAAAACCAATTCATATAAAATTATCAAGCAATGAAAAACTATCTATCCATCGTAATACTTCTTTTTTTAGGACTAAGCTTAAATGCCCAAGCCCCTCAAGGGTTCAATTACCAAGCCACAGTAAGAAATGCTAGTGGAGATTTGGTAGTGAATCAAAATGTTAGCTTTAGTTTTAATGTTATTCAAGGTTCACAAACTGCAGACCCTACTTACTCTGAAGACCATACATTATTAACGGATGATTTAGGACAAGTATCTCTTGTAATAGGACAAGGAACTCCAATAACAGGAGTCTTTTCAGAAATTGACTGGTCTATTGGAAACTATTATTTGGCAATTGAACTAGATACAGGCAGCGGATTTGAGCCTATGGGGACATCACAATTATTGAGTGTGCCTTATGCTATGTATTCTAACAGCTCTGGATCATTACCTGAGGGTGTGTCTCAAGGAGATATATTAATATGGGATGCAACACTTTCAGCTTGGACCGTAAGTAATAATTACAATGCATCACCAACAACCATTACAACAATTCCAAGTAGCAATGAGCTCACTCAAGACAATCAAAATAATTATTTTGTTTTTACTGGAGTTGGATATAACATAGAGTCTGATGGAGGGTATTCAATTGAGCAAAAAGGGATTGTTTATGATATAACCCCAAATCCAACAATAGAACAATCAACAGTTGTTGATGATGGACTTGGAATGGCTGGTGGTACTAACTTAACGTTGAACCTGGAGCAAAATAGCACTTATTATTACAGGGCATTTGCTAGAAATAGTCAAGGAACTGTTTATGGGGGTAGTTATACAATTGAAACTGTAGATTTTATTGACAATGATGATGATGATGATGGTGTCTTAAATGATTTTGATGAATGTCCAAATTCAATTTCTGGCGATATTGTAACTGAGTATGGGTGTACAACTGAACAACAACAATGGAACATTGTATATCTAGACTCTAATGGGATAACTGTAAAATGCAAACCATGGGCTGTTGTTGGTAATGTGTATAACTTAAATGGCGTTGATTATTGGATTGTTGATGACAGTAATTTTAATCCTGTAGCCAATTTTAATATGTGTACATCCCTAGTAACTAATATGTCATCCGCTTTTACTGGCGGTAACAACCCTTATGACGGGATAGATGTGACCTCATGGGATACAAGCAGTGTAACTAATATGAATGGTATGTTTGTGTCCAACTCAGCATTTAACCAAGATATAGGGAATTGGAATACAAGCAGTGTGACTGATATGAGTTATATGTTTTCTAATAGCTCAGCATTTAACCAAGATATTGGGGGTTGGAATGTTAGTAATGTAACTAATATGAATGGTATGTTTGTGTCCAACTCAGCATTTAACCAAGATATAGGGAATTGGAATACAAGCAGTGTGACTAATATGAGTTATATGTTTGTGTCCAACTCAGCATTTAACCAAGATATAGGGAATTGGAATACAAGCAGTGTGACTGATATGAGTTATATGTTTTCTAATAACTCAGCATTTAACCAAGATATTGGGGGTTGGAATGTTAGTAATGTAACTAATATGAATGGTATGTTTGTGTCCAACTCAGCATTTAACCAAGATATAGGGAATTGGAATACAAGCAGTGTGACTGATATGAGTTATATGTTTTCTAATAACTCAGCATTTAACCAAGATATAGGGAATTGGAATACAAGCAGTGTGACTAATATGAGTTATATGTTTTATGATAACTCAGCATTTAACCAAGATATAGGGAATTGGAATACAAGCAGTGTGACTAATATGCAAAGAATGTTTTATAATAGCTCCGTATTTAATCAAGATTTATCTATGTGGAATGTTGTGAATGTTGGTTATGCTTACGACTTTGATTATAACACGCCCCAATGGACATTGCCTAAACCTATTTTTTAAACCATAGGCATATCTTCTTCTTTCAGTTCAGCTATTTCAAGTCCTCTTAAATAGGTTAAACTAATATTTCTTATATTTGAAATAAAATCAATTTAATTATGAAGAATTTACTTTTATTAACTTTTGCATTCACCCTTTTTGCTTGTAGCGGAGGGGATGGAGATTCAAACGATTCCAATGACTCCAACAATAATCAAAACAATACAAGTGACCAAATTATTGGAACTTGGGTGTTGGTAAATGAAGAATGGGTAGGGAATGGAACCTGGCCAGAAGGGCAGTGTAGAGGCTGTTTTGAGGAAGGGGATGCTGGACAACCCGACCAACTCGTATTCACAGAAACTACAGCTACTAAGAGCGTTTGGGAGTGTTCCCAACAGGATGGTAGTTTATGTTCCGAATTAGAGGTTTATGGCCCTGACAACTGGGTTTATAATGGCTCTGACTCATACGAAATTGGAGGAGATGATTTTCCAGTGACTTTTAACGGAACGGATGAAATGCAGACGCCTTTTGAGGACGGAGACATCTTACAAACTTGGAGTCGCGTCGACTAAATACAGGCACACTCTATTACTAAATTTTACGTCTTCAAAGCACCTCTGAAATAATTCAGGGAGTTCCAAACCACGTATTGGTTTAGTTTTGTATTTATTATATTTGAGTTAACTAACTTATTATGAAAAACATACTTTATTTATCTTTAGCTTTATTAATCTTCGCTTGTTCAAGTGGAGGGGATGATGATAACAATAATACAACAAATTCAGAGTTTCAAGGCGAATGGTCTGGAACATTTTCTGGTGATGACAATGGTACTTGGTCTGCAGGTATAAACTCTAACGGAGATGTTAGTGGGACTGCTTACTCCACCATTTTTGCTGACAATTATTCTCTAGAAGGCTCTGTAAGTTCTTCTGGACAGTTTCAAGCTACATTTGGAACAAGTTCAGCTGGGGGAGAGTTTACAGGTCAGCTTAATGGTAATTCAGGCAGTGGCACGTGGGTAAATACAGAGGCTATGATGAATGGAAGTTGGTCTGGTAGTAAAGACTAGAAACAATTAAACTATGAAAAAACTACTCTTGCTTTCCGTATTTTTAATTTTCGCTTGTAGTAATGATGATGAGTCAGATGACAATCCGCTTCCAGCATATACAGTAGAAGGGAGATGGTTATGGTCTCCAGGTTTTGGTGCGTCAGCGAACACAATGTACGAGTTTTTAAATGGAACAAGGTACACTTATTATTGTGATGATTTTGGGAACGAATGTGACGAGACCTATTGGAATTCATTAGAAACATTAGATGCAATTCCAGGAACTATAACTTATACATTTGAAACTAATATTTTAACAATTGATAGTGTAGAACAAGAAGTTGCATTTGAGTGCGATGGTGGAAAGCTATACTTTGTTTCAGCAAACTATAGCTTGTATAGAATAGGGGTTGACCAAGATTGTAATTAAACTTAAGATTTAAGAGTACAAACTTAGTAGCTGGAGATTAGGTGTCAGAAAATGATAAATAAAAAAGCACTACAATGCATCGCATTATAGTGCTTTTTTCTTAATTTATTTTAAGGATGTAACTATGGTTTGTTATTCTCCCTTAAGCATTTTTTTAAATGCCTCTAAATCAAATTCATTTCCGTAAAAAAGTGTACTCATTTTCATAATATCAGCAGCAATGAGAACAGCAGTCTTTATTTCATCTTCAGACGCCCCTAATCTTTTTAGCTCTGCAATATGATAAGGAATACAGTACTGGCATTTAACAGCTGCGGAAGTTCCGAGAGCTACTAAATGAGCTTCTTTTTCAGCTATTGCACCTTTTTTGTATAATCCCATTTGAGCTTTAAAATAAGCGTTAGAACTTTTTAGTATGGATGTAGGATAAACAGAGTTAAAAGGGCTCTCCGCTAATATCTCTTTCTTTTCTTCACTTGTAAGTGCAGAGTCTTGAGAAAAGCTAGCTGTATGCATGCCTACAAATAGCAAAATAAATAGTATTTTTTTCATTTTATAAGATGTTTAATTTTTGATAAAATCAAAGTTACTGAATATATAATAAATTGCAAAACACAATTAAAATCTAAGTGTGTTTAGTTGCTTTAATTCAGCTATTTTCTTAAATACTTATCTTACCAACTCTTTTTCTAACTGTTCTAAAGATTTTCCTTTTGTTTCTGGTAATAATTTTAGGAGTACAAAGAAGCCTATTAAAGCAATTGCTCCAAAGATGAAAAAGGTTAGTGCATTTCCTAAATTTGAAAGTTCCCAAGGGAAAATTAATTGCACCAAAGAACTAATAAGGGAGTTTATAAATGCAATAACGCCGATGGCTAAACCTCTATATTTCAAAGGGTATAACTCGGACAGCAGTACCCACATAACGGGTCCTAGTGAAAAGGCAAAACAGGCAATAAACCCTAGAATTCCGATGAGGACTAAAGTGGCATTTATACGCGTTGCTGCTTCCAAAATAACGCCATCATTTTTTAGATATATTGCATTGCCTAATGCAGATTTTACAGCGTTTTTAAAATCGATATCATTAGTATATACTTTTTCAGCAAAGGGCATTAATTTTACCGAATCAGAAAACTCAAACTGTGTAATTTTTTCTTCCGAGAGCTGATAGGTTGCTTGATTAAAACCATACGCACATAACAATAAACTCACCGCAATACCAGCCGTGCCAATTAATAGGAGGGGTCTCCTTCCCATTCGATCAATTAAATAGATGGCAACAAATGTGAAGAGTACCGAAATGGTGCTTAATAATACACCCGACGAAAAGGCCGCATCAGTGCCAATCCCTGTTTGTTTAAAGATAGATGTTGCGTAGAAGTAAACGGCGTTTATTCCTGTAATTTGCTGTAGAACACCTATAATTAACCCAATAACTAATATGAAACGCAACGATCGTTTTAAGAGGTCCGTTAGTTTTAAATCAGATTTGTCTTTGTCAGCATCGACACTTTTTTCTATAGACGCAACTTCTGTGTGGCCTCTTTCACTTCCGTGAAGTGTTATTAAAACCTGTTTTGCATCAGAAATTCGATCTTTTAAATACAGCCACCGTGGGCTTTTTGGTACAAAAAATAAGAATATGAAGTATAAAACAGCTGGAATTAATTCGACTCCTAACATCCACCTCCAAACAGTTTCATCTGTAAGAAAGCCACTGTCTGGGGTGTTGTATTTATTAAAAAAGTAATTGCTTAAAAAGGCTGCGAAAAACCCAAACACAATATTTAATTGTTGAACGGTCACTAATTTACCTCTGTTTTCGGCGGTTGCTATTTCTGCGATGTACATTGGTGCTAACACCAAGGCCGCTCCAAAAGCTAAGCCTCCAATCATTCGTGCGATATAGAGGATCTCATAAGAAGTTGCCGCAGCAGATAACACTGCTGAAATTGCATATAGAAACGCAACAAAAATGAGTAATTTCTTCCTGCCGAAAAGATCGCTTAATCTTCCAGAAAATAGCATCGCAATCATGGCTGCAAATGAGGGTGCGCTCACAACCCAACCAGACTGTATTTCATTTAATTCAAACTCCGGTCCAGCAAAAGACATGACTCCAGAAATAATTCCAGCATCAAACCCAAAAAGGAAGCCTCCAAGGGATACTACAAATGCAATAAAAACTAATTTTTTATTCATGATCTGTTGGATTTAAGATCTTAATTTTTAGTAAATGATGGATTGCATTGCTCGCGGTTCAATTTCTAGAACGGCTTCATTATTATGAACGATTAACTTGTAAGTAATTTTAGTATCAGTTGGGTTCATAACAACAGTAACGATCTTACCATCTTTATTCATAAACGAGGTGCTTTCAATAGTGGTTCTGCTTGTTGTTGTACTCACACGTAGCGCGCCAGGTTTAATGAACTTTGAAAAGTGTCCAATATAGTAATAAGTAGGCGTATATATTAACTCGTCGGTTGTTTTATTTGCATGAATAGGTGCAAAGCAGAAATTTTGAACGTGATTTGGCCCCCCTCTTTCGTCTAAAAGAATATTCCAATCGGTCCATCCGACAACGCCACTATTAAAGTCGTTTATCATGGAGTTTCCATAGCGTTCTGCATTTGGCCAGTGGTACAGTCTTTCTGTATTAAAGCCTTCCTGACAGCCTTCGGTAAACATCATATTTTTTGATGGAAACGATTCATTTATGTTTTTTAGATTATCATATTTAGGCAAGCCTCCAGTCCAAGTTTCATACCAGTGAAACCCAATTCCCCAAGCATATTTAGAAGCCTCAGGATCTTCAAAAATAGTATTCGCTCTATTTGTAATTAAATCTCTATTATGATCCCATACGATAATATTTTTATCGCCCATCCCTGCTTTTTCTAGAGTTGGACCTAAGTAATCTTTTAAGAAATCGCGCTCTTCTTCCGCAGTGTATATACAAGATTCCCAACGTTGGGTAGCCATCGGTTCGTTTTGTATGGTCAAGCCCCAAACAGGAATTCCTTCAGCTTCATAAGCTTCAATAAACTTTACGTAGTAATTGGCCCAGGCTTGACGAAATTCTGGAAGTAGTTTTCCTCCTCTAAGCATGTTTTTATTTGTTTTCATAAATGCTGGGGGGCTCCATGGACTTGCATAAAATACTAAATTATCATTAATCAATTCAATAGCTCTTTTTATAAAAGGGATTCTTTTTACCTTGTCTTTTTCGATTGAAAATGTTGTAAGCTTTTCATCACCTTCATCAATATAGGTATGACTCCTTAAACCAAAATCGCTGCTATGAATACTTGTTCTTATAATATTATATCCGATACCCTCTTTTCCAAAATAAGATTGAAGCAGTTCATTTTGTGTGTCTGGACTTAAAGTTGAGAAAACTTCTGCTGAAGCATCTGTTATCGCTCCACCAATCCCTAGATATTCTTGAAACGTTTTTTCAGGATTTACAAAAACAGCAATTTCAGTTTCTAAGGGTTGCACCTTTTCTTTAAATGTCTGTTTATTTGTTTTGGTTAATCGCAACTCCGTATCCATAGCTGTGGTATAAACTTGAATCGTTTTGCTTTGATAGTTTTCTGTGTTTGAATTAGTCTCCGTAGTTTCTAATTTATCGACTTTTGCGTCTTTACAAGCTGTAATTAACACCAAAAGACACAATAGTTTATAATATTTAATATTCATAGTTTTCTGTGAATTATTTTCTGTATTCGTGTTTTACCCAATCGACTTCCATGACCCATTCGCCTTCCATTGGGGAATCCGTAATCTTAGCATAGTTTAATATAGCAAACATGGCTTCGGGGTATTTATCTCCTTCGCCTAAGTTGCGGTAAATTTCTTTTCCATCTACTCGATATACTAAATCAGCTTTCTCCCACTCAACAGAGTACTCATGAAATTCGTTTAAATCTGCGTTAACCCCTTTTCGTAAGCTCCACCAATCACCCTTATTGCATTCACCTAAATTTTTAATGGCGCCTGTTGTGAAGCTATTTTTGTGATGATCTCCATGGTGTTCAAAAATATCAATTTCCCCAGAACCTGTCATTGGCCAACAAATAGTTTCATTTGTTTCTTGGACTGGGGGTTCATTATTTTGCGCCCCTAAAATCCACCATGCTGGAAACATACTTGGTTCTCCGTTGGTTCCTAATTTTAATCGAGCCGTCCATTTTCCTTTAATAAATTCTTTTTTGTTTTTTGAAGCGATTCGACCCGCAACATATTGCGTTTCTGGGTGTTGCTTTCCAAACTTATCATAATTATCGCAGCTCTGTTTTTCTCCAATATTAACTACCTTTAGTTTTAAAGTCCCATTACTAACTTCTCTCGTACCAAATTCATTATTAGGGACATAACAATGGGTTTCGTTATTTACCCAAATACGTTGGTCTTGCCAATTATCGGAATTAAAAGTATCGAAATTATCTAAAAAATCTATTTCCCAAACAGCGGCATCAACACTATTTATAGCAGCTTCTTTTTTTTCTTTGTTGCATGATAACAAACAGATTGTTATCAGCGTGAAAATTCCATGTTTTATTTTCATTTGTTCATATTTAATTGACACCAAATTCAAAAAT
This sequence comes from uncultured Flavobacteriaceae bacterium, assembly GCA_943787365.1. Lineage (GTDB taxonomy): Bacteria > Bacteroidota > Bacteroidia > Flavobacteriales > Flavobacteriaceae > Hel1-33-131. The sequence goes on from CALSMD010000007.1 coordinate 34,905, forward strand.
TTGTGAATCAGATGTGTTACCAATTTGATCTGTTGTTACTACTTTCCAATAATAAACTTGCCCAGAAATTACAGTACTATTTATATTCGTATTACTTGTGCTGCCAATTTCAGTAACTGGAGGGTTTACAGTATCAAGATAAATTGTGTAGGATGCTATATCATTATCAATATCAGTTGCTTCCCATTGTAAACTCACGACGCCTTCATTGACATTAGCACCAGATTGAGGGCTAATCGCTTCCGCTGGAAATGGGGGATGGCTTTCTTGAGAAAGTCCTGCGTTATAAAATTTCCAAACGGTACTTTCTGTGGTTTCTGTTGTGCCACTTGCTAAAGACGTTACGGACCATGAATAGGGTGTCCCTCTTAAAATACGGATCAAAAATTCATTTGAAAGAGTGCTTATATTTCTTGAAGTTCCATCGTTTAAATTTGTAATTTGTAAGATATATGAACTCGCATTAGTGGCGTTTTCCCATTGAAATAACACATCTGATTCAGTATCAGAAATTATGTCCCCTTCATTGCATTCAGTATTGTTTTCAGGAAATAGAAGTGTTGCTGCCGTTGGCGGAGCCACGGTATTTACATTTTCCCCTCCTCCATCATCATCACTACTACAAGAAGCGACAATGACGATTAAAAATAAGTATATCGGAATTGTATTGATTAATCTTTTCATTGCTTTACAATTTTATAGTTATGTGTCTTTTCTGTAGTCCTTATTTTTAGAAAGAAAAACCCACTTGCGATGTTTGATACATCAATCTCCAAAGTGTTTTGTGTTTGGTCGTATGTTTTATAGAATATTAATTTCCCCGATACATCGTAAATTTCTACTGGTACAGAAGTTCCGTATGTATCGCTAGTATTGACAAATAATGTATTCTGAACAGGGTTAGGATAGGGTAGAGGCTCATTGTTTAGGACAAACGTTTTTTCATAAATCCCTTGACACTCTTTGTCTGTTCTGATACTTAATTTATTTACTCCCTTAGATAATACTAATTCGACTTCGCTTTCACTCGTAATGAATGTTTCTTCGTTTAAGGTAATATAGTACATGTTTCCTCCATTGATAGTTACATTTACTCTTGAGGAATAAGCGACTCTGTCCGCATTAACATCCAGCTCATCTGGCTCAATTACAACGACTGTAAAACACTGTTCATAGTCTGGTTGCCCCTCTAAAGTGATGCATAAGACATAGGTTCCAGCTGATAAATTTTCGAAATTAATATTGGATGTAAAAGTTTCGGTTGTTGCGAAATTTTCACCACTTACAGAAACGGTATAATTATAGTTTGCTACGGCTGATAATGAAATGCTCCCGTTGTTTTGAGATCTACAAGTTTCACTATATACGGATAGGACATAATTATTTGGTGGTAAAGAGAAAATTTCACATCCAGTTACATCTACAATAGCGCCTTCGGGTGTGTTTGGGCAATCGTCATTATCATCTAAGACACCATCGCCATCACTATCTGGATAATCGAACTCCATCCAATTAAAATTAAAGCCACCTGATAAAATTCGCATTCTTAATGTATGAATTCCTTCTTCAATCGTCAAGTTCCCTGCAACTGTTTCCCATGTTTGCCAGCCATTTGTAATCACAGTATTCATAACTATGAGTTCTGTTTCAACAGCGTTTTCATCGACTGAATACAGTCCAATTTGTCCTTGGTTAAATCCAGCGATTCTTAGTTTAATTCCATAAAGCCCTGTTTGTGGGACATAAATAGAATAGTCGGCATAATCTCCAGGATCCGTATAGCCTAAATTTTGACCGCCTCCTTCATCTGATGTGTCTTCTAATCCCATGCCTTCCATCACATCATAATCTTCGACCTGAATAACAGCAGGAATTACGACACGATATGGAGCGATATTGTTGATCGTTAAATCTGTAAACGTATTTAAAGTTTTATTTGATTGGGATTGAATTGTAGTTCCTTCATAACTCACCGTTATCACATCCCCAAAAAGAAAGAAGTCTTCAAGGTTAAGAATAAACAAACGATCTCTTAAAGGGTCCGCCGAAACAGATGTAACCGTTTTTTCTTCCCCGTTAATCAAAACTGTGAATTGATCTGCAGTGGCGTTTAAGGATGCTGCTAAAATAGATTCACTAATTGTAACTTCTAAAGATTTTTCATCAGCAGCAGTTTTACCATTTAAAGCGGTTAGTGCCAATGCATCTATGGTTCCTGTAGTTTCAAATTCAATGCTGCTAAAATTTACTGGAATACTGTTATTGATATGTAATTTTAAACTGTGTTGACCTGCTGGTAGAATAATATCTGAAATTTCAAAGGTAGAAAATTGTGTCCAACCCCCCGTAGCACTTACAACTTGTGTGGCCGTTACTTCTTGATCGTCTATAGTCAGAAAAAACTCTCCACCTGTTTGTTGTGTTGCAAGTCTTATTTTTGCTTTATAAACGGCTGCTTCACTGATGTTAACAGTGTATTTCATCCATTCCCCTTGTTCTACAAAACCAACATGAAATCCATTACTATTTATATTATCTGTATTTTTTTCGATATCGACACCATCATTCCTATAAGACCATCCGCTATTCCATGCGGTGAAATCTCCAGTTGACAAATTGTAATCGCCAACTACCGTGTCATAGTATGCAAAATTATTTTTTCCTAAATCAAAATCAGACATATGAATTACTCCTGGAATTGCTGATGGGGATCCATTATAAGGAATGGTCTCATCTGTTTGTACTTGTCTGATTAAAGCATCGGGCACGTCTTTTCTAAAGCGACTATTCTCTACCAATAGATTATCGGCGAGTTCCATCATCGAATTAAAAGCTTCTGTAGCGGTTGGCTGCGACCCATTTCCTTGCCAATAGTCTAAAATATCTTGATACCCTGGGTTTATATCCACAGCGTAAGGACTGTCTATATCTCCAATTTTACGAACGGCCCACCAGGCCCAACCAATGTTATTGTCTTCAAATAAAGAGACAGCATCCGTAAACCAAGTATTGGAATTTTCTCCGGATTCTCCCATCCATAAAGGCACATTTTGTTGTGCTCTAAGTGGTAGAATCCAATCGAGGTCTCCAGGATTGTTCGTATTCCAATATTTATGAAAACTATAGACCATGTTATCATCCCAAGGAGGGGTCAATCCACTGTGATCATTAGCATAGGAGTTTCCTTCAATAAATATAATGTGATTAGTGTCTACACTTCGAATTCCCGCAGTAATGTCTTCAAAGACTTCTCGTAATAATGTGTTTCCTGGTAAATCCCAATGGGTTTCATTAATAAGGTCATAGCCACCAATCCATTCATTATTTTTATATCGATCTGCTATTCTGGTCCATAAGGCCACAAGCTTATCCCTGTTTTCTTGACTTTCCCACAATGATGGTTTTGTAGGGTCATAATCATTAATTTCTGAACCAGTCCCTTGTCCTCCTGGAGCCGCATGCATATCTAAAATCACATAAATATCATGAAGAGCTGCCCAAGCTAAGACATCATCTATCAATTCAAAACCTGTTTCTATCCAAGTGTTTTCTCCTGCAACAGGTTCTTCTTCGATTGGGAGTGTAAATAGATTGTAATGCATCGGAATCCGAATACTATTGAAGCCCCAAGCGGCTAAAGAATCTACATCGCGTTGTGTAAAATGATTTGCTCGCCATTGAGTGAAAAAGGTTTCGGTATTGCTTTCTCCCATCAAATCGATTAATTTGTCTTTTATTTCATGTTGGGATCCTGCAAACCCAGAGCTTTGCATCATGTAACCTTCCATGATTTGCCAGCCTCCAGGGCCATAGCCTCTTAAAAGCACTTCCTCATTATTTGAATTAACAATTTGCGTTCCTTGAGTACGAAGGCCTTGACTCCAACCTAATGACACTATAAATACCAGGCTTATAAAAAGCACATATTTTCTCATTGAATTATTATTTTTTAAGTTTTAATATTCTAAGACTGTTCTAAATTATTGTCTTAATAAGGACCAATTGTCTAAAACAATCCCTTCGGTACCCCATTGACCACCACCAGTTCTAAACAGTAGGTAGTATGTACCAGTTGTTGTAATTTCAAATTGTCCAGGGTTACTAGTTTCATCACAACCCCCAGCAACTGCTGGTCCAGAATAGGTTTTTAAATCTCCACACTCCCATGCATTATACGCTTTGAGGACATACTGATCTCCGTTGTAGTCTCCAGTATTTTCAACGGGTTGTGTAGCACCAATATAGACTTCGCCCCAAACGTCATTGATATCCGTATAGGTCATATCCATATCAAATTGATAGACCCCTGGATCCAAGGTTAGTTGGGTATAAATAGCCCAATGTTTCCAATCACTAGGACTTTGTGTTTCTGCAAAGGTCACAACTCCATCTGCGATGGTTACGGAACCGATTCCATTATCAGTTTCGTAGATGTTAATTATTGTCCAACCACTTGAATCGTCAAAACCTCCATTTGTGATAAGATTTGTAAACACAGGCTCTTCTACGGTCACTTCAATCGAAATTTCGTTTGAAACTGCGGCATCATTTGTAGCTGTTAGTGTCACAGTGTAAGTCCCTGCTTCAGCATATGTGTATTCTGGATCTTCTTCTGTTGAGGTACCAGTCCCATCTCCAAAATCCCATGAATAACTTGTGGCATTTGCAGATGTGTTTGTAAACAATGCAGTAAGATTAGAAGTTTCGAATGTGAACCCTGCGGTAGGTGTAGCAGCTGGATCAATTACTGTGACTTCTTTTGTAATTTCAGCCGAACCTGCTTCATTAGTGGCAGTTAATGTTACCATATAAGTACCACCCTCCGTGTAGCTGTAAGTTGGATTTTCTTCAGTTGAGGTGCCAGAACCATCTCCAAAATCCCATGAATAACTTGTGGCATTCGCAGATGTATTGGTAAAGGTTGTTGTAAGATCAGTTGTTTCAAATTCAAAATCTGAAACAACAGCGAGAGCGAAAGAACCAAGGGATCGAACTGTTACATTATCGATTGTGACGCCTTCGGAACCATAGTTTGCTCCCCCACCTCTAATTACTAAATAGGCAGTTCCGGCCGTGGTGAATTCGAATGTTGAACCCGTACCGACACAACTGTAGGCTGCAAAATCGCCATCAAAAGGTTCTCCTCCACAACCTTCCCATGTGTTTAGGGCTAAACGCATTCCGCCATCGGTGTAGTCTTGACCTTCAACAGGAGTTTCCATTCCTACATAGACTTCAAACCAAGAATCTGTTAATGGGCCTCCACTTATATCCATTGAAATTTGATATTCGTTATTTGCTAAAACTTGGATTGGTTGATAAATTCCTACTTGTCCCCAACTGCCACCTGTCCATTTTGCTTCATTATTATCAAATGATACATTGATTCCATCAGAAATAGGCAAAACAATCCATGGATCACTTCCGTTAAATTCTCCATTTTGAATGAGATTAGGCGCTTCAAAGTCATCGGTTATAACCACTGTTTGAATTGATTCTGCGACACCGCCCTCGGTAAATATTCTAAACCTCACATCATAATCTCCACTGTCAAAGAATATCTTGCTGGCTTCATACCCTTCTGCAGAGGTGTTATCACCAAAATCCCAATGTGTGTACCAGTTCGCATCATTTGGAGTTGCTGAAAAATATACCTTATTAGGATTTTCAGAATCAAATTCAAATGTAAAAATAGCATCTTCGCTTGTTGGAGGTGCAACAGCCTCTTCGGCATCGTCTGCACATCCGGTAGAAATAAAAATAATTCCTACAATAAAAGTCCAACTTAAAAATTTTATTAGTTTCATATGTTTATTTATTTGGAATTAAAAATTAGTAACCTACGTTTTCTATAAGGTTCGGATTATTGTTAACTCTATTTTGACCTATTGGTAAGTAATAATGACGTTGATCAAAACTCATTGGTAATGCTTCTGCATCAAAAGTTTCATAGGTAAATGTTTCATTTCCTGCGGCATCAATATGTCTAAGTGTTCTTACACCCTCAACCTGAATACTTAAAGCCTCTGTTGCAATCCGCCATCTTCTCACATCCCAATAACGATGGTCTTCAAAGGCGAGCTCTAATTTTCTTTCGTTACGGATTCTATCTCTTAATTCAGTGCCTGAATACGGCTCTAAACGTAAGTTTTGTTGTAACCCAGCTCTGGTTCTGATAACTTCAATATAGTCTCTTGCAGACGCTTCTATCCCTAATTCAATGGCAGCTTCTGCGGCATTTAAATAGGTTTCTCCCAATCTAAAAATAAGACAATCCTGACCCGAGTAATATTGTGGTACAAACAAAGGTGAATCGCCATCTTCTAAATATTTTCTTACATAGAATCCTGTTTTTGTAGCATCAGGATGAATCCCAAGTCCATCTTTACCAATACCAGTTCCACTGCCAGTATCAATAGATCCGTCACGTTCTGTGCCATACCAAATATGTACCGGCTCCCCTTGAAATATGTCATTATTGGTCAATATGGTACCTTTAAGACGTGGGTCACGATTTTCCCATGGATTATTTTCGTCATAGCCAGAACCGCTTTCGCTAGGTAATAGACCTGTACTCAATACTTCATAACTATCTACAAGTTGTTTTGTTGGAGACATACTTGCTCCCCAATCCAGTCGATAGCTAAAAGGTACATTATGTAAATCATACTCATGTCCCTTTTCAAATGGAATCCAAATTTTAGTAAAGATGGCTTCATCATCTGTTTCGTCTAAAAATAAATTAGCATAATTAGTTGCAGGATCAGAGTATTGATTAAAGAGTGAATATCCACCTTCGGCAATTATAGTTTGTGAAGCACTTAAAGATGTTTGGTAGTACGCATCCGCATTTGAAGCGGGTATTCCCATCACTCCATCAAGTTGAACTGTGCCGTATTTTGCAATACTCCCTGCGTATAATGCGGCTCTAGATTCCAAAGATTTAGCGGCCCATTTAGAGGCTCTTCCTTTTTGAGAGGCCCATCTATTTGGTAGTAAATCGAATGCTGCTTGTGAATCAGATAAAATCTGATCATACACTTCTTTTTCAGTGTTTCTGCTAGGAAATAATTCCTCTTGTGGGGTTACATCTGGGTTTTGAGGAACGAGAATAATTGGAACACCTCCGTAACGTTTTGCTAAAGCAAAATAACAGTAGGCTCTTAAAAAGTGCATTTCACCGAGTCGGTTGTTACGTTCTTCAACTGTAAGTACAGAGGTAGGAATCTGTTCTAAATTTTCAATGGAGTAATTAATTTTCCAAATTATATCATAGCCCCACCAATCTAGAGGCCAAGTGTTATTTGCAGTACCCCAAATCCCAGGTCTGTATTGGTTTAATAATGCTGTCCAAGTATAGGTGCCTCTAGCCAAGTCTGATATGCCATCGCGTTGACAGCCACCAACATCCCAGAAACTTTCTAAATAGTCCCAAGGCATTCTGTCATAAATCTTAAAAAAATAAGTGTCCATTAGCGCTTTATCACTCCAGACATCATTTTCAGTAATACGATCTAATGGTGGTTCGTTTAAAAAGTCATCATCACAAGTAATGAAAGCGAGTGCGAATAGTGCAAAAATTATGTTTATACGTTTCATAGTAATTTTTTTAAAGTGTTATGTTTACACCAAATGTTATAGATTTTGTTTGTGGATAATACCAGCCCACGGAGGACGTATTTTGTGGATCAAATTCTTCTTTGTAATCTTTAATAACAAATAGGTTATATCCTGTTACAAATACCGTCATTTTTTCAAAACCTACATTGTTTTTGAATTTTGGTAAGGTGTAACTAAAATTAATATTTTTGAATCTTAGGTGTTTTCCATTTCTTAACCAAAAATCAGAGTATTTATAGTTGTTGTCGTTGAATCCACCATCAGCTACTCTTGGAAAGGCAGCTCCGGTGTTTTGAGGCGTCCAATAGTCGAGTTGATAACTGTAGCCGTTAAACCCATTTCGTAAAGGGCTTTGTGCCTCACCATCTAAATAAATATCATAGCCTGCAGCTCCAGTTAACAATACAGAAAGGGAAAAGTTTTTGTATTCGGCTCCTAGGTTTAATGAATAATTGATAGCAGGTTTATCACCAACTCCAAATACTTTTTGGTCTTTTACATCAATAATGTTGTCACCATTTAAATCCTGATACCTTACATCTCCAGGTTGCAGACTTGTATTTCCATTACCATCTTGGATTGCCCATTGATCTATTTCATCTTGTGATTGGAATAGCCCCTGAGATATATAGCCTCTTCTCAAATTTGTATAGCCTCCCGTTACTGTAAGGTTGTCTCTCATAAATGGATCTTCTTGATATGTTTCGTCTATAAAAACAGCTCTTTCTCTAGACCTTGAAAAGTTTAATAAAGCGTTTACTTTCAAATTATCATTTAATTGTTTTCGATAGTTTAATGAAAATTCAAACCCTTCATTTGAAAATTCATATAAATTTTGGTCGGCCACAGCGACCCCCAATGTACTTGGGATGCTAGAGTTGGCTCTAGCAATGACGTTTTCTCTTTTTCTAAAGAAATAATCAAATGATAATGTAAGTGCGTTGTTAAACAAAGAGGTGTCAAAACCGACATCATAAGTGGTATTTTTTTCCCATGTGAGATCAACATTTGCGAGTGCGGTGTTGTCAATAGTTGGAACTGCGGCATCACCAGGTATCCAGAAAAAATTATAATTAAAACCACTTAACCATTGGTATGCGGCAGTTCCATCATATCCAGCGGTTCCTACTGAGGTTCTTAATTTGAATTCTGAAACGGTGTTCTTTAAAGGTTCAAAAAAGGATTCTTCAGAGAGCCTCCAACCTATTGAAGCTGATGGGAATGTTCCCCATTCTTTTCCAGGTGCAAAACGTGATGAGCCATCATGCCTTATTGTAGATTCAAAGAAATATTTTGATTTATAGTCGTAGCTTAATCGCCCTACAAAGCCCAATCGGTTTTCGCGATATTCACCACCATCAGCCCCTTGGTTTTCTAGAGACCCTGCAAAGAGTTGATCGATTAGGGTGGATTGAAAATCTTGTCGTCTTCCATTAAAATATTCTCCTTGTGTTTTTTGAACTTCCATTAATGCCAATGCCGAAACACTATGGTCTCCAAACGTTTGGTCGTAATTAATGGATTCTTGCAAGACGTATTGATTGTTGTAGCTTGTACCTTGCTCAAGAACAGTGTCACTAAAGGAGCCTTCAGGAGTGGCACGAAAGACATCATAATTTCCTGTTTGTCTGTTTAAAGTATAAAGATTGTATGTCTTTCCCCAATCTTTTTGAAATGACGTATCATAAATTAACGAAGCATAGGTTTTTAAGCTTAGCCCAGGGATTTGATTGACATCCCATTTCAGAGAAATCTTAGCATCGAAATTGTTGTTTTTTCTTCGGTAATAGCCAGCATTAAAATCTTTTATTCCTTCAGCAATATGATTTGGACTTACGCTTGGTTTGGCAGGCGTTCCGTCTGGGTAATACGCTAAATCTGTTGGAAGTGCTCTACTTAATTCTCTAAAAATATCATAGGCAGAATAGGCTGGTGCTTCATTCATCTTTCTACGGGCAGCCAGATTAAATGTTAATTGTAAGTTGTCAGTAACCTTTGCATTTAGGTTAGAACGTAAATTGTACTGTTGAAACGATAAGACATCGGCGTTGTAATTGGATCCTTGATCTAAATAACCCGCAGAAACAAAATAGTTCACTTTTTCTGTACCTCCTGTAAGGTTTAAATTGTGGCGTTGTTGAAAACCCCAGTCTTTTATGACCATACTTTTCCAATCGGTATTTGGATAATTAATTGGATCTGCTCCAGATTGAAATAATTGAATTTCAGCTTCTGTATAAGCAGGGGTTTGATTAGAGTTTCTTAGGCCTTCATTTAAAACTTCGCCATATTGAGCAGAGGTTAGAAAATCAGGATAGGAGGTCAGAGACGTATAAGTAAATTGATTGCTATACGTGAGTTCTGGTTTTCCAAACTTCCCTTTTTTTGTCGTAATTAAAACCACTCCATTTCCTCCTTGTACTCCATAAACCGACGCTGCCGCCGCATCTTTCAAAACGGATATACTTTCGATTTCATTCGCTTCTAATTGGTTTAAGTCACCCGGAGCGCCATCAACGATTACTAATGCATTACCAAAATTTCTTACTTCAAAGGAGGAGTTGCTAAAGCCTGGTTCCCCTGAATTTTGTCTCACAAATAATCCTGAAGCCAATCCCTCTAGACCATTACTTACAGCCGCAACAGGCAATCTCTTTAAGGTTTCCTCATCAATCGTTGACACTGCTGAGGTTAACTTGATTTTTGATTTTGTTCCATAACCTACCACAATTACTTCGTCTAATTCACTTGTATCTTCTTTAAGTAGGATAGAGAAAGTTAATTTGTCATTTATTTTTATTTCCTGAGTCAGATATCCTAAATAGGAAACCACAAGAATATCAGAAGGAGAAGCTTCAATAGAAAAATTCCCATCAAAATCTGTTGTTGTTCCTTTAGTGGTGTCTTTGATTAGTATGGTGACACCTGGAATGGGTTGTTTAGTTTCTTCGTCAGCTACATTTCCAGAAACCGAATTCTGAGCCAAACCGATACTCATACAAAGTATGAATCCGAGTGTAAGTAATCTTGTTTTCATAATAATTAAAATCTAGAAGAATCCCTGGCCCAATAATGAAAACCAGGGATTTTGTGATTAATTTAAATGGTTGGTTAGTGTTTGATCAGTCTTTTAGTTTCCACTCCTAATTCAGTTTTGATTTTAGTGACATATACACCAGGAGTAAGGGTTGTCGCATCAATTGTTGAAGTCATTGTATTGGGTTGTAATGAAATCACTTGTTTTCCAAGGATGTCAAATACCTTTATAGAATCTATACGCACATTGTTCGTAGAAACATTCCAGGAATTGGTTGTTGGGTTTGGATACACAGTGGCTCCACTAATTTTTAAATCGTCAACCCCAAGCGAGGCATACGCGCCAAATACATAGTCATCTACTTGAAAAATGTTAAGGTTTGGATCAACTGTATTATCAAAATTTGTTTGAATATCAAAAAACAAAGCTATTTTGGTGTTATTGGTAGAGCTAAAACTAGAAAAATCAAACAGAAGAGTTTGCCACGCATTTTCAGTCGTATAATTTGCTGTTACAACGTGTGCTGTTCCACCAGTTTCTATCTGTATGGTTATTACGGATGTTCTTGGCCCTTTGACTTTTACTGAAATCCCTCTGTCTCCGCCAGATAAATCTATTCCAGCATTGTGTACATATTTTATTTGAGACCACCAATCGTCATTTACACCCGTAGCTGTAGCAACGCCATCCGCTTCACTGTAGTCAAGAAGACTTTCATTTCTTAGTGGGGTTGGTAAACTAAAATCAAAACTAAATTCAGAAATCGGAGTAGAAACGTCGCCTACAAAAATTTCTTGAGTAGAGACATTAGTACCTACAGAACTAGTTGCTGTTAGCGTAACGTTGTATTGCCCCTTAAAAGCATAAGTGTATGTTGGATTTTCAATGTTAGATGTCCCAGAGCCATCACCAAAATCCCAAGAATAACTAGTAGCACTTGTTGAGTTATTAGTAAAAACAGCCTCTAGGTCTGAAGTAGTTGTTGCTGCAGTGAATGCAGCATTAGGAGGTGTAGCGGTACTTACCAATGTAAAATTATCTAGTATAACACCAGTTCCCCAGTTTATACCACCAGTCCTGACAAGAGCATAATATGTAGTTCCTGCGTCTAGTTCAATAGTTCCGTCTAGACCCTTACAATCAGTTGCTAACCAAGAACCAGAATACGTATTTGTTGTGCCTCCACAGTCCCAAGAGTTGAGAGCTAATAAATTTACGGCTCCAAAATCATTTGTATTGTACTCTTGCCCATCCACAGGAGTCGTTGTTCCTACAAACAATTCAAACCAATGCTCATTAAGACCATTTGTGGTAACGTCAGCATCAAATTGATAGAATCCTGACTGACTAACGGTAAATGCTTTGTAAATGGCGACATGACCTTCGGACCCCCAATTTGCAGCATTTATGTCATCAAACGTAGCCACGCCATTAGCAATTACTGCTGTTGCATTGTTGTTACCGTTTTGTTGAATAACCGTCCAAGCTGCTGGATCATCAAAAGTTCCATCAGTAAATACGTTTTGAGCAAACCCAAAATTGGCTGTCAAACCCAAAATGAATAATAAAGTAATTTTTTTCATAATATTTGTTTTTAATTTGTGTGTAGTCTAAAATATCAATAGACCTATGAAACACTAAATTATAGTTATGTTTTCATTTCAAATATATACATAATGATAGGCCGAGTTTAAAAACACACCTCATCAAAAACTCATTTTTATTCAAAAATAAACTCATCAAAAAATCTCATAAAATTTAATTTTCTCTGTATATTATTTTTTTTTAATACATTAGATGTCTAAATAAAACTCACGGTATGTGTTTTCGAATATTAAATTTATGTTTAACAGTATTATTTATTTGTGAAGCTTTTTCACAATCAAATAATTCGCACAGTTTAACTAAAATACCTCTGAAATCACATTTCACTTCCGAGGATTATAAGGGAAGTATTCAAAATTGGAGTTTTGACCAAGACGCGAATGGTTTATTGTATGTTGCAAATAATGAAGGGCTTTTAGAATTTGATGGGAACCAATGGAATAAGTACAGAGTGCCTTTGTCAACAAAGATTCGAGCTGTTAGAGTAGATCATCAAAACAGGGTTTTTGTAGGGGGTCAAAATCAAATCGGCTATTTTATAAATACTACAAACGGCTTTGAGTTTACCTCATTGGTCGACAATCTTCAGCCTGATCTTAAATCCTTCTCCGAAATATGGAATATTATCGAAATTGACAAGCGTATATTCTTTAATACAGAAAGTAAATTATTAGTGTTCGATGGGGATGAAATAAAAGAAATGGAATCGCCAGGATTTTTACTAGCGTCATTTAAACTAAGAAATAAGCTTTTGGCTCAATTTTATGAAGAAGGGTTATTTGAGTTAGTAAACGGAATTTTTGAACCTATTCCAGGAACCAAATCCATGTCCGAACTTGTGGCGATATTAGAAAACGGAGCGGATGATTTTTATTTCACCCAAACGGGAATCATCTACAAGTCTGGTAATTCGGATCTCCCTATTAAAGACTATTCAAAAGAATTTGGATCTACGAACTCGGCAGTAAAACTACGTAATGGATCGTATGCTGTTGGAACTCAAAATAATGGGTTGTTTATTCTTAACTCCAACCTTACTATAAGACAACATTTCACTAAAAATAATGGGTTATCAGACCGAACGGTAAAATCTGTTTATGAGGACAACTTTAATAACTTATGGGTCGCATTAAATAATGGGATCGATTATCTAAAAATGAGCTTACCTTTTTCTTTTTTAAATGAAGAAGTCGGTATTGATGGCACAGGGTATGCCGCTCATAATTTTAAGGGAGTCATTTATTTAGGAACGAGTAATGGTGTTTTTACACAAAATTTTTCAAAAGACGTTAAAAACACCAATAAGTTTGAGTTTTTACAAGGAAGTGAAGGACAGGTTTATAATTTTTCGCAAATTGATGACGAACTTATTTTAAACCATCATCAAGGGGCATTTACAATAAAAGATAATACGTTAGATAAATTTCATGATATTGGAAGTTGGAAATTTGTTAAAACAAGCGGCCCTGACCTCATATTGGGTGGGGATTATCAAGGAATTCGTTATTTTAAAAAGTTAAATGGGAAATGGAATCGGATAAGTGAAATTTCAAATCTAACAGAATCCTCGCGAATTTTAGAGTTTGAAAATGATTCTACCCTTTGGATGACCCATGGTTATAAGGGCGCATATAAAATTCAGTTAGATCGAAATCTGCAACTCAAAAATGAGGTGCAACATTTTGGTAAACACAGTGGGTTTCCATCCAATATTTTAATAAGCTCCTATATGCTGAATGGGAAATTAATTTTCACCTCAGAACGTGGAGTTTATGATTTTAACGCAGATTCTTTAAATTTTTCATCGAATTTATTTTTTGATAAAATGCTTGGCAAAATGCATATAAGTAAATTAGTTGCTACCGATGATAACTCTATTTACTTTATACAGAATCAAGAGCTAGGCGTTCTTAAAGAAGAAAGTTATGGGGAGTTTCAAAAAGAAACCTTGGTGTTTAAACATATTAATAAATTTATAAATGATGACCTTCAAAGTATTTCTGTCATTGATGAGCAGAATATTTTAGTTGGTGCAAAAGAAGGGTTTATACATTACAATCCTTTACAAGACCATCATATAAATAAAGATTTTTCAGTCATTTTTAGGTCTATTGATATCACAAAAAGTGAAGATTCTACAGCAACCATCTACCCAATGTTCACAAAGCCTTTTGAATTAGATTCGAAACAAACGATTAAAATAAATTATGTATCTCCTTACTTTGATGGTTTTGAAGATCTAGAGTACAGTTACAAATTAACACCCTTAGATGACGATTGGTCAAAATGGTCTCCATTGAGTGAGAAAGGCTATGAGTATTTGCCCTATGGTCAATACACCTTTGAAGTAAAAGCACTTAATTTATATGGTGTAGAAAGCAAAGCGTCTAGTTTTTCATTTCAAGTTTTAGCTCCTTGGTACGCAACGCAAGCGGCCAAACTAGGATATTTAGGTATTGCATTATTGGGGTTTGTATTAATTCCGGTAATTCAACGTAGAAAATATAAATCAGAAAAATCAATTATTACAAAGGAAAAAGAAAAAGAACTTAAAATTAAAGATGAACAGATTGACAAACTTCATTCCGAAAAACTGCAAACAGAGCTTGACCTTAAAAACGATCAATTGACATCTATTACTATGCAATTGTTAAAGAATAAAGAGTTTATTAAAAATGTTCAAGATAAAATAGGAGGCACATTAAATGAAGGAGGTTCTACTCAAGAGTTAAAACGTTTAATTAAAACGATTGATCAAGAGCTCTCAGATAATGATTCCTGGAATCAGTTTGCGTATCATTTTGATCAAGTTCACGGGAAATATTTAGAAAAATTGTCGAGTAATAATATACGTTTGTCCCCCAGAGAAATAAAATTAGCAGCCTTCCTAAGAATGAATATGAGCTCTAAAGAAATTTCAAAATTTTTAAATATTACAACTCGAGGCGTTGAGCTTGCTCGATACAGACTTAGAAAAAAACTAAACCTTAAACGCGAACAAAATTTAGTTGAATTTTTAATTGATTTAGATGATAGTTAGCATCGCCTGTTTGGTTGTTCCTATTCACTTATCATTCTTTGATAGGGTTTATTATCTGAAAGTTCATCCTAAATGAGTTCTATATTTGTAATTAATTATACTTTAACTATGAAAAAAGCTATTCTTCTTTCCGCTTTTATAGTTCTTGCTTGTTCAAGTGGGGAAGGTTCCGATGACACACCCAATATGTGTGTTGATGAAACCTTAATTGATTTAGAACTTGTTTGTGTTGAAATATTTGAACCCGTTTGTGGATGTGACGGAGTTACATATAATAACAGTTGTGAGGCCTTTAATTGGAATGGTGTCTTAGCATACCAACAAGGGGCTTGTGATTAAATATTTTTTGTTAAAAAAGTTTTAGCTACGAAGCCAGTTATTTGAATGTGTGAGGGTTAATAAAAAGACCAATTTTAGGAAAAACCATTTCTTTTTATTAGTTTTAGATTTACTAAATCAACTTTTATGGGAATAAAAAATTTTCAAGGCGCCAGAACGCCACAATCAAAAGAAAATATGTCCTTGAAGGTTAGTGATTATATGACTACAAATTTAATCACTTTCACTCCAGATCAATCTATTGAAAGTGTCATGCAATCACTTATTAAATACCGAATTTCTGGTGGACCGGTTGTGAATGCTAACAAAGAATTAATAGGGATTATTTCTGAAGGAGATTGCATAAAGCAAATCAGTGAAAGTCGGTATTATAACATGCCAATTCAAGATCATACAATTGAAAAATACATGGTTAAAAATGTAGATACCATAGATGGAAACATGAACATTTTTGATGCCGCTAATAAATTTTTAGCCTCCAAAAGGCGCCGTTTTCCGATCGTGGAGAACGGGCAGTTAGTAGGGCAGATCAGTCAAAAAGATGTTCTTAAAGCCGCCATGGAAATGAAAGGGCATAACTGGAAATGATCTCAAATTTTTTCTCTCTTATCTTATTTTTTAAATTTCACATCATACAGTCGTATGTTTAATAGAATCCTCTATATGTGTAGTTCAATAACGTATAATGGGCTTTACATTGACCTAAAATACAACCGTAAATATGTGGTCAGAATCCGTTTTCTATAAGGATGCTCTAAGTAAACAAAACATAACTAAGGTCTATATTTCATCAAATGGGGCGTTTATAAATTAGGTATTTATGCTTGTTAATTGCAATTTATAATTCATATATTTACACACTAACCTAAAAAATGAAAAAATGAAAAAGTCAATTTTAGCGGTATTAATGACCACAGTATTAATCTCATGTACCAATGCTCCATGCCCAGAAGCTGCGCCAAAAGCAATTGGACATGAAGTGAGCGAAGACGGTACTAAACTTCCATTATACACTGGCGATTTGTCAACCGTAGCTGTTTGGGAACAATATATTAAAGCTCATAACGAAAGGGATTTAGAAACTATTCGTAGTTTAAATGCAGTAGAAGGCTTTAAAGCTTATGCTCCAAATGGGATGGTCATTGAAGGAACTGACGCGCATATAGAATTTTTAACCGCTTGGTTTACGGATGCGAATCCAAAATGGAAAACAAGCTATCTTATTGAAAATGAATTCACCAACAAAGAAGGAGAATTACGTCAATGGGTTACCTCTGGACATGCCCTTACTCTAACAGTTGAAGGAGAAGAAGTAAAATTAGGTCAGGTTCATGATGCACTTATTGTGGACGGAAAGATTCAAAAGTTTTATGTAACAGAACGTGTGCTTTCGGAAGGGGAGTAATTACGTCCTATTTAAAAACTAAAAAGCCTCTACAATTTGTAGAGGCTTTTTTTAGCTAAAAATAAGATCACTTAATCTTTATGTGCCCCGTCACAAAAAGGAATATCTTGAGTTTTACCGCAGTTACACAAAGAAAATCGGTTGCGTTTTGCGATCGGATTTCCTTCGCTATCTAATAAAATGATGTCTTTTGCATTGGTAACCACAACTTTTCCAGAAGCAGTGATTTGAATAGTGGGTTGTGTTTTTTGTTCCATAATACTTATAAGTTAAATTGGTTTATTAAGAAAATATGACGGTTTTATTATTGTAAACCATCACTTTGCGATCCAGGTGTAATTTGATCCCTGTAGATAACACAATTTTTTCTAAATCACGACCTTTTGAAACCAAATCTGATATAGAATGTGTGTGCGATACGCGTGTTACATCTTGCTCAATAATAGGCCCAGCATCCAATTCTACAGTGACATAATGAGAAGTTGCTCCGATAATTTTAACCCCTCTTTTGTAAGCAGAATGATAGGGCTTAGCCCCTACGAATGCAGGTAAAAAAGAGTGGTGTATATTAATGATTTTATGTGGATACTGATTAATAAATCCTTCAGGAATGATTTGCATATAACGTGCCAATACAATAAAGTCAATTGCGTGTTCCGACAAAAGTGCTAAATGCTTAGCTTCTGCTTCGGATTTGTTGTCTTTGGATACAGGCACATGAAAAAAGGGGATCCCAAAACTATCGGCTATGGGCTTTAAATCTAAATGATTACTTACAATCAAAGGAATTTCTAAAGTCAATTCACCCGACTTATAACGTCCTAAAATATCATACAAACAATGCTCATATTTAGACACAAACAATGCCATTTTTGGGAGGTAGGCTGCTGTGTGAAGCTCCCAACTCATATTAAATAGATCCGCAATTTTTTGCTGAAATTGTATTTTAAAATCTGAAGTATTAAAGGAGGCCTTTTCAAACTCTCCCTCCAAGCGCATGAAAAACACTTCCTGTTCTTGATCTACATGCTGATCGATATAAACAATATTTCCTCCTATTGAAGCAATAAAATTAGTCACCGCCGCAATAATGCCTGACTGGTCCTTGCAATGGATGAGAATTGTAATTTTTTTCATGTTTGTAAAATTAAGAAAAAAATAAAAGTCAACCATTTAATTTTTGAGTTATAAAACCAACCTTGTCAAATCTGCAATTTTAGACGGTTTTATTAGATATTATTCGCCTCCCTATGAAATATTTATTTTAAAACAATACAATTCTCCAAAACTCCCATATCAAAATTAGAGCTCAGTCGTCAGCAACAAATCAAATAGAATACATCCAAAAAACAATCAACAAATTTATTAGAATAGGAAAAACGGAATTTGATTTAATATTTATATCTTTCCCAAATTATTCGGGATGTGGCGCAGTCCGGTTAGCGTACACGGCTGGGGGTCGTGTGGTCGCAGGTTCAAATCCTGTCATCCCGACAAATATTTTTCATTTTTAGCATTTAAAATTAACTTGCATTTTACAAGTATAAGTTTTAACTTGTAAGCGTAAACAATTTAATTTTTAAAAAAATGAAAAATCAACTCCTTATTATTTTAACTTTTTGTGTGTCAACAGTTGTTTTTGGACAAAGAAATTCAAATCAAGAATATTGGAACACATGGCGTTACACTCCAAAAGCCAATATGGTTCAGAAATTTGAATCTGCTGTAGCACTCAAAACAAAAACATTTAATTCGACACCCGAGCTTGCAATTTTTACCTACAAAGTTATCACAGGTCCAAATTCGGGGACTTACGAAAGAATTGAAGCAAACAAAAAACCTGCAGATTACGATATGGATCGTTCTGTTGAGGGGGCGTATTGGAATAAAAATGTTTCAAAATACATAGCAAATGAAGAAGGTCAAAAAAGATGGACTCGCCTAAACAATGGATCCTATAACTTTAATCCGGAAACAGATGTCCCATCAAAATACATTAAAAGAACAGTATATGATGTGAAAGCGGATAAAATATTGCACTTCAGAAGATTTATGTCAAGAATAACAGAGATCTTAAAATTAAGAGAAATTGATGTTAGTGTACTTTTGTTTAGACTTGAAAGTGGAGGAAATAGAAACCAATTTGTAAGAGTTGTTGGCTTTTCAAGTTATGAACGCACTATGACCTCAAGTGATACAACTTGGGAAGAAGATTACAACAAACTATTTGGTTGGGGATCTTGGGCTGAAGATATTGCTAATTTTGACGCCTCTATTGAGATGTATGGCGAAAAGGTAGAAACACTTCAACTGGTTCCAGAACTTTCTACTGGAATGATGAATTAATTTAATCAATAAACTTAAATACATAACAGAATGAAAAAAGCAATTTTCACATTTTTATTAGCAGTTACAACGGGACTAAACGCCCAAATTATGGTAGTAAATGAGATTGAAACGGAATCTCAAGAAAACTTCTCAACGATGGTGACGCAATGGATGACAGCAATTAAATCAACACTAGAAATTGAGGACGCTAAGACGTATACATTTGAGGAGCCCAGTACTAAAAAGGTTCAGTTTTTACAATTTTATGATTCGATGACCGATATGGTGGAATTCAGAAATAATCAAGATGAAAATCAAGAAAAAATATGGGGCACTCTGCAAAACATGGAGCCGATGCCAGAAGGGACTATAGAAACCTTTAATGAAGTCACTAGTTTTAAAGAATCCTCTGTTTGGGAATTTATGCCTGAGTTAAGTACAACGCCAGAAACCTGGTCAATTCTTTCAAGAGCAGAGAAAGACGCCCATTTTTACAGACGGATACAATACATTAATGTGAAAATGAACCAAGATATGGCTTATGAAGCGTGGAATAAAAAAATGAATGCACTCGATAAAAAATTAGGAATCAGCTATCATTTTGCAATCTTTAAATCTGTTTTTGGAGCCAAGGACGCAGATTATATGGTAGTATGTATTGATAAATCTCAATTTGATTATTTTAGAAATTGGGAAAAACGTACAGAAATTCGAGAAAAAAGTGCCGAGTATAACGCACTGGTAGGCGAACTCTCAACAAGCAATTGGTCGTTGATTAGTGAGTTTACATGGAATCGCATTTTAGAATTAACGTTCTAGTTTACAGCGTTTTATGTCTTATTGGAAGGGGTTTAATCCCCTTCTTTTTTATGTAAAAATTTGTTAAAATTGATTGTTTTGTTATTAAACATTATAAGTTTGTAGTACATCAAATCTATTCATTATGAGAACTAACAGATCCAAGTGCCCACTGGTAAATATTCTTGATATCTTAGGGGATAAATGGTCTCTAATTATTATTAGAGACTTGTTTTTAGGAAAGAAAACATTTACCGAATTCATGAATTCCCCCGAAAAATTTGCCTCTAATATTTTGAGCAATCGCTTAGAGCTTTTAATACATCACGGATTGCTAAAAGTGGTTAAACTTCCACACGACCAAAAAACAAAGCTATACTACCTCACTGATAAAGGGATAGATATTTACCCAATTATATATGAAATGATGAATTGGAGCAGTCGAAATTTAGACTCAGAATTTGGGCCCCTAGGGATCCAGTTTATTAAGGACTTTAAGAAAGTATCTTCAAAAACGTATATTAAAAGAACTCAAACTAAATACACTGAGACTAGAAATGAACTTTTAAACGTTTAAAGTAGTTTATTTCGCACTTTTTATTAAATTGCATATTGCAAGTATTTATAAACCAATTTAATAAAACCAACATGAAGAAGTTACTTTACTCATTAGCCTTATGCTCAAGCTTATTTTTAACAGCCCAATCTGGAGGCGTATTTTTAGGCGAAGGGGAAAACAATGGAAAATCTTTTACAATCGGAAGTGATGCTTCTGTAGAAACCGTAAAAAAAATAGCAAAGGATTATAGTTCCAAAGATGCAACAGCACTTTTGTCTAGTTATACAAAAGAATTTTCAGACCGAGCGATGGACTGGTCCACAAAATGGTTAGGATCTATGGAAACAATTTCAATGGATCCATACATGATCATTCCTGTGAAAATGGAAGGCTCAGAAAATACAATGGTATTAGCATGGTCAACTGAAGACCGAAATTTCAAAGACGGTTCAATAGAAAATCTTAATTTAATGGAGATTTTTACAGTTGATAAAGAAAATAAGGTCACTGCTTTTGCACAATGGTCTAGAAGATTAGAATCTAGTAATTTTGGACTGAATTACGGCGGAAAATTCATTGGAAATGGCAGCTCAGAATGGTCTGGAAGACCTTTGGTGTTCTCAAACAGAGGCGAGGTAGGAATAATTGAAAAATTAGTTGAGGACTACAATAATAAAGATGCAGCAGCTTGTGCCGAAGCATTTGCCGACGGCGCTGAATTTTTAGATTCTGAAGGAAATAAAATGGTTTTAACCAACGAATTGTGGGAGTCACTTTTTGAGAGTTACACGGAGCTTTCTTGGAAAATTTATTCTATTGTGCCATTAAAAATTCAAAATACAGATACTGAATCTGGAGTAACTGTTTTTTCTAGAGAGAGAAGAGTCCTTGAAGACGGGACCGTTTGGGAAAAAGAGCTTGTAGAGTGGTTCTACTTTAACAAAGAAGGAAAAATTGCAAGAGCAACACAATACGAAAGAAGTTTACCAAAAGAATAAGGGATTTAATTTTAAGAGTCCTAAAAAGCCCAACCATAACGGTTGGGCTTTTTTTTGCGATCTTAAGGAATATTTATAGTTACTTATATAGACTCCAACTTAATTTTTTCATTAAATTGCAGCCTAAAACCCTACGATACTCATGAAAAAACTTACATTCTTTTTCTTGTTTTTAATCAGTTTTTCTGGAACTTCTCAGATTTTAAACCCTGTCAAATGGGAATTTGGTTCTGAAAAAATTTCAGAAACAGAATACAACCTTATTTTTGTTGCAAAAATCGATCACCATTGGGCGCTTTACTCGCAATTTGTTGAAGAAGGAGGGCCTTTACCAACGGTTTTCTCATTCACTACAACCCCCAACTTTAAACGCATTGAAGCTGTTAAAGAATTAGAATCAAACAAAGTAACACAATTTGATTCTGTGTTTGAAATGGTGGTTTCAAAATATTATGATAAAGCAATTTTTAAGCAACGAATTCGTGTAAAATCTCCCGACTTCAGTCTTAGCGGGAATATTGATTTTATGACTTGTGACGACACAAAATGTACCTATTTACCAGACAATCCATTTACGTTTAATTACAATGAGGAATCGGGTTTTATAATCGTAGGCGGAACACCAGTATCAAACTTGGAAGTTTCTGAGAATGCCGATGAGATCTTGTACGGCATGTCAGCCAACTCACTCTCAAAAGCCCTCTTGAAATGTAGCACACAAGGAAACTCATTATCGCAAGATATCAAAGCCTCCAACAACTCAATGTGGAAGATTTTTGGATTGGGATTTCTGGGCGGATTGTTAGCGCTTTTAACCCCTTGTGTATTTCCTATGATACCTTTAACGGTTAGCTTTTTTACTAAAAAAGGAGGGGATGGCACCGAAAAAGGAGGTGTATCCAAAGCAATTTTATATGGTTTTTTCATTGTAATAGTTTACTTGGCACTAAGCATTCCATTTCACCTATTAGACTCTGTCAACCCCGATATTTTAAATGAAATTTCCACCAACGTGTGGTTGAATGTCATGTTCTTTATCATCTTTATATTTTTTGCATTCTCATTTTTCGGGTATTACGAACTAACATTGCCATCTACTTGGACCAATTCCACAAGTAAGGGCGAAGGTATTGGTGGAATCCTTGGAGTCTTTTTTATGGCATTGACCTTATCAATTGTCTCTTTTTCTTGTACAGGTCCCATTCTTGGTTCCCTACTCGCAGGGTCTCTTTCTGTAGATGGGGGTGCTTGGCAACTAACAGCTGGTATGGGAGGATTTGGAGTCGCACTTGGACTCCCTTTTGCATTATTTGCGATGTTTCCAAACATGTTAAAAGCCTTGCCAAAATCTGGAGGTTGGCTCAATACAACGAAAGTTATTTTAGGGTTCTTAGAACTCGCATTGGCCTTTAAATTTCTCTCAAACGCCGATTTAGTAAAACATTGGGGAGTCCTTAAAATTGAAGTTTTCTTAGGAATTTGGATCCTTGTTTTTGCCGGATTGGCACTCTATATTTTTGGAAAAATAAAATTTCCACACGATTCTCCACTAAAAAAAGTCTCCTTTTTTAGGCTGAGTTCAGGTGTTTTACTCTTTACATTTGTGATTTATTTAGGATCTGGTTTTAGAGTCAATAAAGAAACTCAAACGTTCACCCCACTCACCTTATTAAGCGGTTTGGCACCACCAGTAGGCTACAGTTTTTTGTATCCAAACGACTGTCCCAATAATTTTGATTGCTTCAAAGATTTAAAAAAGGGAGTTGCTTATGCCCAAAAAGTAAACAAACCAATCTTATTAGATTTCACAGGGTATGCCTGTGTAAACTGCCGTAAAATGGAAGAACATATTTGGCCAAAAGCAACCATAAAACCCTATTTTGAAAAAGACTATGTCTTGATTTCTCTTTATGTAGATGACAAAAAAGAACTGCCAGAAGATCAAAAATTAACAGTCGAACGCCTTGGAGGTGGAACCCGAGTCTTGGAAAATTACGGCCACAAATGGGCTCATTTTCAAACACAATTCTTCCAATCCAATTCCCAACCCTATTATGTGTTGTTGGATTCGGACGCAAAAGTCATTCTAAACGACCCAGTTGGATATACCCCAGACGATACGGATTACAAAGTCTTTTTGGATTGTGGTCTTGAGGTTTTTGAAACACTTAAATAAATTAGATTAAATCAAAACATTAATTTTAGTAACTTTGAAATAAATATAACAATACCATGCTCGATAGCTTTTTAAAATTTTTAGAATTAGGATTGTATCATATAGTGAGCTTCAAAGGCTATGATCACATCTTGTTTTTAGTTGTACTAACAATCCCATTTCTTTTTAAAGATTGGAAACGCTTACTGCTATTAATATCATCTTTCACTCTTGGACACACCCTTAGTTTGTTGTTAGGAGTTTATGACATCATAAATTTAAAGAGCAATGTAATCGAGTGGTTGATACCGTTTACAATCATTATCATGGCACTTTATAATGTATTTACCGCAGGAAAATCCTATAAGCATTCCAATCCAATCATTATATTTAGTATTGTCTTATTTTTTGGATTCATTCACGGATTAGGGTTTGCCAATGCTTTTGAGTCAATGGTAGCTGCTAATGAGAGTACTTTGTTATCTGTATTAGAGTTTGCCTTAGGGATTGAACTCGGTCAATTTGTAATTGTATTTTGTATATTATTTTTCGGATTCCTAGGACAAACTGTTTTTAGATTTTCTGTTAGAGACTGGGTAATGGTTCTATCGGCCGTTGTGATTGGTCTTATGCTCCCTTTAATTTTTAATAGTCCCTCGTTTTCATAAGCAACCCACCTCTTTAATGACCACACAAAAGCAACTTAAATATGACAAAGCCTATATCAGAATGGCATCAGAGTGGGGGAAATTGTCATACTGCAAACGCAAACAAGTAGGTGCAATTATTGTTAAAGATCGCATGATTATTTCTGATGGTTATAACGGAACTCCAACAGGATTTGAAAATTTTTGTGAAGATGAAGAAGGATACACCAAATGGTATGTTTTGCATGCAGAAGCTAATGCCATTTTGAAGGTTGCAGCATCCACCCAATCATGTGCTGGAGCCACACTTTATATCACCTTATCTCCTTGCAAAAGCTGCAGTAAATTGATCCATCAAGCAGGCATAACTCGCGTGGTTTATAGCCAAGCCTATAAAGATCTTTCGGGAGTTGAGTTTCTAGAAAAAGCAGGCATTCAAGTCGAATTACTAACACTGTAATTTGATGTCCCTAAATCAAAAACACCTTCCTTTTTTTATCGCAGTTCTTTTGGGGATAGGAATTTATATGGGATCAAAATTAAACACCAATTCTTCAAGCTATTTTGCAAGCACTAAAAATAGTAGCAAACAAAAATTCAATAAGCTCATTGATTATATAGAATATGAGTATGTTGATCCTGTTGATACAGACAGTATCATTGAAAATTTTATTGATACGGTATTACAAAATCTCGACCCACACTCCTCATACATACCAAAACAAGATTTAATGTCCGTCACTGAAAATATGAAAGGTGATTTTATCGGTATCGGGGTTCGTTTTTACATATACAAAGACAGCATTGCAGTCATTCGAGCGATCGAGGGCGGTCCTAGTTTTCGTGCTGGGATTTTAGCAGGGGATCGCATTCTAATAGCAGATGACGACACCCTTTACGGTCAGAATTGGAGTGAATCCAAAGTCATTGAAAGACTCCGGGGTGAAAAAAATTCTAAAGTTCAATTAAAAATCAAGCGTGAGGGAGTGGATAGTTTACTGAATTTTGAAATCATACGTTCCGAAGTTCCTATCAAAAGTGTAGTAGCTTCTTATATGATCAATCCAACGCTTGGATATGTTAGAATCAATCGATTTGCAGAAAGCACTTATTTAGAATTTGAGAATAACATTGAAGATTTAATTTCTAAAGGTGCTTTAAATTTAGTCTTAGATTTACGAGATAATCCAGGCGGATTTTTACAAATTGCTATGCAAATTGCAGATGAGTTTTTAGAAGACGGAAAACTCATTTTATTTACTAAAAATAAAACGAACGAAATTGATAAAACCTTTGCGACCGCTAAAGGACGATTTGAAGAAGCTGAGGTCTATGTGTTGATTAATGAAAACTCAGCATCTGCCAGCGAAATTGTTGCAGGAGCGCTTCAGGATAATGACAAAGGCACTATTATTGGACGCCGTTCTTTTGGAAAAGGGCTCGTTCAACAAGAAATGGACCTAGGGGATGGTAGTGCGATACGATTGACGACTTCTAGATATTATACCCCAACAGGACGATCTATACAACGTTCTTATGATAAAGGTTCAGAGGCGTATTACGATGATTATTATGAGCGTCTAGAGGACAGAGCGGTGGATACTTTACAATTGAATGCGGTAGTGGACAGTCTTATATTTACAACCCCTAAAGGAAAAATTGTATACGGTGGTGGCGGGATTATTCCAGATGTGTATGTGCCTTATGATGCAAATTTCAATAACGATATTGTGGAGTATCTAAAAGTTTCTGGTATGATGGATTTCTTTGTGTTTGAGTATTTAGACGGTCAGCGTGCTCAATACACATCGCTTTCCGAAGCTGAATTTTTAAGTGCTTTTGAAATTTCTGAGGATATTTATCAGCAATTTGTTAGCGATTTCTCAGATCGTATGAACGTGGAAGATGAGGAAATGAATAGTTATAAAAACGCTTTAAAAATACTTTTAAAATCGGCTTTTGCAAAACAACTCTTTGGAGATAATACAGCGGCAAAAGTAATGAGTACTTTTGATCCCATGTTGCAAAAAACGACGGACATAGAAGCCGCTTTAATTTCAAATTAAGACTTTTCTTTGACCGTACGGTCAATCTTTTTAACTACTCTCCATATTGCAAACAACAAAATGGCACATCCCCCTGAAAATGCCGTGATAATAGCAGTATAACTTTCCTTTTCAAAAGGGGTCTCAAAGTTAATTTTTGTGATGTTAAATACAATAAATCCAAAAGCCACCAACGATAATAGATAAGTTAAGAGTCTCATATTACAATAAAAATTTGATGTTAGATGTAAATAACTTTACAGCAATTGCCAAGAGCACAACTCCAAACACTTTTCGTATGATATCAATGCCATTTTGACCAATAATACGTTCGATTCGAGTTGAAGTTTTAAGCACTAGATAAATAACAACCACATTTACAATGACTGCAATGATGATATTTTCTGTATGGAATTCAGATTTTAAAGAGAGGAGTGTTGTAAGACTTCCCGGTCCAGCAATTAATGGGAACGCTAGTGGAAACACAGAGGCATTCATAGGACTCCCTTCTTCTTGTTTGTAGAGAGTGATGCCAAGGATCATTTCCAGTGCAATAAAAAACAAGATAAATGCACCTGCAACAGCAAATGAATGCACGTCAATTCCAATAAGTCTCAGGATGCTATCTCCTAAAAATAAAAAGACAATCATTATAATTCCTGCAATAACCGAAGCTTTTTCACTTTGTATATGTCCAGCTTTTTTACGGAGATCAATAATAATAGGGATGTTTCCTACAATGTCAATCACTGCAAAAAGTACCATAAAGGCCGTTAAAATTTCTTTAATACTGAAACTCATGATTACAAATTATTTTTATGCAAAGGTCGAATAAATAATTATAATGACAAGTTTATTTTGAGCGATTATTTAGACTTATAATATTCATAATTAACAGTATATTTGGGACATGTTTCAAATAGGAAAAACCATTGTGTCTGAAGACATTATTGAGAAAGATTTTTTATGCAACCTTACTGCATGTAAGGGAGCGTGTTGTGTTGACGGTGATGCAGGAGCACCACTTGAAACTGATGAGGCAAAGATTCTAGAAAATATCTACCCCATTATAAAACCGTATCTTCGAGAGGAAAGTATTGAAGCAATTGAGTCACAAGGAACTCATGTAGTTACTGAAGGTGGAGAACTAGAAACTCCTTTGATTAATGGAGCCGATTGTGTCTATGTTATTTTTGATGAAAAAAACACAGCATTATGCGCTATTGAAGAAGCTTACAATCAAGGGGAAATCGATTGGAAAAAACCAGTATCCTGTCATTTGTATCCTGTAAGAATCAAAGACTACACAGAGTTTTCGGCTGTAAATTATGATAATTGGGAAATTTGTGATGCTGCTTGTACATTGGGCAAAGAACTTCAAGTCCCTGTCTATAAATTTGTCAAAGAAGCGCTGATTCGAAAATTTGGAACGGATTGGTACGCCGAATTAGAACAAGTAGCCGCCAAACACCCCAAAAAATAAAATAAATGAAGTCCCTAAGATGGGGGACTAAAGTTCAACCTCTTTTTTTATTTTTTCCAACTTTTTTTAAAATAGCTGTTTTTAATTCGCCTTACTGCTTGTTTTTTTTTCAAGAGAGAGAGAGGTTTTAAGTCTCTATAAATCAGTAAATTATTTTTTAGATGTTCAAATAATCTTGTAGGAAAAAAGCTACCCGTTGT
The DNA here is from genome assembly GCA_943787365.1 of uncultured Flavobacteriaceae bacterium. Taxonomy (GTDB): domain Bacteria; phylum Bacteroidota; class Bacteroidia; order Flavobacteriales; family Flavobacteriaceae; genus Hel1-33-131. Next base: position 63,164 of record CALSMD010000007.1, read on the forward strand.
TAAAAACTCATAGGCAATGTTTATAAAAATGACTTTCATTTAAGGCAACTATTTTGAACCTTTGTTAACCCCCCAAACGCGTATTTTTTTTTAATTCTGAATTTTAATTTTAATGTCACAAGTAGAACCGATTTTACAAGAGAATAAAGACCGATTTGTAATTTTTCCAATTCAGCACCATGATATATGGGAATGGTATAAAAAATCCGAAGCAAGTTTTTGGACTGCTGAAGAAATTGATTTACATCAAGATTTAACCGACTGGACGACAAAATTGAATGACGATGAGCGTTATTTTATCAAGCACATACTAGCCTTTTTTGCAGCTAGTGATGGGATTGTAAATGAAAATTTGGCTGAAAATTTTGTAAACGAAGTTCAATATAGCGAAGCAAAATTTTTCTATGGATTCCAAATTATGATGGAAAACATCCACAGTGAAACCTATTCTCTTTTAATAGACACCTATGTAAAAGATGAAACGGAAAAAGACATGCTCTTTAATGCAATAGAAAATTTCCCAGCAATTAAGAAAAAAGCAGATTGGGCTCTCAAATGGATAGAATCTCCAAGTTTTGCAGAGCGTTTGATTGCATTTGCAGCCGTAGAAGGGATTTTCTTTTCAGGTGCGTTTTGCTCAATATTCTGGTTAAAGAAACGTGGCTTAATGCCAGGGTTGACCTTTTCAAATGAGTTAATATCTAGAGATGAAGGCGTGCATGCAGACTTTGCAGTACACCTACACAACAAACACCTTATCAACAAAGTTCCTAAAGACCGCATCAGAGAAATATTATTAGATGCTTTAAATATTGAAAGAGAATTTATTACAGAATCTTTGCCAGCAAGTTTGATTGGCATGAATTCAAAACTGATGTCTCAGTATTTAGAATTTGTAACCGATCGCTTATTACAAGAATTGGATTGCGAAAAAGAATACAACACATCAAATCCATTTGATTTTATGGACATGATCTCGCTTCAAGGAAAAACAAATTTCTTTGAAAAACGAGTGTCTGAATATCAAAAGGCGGGCGTTCTCAATAAAGAAGATGAGGACACCAACAAATACAGTTTCGATTCTGATTTCTAGAACAACCAACTAGAAGAAGAATTTAAAACGAATTGTACAATTCGTTTTTCATAAATCAACCTTTTGGTTTTACTGAACAAGTAAACCAAACCCAAGACAACTAAGTGTTTGATATTATTCTAACACTGATAGGCTAACTAACTAACCGCTTTTTTGAAGCGCATCAAAAAAGCAAAAAAAGACTGAAAACAAATGTATGTACTAAAGAGAGACGGCAGAAAAGAAGAAATAATGTTTGATAAAATCACAGCAAGAGTTAAAAAACTCTGCTATGGTTTAAACGAATTAGTTGATCCATTAAAAGTAGCCATGCGCGTTATTGAAGGGCTGTATGATGGTGTTACTACCAGCGAATTGGATAATCTTGCTGCAGAAGTTGCAGCAACAATGACTACGGCGCATCCGGATTATGCCAGACTTGCTGCGCGAATTTCAGTCTCTAACTTACACAAAAACACAAAAAAGACTTTTAGCGAGGTCATGCATGATTTATATACCTATGTGAACCCAAGAACAGGGAAAGATGCCCCTTTATTGTCAGACGAGGTTTACAATGTAATCATAGAAAATAAAGAAAAATTAGACTCTACAATTATATATAATAGAGATTTTGGGTACGACTATTTTGGATTTAAAACCTTAGAACGCTCTTACCTTTTAAAATTAAATGGTGTTATTGCTGAACGCCCTCAACACATGTTGATGCGTGTTTCTATAGGGATTCATTTAAACGATTTAGACTCCGCTATCGAGACTTACGAGTTGATGTCCAAAAAGTTTTTCACGCATGCAACGCCTACCTTATTTAATGCGGGGACTCCAAAACCTCAAATGTCGTCTTGTTTTTTGTTAACGGCAAAAGACGATAGTATTGATGGAATTTATGATACCCTGAAACAAACCGCTAAGATTTCCCAATCTGCGGGTGGGATCGGTTTAGCAATGCACAATATTAGAGCTACTGGAAGTTATATTGCGGGAACAAATGGTACAAGTAACGGAATTGTTCCAATGCTACGTGTGTTTAATGACACAGCACGTTATGTAGATCAAGGTGGTGGAAAACGAAAAGGAAGTTTTGCAATTTACTTAGAACCATGGCATGCCGATATTTTCGATTTTCTTGATCTAAAGAAAAATCACGGTAAAGAAGAAATGCGTGCAAGAGATTTATTCTATGCCATGTGGATACCAGATTTATTCATGAAGCGCGTTCAGGAGGATTCACATTGGACTTTAATGTGTCCTAACGAGTGCCCTGGCTTGCCAGACACGCATAGTGAAGAGTTTGAAACCCTCTACCTCAAATATGAAGAATTAGGTAAAGGACGTAAAACCATCAAAGCAAGAGAGCTTTGGGAGAAAATTACCGAATCACAGATTGAAACGGGAACGCCTTATATGCTCTATAAAGATGCAGCCAACAGCAAGTCAAACCAACAAAATTTAGGAACTATTCGTTCTTCAAACCTTTGTACAGAAATCATCGAGTTCACCTCACCAGATGAAGTTGCGGTTTGTAATTTGGCATCGATTGCTTTGCCAATGTTTATTAATGACGGCAAATTTGATCACCAACAATTGTTTGATATTACAAAGCGTGTCACACGAAATCTAAATAAGGTGATCGACCGAAATTACTACCCAGTAATTGAAGCCGAAAATTCAAACATGAGACACCGTCCAATTGGAATTGGTGTACAAGGATTGGCTGATACGTTTATTAACTTGAGAATGCCTTTTACAAGTGATGAAGCAAAACAGTTGAATCAAGATATTTTTGAAACAATCTACTATGCTGCAGTTACTGCATCTATGGAAGAAGCTAAAAAAGAAGGACCATACCAAACTTATGAAGGTTCTCCTATTAGTCAAGGAAAATTCCAACATGACTTATGGGATGTAAAAGAAGAAGAGCTAAGCGGTCTTTGGGATTGGAAATCACTACGTAAACAAGTCCTTAAAAACGGAGTTCGTAACTCGCTTTTAGTAGCACCAATGCCTACTGCAAGTACGTCTCAAATCCTTGGAAACAATGAATGTTTTGAACCTTATACTTCAAATATTTATACCCGTCGTGTATTATCAGGAGAATTTATTGTTGTCAATAAGCACCTTTTGGAAGATTTAGTGAAGCTAGGGCTTTGGAATGAAGGGTTAAAGCAAGACATCATGCGTGCGAATGGATCGATTCAACACGTGGATGTGATTCCTCAAGACATCAAAGAATTGTACAAAACAGTTTGGGAATTAAGCATGAAAGATATTATTGACATGTCGCGTCAGCGTGGTTATTTTATTGATCAATCACAATCTTTAAATTTATTTATGGAAGGGGCAACGATGGCCAAATTAACATCGATGCACTTTTATGCTTGGAAAAGTGGATTGAAAACAGGGATGTACTACTTAAGAACAAAAAGTGCTGTAGATGCTATTAAATTTACTTTAGACAATAAAAAAACAGAAGCACCAAAGCCTGAAACGGCTACTGTTGAAGCAGTTGCAGATACCGCTGTTGTAGAAACAGCAGTTTAGAAAAACAACAAGAAAAAGCAGCCAAAACTGCTGCTAAATTTTCTAAGGAATCAGCCGTTGAAGTGGAGCCAATGTCTGCCGAAGAAATGAAAGCGTTGATAGCACAAGCAAAAGAAGCTGAAGGCGATGATTGCCTGATGTGTGGGTCTTAATAATAAATCCCATTGTATAAAAAAAGCACCTAATATATTAGGTGCTTTTTTTGTGACGTATGATGAAGGTCAATTACTCACTTTCATCATTAATTTTAGCAGGTTTAACGCTGCTATCATACTCTGTGTGGTATTCTTCTAAGAGTCCAGTGGTAGCGTTCAACAAGTCTTTAGTTTCTAGTAACAAGCTAAAGTAAAGCGTTGTGTTCTTTGGACTTGATTCATCTGTTCTTGTACGACGTACCTGTGTTTCAATATTAGATTTAAGAATCGCAGAAATCTCATTTTTTTGTTCAATAATCGCCCCTATTTTCTCAAAAGAATGGGAGTTAAATACCACAATCGCTTCAGAAAATAACAGTTGAATTGCATCATTAATTTGACTCAACTCTTTAATTTGATTGAATTTCAGTTTTTTATGATTATTATGAACGTGCTTATGATTTACTTTAGTAATATAAGTCAAAGATTGTGTCATATCTTGTAGATATCCCAAAATAAGAATATAAAAATTACTAGCCCCTACACTCGATTCGTCTAAATTTTTAATAAAATAAAAGATATTATCTCTTAAATCATCAACTTCATCACGATAACTTAATAATTTGTTTTTTGATTCTTCTTCAGTGCGTCTAAGTCTTGTTTTGCAAGCCATTGAATGCAGTCGAATAGATTTTTTCACCACGCTTTAATACATTTGCGATATTTGCAGCACTTTCACTAATTACTCCTTGAACAGAGCTACTTTCTGTTTTTTTCAATCGGTCATCCGACGCAATTTCTTTTGTCTTTTTTCTATGAACGATTGACTTCTAATAAGGAGATGCAATTGCAGAAAAAAGAAGGATAGGGAACATCACTTTAAGTTCAAATTCAGCAAGTATGCCACCAAGGCTGCGGCACTGAAAGCACTAAAGGCTGTAAAGAACCATCCGCCAATAACATTAAGCACTCCTGCAACTCGATATACAGCACTTTCTGCTCCCCAAGCTCTATCCGCTAAGGAAGTTCCCATCGCCACCATAAAGGTTACGTAGGTTGTTGAGAGTGGTAATTTATAAGAGGTTGCGATAGATATTAATACAGCCGCAACCATTAAGTTTACTGCGGCTCTGACCAAATCAAAAGCAGGTAATTCGTGAATTGTTTTTAGTTCTTTTGGTATAACAGGTTGTTCAAATTGTTGTTCAATTTTTTCTTGCCATGATATCTGGCAAAATAAAAGTTGATACTTGAAGCACCCATTGCAAATCTTACAAAACCACGAGATAAAGCGTTAGGTTGAAAACGTTCTTTTGTTTCTCCTTGACTTGATAAGTCTAAAGAAGTTTTGACAACATCTTTTGCTTTTGTCGAAAACCATAGAGTAACTACCATCACCATTCCAGCGCCAAATAACAACCAGTTGTTGTTGGGACTTTAGAGCTAATACATCCATTGGAAATTCAGATGCAGAAACCCTGAAGCAGACCATTCTAAGAACGCATTATAAGCTGCAACAGGAACACCAATAAAATTAACAAGGTCGTTACCAGCAAAGCCAATGCCAAGGCAAAGGTTCCTACAATAATAATAAGTTTATAAATATTTGTTTTTGCAAAAGCAATAAGTACATATGAAAGTAATGACCAAAATACTGAACTAATCAATACAATAGTAAGAACTTGCGTTTCCAAGAAATCTTTCATGGTTCCACCGCCAATAATATCAAACGATTGTTTAGCATAAGACGTTCCTTTAAGCCCTTTCATAAAATGAAATAGGTAATTGCGGTTAGTGCAATTCCACTAAAAAGAGCCCCTACCCAATTTGCTTTTCTTTGAAAGTTGTAAGACAATAACAGTCTAGAAACCCATTGTACAATAGCTCCAATAGAGAAGGCAACTACCACCGACAGTAGTATTCCAAATATAATTTGAGAGGCTTTTGAGGTATTAATGTAATTAACAACCTCACTAAAATCACCGCCATCTGCGCCTATTTTAATTAAGGCCATAGCAACAGCTGCCCCTAATAATTCAAATACAATTGATACCGTTGTAGAAGTTGGCATCCCTAAAGAATTAAAAAATCCAATAGCAATATATCTGTAATCATTACGGCCATGAAAATGATCATAATCTCATTGAACATAAATTCACCAGGATTAAAAATTCCTTTTCGAGCAACTTCCATCATTCCACTCGAAAAAATCGCCCCTACAGCAACACCAACACTGGCAACAATCATAATGGTTCTAAACGAAATTGCCTTTGAACCAATTGCAGAGTTTAAAAAATTTACAGCATCATTACTAATTCCAACGACTAAATCTGCAATAGCCAAGAAGGCTAAAGCAATAATCATATACAAATAAATATTTTCCATAATTTAGTTTAATTATTAAGCAAATCTCTTAAGACTTTTGATTTATGAAGTTAAGTTAATGTTATGTTTTAAAAATGAATATCAAATCCAAGTCTAAAGGTGATGTTATCTTTTTGCCATCTAAGGTGGTATAACTTAGATCACTTTGAACCTTTAGTTTATGCCCTACGAGAAATCTATTTAACCCTAACGTATATTGTTTTGAAGGAAGTGCTTCTGTAATTGATTCATAATCTACTGTTGTAAAACGTCCAGCTATTTCGTAGTTACTCTTAAATAAATATCCAGCTTGTAAGTTTAAAGCATTTCCTGTCAATACAACATCGCCAGTAGGAGTTAACCCATCCGTTTCTGTTGCGATCACATCATCTGCCGTTCGTTTTGCATATTCACCCATAAATGAAAATCCATTATATTTATACATCGCATCTACAAAAAGAGTCGTTTGGTTCGTTTCAAAAATAGTGCCATCAGTTCTAATCATATAGTCTCCTGCAAACCCTCGCTCACGGACTGCATTTTCATTAAAATTATAAGTAAACCCAACCATTAGTTTTGAGGTGCCTTCTCTTTTTAGGTCTGACTGGCTGTAATCGCCTTTGGATTTAAATGCTCCAAAAGGTAAAAACTCTAATCGAGCTGTATACTGTAACCCACCTTCGTTTCCTTCAGTGACGTTACGACCTTCACCTTGAGATATGGCAAATTTTTCACGCATTAAAAAACCTCCACCTAAGTTAGATTTGTGACGGATTTGTATTCCTAAATCCCGATCAATATTAAATCGGCTGTTTAATAAAGAACGGTCTATTAATTGCAAATTTGCAGAAGATACTACACGTTCCACATTGCCTGGTAGTTTTGTTTGACCGGCCCAAAGTTCCCAGTTTTTTGAAAATTGCCACATAATTACAGCATCCAGAATATAACGGGGCGTATTTCTATTAAACTCATTTGCACCTGAAATATCTCTATTAGATAATCCTAACTCTAACTTATATTTTAATTTTGGACTGTAAGCAAATCCATCAAATTTTAAACGTGAACGACGCACAATAAAATTGTGTTCTGGACTTATGTATTGGTTTCCGTCGTGATCCCATGAGGACATAGAACGTACTTGAAACCGTGGTGCAAATTTCACACTGAATGAGCTGTCTTTTGCCACGAAGTTGATAAGCCCTTTTCCAAAGGAAGTGTCACTGATTTCTTGGGATTGAGCGAATGAGATTGCAAACAAAACGATTGCAAAAGAAATTTTTTTGATAATCATTATAATAGTATTAGTTTTTGTCGAGTGTAAATTTCTAACAATTATACTATCCTAATGTTTCCTTAAAGTTAAGTTTAATAAAAAAAGCTGCCTGGCCAAGGCAGCTTATCAGAAGTCATTATTTTTGAAGTCGACAAAAACTAGTATATAATAACGACACTAATTGATTGTCTAAGACAAGAACAAAGATTACGATTAGTTCACATAGTAATGTAAGGATAACATTAAGAAATTATTAAAACAACCTAAATTTAAGTTTTATAATTTCAAACTTTCACCCCCTCCTAATGTTAAATTAATGTAAACTAATTGTTGTTTTTAATGTAAATTTTTTGTAGATTTACACTATGAAATAATAATTGATATGAAAAAATATATATCTCATTGCGCTTGTTTTTATTGGAACAACTCGTATGCAGCTCAAAACGTAAACCAACCGAAATTAGAAACAAAGGGAACACTTACTGTTGCGACTTATTTTTATGACAATGGTTCTGTTCAACAAGAAGGAGCTTTCAATAAAAATGGAGTCTTAGAAGGACTTTGGACGAGTTATGATTTTGAAGGCAATAAATTATCTCAAGGGAATTATAGCAATGGAATTAAAACAGGGAAATGGTTTTTCTGGACTGAAAATTCTTTAAAAGAGGTCGATTTTGTAAATTCAAAGATTATGAATGTTAGTGAATGGAGTCGTAAATCGGAACTTGCAGTAAGCATGAACTAACAAACCCAATACATAGAAAACGAAAAAAGCACCCATATGGGTGCTTTTTTCGTTTTCTAATCAAGTGACTAATTCAATTAAAATTTATAAGAATACCCTACAGATACTTCTGTACCAGGTTGAAAGCTGGAAAATGTTTTTGATGCAGTCTTGTAGGATTCATACACGCTTTCTCTTTTACTGTTAAGAATATTAGAGACTTTTACATCAATAGTTGATTTTTTATCTTGGCCAAAACTTTTGTTAAGTGTAAAGTTGAGGCTGCTAAACGGTTTTGTATAGACATCTGGAACAATTCCAGTTCCTACCACTTCCAATGTTTTGCCTTGGACATTAAAAAACAACCCTGTTTGCAAGTCCTGTATCCGAGTTGGTGTAGTTTAGCCCTGTGTTGATAAGGAATGGCGATTGGCCTTGTAAATCTCTTGTATCTTCAATGGACTCTCCATCTCTTGCCGCTAATACACGTCTGTTGTACTCGTCTATATTCATTGTTAATTCTGATTTAATATAGGAGGCATTGATGTTAAACTTAAGCTGATCTAAGCTTTCCAAAATAAATCCTAATGATTTTCTAAATTCAAATTCAATTCCATAAACCTTTGCAGAACCCAAGTTTTTAGGTGTTATTTGATCTGGTGCGGACTCGTAGAAAGTTAACTCTATAGGATCTGTGAAGTCTTTGTAAAAAGCACTAAAAGCAAACATTTCACTGCCCTCTCCGAATTGTTCAAAACGGACATCAAAATTATTAATATAGGACGGTGTCAAATCAATATTTCCAATAAAAAGACGGTTTGTAATGGCATCAAAAATTTGACTTTTTGAAGCTTCCTTAAATGAAGGACGTGCCGTTGTTCTTGAATAAGACCCCCTTAAATTTTGTTCATCTGTAAGGCCATAAATAATATTCGCAGACGGAAATACATCAAACTTATCTATTATTTTAGAATTTTTATACACTTCTGTAGCGGCTTGGTTTTGTCCAGTATAAAAGGTCTGAAACAACTCTGTACGCACACCCAATACGGTTTTTAGTTTTTCTGTTAAACTAAATTCATTTGAGGCATACATCGCTGTAATTCGTTGCTCACCTTCGTAGGCGTTGGCTTTTTCAAAAAGATCGCCTGTAACCAAGTGTGTTCCAGATCCTGTTTGGGTAGTCCATATATTATTTTCAGATAATAAGGTATCTGCATCTCCATTTTCTACAGAAAGTCCCGTTACTGGATTTGTGATGGTAAACGTATAATCGTCAATTTTAAAATTTCTAAATTTATAGGTATATCCTCCACCAAATTTAACTTTTGCAGGGTTGTCAAAAAGTGTATATTTTTTATTGACATCAAGTTTTCCAACAAGGTTAATCTCTTCGAGAGTTCTCCAGATTCTTATGGGATAGCTAGAAGCACTTGGACTGATAAAAGCGTTTCCTTCTTGAGTCAACTGTAAGGGTGTAATTCGGTGATCCTTGTCGTACACTCTGGATAGGGATGGCGATAGTTTCCAGTCCATTTGCCACCCACTATCTCTAAAGGAATGTGTTCCTGCTAATAAAATATTTGTAATTGATCTTTCGGTGTAAAGGAGAGCATCCTTTGTAATTGGTTCAAAACCACTTCCACCCCCTGCTTGTGCGAGTTGCTGTTCGTATTTTCCAGCAGTGCTTTCCCCATTTTGTATATGAAGGAAGTTTAATTTGTATTTTGAATTTTCACGCTTGTAGACAAGTCCAGTAAGCACATTTAACAATACGGAGTTAACTCCAACCTCTCCCAAAGTCGTTCGTGTTGCCAAGAGGTCATTGTTAGACGCATTATTTTGATCTCTCATATAGGTCCCATCCACTCTGTTGTCGTAGAACTCGGTTTTGTTTTTGTAAGAAAAAGAGAATTGATATCCCAGTTTATTTTCTCCAATATCATATTGATTTCCTGCCGTAAATCCAAAGTCGTAATTAACTCCACTGTCTGATCTTTTTGCGGTTAATTCTTTATTGAACTCACCTGTAAGCGCTGTTAAAACAGACGAGTTTGCAAATGTACCAGGAATGGGTTGATATCTGTTTATTGGTCTTTTTCTCATACCATCATCAAAACCAAGCCAATCGGTATTACTGCCGCTGTAGCTCAAGTAATTTGAGTTTAAATGCATATTAGGATTATAGGATGTTCCTATTGAAAACGTATAGGATTCTTTACTTGGATAATCTTTGGTAACAATATCAATAACACCACCTGTAAAATCTGCAGGATATTCGGCTGCTGCAGACTTTATCACAATAACATTTTCCAAAATATTAGTAGGGAAGACATCCATTTGAATTGTATTTCTGTCTGGGTCTAACCCTGGGATGTCCACACCATTTAATATGGATTTAGTATAACGATCTCCCAACCCTCTAACATACACATATTTGCCACCCTGAATGGATACTCCAGGTACACTTTTAACAGCACTGGCGATATTACCCGCACCACTACTTTTAATCCCTTGAGCTGAAAGTCCATCCAATAATGTAATTGATTTTTTTTGTAAATCTAATACCGCAGATTCTGTATTTTTTCTCACCGTAGTTGTAATAATGACGGTTTCTAAAGAGTTGGTATTAAGAGTCACATCTACAATAACTTCTGAGTTTGCCTCAACGTTTACATCCGAGATCTCAACAGATTGATAGCCGATGTAAGAAAATATAATAGCATAATTCCCTTCAGAAATCTCAAGCTGATACTTGCCATCAAAATCTGAAGTGGCTCCAGTTGTCGTGTTTTTGATGAGTACATTGGCAAAAGCCATGGGTTCATTATAATCCCCGTCTGTAATTGTTCCTACTATTTTTCCTGATTGAGCTGTGAGTTGTAGCGCAAGAAAAGTTGTGACTAAAAATGAGGTTAATTTGTGTATTTTCATAGTGTGTGTATAAACAACAAACAATTGCCCGTGAATGAACACAAGCAATTGATGAGTTGACTAATTTTTATTTTTTTATTAGAATCCTAATTCTGCTTTAGCATTTGCATAAGTCCAGCTTAGAAGCGATGTTGTAGCACCTACGGCACTTGCACCTTCAGAAACCGCGGTAGCTGTAGAACCAAATCCACTGACCTCAACCGTTTCAGCTTTATTTACAAAGATGTCTGTTACTTCAGAAACACCAGTAGGCAATATAATTTCCCAAGCTCCAAAAGTTAATAATTCATCATTATAGTTTGTGGCAACTCCATCGTTGTCTAATTCCACATCTGAAGAATCTTTAAACCCGTAAGCATAAATATTTTCTGTTCTTCCCATAGCACCAGATCGATAATCTGCATATTCACCATTTTCAGTGACAGAGTTCCCAACGATAGTTGAGTTTCTTAATGTAAATGAACCTGTTGCGGTTCCTTCAGGACCATCAATTTCAAAGGCATGATCAGAGTTAGCACCTAAAATAACAATGGCATTATCAATAATTCCAGAATAACCTTGGTCAATATCTAAAGCATCATCGCCTTGAGCCCAAACCAATAGGTTAGAAGCATTTACCGTACCTCCAAAAAACTCAATCCCATCATCAACATTTGCGACCACTTCAATATTTTCGATTACAGTACCTGATCCAACGCCACCAAGCGTTAAGCCATTGATTTCATTTCCTTCTCCAATTAGAGCACCTCCATGACGGATTGAAATATATTGATATACTCCTGAGTTATCAGTAGCATCCTCACCACCATAAAGACCAAAAGTATCATCCGCAGGAATTCCCTCGATTTGAACGACATCTACATCACCAGAAAACGAGGCTGGAGCATAACCTAAAACGATTAATCCTCCCCAAAGTCCAGAATTTGTTTCGTCTAAATTTGTTCCAGCAGTCTGTCCAATTTCAATATTATCATTTATAGATGTGAAAATTATAGGCTCTGTTGCTGTACCTACAGCATTTAATTTTCCGCCTTGAGCTACAATAAGTGCAGACGCTAAAGAACCAGTTCCTTCAGTACCCTTAATTATAGTTCCAGCTTGTATTGTGAGTACAACTCCGCTTGGCACCACTACTTTTTGATTAAGTACATAAATATTGTCATTGGTCCAAGTCGTACTTTCAGAAATCATACCAGAAACAGAAACGGTATTGTTTTCTACAGTTCCAGAGTTTCCTGGATCTTCAAGAATTGGCGGTGCCTCATCTTGCATACATCCAGTAAAAGCAAGTGCTAAAATTGCTAATAAAGCTAAGATTGATTTTTTCATTTTAATTTAAATTATTGTTTTGGTTATTAATTTACCGCAAATTAAAAGCTTAAAGCGCTTAATTAGGTTACATCACGTTTACATAACCATTAACAAAATGTTAGCTCAAGCCTCCAAATTCTAAATTTTAGAAATATTTAATTAACATTGAAATTACTATCTTGCAGGTTAATATCAGAGAACATGAATTGGGAACAATTACTATCTTTAAAACGCCATGGCGACACCAACAAACGACTTAGAAATGAGCAGGATGAAACCCGTTTGGGATTTGATGTGGACTACGATCGCATTATTTTTTCACCCGAGTTTCGAAGTCTTCAAGATAAAACTCAAGTGGTGCCACTTTCATCAATGGACTTTGTGCACACACGACTCACACACAGTCTAGAAGTAAGTGTAGTGGCACGTTCTTTAGGAAGAAAAGCAGGCGTAAAAATTTTAGAAAAGCACCCTTACCTCAAAGAAGTACATGGGTATAAAGCAAATGATTTTGGAGCCATCGTTGCAGCAGCGGCATTGGCACATGACATTGGAAATCCACCCTTTGGCCATTCGGGTGAAAAAGCAATTGGACACTATTTTAAAAATGGACCAGGTCAAAAATTTAAAGACCAACTCAACCCAAAAGAATATCAAGATTTATGTGATTTTGAAGGGAACGCGAATGGATTCAAAGTCTTAACACAAGACAAACAAGGAGCAAAAGGGGGGATCAGACTGAGCTATGCCACTTTAGGCGCTTTTACTAAATACCCAAAAGAATCACTTCCTGTAAAACCAAACACTCATATTGCTTCAAAGAAGTATGGTTTTTTTCAAACAGAAAAACCTCATTTTTTAGATGTCGCATCAGAGTTGGGCTTAAAGACACTCAGCGATCAAAACGCTCAGTTTTCCAGACACCCATTGGCATTTTTAGTAGAAGCAGCGGATGACATCTGTTACACAATAATTGATTTTGAAGATGGAATCAACCTTGGATTAATTGAAGAAGATTTTGCTCTAGAGTACCTCATTAATTTAGTGAGAGACACCATCAACACCAAAAAATACAGTGCACTCAATACTAAAAAAGAACGCGTCAGTTATTTGAGAGCATTGGCAATAAGCACCCTAATTGAGGATGCGATTCATATATTTATGACGCATGAAAACAAAATACTTGAAGGAGAATTTCATGTTTCCATACTTGATAAAAGCAAATATCAAGCACAAATAAATGACATCATAAAACTCAGTGTAGAAAAAATATACAATTCCGACGAAGTTATTGATAAAGAAATTTCAGGCTTTGAAATTTTAAATCAACTTCTACATCGATTTATTTTAGCAGTAAATAATAATTATAAGAATACGCCTACAAATTATGACAAACTATTGTTGAAACTTATTCCAGACGAGATAGATTATCATAACGATAACCTTTATACTAGAGTGATGAATGTTTGCTATTTTGTGTCTTTATTTTCTGACACAAAAGCAGTTTTAACCTATAAAAAAATCAAAGGGCTGACTTTTTAATATCATTTTTTTTTGTAGCTTGCAGTAAACCTTTTTTGTTTTTTAAATTTTAAAAACCCCTATCTCATGAAAAAGCAATATACCCTAATTATTATTTCAGCATTCATAATTTCTTTTGGATGCTTTTTATTCAACACTAACAAAGCCACTGCTGAAGAAGTAGCAAGAAAAACCCACAAAACGTCTTTAGAGAACAGTCCTTTTAGAAATACCAAAGGACTTCCTAAAGCACAACGAAAAGCAAACAGCTTACCACCCAATGCTTATTTTGAAGAAGAGTGGGAGCTTACAATGAATCCTGAAAAGGGCCGTCCAACTCCCGAAAATCTAGAGGTAATTCGCGAGCAACTTAAGACAGAGGAGTCTGCAAGAGTTCCTGGAGATGCCACTAACAATAATTGGATTTCAAGAGGTCCAGATAATGTTGGCGGTAGAACCAAAGCCATTATGTTTGACCCTAACGACTCCACAAATGAAACAGTTTTTGCTGGAGGCGTGAGTGGAGGCCTTTGGAAAAACACGAACATTTCCAATCCAAATTCAATTTGGAATCTTGTTAATATCCCCGAAAATCTAAACATTTCGACCATTATTTCAGACCCAAATAATTCTAGTACATTTTATATTGGGACAGGTGAATCTTATGTAGGAGGTGATGTAAATGGAGATGGTGTGTGGAAATCTACTGATTCAGGGGAGACTTGGTCTAAAATATTTGGAGGTATTTCTGGCGCTACAAGTTTTCAATCTGCATCAGATATTACAGTCAATTCACCCTCTGGAATTGCAGGAAATTACCAGTCATTTCCAACGACAGCATTTGGACCAACAATTAGTGCGACGATTACCGCAGATTTCATTTTAGCAAACGACCCCAACGGAGTCGCAACTCAGGCTTGTAACGCTTTTGGCGCTAATGCAACTGGAAAAATTGCGGTTATACGAAGAGGAGATTGTACGTTTGTTTCTAAAGTCAAAAACGCTCAAGATTCAGGAGCTATTGGAGTGATTATGATGAATAATGTAGATGGAGCTCCCGTTCCAATGGGCGGAACCGACGCTTCAATTACAATTCCATCAGTCATGATCTCAAAGACAGATGGAGATATTTTAGAAACTGCTTTAAATTCAGGAACTGTGAATGGGGCTTTAAACCCAGCCACTGGAACCTTTACAGGTAATTTAGTTCCAGGAGTCCAACATATCAACGATATGAAAATCAGAAATAACTCAGGAGTTTCTGAACTCTACGTTGCTGCTGGCGACTCATTTTACGGAGCTGCGAATGCGACTACCTATTTAGGAGGACCTGAATATGGTTTATATAAGACTGTTGATGGTGGTACTAATTGGTCTGAAGTAACCCTACCTTTAACAGCAAATAACAGAAAGCATTGTCCTAATGATATAGAAATTGGTTCTGACAATAAAATATGGGTCTCTACAATAGATAGTGCTGTATATGGAGAAGGTGGAGGTGTTATTTTCTCATCAACAGATGGGATTAATTTTGCCCAAATATATAATGTTCCAGAAAGTGACCGAACCCAAATAGCGATTTCTAGTACCAATGCAAATAAACTGTACGTTTTAGCAGAAACTTCAACAGGGGTGATAGTGCAACGAACTACATCAGGTTTTGTTCCTGCATTTTTAGTTAGAAATATTATACCACCCAATGATTTAGATCCAGGGATCAGTGCAGGAGATTTTACAAGGGGACAAGCTTTTTATGACTTAATGCTAGAAGTAAATCCTACCAACGATGATATTATTTTTGCAGGTGGAATAGATGCCTTTAAATCCTCAGATGAAGGGGTTGCTTGGGATCAACTAACACATTGGTATGGCGGATTTGGCAGACAATACATGCATGCCGATCAGCATGCCGCAACATTTGCAAACAACGATGTGAATAAGATGCTATTCTCAAATGATGGGGGTGTGTTTTATTCGAGTGATGGCGGCGTCACCATCTCTGAAAGAAACAATGGTTTTATCACGGGTCAGTTTTACACTGTAGGAGTTGGGCCCACGACCGCATTCCCTTCAGGCGATGTTTTTGCCGGCGGCCTACAAGACAATGGTACTCAATTATTTGAAAACGTCTCAACAACAGGCCCTGACAGTACATCAGAGCCGTATGGAGGAGACGGGGCATATACATTCTTTGACCAAGACGGAGTCGATCGCTATTTTATTAGAAACTATGTATATAATAGTGGAATCAATCTTTATAGTTTTGATGGAGATAATGTGACCATTAATAGTGAAAGTGCAAGTAATGGAGCATTTATAAACCCTTGTGCTTTAGATTCGAATCTTGATATTTTATATACCAACTATTCATCCACAGCAAATGGGAATGCAATTAGAAGGTATTCTGGAATTAAATCTTCGGTGACACTTTCTAAAAACATTTTAGCGGACGCGAGCTTTGACAACAGACCAACAGCTTTTACTGTTTCACCACATACAACCACTTCATCTACCTTGTTTGTTGGAACGGTACTAGGGGATGTTTTTAAAATTACCAATGCCAATACAAACAACCCTACTTGGACTGAAATAGAATTGGAAAACATTATTGTTGGGAGTATTTCTGACATTGAAGTAGGAGCCTCTGAAAATGAGATATTTGTAACCATTCATAATTATGGTGTTGAAAGTATATGGTACACAAACAACGGTGGAACTTCATGGGTATCAAAAGAAGGGAGCCTACCAGACATGCCTGTGAAATCTATTTTACAAAACCCATTAAATTCAGAAGAAGTCATTATAGGAACAGAATTAGGAGTTTGGTACACGAATAATTTCTCATCTGCATCTCCTAGGTGGTCGTCTTCTTTTAATGGCATGAGGAATGTTAAAGTGATGGATTTAGATGTTAGAAACGATAATATGGTTTTTGCTGCCACCTATGGAAGAGGTGTTTTTTCTGGCATGTTTACAGCAAACTCGTTTAGTGTGAATGAAGAAGAGATTTTTGCCAATGCAATCAAAGTATTCCCAACAGTTTCTGAGGGACAATTCACACTAACATCTACTAAATCCTTAGGTTCTACACAAGTACAGATGTATTCGATTACAGGAAAGAAAGTTTACGATACTACGGTTGATATAGAACAAGGCTTAAGAAAAGAATTTGATTTAAACGTAAACTCTGGAATGTACCTAATCAAGTTGAAAGGTGCTGGTTTTGAGACAACCAAACGAATTATTATTAAATAATAATAGCGAATAGAAATTTCCTAATAATAGGGAAGCATTGCTTCCCTATTTTTTTGTTTTATAAGTTAGCCTTGATGCTTTTTTGCAGACTATCTATGTCAAGCTCCAGAGATTCAAAGAGGGTGTCAACCGATCCCTGATCAATAAATGTATCAGGAATCCCTTTCACAATCACATCATTTTTGTAGTGATGCATTGCTGCAAATTCTAAAACAGCACTCCCAAAACCACCTCGTATTACACCATCTTCAATGGATATAATTTTAGAGTAGGCCTTGAAAATAGAGTGTAACAAAGGTTCATCTAATGGTTTAATAAAACGCATATCATAATGTGCACAATTGAGACCATTAATAGCGTTAGAAACGGTATTAGAAATTGCTCCGACACTTAAAATAGCAAGATTCTCGCCTTGTTCTAATTGAACCCCGGTTCCAATTTCAATCGCTTCAAAATCTGATTTCCAATTAGGTGTAAGCCCTCTTCCTCTAGGATATCGAATTGCAATAGGTTGTGCTAAGCCTTTTTGTGCTGAATACATGATGTTTCGTAATTCTTTTTCATTTCTTGGTGCAACAATGATGAGGTTTGGAATACAGCGTAGATATGCTAAATCAAACACACCATGATGTGTGGCACCATCCTCACCCACCAGTCCAGCCCGATCAATACAGAATATAACAGGCAAACTCTGAAGTGCAACATCATGTATGATCTGATCATACGCCCGTTGCAAAAAGGTTGAATAGATGTTACAAAAAGGAATTAAGCCTTGGGTTGCCATCCCCGCTGCCATCGTTACAGCATGCTGCTCTGCAATCCCCACGTCAAATGCCCGATCGGGAAGAACCTCCATCATATATTTTAGCGAACTCCCTGTAGGCATGGCAGGGGTGATACCAACAATCGATGGGTTTTTCTTAGCCAACTCAACAAGGGTTAACCCAAATACATCTTGGTATTTTGGCGGAAGGTTTTTATTATTTTTAGAAATTAAATCTCCTGTAGTTGCATCAAATTTCCCGGGCGCATGGTATTTTACTTGATCGGTTTCGGCTTGTTTTAAACCCTTTCCTTTGGTCGTTATTATATGTAAAAATTTCGGACCCTCAATTGTTTTCAGACGCTCTAATTCTGTAATAATCGCCTCCATGTCATGTCCGTCAATAGGACCAGAATAGTCAAAATTAAGCGATTCAAATATGTTATCTTGTTTTTGAGTGCCCTTTTTCACATTGGTTAAATACTGTTTTAAAGCCCCTACACTTGGATCAATTCCAATGGCATTATCATTTAAAATCACCAACAAATTGGCAGTTGTTACCCCAGCATGATTAAGTCCTTCAAATGCCATCCCACTCGCAATAGATGCATCGCCAATCACGGCAATGTGCTGCCTATTTTCACCTTTTAATTGAGAAGCAATTGCCATTCCTAAGGCAGCCGAAATAGAGGTCGATGAATGTCCTGTTCCAAATGCATCAAAAACACTTTCGTCACGTTTTGGAAATCCACTAATGCCCTTATGTTGTCTATTGGTGTGAAACTCTGCTTTACGTCCCGTTAAAATTTTGTGTCCATAAGCTTGGTGACCTACATCCCAAATTAATAAATCATCAGGAGTGTTAAAAACATAGTGCAACGCAATGGTAAGTTCAACCACTCCGAGACTTGCTCCTAAATGACCTTCTTTAGTGGCAACAATTTCGATAATAAACTGCCTTAACTCTTTGGCGAGTTGTGGTAACTCACTAGGGGATAGCTGCCGTAAATCGGATACAGAATTAATATGTTTCAGTAAATTTTTTAACACATAGCAAAAGTACAAGATTGAAATCGTATTTTTGACTTATGGATGCTATTTTTGATGATGATTATTTTATGAAAAAGGCGCTTCAAGAAGCTGAAGTCGCTTTTGAGAAGGGAGAAATTCCAGTCGGGGCAGTGATTGTGGTTGACAACAGAGTCATTGCGCGGGCTCATAATCTTACAGAACTTTTGAATGATGTGACTGCACATGCAGAAATGCAAGCTATTACGGCCGCCGCTAATTTTTTAGGCGGTAAATATTTAAATAAATGCACCCTTTACGTCACTCTTGAACCCTGTCAGATGTGTGCAGGCGCTTTGTATTGGAGTCAGATTTCGACTGTTGTATATGGAGCAAAAGACGCTAAACGAGGCTGTGGTGTGATGGGTACTAAACTACACCCAAGAACCATTTTAAGGGGAGGTGTTTTAGCGAAGGAAGCTTCAGATTTGATGAAACGTTTTTTTGTGGAAAAACGAAATTTGAATTAATTATTTGGACTCTTTAGATTCATTAAACTCTCGCATTTTTTCCAGATTCTCTTGAGTGAGCATATAATCGGCTATTTTTTTGTCTTTCCAACGGTAATAAGAAAACAATGGAAAAACAAACACACATAAGCCGATGACTCCAAATCCAATTAATTTGTTTGAAATATCGTTTTCTATTTCTTTTTCTACGAAGTCAATTGTACTGCTGTCAGGAATTAATAACCCTAAAAAGATACTCGTAATTGTTATAATAAATAAGAACCAAATCAAGTATTTCATTTTATGAATGTAGTATTATTTCAGTTCAACTTTTAAATGCAACTCTTTTAGTTGTGTTTCATCAATAGCAGACGGTGCATCGATCATCACATCCCGACCTGAATTATTTTTTGGAAAGGCGATAAAATCACGGATGGTTTCTTGACCTCCTAAAATTGCTACCAAACGGTCCAAACCAAAGGCCAAACCTCCGTGTGGCGGTGCGCCATATTCAAAGGCATTCATTAAAAATCCAAATTGCTCTTTAGCTTCTTCTGGTGTGAATCCAAGATGGTCAAACATCAATGCTTGTGTGGCTTTGTCGTGAATACGAATAGAGCCTCCTCCAATTTCATTTCCATTTAAAACCAAGTCATAGGCATTTGCTTTTACAGCCCCTGGATCGGTGTCTAATAATTTAATTTGATCTGGCTTTGGAGCGGTAAAAGGATGGTGCATTGCATGGTATCGCTCGCTTTCTTCATCCCATTCAAGTAATGGAAAATCTGTGACCCATAGCGGTGCAAATTCCATAGGATTTCGAAGCCCTAGGCGTTCGGCAAGCTCCATTCGGAGTGCACTTAATTGGGCTCTCACTTTATCAGTAGGACCAGAAAGCACACAAACTAAATCTCCTGATTGTGCTCCTGTAATTTCAGACCATTTTCTCAAATCATCCTGGTCATAAAATTTGTCAACAGAGGATTTAAAAGTGCCATCGTCATTACATCGCGAATAAACCATTCCTAAGGCACCTATTTGTGGGCGTTTTAACCAGTTGATGATGCCATCAATTTCTTTACGTGTAAAACGGTTTCCACCCGGAACGGCAATTCCAACCACTAATTCAGCATTGTTAAAAACACCAAAATCTTTATGTTGAGTGACCGCATTGAGTTCGCCAAATTGCATTCCAAAACGGATGTCAGGCTTATCGTTTCCATAGGTTTCCATCGCCTCGTCATAAGTCATTCGTGGAAATGAGGTAATTTCTTTTCCATGAATAGATTTGATCAAATGGCGGGTTAAACCTTCAAAAACATTTAAAATATCTTCTTGTTCTACAAACGTCATTTCACAATCAATCTGAGTAAATTCAGGTTGTCTATCGGCTCTTAAATCTTCATCCCTAAAACATTTTACAATTTGAAAATATTTATCCATTCCACCAACCATCAACAGTTGTTTGAACGTTTGTGGCGATTGTGGAAGTGCATAAAATTGACCTTCGTTCATTCGACTTGGAACTACAAAATCACGAGCCCCTTCGGGTGTTGATTTAATTAAGTAGGGCGTTTCAACTTCTATAAATTCTTGAGAAGACAAATATGAACGGACTTCTTGAGTGACCTTATGTCTAAAAATTAAATTATTTTTAACTGGATTTCTTCGAATGTCTAAATAACGGTATTTCATACGAAGTTCTTCACCACCATCGGTTTGATCTTCTATAGTAAAAGGCGGTACAACCGCCTCATTTAAAACGGTTAGTTTTGAGACTAAAATCTCAATTTCACCAGTTTCTAAATTAGGGTTTTTTGAGCTTCGTTCAATAACTGTTCCTGTTACTTGAATGACAAACTCACGTCCTAAACTTTTTGCCATGGTCATCATCGCTTCTGAGGTACGATCCGCATCAAAAATAAGTTGTGTAATTCCGTAGCGATCTCTTAAATCTACCCAGATTACAAATCCTTTATCGCGAGATTTTTGAACCCAACCCGAAAGAGTCACTTCTTCATTAATATTCGAGGTTCTTAACTGACCACAATGATGACTTCTGTACATAAGACTAAATTAGTTGTGCAAATTTAACATTTAAAAATTAAAACTGATGGGCTTAGGAAATGACTTTATCCTTTTTTGTTTTCAATTTATTAATCAAATAAAATAATATAGGCACTACCACCAAGGTTAAAAATGTAGCAAATGACAACCCAAAGATAATCGCCCAGCCCATTGGTCCCCAAAAAGCAACGTTTTCTCCACCAATATAAAAATTTGGATTAAGTTGGGTTATAAGAGTTCTGAAATTAATATTAATTCCCAAAGCTAACGGAAGCAATCCTAAAATAGTTGTGATGGCAGTTAGTATGACAGGTCTTAAACGCGTTCTACCAGCTTCTACCACACATTCAACAAGTTGGGAGGAGTTGAGTTTGTCCGTTTGTTCCAATCCTAATTCCCGCCGTTTTCGAATCATGGTTAGATTGATATAATCGATTAAAACAATTGCATTATTAACAACAATTCCAGCGAGTGAAATGATTCCAATCATAGTCATAAGCACCACAAAATCCATTCTAAAAATAAGAAGTCCAAAGAGAACTCCAATCAAACTTAGAAACACAGAGATCGAAATAATAATAGGGGTTGTGGCGGAATTAAATTGTGCCACCAAGATTAAGAAAATCAAAAGAACCGCAATTAAAAGCGCACGACTAAGAAAGGCCATTTCTTCCGCTTGCTTTTCTTGTTCTCCTGTAAAGCTAACCGTTATGTTTTTTGGAATCTCAAATTTCTCGGCAATGCCTCTGATTTTATCGTTGACTTCTGTTGGGTTATAATCATTTAATACGTTGGAAAAAATCGTGACCACTCGTTCCAAATCGATACGTTTAATAGCACTAAAGGACGATTGGTTTTCTGTTGTTGCTACTGCCGAAATAGGGACTTGTTTTATTTGTCCATCACTTTGATTTCTAAACGTAATTTTTTGATCTAATAATGCAGATTTATTATAACGCATCTCGTCTTTGAGTCGGAGGTTAATAGGGTAATCATCCTCTGCGTTTTTATAGGTCGAGATTTCTTTACCATACAATGCCGTACGTAAGTTCGCTCCAATTTGCCCTGTTGAAATCCCCAATCGTCTTGCTTTTTGGCGATCTACAGAAACTAATAATTCTGGTTTTCCTTGATCGATATCTAATTTTAATTCTTCAATACCTCCAATATTGGAGCTGTTGATAAATGATTTTAGGCGATTGGCCGTTTCTAAAATTAAAACATAATCATCGCCTTTTACTTCTATATTTATAGGAGCGCCTGTTGGGGGTCCATCCGCTGGTTTGTCCACCACAATACTCACTCCAGGGTAGCCTTGCAGTAAGTTTCTAATGTCTTTAAGAACCGTTTCGGTATTGATGCCTTGTCGATCCTGATACTTCACAAAATCAATAGTGATTCGTGCTTTATTGGGCGATTTACCACCTTCTTGACCTCGAGAAGGATCGGAAGTACCTTCGCCAACTTGTCCAATAACAGAAGTAATAAGAAAGTTTTCGCCATTAACTTCATATTTTTTCAGATAGTTTTCTATATCTTTTTCAATTTCCATTGAAATAAGATTTGTTTCTTCAATATCTGTTCCAATCGGATATTCAATAAAGACAAAGACTTGTTTGGCATCGGTATTTGGAAAGAATAATATTTTTGGAGGAAATGTGTACATTAAAAACCCTGCAAGAATTAACAACCCAAATGTTCCAACGATAATACCTCCCGGTTTTTTTCCTTTAAGTGCGTAACTTAAAAACCGTTCGTAGAGGGTTTCTAATTTTGAAATAAAAGTGACTTTAGATTCTTTTTTGGGCACTACTTTCATATACACAGAAATCAACATCGGATTGATGATTAGGGCAACAAACAAAGAGGAACTCAATACAATAATCAGAGTGATTGGAAGCCATTTCATGAATTCTCCCATGATACCTTCCCATAAAATCAAGGGTAAAAATGCGGCTAATGTTGTGGCGGTCGAGGCAATGATTGGCATTGCGACTTCTCCCACACCTAGTTTAGCAGCTTTAATTCTTGGGTAGCCTTCGTCCATCAATCGATACACGTTTTCGACAACAACAATGCCGTTATCAACCAACATTCCAAGTGCAATAACTAAAGAGAATAATACCATTGTGTTAAGGGTAACCCCCATAAAACTCAGAATAGAAAACGATAAAAACATCGATAATGGAATGGCAATTCCAACAAACAATGCATTTCTAAAGCCTAAAAAGAAGTAGAGGACTGCAACGACTAAAATAACCCCTAATATGATACTGTTTTCAAGATCTGAAACCATTGTTCGAGTGTCATTAGACTGGTCGTTTGTTTTGGAGATAATTAAATTGTTAGGAAATACATTTGCAGCGGCATCCTCCAAAAGCGCATCAATTTTTGTTGAAGCCTCAAGAAGGTTTTGCCCGCCTCTTTTTTTAACATCTAACATGACCACAGGCTGTAGATACTCACGAGCAAAACTCTCTTTTTCTTGTTCTTTGAAATCTACATCCGCAATATCTCTTAGGTAAACGATGTTACCTTTTTCTTGTTTGACAATAATATCTTTAACCGCTAAGGGACCCTTAAATTCGCCTAAAACACGGACGGTTCTTCTAATACCATTCTCCAGAATATCTCCCCCAGAAATACTCATGTTTTCAAATGCAACTGCATTTTCAATATCGTTGAAGCTAATTTTTGAAGCTTCCATTTTATACAAATCTACCGCAATTTCAAGTTCCTTTTCTTGAACTCCTCGGATGTCAACACTCGAAATTTCCGAAAGCTCTTCAATTTTATCTTCTAAATATTCCGCATATTCTTTAAGTTGATCCATCGAAAATTCGCCAGACAAGTTAATATTCATAATTGGAATTCGCTCGCTAAAATTCATTTCCGAAACACTCGGTTCAGAAGGCAAGTCCTTGGGAAAGTCTGGATCAGCCATTGCTACATCGACTTTGTCTTTTACTTTTTGAAGTGCTTCAGTAGGCGTAAAATCAAAACTAAATTCCACCACAATACTAGAGTAGCCTTGAATGGAATTAGACGTAATTTTGTCAACTCCAGTAATTGAGTTTATTTCTTTTTCTAACCGCTTGGTAATTAGCTTTTCTACATCCAGTGCCGAATTTCCAGGATAAGGAGTTGCAACATAAATTTGTGGGATAATAATTTCTGGAAAATTTTCACGCGCCATTCCTGTGTATGAAAGTAATCCACTCAATACAATGATAAATGTAATCACTGAAACGGTCATGCGATTTGAGATCGCCCAAGAAGAAAGTTTAAATTCTTTTATTTTTTTTGCGCTCATAGTTTCCTAGTGTACAAGAGTTACTTCTTCATTATTATTTACAAGTCGTGCGCCTTTATCTACCAAAATCGAATTCGGAACAAGCCCGTCAGATATGTAAGATTGGTTGTCGTAATTCATAACTTCTGTTACATACGTTTTAATAACCTTGTGATTGTTTTCTTTAGGTTCAATAGTATAAACAAAGGTTTTATTATCGCGATCTCTTTGTACAAGCCGCGTTGGGATAACAGTCCCATTCGCCTTAAAGTCATTTATTTTAATGTCTGCAAGTAAATTTGCTTTTAACTCATTATTAGGGTTTTTAAGATCGATACGCATTTTAAAACTTCGATTGCTTGGATTGATAAAATTCCCAACTTGAGAGACTGAGGCTTCAACAGAGGTTCCAATAGATCTAAAATTTAGCAGAACTTTGGTGTCTTTTTTTATGGAATTTAAATACGTTTCAGTGACCTCGCTTTCTACATAAACCTTATTCAGGTTTACAAGTTTTAGGAAAGGTTTTTGTGGCGAAGTGAGTTCTCCAGTTTTGGCATAAATCTGATCAATGATCCCTGAAAATGGAGCGATTATTTTCATTTTTCGTGCTTGTGCTTTCAAGCTTTTCACACTATTTTCTAGACCTTCTTTTTGGGCTTTTGCTTGTAGATATTGAATTTCACTTCCAATATTCTGTTCCCATAGTCTGGCTTGACGTTCAAAGGTAGTTGTTGCTAGGGCGAGTTGTGTGTCTAATTGTAAAACAGAATTATCTATAACATCACTATCCAAGGTTGCTAGGAGCTGCCCTTTTGAAACTTTTTGCCCTTCTTTAACCAAAATAGCCGTTACAGTACCGCCCATTTCTGCATGAAGATCAATGGTTTGATCGGCTTTCACAGTTCCCTGTACTTCTACATAGTGATTAAAATCTTTGACTTCTGCCTTGATAGAGGTTACACTCATAAGTTTTTTCAGTGTATCTAACTCTGAAATCGCTATTTCAATTTCTTTCAGCTCTGTTCCCATACGGTCCATTTGTTCTTTAAGAGCTGCCTTTTTGGTTTTTAAGTCGGTCAAGGATTGTGATTCTTTATCCGAAGTGCCGCAGGAGAGCACAAGTGATAAAATAAGTAGTGAAAATAGATGTTTCATCAGTGTAAAATTATGGAGTTGTTTCATTATTTAATTTTTAAGGGTTGGGGTAATAAGTGCTTCTAAATTTACTCTCTTAACAAGGATATTTAACATAGATGATAAATAGTCTTCTTGTGCAGTATATAATTGGCGTTGTGCCTGAGATAAATCAAAACTCGTAACCAGTCCTTCAAAGAATTTTATTTCATTCTTTTTGGCTATGTTTTCTGAAAGTTCAAGGGCCTCTTTTTTGATTTCAAGATCTTCAACCGCAAACTCATACTCACTTTTTGCACGAGAAATTTCTAGCTTAATTTTTTCTGAAGTATCTTTTAAAAGTGATTTCGATTTTTCTAAATTAAGGCGCGCCTTTTTAGTAGATGCACTGCGTCCAAAAGAACTAAAAAGAGGAACTTTCATTGAAACACCAAACAGAGATGCACCAAACCAATTTTGAGATTTATCTAAAAAATTGAATTGATTATTATTCCCAGAATAGCTGCCATTCAGAAATACATCTAAGGTAGGCAATGCTTTACTTTTTTCTAATTTAAGGAGCAGTTCCTTGCTTTTTAAATCATTGAAGGCAATTTTGTAATCCACTACATTTTCTACTTCAAGAATAGATTCTAAAGGCTTTAGCGAGGCATACATCGCAATCAATTGACCAAGGTTATCTGTCAGCTCAACAGGAGTATCCAAATCAAGACCAATAGTATTATTAAACATTTGATATGCAATTTTGTTTAGGCGTTTGATATAGTTTTGATTGCTTTTTAAACTGGCCAAGGTCAGTTGTAATTGTTGGATGCTTTCCTGTTCAATGAACCCATTTTCATATACCTTTATAAGATCGCTCAAATTTTTTTCTAACAACCTAATATTTGAGTTTACAATGTTTAAGTTTTCTTCAGAAAGCAACGCATTTCCGTAGGCATAGGCAACCATTTTACGAAGCTCAATAGCTGTTTTTTCTTTGGCATTTTCTGAGATCTCAAGATATACTTTGGCTGCCTGGAGGCCCACTAAATAGGATCCGTCAAACAGTTTTTGTGAAACAGTAACAGTTCCGTTCATTGTTTGTTTAGTTCCAAAAGCAATTTCGGAAAACTGACCTGGACTCCCACCAAAAAACTCTGCTGGGATCAATGAAATTTGTTGTTTTAACCAGTTGTTATAAGTAATTGCTGCTTTAATTTGTGGCAATCCAGTTGCTGTTGTCTCCCATTTTTGGAGTTTGGCGATTTCTACATCACGAGCGGCGTTTTTGCTCATAGAATTATTTTGTAGTGCAAAATCAACGGCCTCTTTTAATGAGAATTGTGAAACCTCTTGCTGAGAAAACAACGAAGTCGTTATTAATAAAAAAAGTGTGAGTTTAGGAAGCATTTGGAGTTAGGTTTGATTTTATATAGTTATTAAGTAGATTTAATCCAGTTGTGGTAACAATGGCACGTAAATGATATTCGAGGTAACTTTCAAAAAGATAGTTTTTATCAAAAAGGGATTCTGGGAAAATGCTAATATCTCGGATCCCAGTCATTCCATTAAAATACATTCTTGAAATAAAGTCAATATCAATATCGGGTCTAAACAATCCTGTATTCACTCCCATTTTTAGACTGTTTTCAACAGAAGAGTGCATTTTTTCAAATTGTTTTATTTTTAAGCGGTCATAAATTTTGGGGTAATATTTTTTGAGCTGGTGTTGAGGTGAAACTCTTTCGTTTTTCAAGTAATTCATCACAAATAGTTTGATGTCATACAGCTCTTCAATTGGATTAATAGAGGCGGCATTAATTCTGTCAATGCCTTCTGATATATGATCAAGAACAGAAAAAGTAACCACTTCTACAAGCTCTGTTTTGTTTGAAAAATGAGCGTAAATGGTTTTTTTAGAAATACCAATAGCATTCGCAATGTCATCCATTGTAACACTCTTGAACCCTAGCGATAAAAATAATTCTTCAGATTTTGATATAATATTTTCTCTCATAACACGGCGCGAATTTACAACAGGAAACTCAAAAAACAATTAAAGTTTCCAAAGTTTTGCAAAGATTTAACATTTATTAGTTTCACATTGTCACATAGTTTTAGGAATTCACTTATTTTTGTATAATGAAATCCATTGAAACGTACCAAAAACAATTTTTAGCGTATTTAGAAGCTTACAAAACAATACGAGAGCCTAAGAACCTCTACGAACCTATTCAGTATATTTTGAATTTGGGTGGAAAGCGTTTACGCCCTGTATTGACACTTATGACTGCGGATTGTTTTGATGGTGAAATCAAGACTGCGCTTGACGCTGCTTTAGCCGTTGAGGTATTTCATAATTTTTCGCTCATTCATGATGACATTATGGACGCTGCACCTTTGCGCCGAGGCCATCAAACCGTACATGAAAAATGGGATTTGAATACCGGAATTTTATCAGGAGATGCCATGCTAATTATGGCGTATCAACTGTTTGAAAATTATCCCCCAAACATTTTTCAAAAACTTGCAAAACTGTTTAGTAAAACCGCTTTAGAAGTTTGTGAAGGTCAACAGTACGACATTGATTTTGAAACTCGTGATACCGTCTCAATTTCGGAGTACCTTAAAATGATTGAATACAAAACAGCGGTATTGGTTGGAGCTGCTATGAAAATGGGAGCAATCATTGCTAATGCCTCTAAAGATGATCAGGAGCGTTGTTATGAATTCGGAAAAAACCTAGGGATTGCGTTTCAACTACAAGACGATTATTTAGATGCTTTTGGAAATCCAGAAACATTTGGAAAACAAGTAGGAGGCGATATTATTGAGAATAAAAAAACCTATTTATATTTAAAAGCTTTAGAGTTTTCGTCTGAAAAGGATAAACTACATTTGAAGCAATTATTTAGCTCAGAGACTAATAATTCAAGTGAAAAGATACAAGTTACTAAACAGATTTTCTCAGCTTCAGGATCTGCAGAAGCGACTCAAAAGGCAATTTCATTTTATACCACAAAAGCTTTTGAGATTCTGAAAACGATAAACATTTCAGAACCAAAGAAACAGATCCTAGAGAGTTTCGGGACACAGCTTATGACTCGAGATGTTTAAGTTAAGACAAGTATTTACCTTTTTAATTTTGTAAATATATTTTAAGTTTTATACAGTTTAAAAAAACCAACTTTTTTGAAGAATCTACATTTCTTTAAAATATCTTCATATTTATATCATTTTGATATTTCATATTCCTGAAAAGTCGTATTTTTGAACTATATTTTTCTGAAGAAAAAATAGAATGATCAATTCATGGATAAGTATTCCTTTTTAAACGCCGCGCATACCGCCTATTTTGCGGATTTATACGAACAGTATCAACAAGATCCAGACAGTGTTGAGCCAAGTTGGAAAGCCTTTTTTCAAGGCTATGACTTTGGAACTGAAAGTTTTGAGGTTTCTGATGATATTGTAGAAGGCGTTAAGACTCAAATTCCAGAACACGTCCAAAAAGAATTTCAAGTTGTAAAACTTATTGACGATTACCGTACCCGTGGGCATTTGTTTACCAAAACAAACCCTGTTAGAGATCGAAGAAAATATACACCCTCTTTAGAACTCCATAATTTTGGACTCTCATCAGCAGATTTAGACACCGTTTTTAATGCAGGTGATATCATTGGCATTGGCCCTCAAAGTTTACGCGTGATTCAACAGCACCTGGAAGCTATTTATTGCGATGCGATAGGGATAGAATACATGTATATCCGAAGACCAAATGAGCGTCAATGGATTCAAGATAAACTTAATAACAACGATAATCACGGAAGTTTTTCTGCTGATGAAAAAAAACATATCCTCAAAAAATTAAACGAAGCGGTTTCGTTTGAAACCTTTTTGCACACAAAGTATGTGGGTCAAAAACGATTTTCATTGGAAGGAAATGAATCTCTAATTCCTGCCATTGATGCCCTTATTGAAAAAGCGGCTGCTTATGGAGTCAAGGAATTTGTAATGGGGATGGCACACCGTGGGCGTTTGAGTACACTGACCAATATCTTTGGAAAATCAGCCAGTGATATTTTTAGTGAATTTGACGGAAAAGATTACGAAGAAGAAGTTTTTGATGGCGATGTAAAATACCACCTCGGATGGACTAGTGATCGCTTAACGGATAATGGCAATCGCATTAATTTGAGCATTGCACCAAATCCTTCACATCTTGAAACAGTAGGGGCCGTTGTTGAAGGTATTACAAGAGCCAAACAAGATAAATTAAACCCCGAAGATACGAGTAAAGTATTGCCAATTGTGGTACATGGCGACGCTGCCATCGCAGGGCAAGGACTTGTTTATGAGGTTGTACAAATGGCACAGCTCGACGGCTATAAAACCAACGGTACCATCCATATTGTGGTCAACAATCAAATTGGATTTACCACAAATTATCTCGATGCTCGATCCTCTACCTATTGTACCGATGTTGCAAAAGTGACGCTATCGCCAGTATTACATGTCAATGCCGATGATGCCGAAGCTGTGGTTCACTCCATTTTATTTGCATTAGATTTTAGAATGCAGTTTAAGCGTGATGTATTTATTGACTTATTAGGCTATCGAAAATATGGTCATAATGAAGGCGATGAACCACGTTTTACACAACCAAAACTGTATAAAGCCATTGCCAGTCATGACAATCCACGCAATATCTATGCACAAAAATTAATTGAAGAAGGCATTATTGATTCTAACTACGTTTCAAAGTTAGAACAAGACTATAAGGCGTCTTTAGAAACGGAATTAGTAACCTCAAGAAAAGAAGATAAGACCGTCATTACGCCGTTTATGCAACAGGCTTGGGAAAATTTCCCAAGAGCCAAAGCAAATAAAATGCGAGATACAATAGACACTACGTATCCAAAAGAGAAATTAGTTTCAATAGCCAAAAAGATATCATCGCTGCCAGAAGATAAAAAGTTTATTCGAAAAATTTCGCGCTTAATTGAAGCTCGAAAACAAATGTTTGAAAAGGATAAACTCGATTGGTCCATGGCGGAACATTTGGCGTATGGCTCTCTATTAGAAGAAGGATTTAATGTCCGTATCTCTGGACAAGATGTCGAACGTGGAACGTTCTCGCATCGTCATGCCGTAGTAAAAGTTGAAGACAGTGAAGAAGAAGTCATTCTTCTCAAAAATATAAGTCCAAACCAAGGACAGTTTAATATTTATAACTCATTATTATCTGAATACGGAGTTGTGGGGTTTGATTATGGCTATGCCATGGCAAGTCCAAATACACTTACAATTTGGGAAGCACAATTTGGAGATTTCAGTAATGGCGCTCAAATTATGATTGACCAATACGTTTCATGTGGAGAAGATAAATGGAAAACACCAAACGGTATTGTGATGCTATTACCACATGGATATGAAGGGCAAGGTGCTGAACATTCCTCAGGGCGAATGGAACGCTACCTACAACTTTGTGGAAAAGACAATATGTTTATTGTCGATTGCACAACTCCTGCCAATATGTACCATTTATTGAGACGTCAATTAAAAGCAGATTTCAGAAAACCATTAATCGTATTCACTCCAAAAAGTTTATTGCGTCACCCAAAAGTAGTGTCTTCAGTAGAAGAATTTGCAAATGGAAGCTTTCAAATGCTCATTGATGATGCATCGGCTCAAGCGGAAACCATTAAAACACTCGTATTTGTTACTGGTAAATTCTATTATGATTTATTGGAAGCACAAGAAGCCTTGGGAAGAACCGATGTTGCACTGGTTCGGATCGAACAATTATTTCCACTTCCAGAAGATGAAATTGACGCAGTACTCTCAAAATATAAGCATGCAGATGAGATTGTTTGGGCACAAGAAGAACCCAGAAATATGGGTGCTTATGCACACATCTTAATGCATATCGAAGATGCAAAAAATTGGCGTGTGGCTTCAAGACGAAGTTACAGTGCTCCAGCGGCAGGAAGTGCAACACGCTCCAAAAGACGCCATAAAGAAGTCATAGATTTTGTTTTTGATCAAACAAAAGATAACCAAAGAAAAAAACTAAAATAAACACACAATGATTTTAGAAATGAAAGTGCCCTCACCAGGCGAATCCATCACAGAAGTTGAAATTGCAGAATGGTTAGTTCAAGAAGGTGACTATGTAGAAAAAGATCAAGCGATTGCGGAGGTTGATAGCGATAAAGCAACTCTAGAGTTGCCAGCAGAAGCCAGTGGAACTGTAACCTTTAAAGCGGAGGTTGGCGATGCTGTGGAGGTTGGTGCTGTGGTTTGCTTGATTGATACAAGTGCTGCAAAACCAGAAGGTGGCGACGCACCAAAAGCGCCTGTATCTACTCCAGAAGTTGTGGCTACTCCAAAAGTTGAAGCCGCTACAAATACCACTTATGCCACAGGATCTGCAAGTCCTGCTGCTAAAAAAATACTGTCTGAAAAAGGGATCGATGCCACTGCAATTGTAGGCACTGGAAAAGATGGACGGATTACAAAAGAGGATGCTGTCAAAGCCGTGCCATCCATGGGACAACAAGTAAATGTAGAAGGACGTGGTGTGTCACGCTCAAAACTCTCTATGTTGCGTCGAAAAGTAGCGGAACGTTTGGTAACTGCCAAAAACGAAACAGCTATGTTAACCACTTTTAACGAAGTGGACATGACTCCAATTTTCGAATTGAGAAAACAATACAAAGAAACCTTTAAAGAAAAACACGATGTAGGACTTGGGTTTATGAGTTTCTTTACCCTCGCTGTTGTACGTGCCTTAAAATTATTCCCATCTGTGAATTCTATGATCGATGGAAAAGAAATGATATCCTACGATTTTTGTGATATCAGTATTGCCGTTTCAGGACCAAAAGGACTCATGGTGCCAGTTATTAGAAATGCAGAAAATTTATCGTTCCGTGGGGTAGAAGCAGAGGTCAAACGCCTTGCCATTCGTGCCCGTGAGAGTCAAATCACCGTCGATGAAATGACTGGGGGAACCTTTACCATTTCTAATGGAGGGGTTTTTGGAAGCATGCTTTCAACACCGATTATCAACCCACCACAAAGCGCCATTCTTGGAATGCACAACATTGTAGAACGTCCTGTAGCCATTGATGGGAAGGTAGAAATTCGTCCGATTATGTATGTCGCCTTATCTTATGACCACAGAATTATTGACGGAAGAGAATCGGTTGGATTCTTAGTTGCGGTGAAAGAAGCCTTGGAAAATCCACAAGAATTCTTGATGAATGAAGATGTTAAAAAAGCTTTAGAGCTGTAAACTTAATGGGCTTCTAGCCAATTGACACCCATATCCATTTCTACATCTAAGGGAACGCTTAAGTTATAGGCGTTTTCCATTGCTTCTTTGATTAAGGTTTTCATGGTTTCCAACTCTGGTTTGTAAACATCAAAAACCAGTTCATCATGCACCTGAAGGAGCATTTTGGTTTTAAATCCGCCTTCTGCCAGTTTATTGTAGATGTTTATCATTGCAATTTTAATAATATCTGCTGCACTGCCTTGGATGGGGGCATTCACAGCATTTCGTTCGGCAGCACCTCTTACAATCGCATTTCGAGAGTTGATATCTTTGAGGTAGCGACGTCGGTTTGAAACCGTGGTTACATACCCATTATCTCTTGCAAAATCGACTTGTGAACTTATGTATTTACGAAGTTTTGGATAGGTTTCATAATAGGTCTCAATCAGTTCTTTGGCCTCGGTTCTGCTCAAATCGGTTTGGTTGCTCAGCCCAAAAGCCGACACCCCATAAATAATCCCGAAGTTCACCGTTTTGGCATTACCACGCTGTTCTCTTGTGACCTCTTCCAAAGGCACATTAAATACTTTTGCGGCGGTAGAGGCATGAATATCCTCTCCGTTTTTAAAGGCTTCAATCATGGTTTCCTCTTCGCTCATCGCTGCAATAACTCGCAATTCAATTTGAGAATAATCCGCTGCTAAAAGAATGTACTCCTCACTTCTTGGAACAAAAGCCTTTCGGACTTGACGACCGCGTTCGGTTCGGATGGGAATGTTCTGAAGATTGGGGTTGTTACTGCTCAATCGTCCAGTGGCAGCCACCGTTTGCATGTACTCAGTATGAATATGACCAGTACGTTCTAAGACTTGTTCGGGCAGTGCATCGACATAGGTACTTTTTAGTTTGGCAAGTCCTCTATAATCCAATACATTTTGAATAATTTCGTGGTCTTTTGCCAAATAGGACAAGACATCTTCTGCAGTACTGTATTGACCTGTTTTGGTTTTTTTAGGTTTCTCAACCAGTTTTAATTTCTCAAATAGAATAACGCCCAATTGTTTTGGCGATGCGATATTAAAATCTTCTCCTGCAGCTTCATATATTTTTGATTCTAGAGCCGCAATATCAGCATTTAAATCCTCTGAAAGCGACTCTAAAAATGCGACATCCAATTTGATGCCTTCCAATTCCATTGCTGCCAATACTTTTACCAAAGGAATTTCGATATCATTAAATAATCTCAGGGTATCTGCATCGGTCAATTCTTTTTTGAAATGGCTGGCGAGTTGATAGGTAATATCAGCGTCTTCAACAGCATATTCAGTCAGTTTTTCAAGGGGCACATCGCGCATCGAAAGCTGATTTTTCCCTTTTTTTCCAATAAGGTCTGTAATGGAAATAGGCGTATAATTCAAGTAAGTTTCAGCGAGCACCTCCATATTATGACGCATATCGGCATTGATCAAATAATGTGCAATCATGGTGTCAAACAAAGGCCCTTTGACCTCCATATTATATTTGTGCAATACTTTTAAATCGTATTTTAAATTTTGCCCAATTTTTTCGATGTGAGTGGCCTCAAAAAACGGTCGAAACAAGTCAATCAATTGTTGTGCTTCCACAAATGATTCTGGAAATGGAATATAAAACCCTTTATGTGCTTCCCAAGAAAATGCAATTCCAACGAGTTCTGCGGTCAGCGGATTGAGCCCCGTAGTTTCGGTATCAAAACAAACTGACGTCTGGCTCATGAGTTGTTTTATAAAAAGTTTTAACCCTAAATCTCCTGAAACACTTTGGTAAAAGTGGGGGACAGAAGTTGCGGTTTCCCTTCCGTAGTTTTGTGTAGCAACAGCGGCTGAAGGATCCTCTCCACCAAACAATGAAAATTGCCCTGCACCTGCTTCAGGTGTTGGATTTGCAGCGGGTTTGGGTGTGGAAGCCTTTGGTTCTGAAGCCTCATTCTCAGGGGGTTTTACAGCAAATGTTTTATTGAAATTATCAATCAAACGTCTGAATTCCAACTCTTGAAAAATGGCACTTACCTTTTCGGTATCTGGGGCACTGAGTTCAAAACTTTTGGCATCAAATTCAACGGGAACATCCAACAGAATAGTGGCTAGTTTTTTAGAAAGGAGTCCCAGCTCGGCATTGGCTTCGATTTTTTCTTTCATTTTCCCTTTCAGCTCGTGCGTATTTGCCAATAAATTTTCCATGCTCCCATATTGAGCAAGTAGTTTTTTGGCTGTTTTATCTCCCACACCAGGAAGTCCTGGAATATTATCAGAAGCATCGCCTTTCATCCCTAAAAAATCAATGACTTGTAGCGGGTCTTCAATTTCAAATTTTTCTTTAATTTCTTCAATACCCCAGGTTTCATAACCCCCTCCAAAAACAGGGCGATACATGAAGATATTCTCACTTACCAGCTGTGCAAAATCTTTGTCAGGTGTGACCATAAAAGTTTTATAGCCTTCTTTTTCGGCTTTTTTAGCAAGTGTTCCAATAATGTCATCCGCTTCAAACCCATCCTTAACAACCGCAGGAATATTCATGGCTTCTAATATTTTATGGATATAAGGAACGGCTAGTTTAATACCTTCTGGAGTTGCATCCCTGTTAGCTTTATACTCCTTAAAAATCTCAACTCGGTCTTTACTGCCACCCTTATCAAAACAAACCGCCAAGTGGTCTGGACGTTCTCTTTTTATGACGTCTAATAATGAGTTGGTAAATCCAAGAATGGCGGAGGTATCCAGCCCTTTGGAATTTATGCGAGGGTTTTTAATAAACGCATAATAGCCTCTAAAGATTAGAGCATAAGCATCGAGAAGGAATAAGCGTTTTTGTTCAGCCATTAGTAGTGTTATTAAGCATCTTTATTAAAATAGTTTGATTGTATTGTTTCGTTGACTCCCTTTTGAAACTTGGTCATACTAAACCATTGGTGGATTGAGTAAGATCCTGTCTGCCCTTTTTTATTGATGGCAATATAGCCTACTTGAAAATTTTTGTAATTACTATTGGGTTTGTTTACAATTCGTTTGATAGCAATTTCACAGGCTTCTTGAGGTGTTTTGCCTTGACGCATTAATTCGACAATCAAAAAGCTACCAACGGTTTTTACGACTTCTTCACCAAGACCTGTTGCCACGGCGGCTCCAACTTCATTATCCACAAACAGTCCTGACCCAATAATTGGAGAATCGCCCACCCGTCCATTTAATTTATAAGCCAATCCACTTGTCGTACAAGCCCCCGAAAGGTTTCCAGCTTTATCGATGGCTAGCATCCCAATAGTGTCGTGATTTTCTATGTTAATTAGGGGGCTATACTCACTTTTAATTTTCCAATCTTCCCAGTTTTTTTTAGCAGCTTCAGTCAGTAAGTTTTCTTTTTTAAAACCCTTTTGAAGTGCAAATTTTTCAGCACCACTTCCAGCGAGCATAACGTGTGGCGTATCTTCCATTACTTTTCGAGCTACAGAGACAGCATGGGTAATATTTTGTAGAAAAACAACCGATCCACAATCGCCCTTTTGATTCATAATACAGGCATCGAGGGTTACATTTCCGTCCTGGTCGGGAAGTCCCCCTTTACCAACAGATTGTCCTTTTTCATTTTCTTCTTCTACACGACAGCCTTGTTCTACAGCGTCGAGTGCAGTTCCTCCATTTTGTAAAATGTCCCAAGCTTTTGCAGTCGCATTTTTTACGTCCCAAGTGGCAATGACAAGTGGAAGTGAAGTCTCTTCTACAGCCTCAACAACTCCTTTAGAAGCTGAAGTTTCAACACAAGCAGTTAAGCCATTTCCAACCGCTAAACCTATCCCTGTAAGGGAAGCATTTTTTAAAAATTTTCTTCGCTTCATTTTAGTCATTAAGTGAAATCCCTTGGTTTTTTAAGACACTTTTTGTTTTGAACGCATAAAACAACAGATATATAAAACATAAAACGGCAATCCAATACGAAGATTGAATGCTAAAAATATCTGCTAATTTTCCTTGTAAAGGTGGAATAATCGCTCCCCCTAATATCATCATAATTAAGAAAGCAGATCCTTGAGATGTATATTTCCCCAATCCAGAAATACTTAATGTAAAAATACAAGGCCACATAATAGAGCAAAATAAGCCTCCAGAAATTAGGGCATATAATGCGAGTTGACCCGATGCAAAAATTCCGATGAGTACTCCAATAACGCCTAGGGTACTAAAAATCTTTAAGGTTGTAATAGGGTTGTCTTTAGCGAGGAAAAACCCACCAATTTGTATCGTAACACAAATGGCAAACAATCCTATTTCTGTTGAAGTATAGTTCCCATAGTTAACCAATAAAATCACGCCAAAAGCCACATAAGGCACTATAATAAGCAGCCATTTTTTAAGGCCTTTACTCGGGTTAAAAACGGTAATAGCACCAACCCAACGGCCAATCATCATACCGCCCCAATACAAGGAAATTAAGGGGGCGATTTCAGCATCATTCATCACTGTTAAACCTAAAGGGTTTAGATTATTAAGTTTGTCGGCGACTGATTTTAAGAGTTCTCCCAAATTCGATTGAATGGTCACTTCAACTCCTACATAGGTAAAGATCGCAAGCATCCCTAAAACTAACTGTGGGTATTTCATTGCACCCCAACCTTCAGAAGATTTAGAAGCGCGTGTATTGGCAAAAAAGACGCTTAGAACAACTGCAAATAATGAGATTAAAAGCAAGTAAAGACGTTTATTTTCGAGGGCTTCCGTTGGAGCTTCTCCACCAGTATAGGTGTTAAAAATCAAACCAAAACAAACAAAGATTATGACGGTTAATAGGATCAACATGTTTTTAGCTTTATTGGCAGGTTCAAACACTTCATTTGTTTTTGTATTGGGGAGTTTTTTAGAAAAATGAAACAGGGCGGCGGCGGCTAAAAATAAAGCACCGACCCCCAGGTAGAGATATTGAATGGTCGTTAGTTTTATCTCGTTATTAAGAATCATTTGGTTCAGTTCATCTCCTGAAAGTGGAGTGGATCCAAAAATGATGAATGCAATAACAATAGGCCCAATAGTGGTTCCAAAGGAGTTGACCCCTCCAGCGAGGTTCAATCGATGCGAGCCTGTTTCTGGTTCGCCCAACGCAATTGCAAATGGGTTTGCGGCTGTTTGTTGGAGCGAAAACCCAAGACCTACAATAAATAGGGCTAATAATACCAAATAAAACACGGAGGTATCTCCTTGTTGCGATCCGTTTACAAAAGGGTACATTAACAAGGCACCAAGTGCCGAAATTAATAACCCATATACAATACCATTTTTGTATCCCCAATTATTTAGAATGTCTTTTTTTACTGAACTTGAGATTACAAAAAGCAACAGAGCTCCCAAATAATAAGCACCATAAAAGGCAAAATCGACAAGCTGAGATTGAAATTGATCAATACTGAAATAGGTTTTACAAAAGGGGATGAAAACCCCATTAGAGGCCGCAATAAATCCCCAAAAAAAGAAGACGGTTACTAAGGTTGTTAATGCTGAATTGTTGTTTTTTGTGCTCATGTTTTGGTGGTTAGTTAATTGAAATTTCATCTGCAAAAAGCCAGCTTTTACCATCGTGTGGAAATCCTAAATGCCAACTCGGTAAAGTGCCGTATGTTTTTGCAATGAGTTTAATATATTGATATTGATTTTTATTTGTTTTAAATTCAATTGTTTTAATTTCAATTTCATCACTTGGAGAAGGTGGTTCTAGTTCTATGGTATCAATAGGTTGAAAATCAATACCATCTTTAGAGCCGTAACAGACAACCTTTGAAGGATAGAAAATCCAGGACCGTTGATCTCTTAAAAAATTAATACTTACCAAATTTATTGATTTTTGGCGTCCTAAATCAACAATTGCAACTAAATCTTCATTAAAATATCCTTGCCAGGTTCCCGTTCTAAAATCAGCAGTCCCTAGAATGCCATCAATCAGGGCTTCATTACCACCCGCATTATATTGATTGGCAAAATTTGTTTCGAGTTTTATATTTATAGTGGGGTCAATTTTAAAAAACTCAGTACTAATAACAGCGCTTTTGAACTTATTTTTCTCAGCATAAACATATAAGGTTCCTGCCTCAGTGATTTCTATGGGTTGTTTATATGGTTGATAAGTTGAGTCATCAATTTTAAAATATATAGTGGCTTTGGGGTCTGCATTTCCAAGACGTATACTTGTTTTTGTTTTAAAAGCAACGTTTCCCTCAAAAATAAATGGAGCCGGTACAATCAAATAGTCATCGATAGATGTGATGGGTTCTGCTCCTTTTTCAGTGCCCCAATCAGAAGGTTTGTCTGTCATAAAAAACTCCAATTCCCCTCCGTTTATAATTTCCGAATGGTACAGAAAAGAACGATCTAGTAAAACTCCATTTAATTTAACTGACGCGATATACCGATTGGAAGTACTCAGGTCGTAGGATTTTATAGAAAAGGTATTTTGATTTTCAAGATGGATGGTTGCAGAGTCAAAAAGCGGTTTACCAATAATATAGGTATTGGAAGCAGGGGTTACTGGATAGAATCCTAACGCACTAAATACATACCAGGCACTCATTTGTCCACAATCTTCATTGCCAGAAATTCCATCTGGAGTATTTGTGTAGAGTGTTGTTAAAATTTCATGAACTTTTTCTTGCGTCTTATAGGGTTTGTTGACAAAATTATAAAGATACGCCATGTGGTGACTGGGTTCATTTCCATGGGCATATTGTCCAATTAGCCCTGCAATATCGGCTTGTTCTCTACCAGTTGTTTCTGGAGGGGCTAAAAACAGTGTGTCTAAGTTCTTTTCAAATTGAGCCTTAGAGCCGAGCAGATTGATATAGCCCGAAAAATCTTGTGGCACATAATTACTATATTGCCAAGCATTGGCTTCGGTGTAATTAAAGTTAACTTCATGAGGATTAAAAGGTGCAAACCAAGTATTTCTAAAGCGTCCACGCATAAATTGTGTTTGAGGATCAAATACATTCTTGTAGTTTTGTGCCCGTTGAATGTATGTTTTGTAAACCTCAGAAGCTCCAAGTTCTTTTGCCATTTGTGCCAATGCCCAATCATCATACGCATATTCTAATGTTTTGGACACAGATTCGCTTTCGTGCTCCATGGAAATATAGCCGAGCGATTTATAATCTTCCAACCCTA
This sequence comes from uncultured Flavobacteriaceae bacterium, assembly GCA_943787365.1. Taxonomy (GTDB): domain Bacteria; phylum Bacteroidota; class Bacteroidia; order Flavobacteriales; family Flavobacteriaceae; genus Hel1-33-131. The sequence continues at coordinate 103,535 of CALSMD010000007.1, forward strand.
ATTTATCTTGTTGAGCACTGTGTTGCATTGCTTTTAATGCTTTGTAAGCGTCATATTCTCGAATCCCTTTCATAAAAGCATCTGCAATAACTGAAACGGCATGGTAACCAATCATGCACCCTGTATAACTGGCAGATAAATCCCAAATAGGTAAGATGCCGCCTTCATCAAATTTGGCTAAAAAGGTGTTGATAAAATCATTGGTTTTTTGCACTTCAAGAAGTGTGAATAAGGGGTGTGCAGCTCTGTAGGTGTCCCATAATGAAAAGACAGTATAATATTCAAATGCTTTTGTTTGATGAATTTCTTGATCCATACCACGGTAGCGACCATCCACATCCTGATATAGGTTTGGCGCAATCATTGTGTGATACAGGGCCGTATAAAAATTTGTTTTATAATCTGTATCCTTTGAAGTTACACTTATTTTGTTGAGTTTGGTATTCCATTTATCTTGCGCTTCTTTTTTAAGTGTTTCAAAATCGAACCCCTTAATCTCTTCGTTTAAATTTTGTTCAGCACCATTTTCATCTACTGCACTAATACCAATTTTCACACTTACAGGGGTGTTTGACGGGTTGTCAAATTCAATAGCAGCTTTTTTACTTTCAAATTTGTAATTTTTTGGACCAATTACTTCATCCGAAAGTTCGTAATTAATTTCTTTAATTGGGTGTGAAAACTCGATGTAATAAAATAGTTGTTGATTTTCGGCCCATGCTTTTGAATGTCGATATCCACTTAATGAATAGGCATCTATTTTTTGAATTTTATAATCCAATAATTGGTCACGGTGTGTTAAATCTAAAATCAAAAATTGGTTTTCTGAAGATTCATATTGGTATTTGTGTAGTCCACTTCGCTTTGAAACCGTGAGTTCTACATCTACATTAATTTGATCTAAAGTAACTTTATAATATCCAGGTTTAGCGATTTCATTTTCATGAGAAAAATGTGCTTTGTAACCTTCTTGTCCATCACTACCATTATTAAAAATTACTTTGTTGGAAGGCATTAATAAAATATCGCCATAATCGGAAACCCCTGTGCCACTTAAATGCGTGTGAGAAAATCCATAAATATAGGAATCACTATAATGGTAGCCAGAACATCCGTCCCACCCATCCAGACGTGTATCTGGACTCAGTTGCATCATTCCAAAAGGTCGTGTTGCGCCTGGAAATGTATGCCCATGACCGCCAGTTCCAATAAAAGGATTTACATACAATAAGAGATTTAAAGACTCTTTTGGTAAATCTTTAGAAGGATTTAAGCAACCATAGACACTGAAAAAAATTATTAAACTGTAAAATTTAAAGGTCATAATATGAATTAGAAATATACTAAAAAAATGCAAATCTAAAAGGTTCGTTAAATTAAAATATTAATTCTATTATCATATGCTTTTGTTTTACTTTTGTGATTGATTTTTTCAAGATATGGTTCGATTAATAATTTTTATAATTTTTGTATTAGCGCTCGATTTTTATGCCCTTCAAAGTTTTAGGAGTGTGGTTAGAAATCCATGGGTGACCTATGGATATATTGCGATCTCTATTGTAGTTTTCGGGAATTTGATCTATCAGGGGTACACACTTGATCGAAGTTCAGGAATCAATTCGGGGTTTTATTTGGCATTTGCGGTATTTGTTCTGGTTTATGTCCCTAAACTAGTGCTCTTAGTTTTTATGTTTGGCGAAGATATCTTTCGTTTGTTTGAAGCAGCGGTTAATTATTTTGTTTCAAAATCAGATGAAAGTTCGGCACTCTTTAGTTCGCGACGTAAATTTATAGGGCAATTGGCCTTGGGCATTGCTGCCATCCCTTTTATTTCGATTCTCTATGGAATCACAAAAGGGAAATATAATTTTAAAGTTTTAAAATATACACTAGAATTTGATGATTTACCAGCTGCTTTTGACGGGTATCAGGTCACCCAAATAAGTGACATTCACAGTGGTAGTTTTGACAATAAAGAAAAAATTAATTATGCGGTAAATCTTGTAAATGAGCAAGCCTCTGATGTAATTATGTTTACTGGCGATATGGTAAACAGTAAATCCAAAGAAATGCGTCCGTGGAAATCGACTTTTTCAAAATTAAAGGCAAAAGATGGAATATTCTCTATTTTGGGAAATCACGATTATGGCGATTATACGCGTTGGCCATCAGATGAAGCAAAAGCAGAAAACTTTCAGGAGTTATTGGATATTCAACAAGAGATGGGTTTTGATCTCTTGAGGAACGAAAGTCGGTTTATTGAAAAAGACGGGGCTCGTTTGGCTATTATAGGGGTTGAAAATTGGGGCAAAGGGTTTAAGCAAAAAGGCGATTTAACCCTTGCATCATCCAAAGTGGACGCAAATGATTTTAAAATCCTATTGAGTCACGATCCTTCACATTGGCAGTACGAAGTTGTAAAAGATCCCAACCATTACCACCTCACTTTAAGTGGTCATACTCATGGAATGCAGTTTGGTATTGAGATTCCTGGACTCATTAAATGGAGTCCTATTAAATGGCGCTACAAATATTGGGCAGGTATTTATGAAAAGGCTGGTCAATACATAAATGTGAACCGTGGTTTTGGTTTTTTAGCCTTCCCAGGTCGGGTTGGTATTTGGCCCGAAATCTCCGTTATAACGCTTAAAAAAAGGATAAATAACACTTAAACCCCAGAAAATATTATATTTACGCCAAAATTATACTTATATTTATCATAAGTGGATATAAATAAGTAGTATTATTATTGAAGTTTGATACATAAATCAACATGATATGTCAAAATTTGGAGAGTTAATAGATGTTGAAATTCCAGTATTGTTCGAGTTCTTCACAGAATGGAGTGACGAATCCGAAGCGATGCACGATGTTCTCAGAGATGTTGCTGCCGCAATGGGTGACAAAGCCCGGGTGATTAAAATTGACGTTGAAAAAAATCAGGATCTTGCCGACGCACTTCGTATAAAAGGCTTGCCAACACTTATTATTTATAAATCTGGTGACATGAAGTGGCGCAAAAGTGGAGAGCTAGACGCCAATACGATTATTGGTCGGATTCAAGAGTATGTATAATTTCCACTTTAACTCTTAAAGTGTGTCCTCAATATCGTCTTCTATTTGAACTTCTTGTTCCTCCTCCTCTAATTCTCCTGTAAACAATCTAAGATAGCTATTAAACTTTTCCATTTCAGCTTTAATGAACGTTTCTGTTTCATAGATCGCAATCACATCTACTAAACTTCTGTAACGTTCAATATCATTGTAGATGTTTTGAATGTATTGAGATTGATTGTATTCAGAAAGTGTGCTATAATATGTTAAGTTTTCTTGATATTTTCCACTCACTTCGCTGTATAATTTTCGTGCTTTTTCGATAGCTTCTAACTCATAATAAGCACCAATATAAGGTTCTAGCAAGGTATAGAATCCAAAGAGATCCACTGGCATTTTTACCATTGCTAAATCGGCTATTTCTTCAGCTTTTTCAAAGTCGCCTTTTTGTATTAAAACTTCAATGAGTCGTGCTAAGTTTCCGCGGTAGGTCAAACTGTTTTTTCGCGTTTCAATATCATGATACACGCTTGGGTCGCCATTATTCCCCCACTCCCAATTCATAACCATATCGTACATTTTATCAGCATCGATACGCCCCATATCAAAGGGGTTGTCTTTTGCTACTGCAGTTTTTATAGGAACTAATTTATAGACCAACCCATCGAGTTGTAAATAATCTTTCATCCAAATATAATCCTCGTCACCAAAAGCACCACCGCTAAAATAGATTGGACGTTCCCAATTGTTATTGGCAATAATATCCAACATTAATAAGCGATTTTTATAAATCGCAGATCCTTTAATTCTAATATCAATATAAGGCACAATTGAAGCAGAATCTTTGGCCTTTACAATCCCATTTCTTAAAACCGATTCTTTATCAACCGGAATTCGAACGTATTCTGTGGGGAGGTAATTGGCATTTAAATCTTGTCTGCGTTGTCCACTGGTGTCATACCCTTGTTGTTCTAGGATGTGTTTGTACTTGGTTCGGGGATCGTCATTTGTTATAAACCCTAAAAACTGGTCTAGGTCCAAAGTATCTTGAGTAATGACTTCTTTGATGACATAATCTCGAGTGCCCCATTTATATTGGTCATGCGTCAAACTAGATGGAATAGGATCACTGTCATACGCCTTTCGTTTCATCTGGTCAATATACCAATCGACATTTAATAAACTTGTACACACCACGCGCACATCCCGACGAATGCCTTCAATTTCTTGGGCATACCAAAGTGGAAAGGTATCGTTGTCTCCGATGGTAAAAATAATAGCATTTGGGTCACATGCTTCTAGATATTGAATAGCCATTGCATGGGCTGTTTCTCGTCCTGATCGGTCATGATCGTCCCAATTTTGACTTATCAAAATCCCAGGAACAGCAATCAAACAGACCAAACCAACGATTGGTGCTAACACAGGTGTTTTGGAATACGTTTTTAATTTTTCATAAATCGCAAAAACGCCAAACCCAATCCAGAGTGCAAACACATAAAAGGAGCCTACTAAGGAATAGTCACGTTCGCGAGGTTCAAACGGACGCACATTGGTATAAACTTGTATGGCAATTCCTGTAAACAAGAAAAATACCAGCATGGTCCAAAAGAGCTTTTTGTCTCTATTAAAAACAAAAAACAATCCAATTAAACCTAATAACAGTGGTAAAAAATAATACGTATTTCGAGCTCTGTTATTTAACACATCACTTGGAAGATTTTCCTGAGATACGCCTAAAATATAGGAATCCACAGCATTAATTCCACTGATCCAATTGCCGTGAAGGTCAAGACGCCCCTGCACATCATCTTGACGCCCAGTAAAATTCCACATAAAATAACGCCAATACATATATCCAATTTGATAGTCAAAAAGGTAATAGATATTATCTAGTAAAGAGGGTTTTTGAATGTCAATATAACGTCCATATTTTTTCAGAAAGTCATGATAATCTTCATAATCGACTTCTCCATTCACCACAGAATCCTTAAAGCTGTTCACTAACGAACGCAATTCGTTTTGCATTTGATATTCTGTTTTGATAGAAAAGTCCAAAAATCCAGAATACTTCATATAATTTTCAGCATGTTCAGAACTCCACATTCTTGGCAATAAAGACGCATGCTCCGTATTGTAGTTTTGCAAGCCATCTTTATAGTCGTTAACAATCACATAAGTTCCTGATTTTTCGTCTTTTTCATATTTTGGCTTGTCATCAATATAAGGTTGATTTTCATCTAATCCAGCATATTGGTCTGTAAATTGTGGACCATAAAACAAGTGTGTTTTTGGATACTGTTCTAAGTTATAATAGGCGAGGAGTTCTCGAGCACTAGAGGGGTTGTTTTCATTAACAGTTACATTGGCATTGGCTCGAATGGGCAACATTAACCACGATGAAAACCCAACCACTATAAACGTGATACAGAGGAGTCCTGTGTTGAGGTGGATATACCCTTTTTTTCGAGTGTAGTTGAGCCCCCAAAAAATAAATCCAACCAACAAAACAAGCGCAATGATAGATCCCGAATTAAACGGCAATCCAACGGAATTCACAAAAAAGATTTCTAAAGCACTAAAGTACCTTAGAATATTAGGTGCAAGAAGCTTAAAGACAAATAACAAAATAGCAATCCCTGCCAGATTTGCTAAAATAAAATTCTTAGGAGTGATTGTTTTATAATTTTTAAAATAATAGATCAGTCCAATTGCCGGAATGGTTAAGAGTCCCATAAAATGCACTCCAAATGATAATCCTACCACAAAAGAAATAAGAATGAGCCATTTGTTGCCTCTAGGGGTAAACATGTCGTTTCCCCAACGCAATCCCAGATAAAACAAAACGGCCATAATTAATGTGGCCATGGCATAGACCTCTGTTTCAACGGCATTGAACCAAAAGGAGTCGGTAAATGCAAAAGATAAACTGCCTACAAAAGCAGCGCCTAAAATAGCGGTGTTTTGAGTCGTTGAGGATTTAGTATCTTTTATAACGACTTGTTTAATTAGCAACACAATCGACCAAAACATAAATAAAATAGTGAAGGCACTGGCGGTCGCACTCATCATATTAATTACTAGTCCAATTTGACTTGGTTCTGAAGCAAAAATTGAAAAGAATGCCCCCATCATTTGAAAAAATGGCGCTCCTGGCGGGTGTCCAACTTGTAGTTTGGAAGAAGTCAATATATATTCACCAGCATCCCAAAAACTTACTGTGGGTTCAACAGTAAGGCTGTAGGTGATGAATGCAATTAAAAAGGCAAGCCATCCTAAGATGAGGTTCCATTTTTTAAAATTAAAATCCGCCATGGTGTAAAATTAAGTTCGAAGCGAATTTAGTAATAAATATGCAACGTCTAAAAACTTTTAAGTAAACCTTAATATTTTTTGTTTTAATTCGTCAAATGGGGTCATTCACCTCCTCTCCAATTCATATTAAAAAGGTTCCTTTGTTATAAGTTTAAAGATTATAAATTTTAGCCAGTTTTTTTAAATTAAAAAATCAACAATAAATAAATTTAAAAATGTTTGCCTAAACAAAACTTTATTATAAATTTGCACCCTCAATATGAGATTGGCCCATGGTGTAACTGGCAACACGTTGGTTTTTGGTACCAAAGAGTCTAGGTTCGAGCCCTAGTGGGCCAACTAAAACAAGGGTAAACACTTGTTAAATTCAATTTTTATGTCGTATATTTGCCGCATAGAATGATAAATGAAAAAGCGAGGGGACATAAAGTCCCCTCTTTTTATACCAAATGTTTAGAGATATAGTAAAAGAATTGTTAGAGGATTGTCTTGCACAAAGACAAGATTTGTTTTTGATTGACTTTGATATTTTAGAAGGCAACAAAATTAGAATCGTGATTGATGGCGACAAGGGGGTTCTTGTAGAAGACTGTATGTTTGTGAGTCGCGGTATTGAGCACAATATAGACAGGGACGAATATGATTTTGCACTAGAAGTTTCATCTTCAGGGGCAACCACTCCACTCTCACACCCACGACAATTTCAAAAACATATTGGGAGAACATTAGAAGTTAAGGCAGTAGAAAATCAAAAAATTGAAGCCGTGTTAACCGCAGCTAACAAAGAAGATATTGTACTTGAATGGAAAGCAAGAGAGCCAAAACCTATCGGAAAAGGAAAGGTCACAGTTCAAAAAAAAGCAACCATTCTGTACACAGATATAAGTGAAGCAAAAGTGAAAATATTATTTTAATACAAGACTAAAATTATGGAAAATTTAGCATTAATTGATTCGTTTTCAGAGTTTAAAGACGAAAAGCTAATTGATAGAGTTACCTTGATGTCAATCTTAGAAGATGTATTTAGAAATACATTAAAAAAGAAATTTGGGGATGATGACAACTTTGATATCATTATCAACCCAGACAAAGGCGATTTAGAAATATGGAGAAATAGAGTCGTAGTAGCAGATGGTGAGGTTGAAGAAGAAAATCAAGAAATCTCTTTGACAGATGCCCGAAAAATTGAACCCGATTTTGAAGTTGGAGAAGATGTTTCTGAGGAAGTTAAGCTCATCGATTTAGGACGCCGTTCAATTTTAGCATTGCGTCAGAATTTAATTTCTAAAATTCATGAGCACGATAATACAAATATCTACAAGCACTTTAAAGACTTAGTAGGCGAAATATACACAGCAGAAGTACATCACATTCGTCACCGTGCCGTCATTTTATTAGATGATGAAGGCAATGAATTAATTCTTCCAAAAGACAAACAAATCCCATCTGATTTTTTCAGAAAAGGAGAAAATGTTCGAGGCATCATTGAAAGTGTGGATTTAAAAGGAAACAAACCCTCTATTGTACTTTCAAGAACCGCCCCTATTTTTCTTGAAAAACTATTTGAACAAGAAATACCTGAAGTATTTGACGGACTAATCTCTGTTAAAAACGTTGTGCGAATCCCAGGAGAAAAAGCCAAAGTAGCGGTAGACTCTTATGACGACCGAATTGATCCCGTAGGTGCTTGTGTTGGAATGAAAGGCTCTCGAATCCACGGAATTGTACGGGAGCTCGGTAATGAAAATATTGATGTCATCAATTATACAACCAACTTACAACTCTATATCACTAGAGCATTGAGCCCCGCAAGAGTCACTTCAATCAAAATTAATGAAGAAGCAAAACGCGCAGAGGTGATTTTAAAACCAGAAGAAGTGAGTAAAGCAATTGGTAGAGGGGGTCATAACATTCGTTTAGCGGGTCGTCTGACAGGTTATGAAATTGATGTATTTAGAGAAGGAGTAGAAGAAGATGTTGAGCTTTCTGAATTCTCTGATGAAATCGAAGCATGGATCATTTCAGAATTTGCAAAAGCAGGTTTAGATACTGCAAAAAGCATCCTCGAACAAGAGATTGAAGACCTTGTAAAGCGTACAGATTTAGAGTTAGAAACCATTGAAGATGTGGTTCGTATTCTGAAAGAGGAATTTGAAGAGTAAAATTTTAATTATATTTGGTACCCTGTAAGACCGGATTACCACAAGATTACGCGTTAGAAATACTGTTAAAAAACATCAAAGGCAATTTATGGCTGAAATTATTAGATTAAATAAAGTGTTAAGGGAATTGAATATTTCTCTCGATCGAGCGGTCGATTTTTTGGAAACAAAAAATGTAGAAATAGAAAAACGTCCTACAACCAAAATCACTTCGGAAGTGTACGATCTTCTTGCAGGAGAGTTTCAAACAGATGCAAGCAAGAAAGTCGCCTCTAAAGAAGTGGGTGAAGCTAAGCTGAAAGAAAAAGAAGCCTTGCGTCTTCAACGCGAACAGGAAATAGAATTAAAACTCAAAAAATCCGAAGCCGCTAAAACAGTTATAAAAACCAAACAAGTACTTCAAGGTCCAAAAAAAGTTGGTAAGATCGATTTAGAGGGTTCTAAAAAAACAGTTCAACAACCGTCTAAAGAGATAAAACCTGTGGTGGCTCCAAAAGAGCCCGCTCCCAAATTAGAAACTGCTCCTAAAATTGAGCCCGCTACAACAATAAAGCCGGCACCAAAAGTAGCCCATGCTCCTTCACCGACCCCTGACACAAAAGAAAAACCAGTTTCAAAATCAGAACCAACTCCTCAAGCAACACCAGTTGCGCCAACTGAACCAGTTGCTACCAAAACGGAAGCGGTTAACTCAGAAGATAAAAAAGTTGAAACCACAAATTATCAAAAACTTTCTGGACCAAAATCTACGGGTCAAAAAATAGATTTAGCCCAATTTAATAAACCTAAAAAAGAAAAACCTGCTACTCCAGCTGCCGGAGCTAATTCTGCAGATGCAAGAAAAAAACGTCGGAGAATTAGTAAAGTTGGAAGCACTCCTTCACAACCTAGAGGGAATTTTAGAAAGCGACCTCCACAAGCAAGAACACAGGCTCCAAAAGTAGAGCCAACTGCAGAAGAAGTTCAAAAACAAGTAAGAGAAACCCTTGAAAAATTACAAGGAAAATCTAACAAAGGTAAGAAGGGAGCCAAGTACAGAAAAGACAAAAGAGATCAACACCGTCAACAAACCGAGAAAGATCAGGAACAACAAGAATTAGAAAACAAAGTACTTAAAGTTACAGAGTTTGTAACTGCTAGTGAAGTTGCTACAATGATGGATGTTTCGGTAACTCAAATTATTTCGGCCTGTATGTCTCTTGGAATGATGGTGACAATGAATCAGCGTTTAGATGCTGAAACCTTAACCATTGTTGCGGAAGAATTTGGATATTCAGTAGAATTTGTAACCGCAGATATTGACGAAGCAATTGAAGTCGTTGAGGATACTGCCGATGATTTAGAAACCAGAGCTCCGATTGTAACGGTTATGGGACATGTCGATCACGGAAAAACATCTTTATTAGATTATATACGAAAAGAAAATGTAATTGCAGGAGAGTCAGGAGGCATCACCCAGCATATTGGAGCCTACGGCGTTACACTTGAAACTGGACAAAAAATCGCCTTTTTAGACACACCTGGTCACGAAGCCTTTACGGCAATGCGTGCCCGTGGTGCTCAAGTAACCGATATTGCTATCATCGTCATTGCGGCAGATGATGATATCATGCCTCAAACAAAAGAAGCCATTGCGCATGCACAAGCAGCCGGAGTTCCAATTGTTTTTGCAATCAACAAAATAGATAGACCCACAGCAAATCCTGAAAAAATTAAGGAAGCCTTGGCCAATATGAATTTATTGGTAGAAGACTGGGGTGGGAAAATTCAATCCCATGATGTCTCCGCATTAAAAGGAGATGGGGTCAAAGAATTATTAGAAAAAGTATTGCTAGAAGCTGAACTATTAGAACTTCAAGCAAACCCAAATAAACCCGCCTTAGGAACGGTTGTCGAAGCCTTTTTAGATAAAGGTCGTGGGTATGTTTCTACCATATTAGTTCAAGCAGGAACCCTGAAAATTGGCGATTATGTCTTGGCAGGAAAAAACAGTGGAAAAGTAAGAGCCATGCATGACGAGCGTGGAAATGACGTACACGAAGCAGGTCCTTCAACACCTATTTCTATTTTAGGATTGGATGGTGCGCCACAAGCAGGAGACAAGTTTACAGTGTTTAAAGACGAGCGTGAAGCAAAACAAATTGCTGTAAAACGAACCCAACTACAACGCGAACAATCGGTGAGAACACAACGTCATATTACGCTTGACGAAATTGGAAGACGAATTGCACTAGGTGACTTTAAAGAATTAAACATCATTCTTAAAGGAGATGTTGATGGATCTGTAGAAGCACTTACAGACTCTTTCCAGAAATTATCAACCGAAGAAATTCAGGTGAATATCATTCATAAAGGCGTTGGTGCCATTACAGAAAGCGATGTTTTGCTTGCAACAGCATCGGATGCGATTATCATCGGATTTAATGTGCGACCAATGGGCAATGCCAGACAAATTGCAGACAAGGAAGAAATTGACATCCGAATGTACTCTATTATCTACGACGCGATTAACGACCTTAAGGATGCCATGGAAGGCATGTTGTCTCCAGAGTTTAAAGAAGAAATAACGGGAACTGCAGAAATTAGAGAAACCTTTAAAATCTCCAAAATTGGAACGATTGCAGGGTGTATGGTTACAAACGGAAAAATTTACAGAAACGCTGGCGTTCGATTAATCCGAGAAGGTGTGGTCATATTTACAGGTGAACTAAGCTCCTTAAAACGTTTCAAAGACGATGTAAAAGAAGTGGCTAAAGGCTACGACTGTGGAATGCAAGTGAAAAACTACAACGATATTCGCGAAGGGGATATCCTTGAAGCCTTCCGTGAAGTTGAAGTTAAGAAAACACTTAAATAGCACAGGTCTATCCTTAGTCATTCCCTTTTTTAAGACTTTTTAGGTTTAAGAGAAAAGGCATTCGGAAAACGCTTTCTTACAAGACGAAGCCCTCGGTCTGCTTCGAGTTGTGTTCTAAATTTTCCAACCCAAATTTTATAGTTTGGGGTTTCGTATATCATTTCTACAATTTGTTCAGGAAAATCAGTCTTGAAACTTTCCAAAGCTGTTTCAGCCCCAAGTCGGTTGCCACTGAAAACTTGAATTTTTATATATGATTGGTCTTTATTCAGTTCTTTTTTGAGCGCCAATACACGCTCAATTTCAAAACTCTTCTGAATGCTTATAGTGCCTTCTTGAGCCATCATTTTGACTGAAAATAAGGCACTTATAACGATTAATTTCCAATTAAATAAATTCATAGTATAAGATTGCTTTTACAAATGTAAACGAATAAAATTAAAACTTAATATAATTGCTTATTTAGAATGTTTATAAATTATAAATTTACACATATCTAACATTTCAAAAACGGACATTAAATAGTACTTTTGCATCATATTTTTTGTAAACGAATATTGCCTATTTGTATGATAAAATCGAATCAAAGTTTTGGAATGACTTCCATCAACGCTATGAGACAGGGACTTAACTTTAACACGCTTTCGAAAATACTATTCTCGGGGCTTTTATTTTTCTTATTTACATTAACATCACTCCATGCTCAGGATGGAGATCCTGTTAAAGGAAAATCTTTATTTAATGCAAATTGTGCAGCCTGTCACCAATTAGATAAAAAAATGACGGGGCCTGCGCTTCGATATGTTGAAACACGACTTAGCGAAGATGAAGGTCTGGACAGAGCTTGGCTCAACGCCTGGATTCGTAACAGCTCCGCCTTAATCAAGTCTGGCGATGCCTATGCGAACAAAATTTATGCGGAATATAATGGGTCTGCTATGACGGCTTTTCCTCAGTTATCAGATCAGGATCTATCCGATATTTTAGCGTACACCGCTCAAGATAAAGCTGCTCCGGTTGCTTCTGCAACAACTGCTGTGCAAACCGCATCCACAGAAGGTGGCGTTTCCCAAGAACTTGTTTTGGGCGCACTTGCTATTCTTTTTGGACTGCTTGCTTTAGGACTCTTTTTAGTTCATAAAACATTGCGTCGCTTCGCAACTGCAAACAACGTTGAAATTGCTGAAGCGGTGAAACGAAAATCACTTTGGAAAGCATTTATCCAAAACCAATTTTTAATGTTGGTTGTGGCAATTTTCTTTTTATTGTCTAGTGCCTATTTTGTGTATGGCTACTTTATGCAAGTGGGTGTCGATCAAGGCTACCAGCCAATTCAACCCATACATTATTCTCATAAAATTCACGCAGGCGACAACGGAATCGATTGTAAATATTGCCACTCTTCAGCACGTGTAAGTAAGCACTCTGGAATTCCATCATTGAATGTGTGTATGAATTGTCATAAATCAATTTATGAAGTGTCTCCAGAAACAGCAACCGAAGAATACAGCAAAGAATTTTACGATGGAGAAATCCAAAAATTATACGATGCTGTTGGATGGGATGATGCCGAACAAAAATATACAGGAAATACAAAACCAGTGAAATGGGTGCGTATTCATAACCTTCCTGATTTTGCGTATTTTAATCACTCGCAACACGTTACGGTGGCAGGATTGGAATGTCAAACATGTCATGGACCTGTAGAAGAAATGGAAATTATGTTTCAGTTCTCTCCATTAACGATGGGCTGGTGTATCAACTGTCATAGAGAAACAAATGTAAAAGTACAAGACAACGCCTACTATGATAAAATTCACGAAGCCCTCACTAAGAAATATGGTGTTGAGCAACTGACTGCTGCCCAAATGGGAGGGTTAGAGTGTGGAAAATGTCATTATTAGGAATTAAATAAAACGATCAACAAGTAACATTAGATATATGTCATCAAATAAGAAATACTGGAAAAGTGTTGAGGAGCTAAATCCAAGTCATAGTTCCGCTGTTGAGACGCTTAAACAAAAGGAGTTCACACAAGAAATCCCTGTAGATGAATTTTTAGGCGACAAAGAAACCCTAGATTCTTCTAGTACAACACGTCGTGATTTCTTAAAATATGTAGGATTCAGTACGGCAGCAGCATCTTTAGCAGCCTGTGAAGGACCAGTGATCAAATCGATTCCTTACGTGGTTCAGCCAGAAGAAATTATTCCTGGCGTAGCAAATTATTATGCAACAGCGATTGCTAATGGGTATGATTTTGCAAGTGTTTTAATCAAAACACGAGAAGGCCGTCCTATTAAAGTAGAATCTAACAGTCTTGCAAAAGCTAGCGGTGGGATCAACGCCAGAGTCCAAGCTTCTGTATTAGACTTATATGACAATCAAAGACTTGCAGGTCCACAAAAAGAGGGTCAAGAAATCAGCTGGGGAGAACTTACAGCAGAAGTGGCTCAAAAATTAGAGGCATTAAAAGGGTCTGATAAATCAATAGTGTTACTAACACAAACCTTTGCAAGTCCATCGACTTCAAAATTGATATCTGACTTTAAACAAAACTATGGAAATGTAACTCATGTCGTTTATGATGCGATATCAGAATCGGCTGCGGCAGATGCGTTCCAAAACAAATATGGCTCAAGAGCATTGGCCAATTACGATTTTTCAAAAGCTCAAACCATTGTTTCTATAGGTGCTGACTTTTTAGGCGATTGGCAAGGTGGAGGTTTTGACGCTGCTTATGCACAAGGACGAGTTCCTAAAAATGGAAAAATGTCGCGTCACATTCAGTTTGAAGCAAATATGAGTTTATCAGGTGCAAATGCTGATAAACGTGTGGCAATGAAACCATCACAACAAAAAGTAGCGCTTGCAAAACTTTATGGAAAATTAGTTGGAACGGCTGTTGGAGGGGAACTTCCTGCACATTTAGAAACAGCTGTAAATAATGCGGCTTCTGAACTGCTTAAAGCCGGTTCTAATGCGGTGGTCCTTACAGGGATTCAAGATGTGAATGCACAAAATATTGTTTTGGCCATCAACGAAAAACTAAACAGTAAAGCGTTTGATCCAAACAACCCAATCCTAACCCGTCAAGGGAATGATAAAGCGGTTGCTCAATTGGTGTCAGATATGAATTCAGGTACCGTTGCTGCTGTGATCATGGCTGGGGTCAATCCAGCATACACACTTCCAAATGCAGATGCTTTTGTCAAAGGATTAAAACAAACAGAATTATCTTTAGCTTTCACCATGAAAAATGATGAAACCGCTTCTGTATCTCAATATGTTGCTGCGACGTCTCATTATTTAGAATCTTGGGGCGATTTAGAAACTAAAAAAGGACATTATGGGCTCATGCAACCAACAATTCGTCCTTTATTTGATACCAAACAATTTCAAGATGTTTTATTAGAATTAGTTGGGACTTCAGAGTCTTATCATGATTTTATAAAGTCGTATTGGAATAGTAATGTATTAAAAGGTACTTCTTGGAATGAGAGCTTACACGATGGTGTGTATGTGTCATCTTCATCTGCAACATTAGACACTGCAGATGCTTTTGATGGGAGTGCAATCTCAGAAATAGGAGCTGCAGCGAATGTACTTGCCGCAACAGTATCTTCAGGAATGGAGCTTACATTGTATCCAAAAACGGGGATGGGAGATGGCCAACAAGCCAACAACCCTTGGTTGCAAGAATTTCCTGATCCTTTGACAAGAACTACTTGGGATAACTATTTAACAGTCTCGGAATTTGATGCTAAAGAATTAGGATTCTTTTTAGAAACCAGTACTTTTTTCAGTGAAAACCGTCATGATGCTGATGGTGGATTGAACGGAAAATATGCAAATGTGACTGTAAATGGTGTCACTGTAAAAGTTCCAGTGATCATTCAACCAGGGCAAGCAAGAGGCACCGTTGGAATGTCCTTTGGATATGGCCGAACGGAAGGTCTCAAAGCAGAAATGCAAACAGGTGTCAACGCCTACCCATTATATACTGATTTTAACAATGTTCAAACCGCTACTGTAGAGCTCACAGATGGTAAGCATGAATTTGCTTGTGTTCAGTTGCACAATACGCTAATGGGGAGAGGTGATATTATCAAGGAAACAACCCTAGAGATTTTCAATACAGAATCAGCAGCGAATTGGAACCACGTCAGTGTGGTATCATTGAACCATGAAGAAACGCCTGTGGATTCACCAGATGTAGATTTATGGGATGAGTTTGATCGTTCGATTGGACATCATTTTAACTTGTCCATTGACTTAAATTCTTGTACAGGGTGTGGTGCCTGTGTGATAGCATGTCATGCAGAAAACAACGTTCCGGTTGTAGGAAAAGAAGAAATTCGTAGAAGTCGCGACATGCACTGGCTACGTATCGATAGATATTATTCTTCAGATGAAACATTTGAAGGCGATAACACAACCAAAGACAACATTCAAGGTTTAGGAAGTTCATTAAGTACTTTTGGAGAGATGGAATTACCATCTGAAAATCCACAAGTTGCTTTTCAACCCATCATGTGTCAGCACTGTAACCATGCACCATGTGAAACCGTTTGTCCAGTAGCAGCGTCATCTCATGGTCGTCAGGGTCAGAATCATATGGCGTATAACCGATGTGTTGGAACGCGTTATTGCGCTAACAACTGTCCTTATAAAGTACGTCGATTCAACTGGTTCTTATACAACGAGAATGACGAATTCGATTATCATATGAATAACGATTTAGGACGTATGGTAGTTAATCCAGATGTTACCGTTCGATCTAGAGGTGTGATGGAAAAATGTTCGATGTGTATTCAAATGACACAAAAAACAATTTTGGATGCTAAACGTGACGGAAGAGAAGTAAATCCAGACGAATTCAAGACCGCTTGTTCTTCGGCATGTGATTCAGGAGCGATTGTTTTTGGAGATATCAATAATAAGAAAAGTGCAATTACTGAACTTAAAGATGATGAGCGTGCTTATCATTTATTAGATCATGTTGGTACAAAACCAAATGTGGTTTATCAAGTGAAAGTAAGAAACACAAACGAAGCATAAATAATTAAGAAATAATACAAAAGGATTATGGCGTCTCATTACGAAGCACCTATCAGAAGACCATTAGTTACAGGAGAAAAATCATATCATGATGTGACCTTGGACGTTGTTGCACCTGTTGAAGGAAAAGCAAACAAATTATGGTGGATAGTATTTTCTATTGCACTTGCAGCTTTTGGCTGGGGAATAGGGTGTATGATTTATACCGTCTCTACGGGGATTGGTACTTGGGGTCTGAACAAAACTGTTGGTTGGGCTTGGGATATTACAAACTTTGTTTGGTGGGTTGGTATTGGACATGCAGGAACTCTGATTTCAGCAGTACTCCTCTTATTCAGACAAAAATGGCGTATGGCGATTAACCGTTCTGCGGAAGCCATGACGATTTTCTCTGTTATTCAAGCTGGATTGTTTCCAATCATTCACATGGGAAGACCTTGGTTAGCATACTGGGTATTGCCAATTCCAAATCAATTTGGGTCGTTATGGGTTAATTTTAACTCGCCTTTACTGTGGGATGTATTTGCAATTTCTACTTATTTATCTGTATCACTTGTGTTTTGGTGGACAGGTTTATTACCAGATTTTGCCATGATTCGTGATCGTGCAGTAAGACCTTTCCAAAAGAAAATATATTCCTTATTGAGTTTTGGATGGAGTGGACGAGCAAAGGACTGGCAACGTTTCGAAGAAGTATCTTTGGTACTTGCAGGACTTGCAACGCCCTTAGTTTTATCGGTACACACAATTGTATCTTTTGATTTTGCTACCTCAGTAATCCCTGGATGGCATACCACAATTTTCCCACCTTATTTTGTAGCAGGTGCGATTTTCTCTGGGTTTGCCATGGTAAACACCTTATTAATTATCATGCGTAAAGTGTGTAACCTCGAAGATTATATCACTGTTCAGCACATCGAATTGATGAATATCGTAATTATGATTACGGGATCTATTGTTGGAGTTGCATATATCACTGAATTATTTATCGCTTGGTACTCAGGAGTTGAATACGAACAATATGCTTTCTTAAACAGAGCAACAGGTCCTTACGCTTGGGCGTATTGGGCAATGATGTCTTGTAATGTGTTTTCACCACAATTTATGTGGTTCAAAAAATTAAGAACAAGTATTATGTTCTCTTTCTTTATTTCCATTGTTGTAAATATCGGAATGTGGTTTGAGCGTTTTGTGATTATAGTAACCTCTCTCCACAGAGATTATTTACCATCCTCATGGACAATGTTTTCACCAACGTTTGTAGATATTGGAATTTTTATTGGAACTATCGGTTTCTTCTTTGTGTTATTCTTGTTATACTCTAGAACGTTCCCAGTAATTGCACAAGCAGAAGTCAAAACCATATTAAAGTCTTCAGGACAACGTTATAAAAATATTAGAGAAGCAGGTGGAAGCTTAGTAGGAACTGGTTCAGATGAACGAACAGCTCCAAAGTCAAAACCAGTGAAAAAAACACCTAAAAAGAAAAAAGAGTAGCCTATGGGATCTTCTAAAGTTATTCACGCACTATATACAGATGATGACGTATTGTTGGCAGCAGTTAAAGCTGTTAAAAATGAAAAGCATCACATCGAAGAAATATTCACGCCTTTCCCAGTCCATGGATTGGATAAAGCAATGGGATTAGAACCCACACGTATTGCCATCGCTGCATTTATGTATGGCTGTGTTGGTTTAATTGTGGCTACGGTCATGATGAATTATATCATGATAGAAGACTGGCCTCAAAATATTGGAGGAAAACCTAGTTTTAGCTACATCGAAAACATGCCGGCATTTGTGCCAATTATGTTTGAATTAACCGTCTTTTTTGCGGCGCACCTAATGGTGATTACATTTTATTTAAGAAGTAGAATGTGGCCGTTTAAAAATGCAGAAAATCCGGATCCAAGAACTACCGATGACCATTTTCTAATGGAAATCCCTGTTCATGACAACGAAAAGGAATTAAAAGCCCTTCTGACCAAATCAGGCGCAGTAGAGGTTCATATTGTTGATAAAGAAGCACATTAGTATTATGAAAAGTGTATCAAAAATAATCGTTTTAGTATTGACCTTTGGAACCGTGTTTTCATGTCAAAATGATAACAGTCCAAACTATCAATACTTTCCAAACATGTATAAGTCTATTGGCTATGAAGCCTATGGTGAATATGAAGTTTTTCCGAATTCTCAACAAGCCTTATTGCCTGTTGAAGGAACAATCTCTAGAGGACATTCTTTATATGAATATGAAAACACAAACGAAGGCTATGCAGCAGCACTTTCCGATTTGAAATCTCCTCTAGAATCCACTGAATTGGATGCTAAAAGAGGTAAGGAATTATATGATATCTATTGTGGGATCTGTCACGGAAACAAAGGAGCTGGACAAGGAAAACTTGTCAAAAGAGAAAAAATTCTTGGAGTTCCAAGTTATGCAGATAGAGCTATTACCGAAGGAAGTATTTACCATGTAATATATTACGGTAAAAACACTATGGGATCTTATGCAAATTTATTAAATGAGGAAGAACGTTGGCAAGTTACTGCCTATGTTGAAACCCTTAGAGCAGAATTAAAAAAATAAGAAAAGTAAAACATTTATATCAATATGTACACGTTTTCAAAAAGACTTAAAATTGTTTCTCTTGCTCTATTCGTTATTGGCGTAATAGGATGGGGTACAAGCTATGTAGAATCTCACGGGTTAACCCTTGATGATGTCAAAGTACTGTTAGCAGAAGAAAATTCGCACCATGGAGCAGACGCTTCTCATGGTGAAGAAACAACTGAAGCAACACATCACGATGTTCAAACAGATGCTGAGGCTCATGCAGCGATGATTCATTCCACACATGATTCCGATGCGCATTCGGAAGAGTCACATCATGACGATGCGCACGCAGAACACGTTCTGCATCAAATGCACAACAGACCTTATGCAGCTTTATATGTAGCAGCGTTCTTCTTTTTTATGATCTCTTTAGGTGTACTCGCTTTTTATGGCATACAATATGCCGCTCAAGCAGGATGGTCTCCCGTACTTTTTAGAGTGATGGAAGCCATTACATATTATGTTTTACCTGGAGGACTCATTGTTTTAGGAATCGCTTTATGGGCAGGAGATCACATCTTTATATGGATGGATCCAGAAGTGGTAGCACATGACGAACTCATTCAAGCAAAATCGGGTTGGTTAGATAAAACATGGTTTGCTATTCGCGGCTTGATTTTTATTGCAGGATGGAGTTTATACCGTTATTTCTCTCGTAAATTTTCATTAGCGCAAGATTTAGCCGATGTGAATGACAATAGCAACTTTAAAAAGAACTTTAGAATTTCAGCTGCATTCCTAGTATTTTATATCTATACAGAATCTATAATGTCTTGGGATTGGATTATGAGTGTCGATCCACACTGGTTTAGTACCTTATTTGGGTGGTACGTATTTGCAAGTATGTTTGTAAGTGGAATCACGGTAATAGCACTAATCACAATTTACTTAAAGTCTAAAGGATTGATGGAATTTGTAAACGACAGTCACCTTCATGATTTAGCAAAATTTATGTTTGCCATTAGTGTATTCTGGACCTATTTATGGTTCTCACAATTTATGCTTATTTGGTATGCAAATATCCCTGAAGAAGTAACGTATTTTGTAACTCGTATAGAAGACTATAACCTACCATTCTTTGGAATGATCATTTTAAACTTTATTTTCCCATTCTTAGTACTCATGAATAGCGATTATAAACGTGTGCCTTGGTTCATAGTAATGGCGGGTATTGTGATTTTGTTCGGACATTATATTGATGTTTTCAATATGATTATGCCGGCTACAGTAGGAGACCGATGGTTTATAGGTGTTCCTGAAATTAGTGCAATACTATTGTTTTTAGGATTATTCTTATTCATTGTTTTTTATGCGCTTTCAAAAGCACCATTATTAGCAAAAGGAAATCCTTTTATCAAGGAAAGTGAACACTTTCATTATTAATTAAAATTTAAAAAGACAACATATAACGATGACTGGCTTATTAACAATCTTAATTTTATTAGGGATCACTATTGCAATTTGGCAAATGGTCAAAATCTTTGATTTAGCACAAGTAAATAAAGATCTATCTCAAGTTGCAAACGATGGTGACAACAAAGTTCAAGGATACCTTATGTTAGCCTTTTTAGGCTTTATTTATGGGATCACAATTGTGTCATTTGCACTTTGGGGGGATTTACCTCTAACCTCTAATTCAGCTTCTGAACATGGCCCTGAAATCGATCGTTTAATGATCATTTCTATGGTGGTGATTTTTATTGTTCAAACAATCACACAGTTTCTATTACACTACTTCGCCTTTAAATACAAAGGAGAAAAAGGACGTAAAGCATTATTTTATGCAGATAATGATAAGTTAGAATTTATTTGGACGGTTATTCCTGTGATTGTTTTGGCAGGACTTATAATGTATGGCTTATTCACATGGACGGACATCATGACTATTGACGAAGATGAAGATCCAATAGTTATAGAACTGTATGCACAACAATTTAACTGGAAAGCACGCTATGCTGGTGAAGACAATGTATTAGGAAAAGCCAATGTGCGACTTATCAATCTTGATAATGCCAATATTTTAGGATTAGACGAAGCAGATCCAAACGCACAAGATGATATTATTACCACAGAATTACACCTTCCTGTAGGTGTTCCAGTATTATTTAAAATGCGATCACAAGACGTTTTACACTCTGCATACATGCCTCACTTTAGAGCGCAAATGAATTGTGTACCAGGAATGATTACTCAATTTGCATTTACACCAACAGTGACCACTGAAGAAATGCGATTGAATCCAGACATTTACGAAAAAGTAAGAAACATCAATAAAATCAGAGTCAATAAAAGTAAAGAACTACAAGCCAAAGGCGAAGAACCACTTGATAGCTATGAATTTGATTACTTATTGCTTTGTAATAAAATATGTGGAAAGTCGCACTATAACATGCAAATGAAAATTATTGTAGAATCTGAAGAAGACTACAACGCATGGTTACAAGAACAAAAATTATTTAAGAACTCTTTAGTTCAAAATTAAAAATTAAAGAAATAACAACATAAGATTATGTCAGCACAGGTAGATACTCACGCACACCAAGACGATCATGGACATCATCCCAAAGAAACTTTCATAACGAAATACATTTTTTGTCAGGATCACAAAATGATCGCCAAGCAGTATTTAATTACTGGGGTTATTATGGGAGTGATAGGAATTTTAATGTCTTTGTTAATGCGTATGCAAATTGCATGGCCAACAGAACCAAATGTAATTTTTGATGCCCTTCTAGGAAAGTGGGCACCAGGCGGTGTAATGGATGCTGATATCTATTTAGCCTTAGTAACCATTCATGGAACCATTATGGTATTCTTTGTTCTGACCGCTGGTTTGAGTGGAACTTTTAGTAACTTATTAATCCCATTACAAATTGGAGCACGAGATATGGCTTCAGGATTTCTTAATATGATCTCTTACTGGTTATTCTTTTTATCAAGTGTAATCATGATTATTTCCTTATTTGTTGAAGCAGGACCGGCAGCAGCAGGTTGGACAATTTATCCTCCATTGAGTGCCTTGCCACTAGCGCAAGGAGGGTCTGGAGCTGGAATGACTTTATGGTTGGTGTCCATGGCTATTTTTATTGCCTCCTCATTATTAGGATCACTAAACTATATTGTAACAGTTCTAAACCTCAGAACAAAAGGAATGTCAATGACAAGACTTCCCTTAACAATATGGGCGTTTTTTATCACTGCTGTGATTGGAGTCGTATCCTTTCCCGTATTACTATCGGCGGCCTTATTACTCATCATGGACCGTAGTTTTGGAACCTCGTTCTTCTTATCAGATATATTTATTCAAGGGGAAGTATTACATTATCAAGGTGGATCTCCCGTATTATTTGAGCACTTATTCTGGTTCTTAGGACATCCAGAAGTTTACATCGTATTACTTCCAGCCCTAGGAATTACGTCCGAAGTCATTGCAACAAATTCTCGGAAACCTATTTTTGGATACCGCGCAATGGTTGCCTCTATTTTAGCGATAGCATTCTTGTCAACAATCGTATGGGGACACCATATGTTTATCTCAGGAATGAATCCATTTTTAGGATCCGTATTTACATTCACGACCTTACTTATTGCCATCCCATCTGCTGTAAAAGCATTCAACTATATTACTACCTTATGGAAAGGAAATTTACAGTTGAATCCAGCCATGTTGTTTTCAATTGGCTTGGTCTCTACTTTTATTACAGGAGGATTAACAGGAATCATACTTGGCGACAGTGCTTTAGATATTAATGTTCATGACACCTATTTTGTTGTGGCACACTTCCACTTAGTAATGGGGATATCAGCATTGTACGGATTGTTTGCAGGAGTTTACCATTGGTTCCCAAAAATGTTTGGACGAATGCTTAATAAAAACTTAGGATACATTCACTTTTGGGTCACAGCAATATGTGCTTATGGCGTATTTTTCCCAATGCACTTTATTGGAATGGCAGGACTGCCAAGACGTTATTATACCAACAGTAACTTCCCATTATTTGACGACACTTCAAATGTTCAGATACTAATTACCGTCTTTGCACTTGTTGGTGGATTATTTCAATTGGTATTCTTATGGAACTTTGTACACAGTATGTTCTATGGTAAAAAAGCAGAACAAAACCCATGGAGATCTAATACTTTAGAGTGGACCACTCCTGTAGAACATATGCATGGAAACTGGCCAGGAGCAATCCCTCACGTACATCGTTGGGCTTATGATTATAGCAAGCCAGGTCATGATGAAGACTTTGTGCAACAACACATCCCTTTAAAAGAAGGAGAAGAAGAACTACAACACTAGATACTAAGCAACTAAATAATATATTTAAAAGCCTTTCTTAAAAACAAGAAAGGCTTTTTCTTTATATTTGTGTATATGAATGAAAATCTGGATCCAACCGACGACCATTTCTCAGCTGAAGAACACGATATTGAAAAGGTATTAAGACCCCTTTCATTTGATGATTTTGCAGGGCAAGACCAAGTTCTTGAAAACCTACAAATTTTTGTAGAAGCCGCTGTTGAACGCGACGAAGCCTTGGATCACACCTTGTTTCATGGACCTCCAGGACTTGGTAAAACTACCCTAGCACATATTCTTGCCAATGAACTTGGAGTTGGAATCAAAGTTACCTCAGGCCCTGTATTGGACAAGCCAGGAGACCTTGCAGGCTTACTTACCAATTTGGAAGATAGGGACGTATTATTTATTGACGAAATTCACCGTTTGAGCCCAATTGTAGAAGAGTATTTATATTCTGCAATGGAAGATTATAAAATCGATATTATGATTGAATCTGGACCCAATGCACGCACGGTTCAAATCAACTTAAACCCTTTTACCTTAATAGGAGCAACAACAAGGTCTGGGCTATTAACTGCTCCAATGCGTGCCCGATTTGGTATTAGCAGTCGCTTACAATACTATTCAACCGAACTGTTGTCAACAATCATTCAAAGAAGTGCAGAGATTTTAAAAGTCCCCATCAATATAGAGGCTGCTATAGAAATTGCAGGTCGTAGTCGAGGAACCCCTCGTATAGCTAATGCACTGTTACGTCGCGTTAGAGATTTTGCACAAATTAAGGGCAACGGGAAAATTGATATTGCCATCGCTAAATTTGGGTTGAAAGCCCTGAATGTTGATGCCCATGGATTGGATGAAATGGACAATAAAATTTTGACCACCATTATTGATAAATTTAAAGGAGGTCCTGTTGGGGTCACCACCATTGCAACCGCCGTGAGTGAAAGCCCAGAAACGATTGAAGAAGTTTACGAACCTTTTTTAATTCAACAAGGATTTATTATGCGAACCCCAAGAGGTCGTGAAGTGACCGAACTTGCTTATAAACATTTAGGACGTATCAAAGGCGATATTCAAGGAGGATTGTTTTAAGATTAATTTTAAAATAGTGTCAGGCTGAACGTCGAAGCCCTAAAAAAGTTTTTATTATGTATTTATAGTACGTATACATTCTTAAATGCTCTGATGAAGCTTATTATACAGGTATAACAAACAATTTAGAAAAAAGGTTCAACGAACATCAATTTGGATTTAACAAAGAGGCATATACTTATAACAGAAGACCTTCGGTTTTAGCATTTCATCAAGAATTTAACGATGTTTTGCAAGCAATTTATTTTGAAAAGAAAATTAAAGGATGGACTCGATTGAAAAAATAAGCCTTCATAAATGGAGATTTTGATATGTTGCAAATCCTTTCAGAATGTAGGAATGCAACACATTATAAAAATATGGATTAGTTGATTTAGCACTTCGGCTGCGCTCAGTGTGACATTAAAATGAATTTAAAAAACCATTATACTAGCTTAATAAAATCTGAGGCCAAACGCCTGGGGTTTTTATCTTGTGGTGTGAGCAAGGCCGGTTTTTTAGAAGAAGAAGCACCCCGTTTGGAGTCTTGGCTTAAAACGAATAGCCATGGCAAAATGCAATACATGGAAAATCATTTTGACAAACGTTTGGACCCTACATTGTTAGTAGAAGACTCCAAAAGTGTTGTGTCATTAATCTATAATTATTTTCCTGAAGATACTCAACACGATCCAGAAGCTCCAAAAATAAGTAAGTATGCCTACGGTAGAGATTATCATTTTGTAATTAAAGATAAACTCAAACAACTTCTCGAATTTATTAAGGCAGAAATAGGGGAGGTGCATGGTCGTGCTTTTGTGGACTCCGCTCCAATTTTAGAAAAAGCATGGGCCAAAAAATCAGGACTAGGATGGATTGGAAAACACAGCAATTTACTGACCCAGCAAGTCGGTTCTTTTTATTTCATTGCAGAACTAATTATTGATTTAGAATTGGATTACGATTTGCCTGTAACAGACCATTGTGGCAGTTGTACAGCTTGTATAGATGCTTGTCCAACTGAAGCAATTACTTCAGAATATGGCGTTGATGGGAGTAAATGTATCTCCTATTTTACCATAGAACTCAAAGAGCAAATTCCCTCCGAAATGAAAGGACAATTTGATAACTGGATGTTTGGCTGTGATGTATGTCAGGATGTGTGTCCATGGAATCGATTTTCAAAAGCACATAACGAACCCTTATTCAATCCCAAACCTGAATTGTTGTCCATGACCAAAAAAGATTGGGAAGAAATTACACAAGAAACATTCAGTAAAGTATTTCAACATTCAGCTGTAAAACGCACAAAATTTTCAGGACTAAAAAGAAATATTGAGTTTTTAAAAGACTAGTGTTAAAATCTTTATTAATTTTATAACCCTAAATTATAAAGTTAATCCTAAATGTTATAATTAATAACAATTGAGGTAATGATTAAAATAGTCCCCTTTTTAAACTAAAACTACAATCATGAACAAAACCATCTCTCTCCTGCTCATTTCAATTTTATGTATTCAGTGCAACACAAAAGTTAAGACGCTCCCAGTTGACAAAACCCATGGTCTTATTGTAGAAAAAGCCATGGTGGTTTCCGCTAGAGAAGAAGCCTCCAAAATAGGGGTTTCGATTATGAAGCAAGGCGGAAATGCTTTTGATGCCATGATTGCGACCGATTTAGCATTGTTAGTCTCATATCCCGTAGCAGGCAATATTGGTGGTGGTGGTTTTATGGTTTATAGAATGAAGGATGGTACGACAGGCAGCTTAGATTACCGAGAAAAAGCACCCATAGCAGCTACAAAAGACATGTATCTTGATGAAGATGGAACTGTAAACCCAGTTTCAAGTAAAATAGGTGCTCTGGCTGTTGGTGTTCCCGGAACAATTGCGGGACTCTTCGAAGTCCATAAAAAATTCGGGTCACTTCCTTTTGAAAAATTGATAGATTCCGCCATAAAGCTCGCCAGTAACGGAGTTGTTGTAACAAAAAATCAAGCAAAATACTTAAATAAAAACAAACAAAATTTTAGGCAAGCTAATAAAAGAATTATCCTACTAGACAACAACTGGAAAGCAGGGGATACAATCAAATATCCCAAGTTGGCCGAAACATTAAAACGTATTAAAGCAAATGGTCGAGATGAATTTTATAAAGGAAAAACCGCTACTATTTTAATTGATCAAGTTCAAAAATTAGGGGGTATTATGACCCTTGAAGACTTGGCTAACTATGAAGTTAAATGGAGAGATCCAATCACATTTATATATAAAAAACATAAAATCATTTCGATGCCACCACCTTCAAGCGGAGGTATTTGTATGGCGCAAATTTTAAAAAGTATAGCCCCTTATAACATCAAACAGTACGCGCACAATTCAATGGAGTACATCCAACTACTTGTAGAAGCAGAACGCAGGGCTTACGCAGACCGATCTTACTTTTTAGGAGATCCAGATTTTGTAAACATCCCAACAGACAGTTTAATGTCTGAGGACTACCTTAACAAGCGCATGTCCGATTTTAATTGGGAAAAAGCCACAAAGTCTAGCGTACTCACCAGAGGTTCAATCCCAGGATATGAAAGTGATGAAACTACCCATTATTCAATAGTGGATCCTTTTGGAAACAGCCTAGCCGTGACCACTACTTTAAACGCAGCTTATGGATCTAAAGTTTATGTTGAGGATGGCGGATTCTTTTTAAATAATGAAATGGATGATTTTAGTGCCAAACCCGGAGAACCAAACATGTATGGTTTAGTAGGTGCTAAGAGCAATGCAATCGCTCCCCAAAAACGAATGTTAAGCTCCATGTCGCCAACTATTATTGAAACAAATGGTAAACTCAAAATGGTATTAGGGTCACCAGGAGGTTCTACGATAATTACGTCTGTGATGCAAAATATTCTGAACGTTTTGGAGTATAATATGAGCATGCAAGAATCGGTTACAAAACCACGGTTTCACCATCAATGGTTGCCAGATAACATCAAATTTGAAACCTCTTTTGACACCATTGTTTTTAATTCATTAAAAAAATTAGGGTATTCTATAGATCATTCAAATTCACCAATCATAGGAAAAGTAGATGCCATTTTGATTATGCCTGACGGTAAACTAGAAGGAGGTGCAGATCCAAGAGGTGATGATACAGCGGTCGGATTTTAATTTAAATTTTTAAGCAAATCCTGTTTTTAGATTTTAGGGTAGGTTTCTAAGTTTTGTAAAAGAACAGCCATAAAATTTCATTATTAAACTGAAGTGTCTAACTTTGTAGATCAAACCAACGAATATGTCAAAATTGAGTAAACACGATTTAGAAGCGCTCGCTTATCACCAAAAACCTTCTCCAGGAAAAATACAAGTAGTCCCTACAAAAAAATATGCAACCCAAAGAGACTTGGCATTGGCCTATTCTCCCGGAGTTGCGGCTCCTTGTTTGGCGATAGAAAAAAATCCATCCGACGCCTATAAATACACCGCTAAAGGAAATTTAGTCGCTGTAATTACAAACGGAACCGCCGTTTTAGGGTTAGGAAATATTGGTGCAGAAGCTTCCAAACCAGTGATGGAAGGAAAAGGGTTGCTCTTTAAAATATTTGCCGATATTGATGTGTTTGATATCGAAGTAAATACTGAAAATATAGAAGAATTTATTCAAACAGTTAAAAATATAGCTCCTACTTTTGGAGGAATTAATTTAGAAGATATCAAAGCGCCAGAAGCCTTTGAAATTGAAAAACGTCTGAAAGAAGAACTCGATATTCCTGTGATGCATGACGATCAGCATGGAACAGCGATTATTTCTGCTGCCGCCCTATTGAATGCCTTAGAAATTGCTGAAAAGAACATCCAAGATGTAAGGATTGTAGTAAGTGGTGCTGGTGCTGCAGCTATTTCCTGTACACGGTTGTACCAATCATTTGGTGCGAAAAGCGAAAACATTGTAATGCTAGACAGTAAAGGAGTCATCAGAAAAGATCGTGAAAATTTAACGTCTCAGAAAGCCGAGTTTGCAACCCAACGAACTATTGATACTTTAGAAGAAGCAATGAAAAATGCCGATGTATTTATTGGTCTTTCGACTTCTGATATTGTAAGCCCAGAAATGCTCATCACAATGGCAAAAAATCCAATTGTGTTTGCAATGGCAAACCCTGACCCAGAAATAAAATACCATCTCGCCGTTAAAACACGAGACGATATCATTATGGCAACGGGACGAAGTGACACCCCTAATCAAGTCAATAATGTACTTGGTTTTCCGTTCATATTTAGAGGTGCCTTAGATGTGAGAGCGACTTCTATTAATGAAGAAATGAAAAAAGCAGCGGTCATTGCACTGGCCGATCTTGCAAAAGAACCCGTTCCAGAACAAGTAAATATTGCTTATGGAGAAACACGATTGACTTTTGGCAAAGACTATATCATTCCAAAACCATTTGACCCTCGTCTGATTGCAGCAATTCCGCCCGCAGTAGCAAAAGCGGCAATCGAAAGCGGTGTGGCCTTAGCACCAATTACGGATTGGGAGCATTACGAAGACACCCTTTTAGAGCGGATGGGGTCCGACAATAAAATTGTAAGACTTTTATTTAACAGAGCAAAACTAAATCCGAAACGTGTTGTTTTTGCAGAAGCCGATCAATTAAATGTGCTTAAAGCAGCACAAATTGTTTTAGAAGAAGGGGTGGCAACTCCTATTTTATTAGGACGACGAGATGAAATAGAACGTTTGATGGAAGAATTGGAATTTGATGATGAAGTGTTGATTATCGACCCAAAATCCGATGAAAGTAGTATTCAAAAAAATAAATACGCTGAAATATATTGGAAACAACAACAGCGAAAAGGCATTACACTTTTAGCGGCTCAAAAATTAATGCGTGAACGTAATTATTTTGCGGCAATGATGGTAAATGAAGGGGATGCTGATGCCCTTGTTTCTGGATATTCTACTAATTATGGATCCGTACTAAAACCAATGTTGAATTTAATTGGGATGGCACCCGGAACCACACGAATTGCCGCCACTAATGTGATGATTACACAAAGAGGTCCTATGTTTTTGAGTGATACAGCGATCAATATAAATCCATCTGCAGATGATCTGATAAAAATTGCACAAATGACATCAGGCGTTGTTAAAATGTTTGGTATTGAACCTGTGATGGCGATGACTTCATACTCAAACTTTGGCTCATCTAAGGATAAAACTGCAACTAAGGTAAGAGAAGCGGTTTCGTATCTGCATCGAAGACACCCAGATTTATTAGTAGATGGTGAATTACAAACAGATTTTGCGTTGAACAGTGATATGTTAAAAGAAAACTTTCCTTTTTCTAGACTAGCAAATAAAAAAGTAAATACACTAATTTTTCCAAATTTAGAATCGGCAAACATTACCTACAAATTGTTAAAAGAACTCAATAAAGCAGAATCTATTGGACCAATTGTGATGGGATTACGCAAGCCTGTTCACATTTTACAACTAGGCGCCAGTGTCGATGAAATAGTGAATATGACTGCTGTTGCGGTCGTTGATGCACAGCAAAAAGGAAAAGCAGGAAATTAACACTCTCAACCCCTTTCTTTTTTCTTCTTAAAATATTGTATTATTTTAGTACATTTGAAGTTCAAAGGAAGCGAAGATATGATTACACACATTGAGGGTAAATTAGTTGAAAAAACTCCTACTCACGTCATTATAGACTGTAATGGTATTGGGTATTTTATTAACATCTCACTTCATACATTTTCTCAAATACCAGATCAAGAAGCAATTAAAATCTTCACCCACCTTCAGGTGAAAGAAGATTCTCATACGCTTTACGGATTTATTAGTGCTTCAGAAAGAGAAATTTTTAGACTGTTAATTTCTGTTAGTGGAATTGGCGCAAATACTGCACGTACCATGCTTTCATCGCTTACACCCAAACAAATTAGAGAAGGAATTGCTGTTGGAGACGTAGCTTTGATACAATCCGTAAAAGGCATTGGTCTTAAAACAGCACAAAGAGTCATCATCGATTTAAAAGATAAAATTCTTAAAATTTATGATATTGATGAAACTTCCTTGACTCAAAACAATACAAACAAAGATGAAGCGTTATCTGCTTTAGAAGTTTTAGGTTTTATGAAAAAACAATCCGAACGCATTGTCGATAAGATCGTAGGATCTTCCCCAGATGCCACTGTAGAATTTATTATTAAGGAAGCGCTTAAAAACCTGTAAATCACTTGAAAACCGCTAACTATAAACCATATTTTAAAAGGCTCTTTTTTGCAGTCTTGTTTTTGCATAGTACTTCAGCTTTGTTAGCACAAGAACCTACGACTGTTAGAGATTCTACATCCACCACCTTTTCGTTTGGAAAACTAGATACGCCAGATCCAGCGAGTATTGAAAGTAAATACACTTACGACCCACTTACAGACCGCTATTTCTACACCTCAACCGTTGGGGATTTCAATATTAATTACCCTGTTATCTTAACACCAAAAGAATTTCAAGACTTAGTTGTTAAAGAAAGTTTGAAAGCCTATTACAAAGAAAAATTAGCTGCGTTAGACGGAAAGAAAGAAGGCTCTGAAGAAGCTAAGAAAAATCTAATTCCAGATTTATACATCAACTCCAAGTTTTTTGAAACCATATTTGGGAGTAATGTAATTTCGGTAGTCCCACAAGGATCTGTAGAAATGGATCTTGGAGTGATGTACACAAAACAAGAAAATCCAGCATTTTCACCAAGAAATCAAAGTAATTTTACATTTGATTTCGATCAACGGATTAGTTTAAGTTTGACAGGAAAAGTAGGAACCCGATTAATCGTCAATGCGAATTATGACACCCAATCCACTTTTGATTTTCAGAATTTATTCAAAATTGAATACACACCACTTAATAATCCAGAAGAACTGCTTGGTGAAAAAGCAGGAAACTTGATTAATAAAGGAAGACAATTAGAAGACTCAGGAAGACAACTCCTTTCAGATCCCAATGGTGGAGCACAAAACCTTGCTCAAAAAGAATTAAATAAACTTAATTCTGATAATGAAGACTCAATTTTACAAAAACTCGAACTCGGTAATGTAAGCATGCCTCTCAATAGTTCCCTTATTACAGGGGCACAAAGCTTATTTGGTGTAAAAACTGAATTACAGTTTGGAAAAACAAGAGTTACAGCCGTGTTTTCTGAGCAACAATCCGAAACACGTTCAGTGACTGCACAGGGTGGAGGGACATTAGAAGACTTTGAGTTTTTTGGTTTAGATTATGATGAAAACAGGCACTTTTTTCTAGGCCATTACTTTAGAGAACGATATGATGATGCACTCAAAAACTATCCATTTATCAACTCGCAAGTTCAAATTACAAGGGTAGAAGTTTGGATAACCAACCGAACGAACCGTATTGAAAACGTCCGAAATATTGTTGCACTCCAAGATTTAGGAGAATCTTCAGAGATTGGGTTAACAGCAATTCCAACAGGATTTGTAAATGTAGGCCCCAATGCATATCCAGATAATGGAAATAATAAGTTTGATCCTACAAATATCGGCACTGGCTCTCTGCTTTCTGAAGCCGTCCGAGATATTGCTACCGTCCAATCAGGATTTTTAATCCCCGGGGTCAATGAAGGATTTGATTATGGAAAGCTCGAAAATGCGCGAAAATTAACTCAAGGAAACGAGTTTACAGTTGACACCCAATTAGGATATATTTCTTTAAATCAACGCCTTCAAAATGATGAGGTCTTAGCCGTTGCTTATCAATATACGGTAGGAGATCAAGTGTATCAAGTTGGAGAGTTTGCAAATGACGGACTCGCCGCAACGGATGTTGAGGTGGATCAGAATACAAACATACAAACCGTTACCAATCAGAGTTTAGTCCTAAAAATGTTAAAGAGTGCCGTTACCAACGTCAATCTCCCTATATGGGATTTGATGATGAAAAACATTTATAATACAGGGGCCTATCAATTAGATCAAGAAGATTTTAGATTAAATATTTTCTATAATGAAACCTCAGCACTCAACTATATCACACCCGCAGGTTCGGATCCATTTCCAGCGCCCACAGGAAACAATGACCCAATAGAGGAAACGCCTTTAATTCGATTGTTTAACTTCGATCGATTAAACTTTAATAACGATCCTCAGAACAAAGGTGATGGTTTTTTTGATTTTGTACCGGGTGTTACCGTCATTCCTCAAAACGGTAAAATTATATTCACCAAAGTAGAGCCTTTTGGAAGTTATTTGTTTGAAACCCTGCGACTCAATGGTTCTGAAAACTATGAAGGCGACCAAACAACCTATAACGCGAATCAATCAAAATACGTTTATAGATCCCTCTATAAGAGCACAAAAACAGCAGCATTACAAGACAGTGAAAAAAACAAATTTTTGATGCGGGGTCGCTATAAATCTTCTGGAAGTTCAGGCATTCCGATTGGCGCTTTTAATGTCCCACGAGGGTCTGTAAAAGTAACTGCTGGAGGACGTGTCCTTGTAGAAGGTGTTGACTATACCGTGAATTATCAAATTGGAACTGTCCAAATTTTAGATCCCTCATTACAAGCTTCAAATACCCCTATTCAGGTGTCGGTTGAAAACAATGCGGTCTTTGGACAACAAACAAAACGTTTTACAGGAATTAACGTAGAGCACCAATTCAACGAAAACTTTGTGTTAGGTGCCACCGTTTTAAACTTAAATGAACGCCCCATAACACAAAAAGCAAATTATGGCAGCGAATCAATCAACAATACTATTT
Source organism: uncultured Flavobacteriaceae bacterium (assembly GCA_943787365.1). Lineage (GTDB taxonomy): Bacteria > Bacteroidota > Bacteroidia > Flavobacteriales > Flavobacteriaceae > Hel1-33-131. The sequence continues at coordinate 136,766 of CALSMD010000007.1, forward strand.
TTGGGTTTAATGGAAACTATTCAACAGAAGTTCCATTCCTCACCCGATTGGCAAACAAACTACCAAACATTGATACGGATGTAGCATCCAACCTCTCCTTACGAGGGGAGTTTGCCTATTTAAAACCGGGTGCTCCAAAAGGAACCGATTTTGACAGTGAAGTCACTTCTTATGTTGATGATTTTGAAGGCACACAAAATGGGATTAGTTTATTAAGTCCACAATCTTGGTTTTTATCAAGTCGCCCTAAAGGTCTTGGGCGTGTATATACAGAAGGTGGTGAAGATGAGTTAGGGTATCAGAACGGATTTGATAGAGCACACTTAAACTGGTACACAGTCGATCCTATTTTTTACAGCAGCCAACGCCCTGGAAGCATTACAGATGACGATGTTTCTGATCTTTATGCTAGGAGAGTTTTTATTGATGAACTGTTTCCACAAGTTGACATCGTTACTGGACAGTACACCGTTATCAACACCTTAGATTTAGTTTATAACCCTACAGAAAGAGGCCCCTACAATTATAAGCCCGATGCTGCAGACGGGATTTTAGAAACACCACAAAACAGTTGGGCAGGAATCACCAGACAACTCACCTCTACAGATTTTGAACAATCAAATGTAGAATACATTGAGTTTTGGTTGATGGATCCCTTTTTGGACAACCCCTCTAATCCTGGTGGAAAATTAGTATTTAATTTAGGGAACATTTCGGAAGATGTTATTAAAGATGGAAAGAAACAATATGAAAATGGACTTCCAGAAGATGGTGACATTAGTTTTTTATCACCAACCACATGGGGAACCGTAACGCCTCAAAATCAGTCCTTAATTTATGCGTTTTCATCGCAAGGCTCCGAACGTAACAATCAGGATGTTGGTTTGGATGGCTATGATGATATCGAAGAAAGTAACACCTCCGACGCACGATTCACTGCCTTTAGAGCACTTGAAGATCCAGCAAATGATAATTACAAATATTACCTAAATACAGAAGGGGATATTTTTGAGCGTTACAAAAGATATAATGGACTTGAAAGAAATTCACCAGATACGGTTTCAGACACCGATCGTGGTTCTACAACACTTCCAGATGTAGAAGATATTAATAGAGATAACACTATGAATACCATAGACAGTTATTATGAATATGAAATAGAGATTTCTACTTCAGATCTAAATAATCCAAGCAACTCCTTTATAGTTGATAGAAAATCAGTTTCAAATATCACTTTGCCAAATGGGTCTTCTTCTGGAACAATCAACTGGTATCAGTTTCGAATACCAGTTTCAGAATTCACAAATGATGTTGGAGGAATATCCGATTTTAGATCCATTCGATTTGCACGTATGTATTTAAAAGAGTTCACAGAATCAACAGTGCTTCGATTTGGAACCTTGGATTTAGTACGAAGCGATTGGCGTCGTTATCAGTTATCATTAGATGAAGAGTCGAATGAGGCGACGCTGTCCGATCCCACTGATTTTAGTGTTGGAATCGTAGGGATTCAAGAAAATGATGGCGGTTATGTATCTCCACCAGGAGTTGAGCGCGAACAATTAAACAACAACAACAGCATTGTGCGTCAAAACGAACAATCCTTAGTATTGGATGTTTGTGAGTTGGAATCTGAAGATGCGAGAGGTGTTTTCAAAAACATCAATGTGGACATGCGTCAGTACAAAAAACTGAAAATGTTTATCCATGCCGAAGATGGTGAAACGAATAGCTTTGAAGAAGGAAGCTTAGTAGGGTTTATTAGAATGGGAAATGATTTTACTCAAAATTATTACCAAATAGAAATTCCTTTGCGTAAATCTTCAGGAGCTTCAGGAGCCACTCCAAACGAGGTTTGGCCAGTAGAAAATGAGATTGATATTCCCTTAGAATTTCTAGAAAAAATAAAAGCCTTGGGTATTAGCCAAGGAACCTTAGGCAATGAAGTTCCAACATTTTATAATGTGATTGATGGAGTCTTACAAGAAAATCCCGTTTTAGATTTTACGCCATTTTCTTTAGGTACAAACTCTGATCCTGTAGAACAACGAATTGCCATTAAAGGAAATCCAAATTTTGGAGACATTCGAACCTTAATGGTAGGGGTCAAAAATATTAGTGGAAATGCACAATGTGCTGAAGTTTGGTTCAATGAGTTGCGTCTTGCAGACATGGATAACGAAGGAGGCTGGGCTGCCATTTTGAGTATGGATAGCAACATCGCCGATTTTATGAACATCAATGCCACCGCAAAACGAAGCACGACTGGTTTTGGAAGTTTAGAACAAGGACCAAATCAGCGAAGTCGTGAAGACTTAAAACAATACGATGTGGTTACCAATATGAATCTGGGGCAATTGTTACCAAAAAAATGGGGCTTGGAAATTCCTTTTAATTACGGACAAAGTGAAGAGCTTATCACACCCGAGTACGACCAGCAATACAAAGATTTAAAACTTCAAAGTCGATTGGATGCTGCCACATCTTCGGAAGAACGTGAGCGTATCAAAACGCAATCTGAAGATTATACAAAACGACAAAGTATTAATTTTATAGGCGTCCGAAAACAACGTACTGGAGATGCCAAACCTAGAATGTATGACGTCGAAAATTTAACGATGAACTATTCGTTCAATCAAATTAAACACCGCGATTTTGAAATTGAAAACTCTTTAGATCAAAATGCAAGAGTTGGGGCCAACTATAATTATAGTTTTAATCCCATAAAACTAGAACCCTTCAAGAAAAATGATTCTCTATTTGTAAATAAATACTGGAAACTCATAAAAGACTTTAATTTAAACTTACTGCCTTCCAATCTTTCTGTGAGTTCAGATTTTGTGCGTCAATTTAACAGTCAGAAATTTAGAGATGCTGACTTGGGCGCTAATAATATTACAGTCGATGAATTGATTAGAAGAAACTATACGTTTGATTTTCAATACACCGTCAATTACAACCTTACGGATGGGCTACGCCTTAACTTTACGTCTTCTACAAATAATATTGTAAGAAATTATTTTATAGACGATGAATTAAATGGTGATCAAGACCCCGAACTTGGAGTGTGGGATCGCTTCTTTGATTTTGGAGATCCAAACCGACACACGCAACAATTAGGAATCAATTATGAATTGCCGTTAAATAAATTTCCGGCATTAAGTTTTGTGACTTCTAATTATTCCTACACTGGAGATTTTCAATGGAACAAAGGCTCTGACCTATTGGTAGGAGATGACGATATTACACTAGGAAATTCCATTTCTAATGCGAACCAACACAACTTGAATACATCGTTTGATATGCGCAATCTCTATCGTTATTTAGGGATAAAAAAATCCTCAAGAAGAGGGAGTAGAGCTAGAAAAACAGAGGATAACACACAAAGCCGTAGAGTCTCCTCCAAATCAAATAAAATTAACTTAAAGGATTTTGGAATTGGATTGTTAACCAGTATCAACCGAATGCAAGTTAATTACTCCGAAGGAAACAGCTCCTTTTTACCGGGCTACCTTCCAGCTCCTGGGTTCTTAGGAACACTTCGACCAACCGCTGGATATACCTTTGGAAGTCAACGTGATATTAGAAGAATTTCTGCAGAAAATGGCTGGCTTACAACCTTTGAAGATTTCAACCAGCAGTACACAGAAACGCATACCCAAAATATTGACTTTTCTATTAATATGGAACCCATCTCCGATCTGAAAATTGATTTGAATGGAGGGAAAACGTATGCAACTAACGATACTGAAACTTTTAATGCCGTTGGCAATACATATAATTCATTAATCCAAAATACGTTTGGGAATTTCAATATATCAACGATATTAATTAAAACAGCTTTTAGTCAAAGTGACGAAAATCAATCCGTTCCATTTGAAGAATTTAAAAGCAACCGTTTGGTAATTGCCAACCGTTTGGCTCAGAGCTTTTATGGTGCCAATGGATACAACACCGATGCAGATGGCTACCCTGAAGGTTTTGGAAAAAACAGTCAAGCCGTATTATTACCCGCGTTTTTAGCAGCTTACTCCGGTAAAAAATCAAATAAAATTAGTTTGGACGCTATCAGAGACATCCCTATTCCTAATTGGACGCTGAAATATACCGGGTTTATGAAAAACAAATGGTTTAAAAAGCACTTTAGAAGATTCTCTATAACTCATGGCTATAATGCATCATATACCATCAATCAGTTCAGAAAAAACCTTGATTACCAAGCTGCAGATCCAAACGTAGCGTATGGAGATCAAAATAATGAAACCAAAGATCAATCGGGTAATTATAAACCCGAAATGCTATACAGCAACATCAATTTGGTAGAACAATTTAGTCCTTTGGTGAAGCTCGATTTTGAAATGAAAAACTCAATTAAAGTCACTGCCGAAGTTAAAAGAGACCGTAGTCTTTCTTTAAGTTTCGATAACAATCTTCTTACTGAAATCCATGGGAATGAATATATTTTTGGACTTGGCTATCGAATTAAAGATTTAAAAATTCGATCGAAATTAGCAGGTCCACGTAGAATCATTAAAAGTGATTTGAATATGAAAGCCGATATTTCAATGCGAAATAATAAAACGATCATTCGGTATTTGGATTTAGACAACAATCAAGTGAGTGCAGGTCAAACGATTTGGAGTATGCGTTATGCCGCAGATTATGCGTTTAGTAAAAACTTAACAGCCATCTTTTATTTTGACTATGCATTCTCAGAATATGCAATATCAACGGCATTTCCTCAAACGACGATTCGTTCAGGATTTACCTTACGTTATAACTTTGGAAATTAATACAAACCACATTAATATTATAAAATCATGAATGTTCCTACAGATTTAAAATACACAAAAGATCACGAATGGGTAAAAGTTGACGGCGACCTAGTAACCGTTGGAATTACCGATTTTGCACAAAGTGAATTGGGTGATATTGTTTATGTTGAAGTTGACACCTTAGACGAGGAATTAGAAGCTGATGCTGTTTTTGGAACTGTGGAAGCAGTCAAAACCGTTTCAGATTTGTTCTTGCCTTTGGCAGGAGAAATCATTGAATTTAATGAATCTTTAGAAGAAGAGCCTGAAAAAGTAAATGACGACCCTTATGGCGAAGGCTGGATGATCAAAATTAAGGTAGCCGACACATCAGATTTGGAAACTCTTTTGAGTGCAGATGAATATAAAGAAATTATAGGTGCTTAAAAACTACTTGATACACAGCATCTCATTATTATATACAATCTCAATAGGGGTTTTAGGTTTAGCGCATCTTACAAAAGTGCCAAAACTCAACACCGGTTTTGATGATAAAATAGCACATTTTGTTTTGTATGCTGGGCTTTGTTTGTTTTGGTTTATGAGTTTCCATGTTCTAAAATCAAACTCAAGTTTGCTTTTAGCATCGTTACTGTCAATAGCTTATGGAGCTGTTATCGAAATATTGCAAGGAGTTCTCTCTATTCATAGAACAACCGATATCTTTGATCTTGTAGCAAATTGTCTAGGAGTTTTCGCTATGTCCCTAATTATTAAGGTAAAAAAAGAAGTAATCATTAAAAAACTTTAAACTCTTGTGTATTTATTAATTTTTTAAGTAATTTAACCCTCGCAAAAAATAACACCAAAAATGGAATTAAAGAAAAACTCAAAAGCAGATGTTAGTAAGAATGCATCTCTCTATTTCGCAGTTGGTTTAGCACTTATGTTGTTTTTATCATACAGTGCGCTTAATCATAAGACTTATGATAAATCAGCAATTGATATCGGAAAATTAGATTTAGATGCAGAACTCGATGAAGAAATTCCTTTAATAGATCAATTAACTCCACCACCACCACCGCCACCACCACCGGCAGCACCAGAAGTCATAGAAATTGTGGAGGATGAAGAAGAAATTGAAGAAACGGTTATTGAATCTACAGAAACGGATCAAGACGAAGAAATTGAAATAGAAGAAATTGAAGTAGAAGAAATTTATGAAGATGTTGAGGTGCCTTTCTCTGTGATTGAAAATGTACCTGAATATCCAGGATGTGAAAAAGGATCTAACGCTGATAAAAGAAAATGTATGTCTGCTAAAATTGCAAAATTTGTACAACGCAAATTTAATACAGATTTAGCGGGTGATTTAGGCCTGTCAGGAAGACAACGTATCAGTGTGATTTTCAAAATTGACAAAAAAGGGAATGTAACTGGTGTACGATCTAGAGCACCACACCCACGATTAGAAAAAGAAGCGGCACGTGTAATTAATATGTTGCCAAAAATGAAACCAGGACGTCAACGCGGAAAAGCTGTGATCGTTCCATACTCTTTACCTATTACGTTTCAAGTTCAAGATTAAGTTCTTTTAACGTTGTTAAACTATATAAATCCCGCTTTGGCGGGATTTTTTGGTATGTTTATTGTGGTATATAAATTCATAACCCCTAAAACCTATCCTTATGAAATCGCCACCTGACAAACCCCAACAACGCTTACCAAAGAAAAATTCGAAAGCTAATGTTGGTCAAAATAGTGCCATCTATTTTGCTCTTGGCTTAGTATTGATGTTATTCGTTTCGTATCAATCCATTAATTATAAGTCATACGATAAATCAGATATCGATATAGGTGCTTTAAATCTTGAAGAAGAAAACGAAGAAGAAATTCCAATCATTGATTTAGTCAAGCCACCTCCACCGCCACCACCGCCACCGGCAGCACCAGAAGTCATAGAAATTGTGGAGGATGAAGAAGAGGTCGAAGAAACAGTCATTGAATCGTCGGAAACCGACCAAGAAGAAGAGATTGAAATCGAAGAAGTTGAGGTCGAAGAGGTCGAAGAGGATGTTGAGGTACCATTTTCAGTGATCGAAAACGTTCCGGAATACCCAGGCTGTGAAAAAGGCACTAATTCCGAAAAACGTAAATGTATGTCCAAAAAAATCGAAAAATTTATCCAAAAAAAGTTCAATACAGACTTAGCGGGTGATTTAGGATTAACCGGAAAACAACGGATTAATGTTATTTTTAAAATTGACAAAAACGGAAATGTAACAGGAGTGCGCTCTCGAGCACCACACCCCCGCTTAGAAAAAGAAGCCCCACGTGTAGTGAATTTGTTGCCAAAAATGAAGCCAGGGCGTCAACGCGGAAAGGCAGTAGTCGTTCCTTATTCGTTGCCAATTACCTTTTTAGTTCAAGATTAAGTTTTCTTAGTCTAGTGAAATTATATGAGGCTGTCTAAAAAGCAATGTTTTCAGAACGACAGGGTTTCATACTTTTTAGACAGTCTCTTTTTTGCAACGGTTATTTGTGTTTTAGATACAAATACCGTTTTTCATAATCAATAACTGCAAACCCTTTTTTAAGAATGTCTGCCCCAATGATGCCATCAACGGCAGATGAGTTTATAGATTCAAAAGCATCGTTCACATAACTCAAGTCTATTAATGCGATTGGAAAACGTGTTTTTACCCATTTACCAATTGAAAGTGTATTGTTTTTGGAGAGAAGCGTATCAATTTTATCAGGGCCTGCTCCCCTTGCTTTAACAATAGAGGGATGAGAGGTAAGTTTAAATTTCTCTTTTAGTTTAAGGTCTATAAAGGTTGTAGAAGCACCAGTATCCAAAATAAAGACTCCTTTTACGCCATTAATTTTTGATATAATTTTAAAATGATTGGATGCGATAGGGTGCATCTTTATCTTAAAATACGACTTATTTAGTAAAAATTCGGACAACGACATAGGGAGTGTTTTCAAAGTAAATTATTTTTACAAAGATACTATTCAAAATCTTACTTTTGTACTATGATAATCACAGATACACATACCCATCTATATAGCGAAGCATTTGACACAGATCGAACCGAAGTTATCGAGCGTGCAATAGCCGCAGGTGTCACTCGATTTTTTATTCCTGCGATTGATTCTAGTTACACAAAGGGCATGTATGCGCTTGAAAGGAGTTATCCAGATAATATATTTCTGATGATGGGTGTACATCCAACCCATGTTAAAGATAATTATTTAGAAGAATTATCACATGTTAAAGAGCAATTGCAACTCCGAAAATTTATTGCTATTGGCGAAATTGGGATTGATCTTTTTTGGGATCAAAGTATGTTAAAGGCACAGCAAGACATGTTTAGAGCTCAAATTCAATTGGCAAAACAATATAAATTACCAATAGTTATTCACTGTCGTGAAGCTTTCGATGAAGTGTTTGATATTTTAGAAGAAGAAAAAGGGCCTGATTTATTTGGAATATTTCATTGTTTTACGGGCACTTTAGAGCAAGCACATCAAGCGATTTCTTACAATATGAAACTTGGAATAGGGGGTGTGGTTACTTTTAAAAATGGAAAGATCGATCAATTTTTGAATCAAATCGATTTAAAGCACATTGTTTTAGAAACAGATGCCCCTTACTTATCACCTGTTCCATACAGAGGTAAGCGAAATGAAAGTAGTTATATTTTAAACGTTTTAGAAAAATTATCTGAAATTTATGGAGTCTCAAAAAACTCTATTGCAGAGATTACTACTCAGAACTCAAAATCTGTTTTTAAACTATAAATCAAATGAAACCTCAAATACTATTAATATATACTGGTGGTACTATTGGAATGATTAAGGATCCAATCACAGCAACCTTACAGGCATTTGATTTTGCATACCTAATAGAAAAAATTCCAGAACTAAATTTATTAGACTGTGATATTCATCCCGTTTCTTTTGAAACACCATTAGATTCGTCCAACATGAATCCATCCCACTGGATCGCTATCGCTACTATTATAGAAGAAAATTACCAGACCCATGATGGTTTTGTTGTGCTTCACGGCAGTGATACAATGAGTTATACTGCCTCAGCACTGAGTTTTATGCTTGAAAATCTTGCAAAACCAGTCATTCTTACGGGGTCTCAGCTGCCTATTGGCGACTTGCGAACGGATGCGAAAGAAAACCTAATTACCTCTATCCAAATTGCCGCATTACAAAATAATAATACGGCTGTGATCAAAGAAGTTGGATTGTATTTTGAGTATAAATTATATAGAGGAAATCGCACCACCAAAATTAATGCAGAGCACTTTCAGGCATTTGCCTCCTTAAATTTCCCTGCACTCGTCACTTCTGGAGTGCATTTAAAGGTAAATCATGAAATATTGCACAAGAATTATTCACAGGCTCGACTGGTTGTTCATAAAAAAATGAACACAAATATTGTTCTTTTAAAACTATTTCCAGGGATTAGCCCTGTTATTTTACAATCGATTTTAGAAATTCCAACTCTCAAAGCGGTTGTGATTGAAACCTATGGAAGTGGAAATGCCACCACAGAAGACTGGTTTTTAGAAGCGATTGAAGAAGCTTTAGACAAAGGTGTTTTTGTAATTAATGTCACACAGTGTGCTGGTGGCAGTGTGTCTATGAATCAATATCAAACTGGAAAAACGCTACAAAAGTTAGGGGTTATTTCTGGAAAGGATATGACTACAGAGTCAGCAATGACAAAATTAATGTTCATGTTAGGGCTCGAAACTCCAAAAAATATGTTCAAAACAGTTTTTGAAACAAGTATTCGTGGAGAAATATCATAAAATTAGGCCCCAAAATTTCACCAATTAAACTATTTTTTCTTTATTTGGGCTGCTTAAAAAAGCAAATTAGAGAGGTGGCCGAGTGGCTTAAGGCGCACGCTTGGAAAGCGTGTATACGGCAACGTATCGAGGGTTCGAATCCCTTCCTCTCTGCAATTGCCTTTTTGTTAATGATTTAGACTTTTTTTAATTGGCAAGCAATCGCTTTTCATTTAAAATTGGTATTGAATATTTGTACTAAAATTTGTTGAGTTTTGTCATTTTTGTTTTGGTAATTACATTTTTTTTATATCTTTAACATCTTGTATAAAGACTAATATTTTTAATAAAATCAACAACATAGAACAATGAAAAGATTATTTCCAATTCTAGCTATTGCATTTGTAATGGCATTCGGGTCTGTAAGTGCAACTTCATACACGAACATTAACATGAACATTCTTGCTACGACTATTGTGAGTCCTGTTCAAGATGACGCTGCTTCAGATGGCGCAGAAGAATCTATCGGCTTTCACCAAGAACTAAAAAATAGATTTATTGAAGGGGGTCCTGGATTTATGGGCATCGTTTTGTTATGTCTTATATTAGGACTTGCAATTGCAATTGAAAGAATTATTTTCTTAAACCTTTCAACTACCAATTCTAAAAAATTAATTGATGAAGTAGAAGGCGCTTTATCCTCTGGCGGATTAGAGGCTGCTAAGGAAGTTTGTAGAAACACAAAAGGACCTATCGCATCCATCTTTTATCAAGGATTAGATCGTGCCAACGAAGATTTAGACTCTGCCGAAAAAGCAGTGGTTGCTTATGGAGGTGTTCAAATGGGACAATTAGAGAAAAACGTTTCTTGGATCTCATTATTTATTGCATTAGCTCCAATGTTAGGATTTATGGGAACTGTAATCGGAATGATTCAAGCCTTTGATAAAATTGAAGAAGCAGGAGACATGCAACCATCACTTGTTGCTGGGGGTATTAAAGTTGCACTTCTAACAACAGTATTTGGACTGGTTGTTGCAATCATACTTCAAGTCTTTTATAATTATATCATTGCTAAAATTGACAGCATTGTAAATGACATGGAAGATTCCTCTATATCTTTAATGGATATATTGGTTAAAAACAAAAAATAATAACACCTCAATACTAAATCAAATAATTATGGATTTACAAAAATTATTGAAAATTGTAGCTATTGTCATTGGTGTAATTTCAATCTATTTCCTAGGAAATATAATATCTACTGGAAATGATCAGATAAGAGCAGGCGAAGGCAGCGGGATCGTAAATATGTTTATGTACGTATCTTATATCGTCCTAGCCATTGCTGTCCTTATTGTATTAGTTTTTTCAGTGCTCAATACAGTTTCAAACACTGCAAGCTTAAAAAACACCCTTACAGGAGTTGCCGCTTTTGTGGTTCTAGCTTTGCTTTGCTACTTCGTTGCCGATGGCGCAGAAACGCCCCTTAAAAATGGCGACATGCTTTCAGCAAGTGGTTCAAAGTTAGTTGGAGGAGGATTGTATTTATTCTATCTATTGGCTGTAATTGCTGGTGGAATAATGTTAGGATTTGGAATCAAAAAAATGGTAAAATAATATGGCTAAGCGATCTGCACCTGAAGTGAATGCGGGCTCTATGGCCGACATTGCCTTCTTATTGTTAATATTTTTCTTGGTTACAACAACCATAGAAAAGGATTCTGGACTCAATCGAAAACTTCCTCCTATTGAAGAAGATATTGAGCCGCCTATCATTAAGCAAAGGAATATTTTTACAGTACTCCTGAACGGTAAGGATCAATTGCTAGTCGAAGAAGAATTGATGGAAATCAAAGACTTGAGAGCTGCAGCTATCGAGTTTTTAGATAACAATGGAGACGGAACCTGCACCTATTGTCAAGGTCCTAAAAACGCCTCCTCTTCAGATAATCCAGACAAAGCAATTATATCCTTAAAGAACGATAGAGAAACTTCTTATGCAACTTATATTTCTGTTCAAAATGAATTGGTAGCAGCCTACAATGTGCTTCGAAACAGAAGAGCACTAGAATTAGGGCCGCCTCAAGGATTTACAGATATGAATTTTGTGGAAATGCAAAAGAATTATAAAGACGCTCGCTTTGTAGGAAACAAAACAAAGTTAAAAGAAGTGATTAATCAGATAAAATTAGAGTTTCCTCAGAAACTTTCTGAAGTCCAGTAGTTTAATTAAAAAGTAAAGAAACAACATGTCAAAATTTAAAAAGAAATCTGACGGAGGCACACCGGCCATTTCAACGGCTTCACTTCCAGATATTGTATTTATGTTACTGTTCTTTTTTATGGTAGCTACTGTGATGCGCGAAAATTCACTCAAAATCCAAAATGCACTTCCTGTCGCAAACCAAGTTGAAAAACTCGATAAGAAAAACCCAGTAAGCTATATTTATATGGGTAAACCAAGTGCAGGTTATGAAAAGTTTGGAACCGAACCAAGAATTCAACTGAACGATCAATTCGCAGAGCTTTCAGAAGTAGGCGCATTTATTGGAGCTGAAAGAGCAGCCTTAAGAGAAGAATTAATTCCGTTTCTTACCGTTGCCCTTAAAGTTGACAAAGATGCCAATATGGGAATTGTAGGCGATGTTAAGTACGAACTTAGAAAAGTCAACGCGCTTAAAATTAACTACACCACCGGAGTTGGTGATGCGTTGAACAACATCAAATAAAAACGCACTTCAAAATATATAAAAGGCATTCTACTCAGAATGCCTTTTTTTATTTAATTTAGTAGTATAAAACTAGGACATACTTTATGAGATTTCGTGTATTTTTATTCCTTTTTTGCAATTTTGTAGGTGCCTATGCACAATCTAATAAAGCTGCCGAATTGGATAGTTTGTATAGAGAAGATCAAATTTATATTGGAGTTACTTATAATGCACTTGTAAATTTACCGTCTGGAGTCTCTCAAAACAGTTTTTCTACTGGGTTTCATTTGGGTATTATTAGAGATTTTCCGATCAATAAACGTCGCAATGTCGCCATTGGTTTAGGGCTTGGCTATTCCATTAATACATTCAATCAAAACATTAGAATTAGTTCAACAACCCCAACGACTTACACAATTTTAGAAGACATTAATTATTCCAAAAATAATTTCTCCCAACACCTTTTAGAAGTTCCTTTGGAATTTCGCTGGCGAACCTCTAATGCAGAAACGTATAAGTTTTGGCGGGTATATACAGGAGTAAAAATGGGGTATTTATTGGCTTCAAAATCTGTGTACAACGGCGAGCCGGGCAATGAAACACATAGAGGTTTGACAGGGTTAAATACGTGGCAGTACGGACTAACTCTGAGTGTTGGCTATAACACTTGGAACGGCTACATTTACTATGGTTTGAATCCGATTTTTGACTCCATTTCCTCTACAAACGCACAATCTATTGAAATGAATGCCTTAAAAATAGGTCTGATTTTCTATCTCTTATAGCCAGTGATTGAATAATAAAAGCTGAGGAACAACACCAACAAAAAGACCAACGGCAAGTTCTTTAGGGGTATGTGCGTTCAAATGCAATCGTGAACTTGCCATTGCACCCATAACAATCACAAAGAAGGCAAAAGTAGTGCTAAATGAATAATCATAATGCAAATTAACAAGCACCATAAAAAAGAAAGCGCCTCCAGTACTCATCATGTGAATACTTGTTTTGAATTTTAAAAGCGCTAAAATCATCCCTAAAGCTGCAGTTATTAGAGCTCCTAAAAATAAATAATGTAATTCTACGCATATAGATTTTGGTAAAAGACTAAAACTTAAATATCCTAAAATAATACTATTCAGTAATAAAGGCCAAATACGTTCTTTAGAAGATTTCAGATCAATGGACTGGACGAGTTTTATTTTCTTTAAAATAAAATACAAAATCAGAGGGACAACAACACTCCAAAGAATAATAGAAAGCAACCAAAAACTGATTTTAATGGGATGGTATTGTACAGGGGTTACAGTAAAAAAATATACAGCACCCATCCACGGCATGAGTAAGGGATGTAAAATATAAGAAACGCTTTTTAATAATGAAGTTAACATAGGTAGGATTCATACCTGTAATATTACTAAAAAATTAGTATTTAGAACACTTATAAGGCGAAAATTAAAGCTGTAAATTTAAGAATCTTATGTAAACTCAAAATGACCTGATTTATTCGGTGGCTTTTTATTTTAATTTCTTAATTTTGCGACCTTAATAGCAAGTAAAAATGAGCGCGACATTTCCTGAGTATAAAGGACTTAACTTACCAAACGTAGCAGATGAGATGCTAAAGTTTTGGGAGGATCATGATATTTTTAATAAAAGTATCACCTCTCAGGAAGGTAAACCACCCTATGTATTTTTTGAAGGCCCACCATCCGCCAATGGATTACCAGGGGTTCATCATGTTTTAGCGCGTGCTATAAAAGATATTTTCCCCCGCTATAAAACCATGAAAGGGTTTCAAGTAAACCGTAAAGCTGGCTGGGATACACATGGACTTCCTATTGAACTGGGCGTTGAAAAAGAATTGGGAATCACGAAAGAAGACATCGGTAAAACGATTTCTGTTGAAGATTATAATGCTGCCTGTAGAACTGCGGTGATGCGCTACACTGATATTTGGAATGACCTCACTCAAAAAATGGGCTACTGGGTGAATATGGACGATCCCTATGTGACCTACGATCCAAAATATATGGAAAGTGTATGGTGGCTCCTCAAACAAATTTACAACAAGAACCTTATTTATAAAGGCTATACGATTCAACCCTATTCCCCAAAAGCGGGAACAGGTTTGAGCTCCCACGAGCTGAATCAACCTGGAACATATCAAGATGTTACAGACACCACCATTGTGGCACAATTTAAAGCAAATGAGGCATCACTCCCAGAATTCTTGCAAAACGAAGGACCTGTTTTATTTTTGGCATGGACCACAACACCTTGGACGTTGCCGAGTAATACCGCTTTAACTGTAGGGCCAAAAATTGAATATGTACTCATAAAAACCTATAATCAATACACTTTTGAGGCTACAAACGTGGTAGTTGCAAAGGCCTTGGTTGGAAAACAATTTAACGGAAAATATAAAGAAGTAGAAAACGCAGAAGGATTGGAAGGCTATCAATCATCAAATAAAACCATTCCATTTTATGTTGTAAAATCGTTTACGGGAAAAGACCTTGTAGGAATCTCCTATGAGCAATTGTTAGATTATGCCTTGCCAAACGACAACCCAGAAAATGCGTTTAGAATTATTTCGGGGGATTTTGTAACCACCGAAGATGGAACTGGAATTGTACATACCGCACCAACATTTGGAGCCGATGATGCAATTGTTGCAAAGCAAGCAACACCAGAAATCCCACCATTATTAGTAAAAGATACGGATGGTAATTTAGTACCACTTGTAGATTTACAAGGACGTTTCAGACCTGAAGTTGAAGAATTTGCAGGGCGTTTTGTTAAAAATGAATACTATCCAGAAGGCGAAGCACCAGAAAAATCTGTGGATGTAGAACTGGCAATTAAGCTGAAAACAGAAAATAAAGCCTTTAAGGTTGAAAAATATAAGCACAGCTATCCAAATTGTTGGAGAACAGATAAACCTATTTTATACTATCCGTTAGATTCTTGGTTTATAAAAATCACCGAAGTAAAAGAGCAGATGTTTAATCTAAACCAAACCATTAATTGGAAGCCAAAAAGCACGGGTGAAGGCCGTTTTGGGAACTGGCTAGCAAATGCAAACGATTGGAACTTATCACGCTCACGCTATTGGGGAATTCCGCTTCCAATATGGCGAACTGAAGATGGTAAAGAAGAAATCTGTATTGGATCTGTAGAAGAACTCAAAGCAGAAATGCAAAAAGCAGTACAAGCAGGCGTTTTAGAAAATGACATTTTTGAAGATTTTGTAGTCGGCGATCATTCTCTTGAAAATTATTCAAAGATTGACTTGCATAAAAACATTGTGGATGCCATTATATTTGTATCGCCATCTGGAAAACCCATGCACCGAGAGAGCGATTTAATTGATGTATGGTTCGACTCTGGAAGTATGCCCTATGCACAATGGCATTATCCATTTGAAAACAAAGCGCTTATCGATCAGAACAAAGCCTTTCCTGCAGATTTTATTGCGGAAGGTGTCGATCAAACGCGAGGATGGTTTTATACACTCCATGCGATTGCAACCATGGTTTTTGACTCCGTGGCTTACAAAAACGTTGTTTCTAATGGATTAGTTTTAGATAAAAACGGGCAGAAAATGTCAAAACGTTTGGGCAATGCAACCGATCCTTTCGAAACCTTATCCACTTATGGGGCTGATGCAACACGTTGGTATATGATTAGCAATGCGAATCCATGGGATAATTTAAAATTTGATATAGAAGGTATCGAAGAAGTTAAACGAAAGTTTTTTGGAACCTTATACAATACTTATTCCTTTTTTACGCTCTATGCAAATATTGACAAATTTAGTTATGCAGAGCCTGATATTTCCAGTCAAGACCGTCCAGAAATTGACCGTTGGATTTTATCAGAACTAAATTCGTTAACTGAAAAAGTGGATGCCTATTATGCGGACTATGAACCTACAAAAGCAGCCCGTGTGATTTCTGAATTTACACAAGAATATTTAAGCAACTGGTATGTTCGTCTGAGTAGAAGACGTTTCTGGAAAGGGGAATATGCAACAGATAAAATATCAGCCTATCAAACCTTATATACTTGCATGCTAACCATTGCTAAGCTCAGTGCGCCAATCGCTCCGTTTTTTATGGATCGTTTGTATTTAGATCTAAATTCAGCTACAAATAAAGAAACATTTGAAAGTGTTCACTTAGCAGATTTCCCATCAGTAAATGAGACTCTAATTGATAAAAACTTAGAGCGCAAAATGGAGCAAGCACAAACAATTTCATCTTTAGTTTTGTCCTTACGAGCAAAAGAAAAAATTAAAGTTCGACAGCCTTTACAAAAAATCATGATTCCGGTGAATTCCACCACTCAAAAAGAAGATATTTTAGCAGTAGTTGACTTAGTAAAACACGAAGTCAATGTAAAAGAAGTTGAATTATTAGAAGATGCGTCCGATATTTTAGTGAAACGAATCAAGCCAAATTTTAAAGCTTTGGGTCCTCGATTTGGAAAGGACATGAAGCTTATTGCCAATGCCATTCAAAACATGAATGCTGAAGATATTAAGGAAATTGAAGAAAAAGGTTTATTAGGTATTGAAATTAACGGAAAAAGTATAAATTTGGAACGCAATGATGTAGAGATTACCTCTCAAGATATCGAAGGATGGTTGGTCGCCAATCAAGGAGCTGTAACAGTTGCTTTGGATGTAACTATTTCGGAGGTTTTAAAAGAGGAAGGAATTGCGAGAGAATTGGTCAATAGAATTCAAAATTTGAGAAAAGATTCTGGATTTGAACTTACCGATCGAATTGAGGTTTATCTACAATCAGAAGCTGCTATTAAAAATGCTGTAAAACAAAACTTAGAATATATTAAACTAGAAACATTAACGGAAAAGCTACACTTAGTAGCGCAACTAGAAAAAGGTGATGACATTTCTTTTGATGCGATCAACACCAAGTTATACATCCAAAAATCCATATAATTATGTCCATTGAAAATACAAGCAGATATTCGGATACCGATTTAAAATTTTTTAAAGCAATTATTTTAAAAAAAATTGAGAAAGCGCAGCATGATTTAGATCTTATTAAAAGCGCTTATATGAACGATTTAGATAACGGAACTGAAGATACGTCGCCGACCTTTAAAGCTTTTGATGAAGGAAGCCAAGTAATGAGTAAAGAATCAAATTCTCAATTGGCCATCCGCCAAGAGAAGTTTATTAGAGACCTTAAAAACGCCTTGAACCGAATTGAAAATAAAACCTATGGTGTTTGTAGAGTGACTAAAAAACTTATCAATAAAAAACGCTTGGAGTTGGTTCCACATGCAACCTTAAGTATAGAAGCAAAGAATATGCAAAAATAAAATGTCTAAAAAACAGACATTTTTATTAGTTGTGTTGATTCTTTTTATAGATCAAGCTTCAAAAATATATATCAAAACTCATTTTGAGTTAGGGCAAGAACTGAAAATCTTTGATTGGTTTAGAATCTACTTCATTGAAAATGAAGGCATGGCGTGGGGTGCCAAACTTAGTGACATTTCTTCCTTTATCTCTGACTCGAGTGCCAAATTATCTTTAACAATTTTTAGAATCTTTGCCGTTTGTGGTATTGGCTATTGGCTTTATCAAAGTCTTCATAAAAAAACATCTAAAATCTTGACGGTTGCACTCGCTTTGGTCTTCTCTGGAGCCTTAGGAAATATTATTGACTCTGTTTTTTATGGCATTCTTTTCGATGGAAGTTTAGGACAAACAGCAACTTTATTTCCGACTGAAGGCTATGCCAACCTATTTCATGGAAAAGTAGTTGACATGCTTTATTTCCCTTTGTTTAAAGGCTATTTTCCTGAATGGATTCCATTTTTTGGAGGTAATTATTTTTCCTTTTTTGATCCTGTTTTTAATATTGCTGATATGGCGATTAGCACCGGTGTTGGATTACTTTTGGTATTCAATAAAAAAGTATTTCCAAAGTCCTCAACAGTTTAAAACGTATAAATTTTATTTGGAGTCACACAATAATCCAAAGGGACGTCATGCAATTCAACATCATGAATAACAGTTTCAGCTTCAAAAAAGGAAAGTCCAATCTTTACAGTATCCTTTGAACAGTTTTTTAAAAAAGCATCATAAAATCCTTTTCCATACCCTACACGATTTCCTGTTTTATCAAAAGCAACTAGAGGAAGAAACACCACTTCTATTTGTGTATCGTTTATTGAAATTCCATTTTCGGGTTCTGGAATATTCCAAGAATTAGGTTTTAGAATGGTGTTATCTTGCAGAAGAACATGCGACATCGTTCGAGTTTTAAAATCGCTTTTAGAAACCACAATATGTTTGTC
The DNA here is from genome assembly GCA_943787365.1 of uncultured Flavobacteriaceae bacterium. GTDB lineage: Bacteria > Bacteroidota > Bacteroidia > Flavobacteriales > Flavobacteriaceae > Hel1-33-131. Next base: position 155,384 of record CALSMD010000007.1, read on the forward strand.
TTTCCCTGAGAGAATAGATATGATAGGTTCAGTAAGGACCTCTTTTAAGGATTCAATTGTCAAAAATACATGAAAAAAAGAATGCTCCCATATTGGAAGTTTAAGGACTGAGTTTGCGATTTGAAGACTCAAATCGTTCACATCCTTCAAACTCAACTCTTTTCGAAGTGTTTTGTAAATTGCTCTTAACTCTGATTTTTTCACGCGTTGATTTTTGTTGAAATATAATTAACACCTTAATTATAAGCGTCTATTTCTTTCAATATAGGTTATGATAGCTTGTGCAACATTTTTTTTAGAAGCGCCTTCAATTCCTTCGAGTCCTGGGGTCGAATTGACTTCCATTATTAAAGGTCCTCGATGCGACTGTATAATATCGACTCCACAAACGGGTAATTTTAATTTTCTTGCAGCTTTCAAGGCAATCTTTTTTTCGTCTTCGTTGAGTTTATGATAAGAATAAGTTCCACCTCTGTGAAGGTTCGATCTAAATTCACCTTCCTTTCCTTGACGTTTCATAGCACCCACAACCCGATTATCTACTATTAAGGCACGTAAATCACTGCCCTTAGCTTCCGCAATGTATTCTTGTACCAATGCTCTTGCTTCTAATCCATTAAAAGCTTCTAGTACAGATTCAGCAGCATTTTTAGTTTCTGCCAAAACAACTCCAATTCCTTGTGTGCCTTCTAGTAATTTAATCACAACAGGGGAGCCACCGACATGAGCAATTACTTTTTCTACATCAGTAGAATAATTGGTAAATACTGTTTTTGGCATATCTATACCCGCCTTGGAAAGGTGTTGAAAGCTTCTTAGCTTATCTCTAGACCGTATAATGGCATCAGAAGAAACGGTCGAAAACACATTCATCATTTCAAACTGCCTGACCACTGCACACCCATAATAGGTTACCGAAGCACCTATACGCGGAATGATGGCATCCACATCATCCAGATACCTGTCGTTATAGAAAACCGTCGGCTTTTCCTTTTCAATAATCAAATCGCAATTCAAAGGATTTATGACTTCGACATGATGATTTCGACGCTCAGCTTCTTCAACAAGTCTTTGTGTTGAATACAGAGCTTCATTGCGAGATAATATTACAATATTCATACGTATTGGCTGGATTATTCCCTTGCAAGATACTAAAAATGCAAATTCAATTTTTACAATCACTGGAATTAATTACCTTTGAATTGATGAGTAATTTTAATATTGAACTTCAATTAAAAACCTTGCCGAACACACCTGGTGTTTATCAGTTTTATGATGCTAAAGGTGTTGTTATATATGTTGGTAAAGCAAAAAACTTAAAAAACCGAGTTCGCTCGTATTTTAATAAGGTTCATGATGACGGAAAAACAAATGTACTTGTTAAAAAAATTGTTGAGATTAAGCATATTGTCGTAGAAACAGAAACGGATGCTCTATTGCTCGAAAACAATCTGATTAAAAAATACCAACCCCGTTACAATGTGCTCTTAAAAGATGATAAATCCTATCCTTGGATTTGCATTAAAAAAGAACCTTTTCCAAGAGTATTCCAAACCCGACGCATGATTAAAGATGGGTCTGAATACTTTGGACCCTACACCAGTATCAAAACCGTATATACCCTTTTAGACCTTATCAAAGGGTTGTTTCCGCTTCGGACATGTAAATACGATTTGTCGAAAGAAAAAATTCACAGTCAGAAATATAAAGTATGTTTAGAATATCATTTGGGCAACTGTAAAGGAGCCTGTGAAGCCAAAGAAACGGAAGCCTCTTACTTAGAGAATATTGCCGCAATTCGTGAAATTTTAAAAGGAAATTTTAAAAATTCAATTTCGGTTTTCAAATCACAGATGAAAACCTATTCAGAAAATTTAGAGTTTGAAGCGGCACAATCTTTGAAGGAAAAATTACAAATTTTAGAAAACTATCAGGCAAAATCAACCATTGTGAATCCAAAAATCAGCAACGTAGATGTGTTTTCAATAGTGAGCGACGAAAGTTATGCCTACGTCAATTTTTTACAACTTTCTTACGGAGCAATAATTCGTTCTCATACGATGGAGCTAAAAAAGAAACTTCAAGAAAGTGATCAAGCACTCTTGGAACTTGCGATTACAGAACTCCGCCAACGTTTTGCACTCGATTCTAAAGAAATTTACGTGCCTTTTGAGGTAAATTTAGGATCAGATTTTAGGATTACGATTCCTAAAGTTGGCGATAAAAAACAACTTATTGATCTATCGCTACGGAATGCAAAGTACCAACGTTTGGAGCAGTTAAAACAGGTTAAAATAACAGATCCTGACCGTCATGTAGCGCGGATCATGGCACAGATGAAGTCTGATTTGAGACTTTCGGAAGCACCAACCCATATTGAATGTTTTGATAATTCTAATATTCAGGGAACACATCCCGTTGCTGCCTGTGTTGTTTTTAAAAATGGAAAACCTAGCAAAAAAGAATACCGGCATTTCAACATTAAAACTGTTAAAGGCCCCGACGATTATGCCTCCATGACCGAGGTGGTTTTTCGACGGTATAAACGATTGCTAGATGAAAAACAGCCATTACCACAATTAATTGTTATTGATGGAGGAAAAGGACAACTTTCCGCTGCTTTAAAGAGTTTGGACGATTTAGAGCTCCGCGGAAAAATTGCGATTATCGGAATTGCAAAACGTTTAGAAGAATTGTTCTATCCAAATGATCCAATTCCCTTATATTTAGACAAAAAAAGTGAAACCCTAAAAATCATTCAGCAACTCAGAAATGAAGCACACCGATTTGGAATTGAACACCATCGAAATAAACGAAGTAAAACAGCTTTAAATTCGGAACTGGAATCAATTGTAGGCGTTGGTGATAAAACAATTTTAGAGTTGTTAAAAAAGTTTAAGTCTGCACAACGTGTTTCATTTGCAGCTTTAGACGAATTAGAGCAAGTTATTGGAGTGTCAAAAGCTCGAATTATTTATAATTATTATCAAAACAAACCCCATGCGTAAGCTAGTTATCTTATTTTTTCTATTCTCTTTTTATGGGGGTTTTTCTCAAGAATTTGAGCGAAAAAACCCTAGAGTCGGTTTAGTTCTTAGTGGAGGGGGTGCAAAAGGATTAGCTCATATAGGAGTGTTAAAAACACTAGACAGCTTAGGGGTTCGTGTCGATTACGTTGCGGGAACAAGTATGGGCGCTGTTATGGGAGGCTTATATGCATCTGGATATACAGGAAAACAAATAGATTCTATTATTAGTGCAACCAATTTTGATTTGCTAATCTCTGATGATGTACCAAGAAAATCAAAGACATTTTATGAACGAAAAAATGCAGAAAAATATGCACTTACACTCCCTTTCAATGATTTTAAGGTTCAATTGCCATCTTCTATTTCAAGGGGGCAAAACGTGTTTAATGCACTTTCAAAATTAACTTTAAATGTGAGTGGAGTAGAAGACTTTAGCAAACTTCCGATCCCGTTTTATTGTATTGCAACAGATATGAAAACTGGAACAGAGGTTGTTTTAGATCGTGGGAATTTAGCACAAGCAATCGCAGCGAGTAGTGCCTTACCAACACTTTATCAGCCCGTAAGTTTGGACAATAAATTATTGATGGATGGAGGTATTGTGAATAATTATCCAATACAGGGTTTAGAGTCAAAAGATTTAGATATTATTATTGGAGTGGATGTTCAAGATGATCTTCTGACAATTAATAAGTTGGAATCTGTGTCAAATATTATAATTCAAATAAGCAACTTTAGAGCGACTAAAGATATGAAAAACAAGTCCAAATTAACCGACATATATATCAAACCAGAAGTTTCTGAATATTCGCTTGTTTCCTTTAAAAATAGTAATAAAATCATTAGCAAAGGACAAACAGCTGCGTCCCCTTATATAGAGGAATTAAAAACCATTGCTAAGGCACAGAATTTTAAAAAAATGAAGGCTGCGAATCCTAATTTTGATAAAATAAAAATAAATGATATTTCAATTTTTGGTCTTGAAAAATATACACCATCGTATGTAAGAGGCAAACTCAGATTTAGAACAGGAGAAACGATAAGTTTTGACGACTTTAGCAAAGGGGTTAATAACTTAGTGGCCACGAATAATTTTGACAGTTTTTTATATAAATTTTCTCCTGCTGGACAAGGCTATAATTTTATTGCGAAAGCCACGGAAGCCAAAAACACTACTTTTATAAAGTTTGGAATGCATTATGATCAGTTGTATAAAAGTGCAGCGCTACTCAACCTTACAAAAAAACAATTGCTTCTTAAAAATGATGTGCTTTCAATGGATTTTATTCTTGGTGATAACACACGTTATAATTTTGACTACTATATTGACAAGGGGTTTTACTGGAGTGTGGGGATTAATTCTAAATATATAGGGTTTAATAATTTAATAAAACCAACAAGTCTTATCAATGGGAGTTTATATCCAAATTTTGATGAAATTCAAATGGATTTTAGCGAATTTACACATCAATTTTTTGTAGAAACGTTAATTCATAAAGACTTAGCAATCAAAATAGGTATAGAACTGAAGGATTTAAAAATCACTACGAATGACAATGTATTTTCAACCTTTTTTAGCACTTCAGAATACAAGATTGAGGATAGGGAGTTTTACAGCCTTTTTGGATCGTTAAAGATTGACTCTATCGACAATAAATTTTTTCCTACGAGTGGGTTTCTCTTTGAAGGAAGGGCTAAATTTTATTTTGGATCCTCAAACTTTAGAGATGACTTTAATGAATTATCAGTCTTTAAATCACAAATTTCTAAAGCATTTAAAATTGCAGATAAGCTCGCTATGAGTATTAGTACTGAAGGGGGATTTAAAATAGGAAACAACGATAACAAGGCACTTCTTTTTGGGCTTGGAGGTTATGGCTCTAATTACTTTAACAACTATTCAACATTTTATGGATATGATTATTTTTCACTGAGTGGAAATAGTTATGTAAAATTGGATTCGACACTTGATTATGAGTTTATAAAAAACCATCATTTTAATTTTTCAGCAAACTTCGCAAACATTGGGGATGATATTTTTTTAAGTAGCGAATGGATTGAATCTCCTTTGTATGGAGGGTATTCAATTGGGTATGGACTAGAAACAATTTTTGGACCTATAGAGGTGAAATATAACTGGTCAAAAGACTCAAATGAGTCAGGTTTTTATGTTAATGTGGGTTACTGGTTTTAAATTTGAAAGCCACGTATACAATCGCAAACAAAAAATATTTTATACTAAAGAGGGATTCGTTTTATAATTTGGAATAATAATTGCAAATTTGTAACAAAATTTATTATTCTTTAAATAATAATTGGTCATTTGTTTTCATGAAAAAACTAGTAATAGCACTCTTTTTATTAATAAGTTTTCAGTTTTTAGGAGCTCAAGAACCCTCCTCTTTTCAAGTTGGGGAATGGTTACGATTCAAACTTAGCTATAGTGGATGGATGAAAGCAGGCAATGCAACTCTTGAAGTTTCTGAAAGTACCTACAAGGATAAACCTGTCTATAAAGTTATTGGTAAAGGCTGGACTACAGGTGCAATTAAATGGTTTTTTAAAGTAAAAGATCATTACGAAAGTCATTTTGACAAAATTACAGGTCAACCTTATAAGTTTGTTAGAAATATTAACGAAGGCGGTTACACTAAAAACAGAATTGTAGAGTTTGATTATACGCAAAACAAAGCATTGGTCAATGATCTGAAAGAAAACACCAATTCAACAGTTGATATTGAACAAAACATTCAAGATTTGGTTTCTGCGTATTATTATTTGAGAGATAACTACGACTCAGAAACCATTCAAGTAGGAGGCATTGTAGAACTTAATATTTTTTTTGATAATGAAATATTTTTATTCAAATTAAAATATTTAGGCCGAGAAACGATTAACACTAAATTTGGAAAAATTAAATGCATAAAATTCAGACCCTATGTGATGGCTGGTCGTGTTTTTAAAGAAGAAGAAAGCTTGACCTTATGGGTAACAGCCGACAAAAATAAAATACCAATGAAAATAAAAGCAGACTTACGCGTTGGCTCATTGAGAGCTGATTTAGAAGCTTTAAAAGGACTTAAGCACCCCTTTGAAATACAATTATAACATCTAATGACAAAAAAACCAACCACTGAAAAACTATTAAACCTTCTTGATGAAAAATACAATGCGATACATCAAGATCGTGAAGTGCATTTAGAAGGATTGTTGCACAGTAATTCAATAACGTATTGGGACTATATTCACACGGACGCTTTACTAGGGTTACAAATTCAACGCACGACTCTCCCCGATGAAATGGTTTTTATTGGCTACCACCAAATCAATGAATTGATTTTTAAAATGATCCTTTGGGAAATTAAACAAATTGCGGACGCATCCTCACTCGAAGTAGTTTTTTTTCAAGATAAGCTCATGCGAATCAGTCGCTATTTTGATATGTTAACCACCTCTTTTAATATAATGAGAGAAGGAATGGATGTTGCTCAATATAATAAATTCAGACAGACTCTGACTCCGGCCAGTGGATTTCAAAGTGCACAGTACCGTAAAATTGAATTTGCCTCTACAGAACTTATCAATCTAATTGATGTGCGTTTTCGTGCAAAAATTGACAGAGACACACCTTTTGAGCATGCCTTTGAACATTTGTATTGGCAAGCTGCTGGAAAAGATTACAAAACAGGTCAAAAATCCCCCTTACTAATCAATTTCGAAAACCGTTATAAAGAAGAATTTATCACCTTCATGAAGACTTATAACACCAAAAATATATGGACCCGTTTCAAAGAACTTTCAGTTGATAGCCAAAAAGACAAAAGCCTAATAGATGCCATGCGACATTACGACTATACAGTAAACGTTACTTGGGTAATGGCACACTACAACGCCGCAAAACATTATATTTTAGGAAAAGAAGGCGATGGAGAAGCAACAGGTGGAAGTGATTGGCAAAAATATATGCATCCAAAATACCAAAAAAGAATATTTTTTCCAGAACTTTGGAGCCAAGATGAAAAAGACAATTGGGGACATGGACTTGACTAAGTATAAAAAATATTTTAATATAAAATTTTTCTTATCGGGATTTGTAGTGGTTATTTTTTACAATCTGGTTATCAAAAGCTGTTCAGAAGACGAACTTCCGCAAGAAAATAAAGTCGAAATTCCTCAACAAGACAACTATAAATTTGGCTACAATTTTAATAACTATCAGGTTGTAAATGATACGGTTAGAAGTGGAGACAGCTTTGGTGTACTGCTCGAAAAACATCAGTTATTCTATCCCAAAATCCATCATATTGCCGAAAAAACAAAAGAAGTTTTTGATGTCCGTCGTTTGAGAATTGGAAAACCTTACACCGTTTTGTTTTCAAAAGGAGCGGTTAAAACCCCTTTAGTTTTTATATACCAACCCAACAAAGTTGAATATCTAGTTGTAGAGTTTTGTGATTCAATTATTTCTAGTATTGAAAGAAAACCCGTTAAAATTATTGAAAAAGAAACTTTTGGGTTTATCGAAAACACACTCTCCGAAACAATGGAAGATCAGGGCTTGCCTTCGCAGTTGATTTATGACATGTCAGATGATATCTATGCTTGGACCATCGATTTTTCAAGGCTTCAAAAAGGGGATAATTTTAAAGTAATTTATAACCAACGTTTTGTAGATGACTCTGTATATGCAGGGATTGAAAGCATCAAAGCAGCATTTTTTGAGCATAAAGGCGAATCCTTTTACGCTTTTAATTTTATGAACGAAGAGTCGAAGAACAATACCGATTATTTTGATGAAAATGCCAAAAGTCTTAGAAAAGCCTTTTTAAAAGCCCCTTTACAATTCAGTCGTATTTCCTCCAGATACAATTTAAAAAGAAGAATTGCCTTTTATGGAAACCGTGTCAAACCCCATAAAGGAACCGACTTTGCAGCACCTATTGGCACTCCTATTTTGGCAACAGCCAATGGAACCGTTATTGAGTCCAGACGAAAAGGAGGGAACGGTAACTATGTAAAAATAAGACATAACGCAACTTACAGTACTCAATACCTTCACATGAGTAAACGCCTAGTAAAAGTTGGAGACTACGTCAAACAAGGCGATGTAATTGGAAAAGTAGGAATGACCGGAAAAACTGCTGGTCCACACGTATGTTATCGTTTTTGGAAAAATGGCAAACAAGTCGATCCATTTCGTCAAAAACTACCAGATGCAAAAGCACTCCCAGCCTATTTAAAACCAAACTTTGAGGAATTTATCGCACCTTTGAAGCAACAACTCGATTCAATTAATTAATACTATATATTAAAAATTATCCAATGGCATTACAATCAATCAATCCAACGCAAACAAAATCCTGGACAAAATTAAAACCTCACTTTGAAGCAGTCAAGGATGCACACATGAAAACATGGTTTGCTGAAAACCCGAAGCGTGCGGATGAATTTACCATTCAATGGGAAGATTTTTATGTCGATTTTTCAAAAAATAGAATCAATTCTGAAACCATGCTTCTTTTTAAGGAACTGGCTGAGGAATTGAAGCTTAAGGATGCTATTTCAAAATATTTTGAAGGCGATATTATTAATCATACCGAAGGTAGAGCAGTACTTCACACAGCACTTAGAGCACCAAAAGAGGTTAAAGTTTTTGTAGATGATAAAAATGTTATTCCCGAAATTCATGAAGCAAAAGCCCTGATAAAAAACTTTTCTGAAGCGATCATCAATGGCACCAAAAAAGGCTACACCAACAAAACATTTACCGATATTGTAAATATTGGAATTGGCGGTTCAGATTTAGGACCCGCCATGGTTGTGGACTCTTTGGCTTTTTACGGCAACCATCTGACCCCTCATTTTGTAAGCAATGTTGATGGCGATCACGTCAATGAAGTCTTAAAGAAACTGAATCCAGAAACCACACTGTTTGTGATTGTGTCTAAAACATTCACCACTCAAGAAACGCTTTCCAATGCAAATACGATAAGAGAGTGGTTTTTAAAACACGCAACTCAAAAAGATGTCGCAAAGCATTTTGTTGCGGTTTCAACCAACACCGCCAAAGTACAAGCCTTTGGAATAGAAGCTTCGAATATTTTTCCAATGTGGGATTGGGTAGGAGGTCGTTTTTCGCTATGGAGTGCCGTAGGATTAAGCATTAGTTTAGCCGTTGGATATGATCATTTTGAAGCACTTTTAGAAGGAGCTCATAAAATGGATACACATTTTAAAGACGAAGAATTTGAAACAAACATTCCCACCGTTTTAGCCTTTTTAAGCATTTGGTATAATAACTTCTTCAAAGCAGAAAGTGAGGCAGTCATTCCGTATACTCAGTATTTGAACCAATTTGCAACCTACCTCCAACAAGCCATTATGGAAAGTAATGGTAAAAGTATTGACCGTTCAGGAACCCAAGTCGAGTACCAAACAGGGAATTTAGTTTGGGGAGAACCAGGAACCAATTCGCAACATGCTTTTTTTCAATTAATTCACCAAGGGACAAAACTTATTCCTGCAGACTTTATTGGGTTTACGCAATCTTTACATGGTAATAAAGACCATCAAGATAAATTGATTTCTAACTTTTTTGCACAAACAGAAGCCTTGTTAAATGGAAAAACAGAAGCCGAAGTACAGGCAGAAGGTACAGCAGACGCTATTGTCCCTTTCAAGATATTTGAGGGCAATAAACCAACAAACACTATTTTTATCAACCAACTCACCCCTGAAAGTTTAGGAAAATTAATTGCGATGTACGAACACAAAATATTTGTTCAAGGTGTGGTTTGGAATGTTTTTAGTTATGACCAGTTTGGGGTTGAGTTAGGGAAGCAACTCGCAACAAAAATTCTGGATGAGATCAATTCTGATGTTTTAAGTAACCATGATTCTTCCACTGTTAACCTTCTTAAACACTACCAGTCTAACAGTCAATAAACTCGTAACTGTTTATTAACAATCAGGATTGTATTGTTAATATTAAGATAAATAATTAGGTTTTTTTATGTGTACTTTTGCTTAACTAATTAATCAAAAATTTAAACATGAAAAAACTTAAACAACTTTTATCTTTAGCCTTGGTTGTGTGTGCCTTCTCAGTTGCTGCTCAAAGCACTATTACGGGTACAGTTATCGATGCTGGACAAGCGCCTTTACCAGGGGCTACAATCGTAGAGAAAGGAACGTCTAATGGGGTGTCTTCTGATTTCGACGGAAACTTTACAATTACTTCATCAAGTTCAACAGGTGAGATTACAATCTCCTATGTTGGCTATGTAACTACAACAATAGCTTTTTCTGGAGATTTGGATCTTGGATCTGTTTCTCTAGAAGCCAGTGAATTAGGCTTAGAAGAAGTTCAACTTTTTGCATCTGTTGCAGTAGACAGAAAAACACCAGTTGCGGTTTCAACAATTAGAGCGGCTGATATTGAGCTTAAACTTGGAACTCAAGAATTCCCAGAAATCCTAAAATCAACACCAGGAGTCTATGCGACTAGGTCTGGTGGTGGATATGGAGATGGACGTATAAACTTACGTGGATTTAGTTCCGAAAATGTAGGTGTACTTATCAACGGAATTCCAGTTAATGACATGGAAAACGGAAGACTTTATTGGTCTAACTGGGCTGGTTTAGGAGACGTAACAAGCTCAATGCAAGTGCAAAGAGGTTTAGGAGCCTCAAGAGTTGCTATCCCTTCTATTGGAGGAACAATTAACATTGTAACTAAAACAACAGACGTTGAAGCTGGTGGATCTGTACGAATGGGAACTGCAAATGATGGATACCAAAAATATGGAATGACCTATTCAACAGGTCTAATGGACAACGGCTTTGCGGCTACAGTATCGCTTGCTAAAATCTTTGGAGATGGCTATGTCGATGGAACTGAATTTGATGGGTTCAACTACTTCGTTAACTTATCTAAACAAATAAATGACAATCATAAACTTTCATTTACTGCTTTTGGTGCAAAACAAACGCATGGACAACGTTACAACAGACGAACCATAGCTCAAAACAGAGCTACTGAACAAGGAGGAAAACGATTCAACCCAGATTGGGGAATCAGAAATGGAGAAGTAGAACACTTATCTTATAACTTTTATCACAAACCACAAATAGCATTAAACCACTATTGGGATGTTAATGACAACACTTCAATTTCAACGGCACTTTATGCTTCATTTGGAAATGGTGGAGGAAGAAGACAGCGTGGGTCTAAATTTTATGAAGACAGCTACCGTTTAGGAGATGTAGATCAGCCAATTGATTTTGATCAAATTGCTCAAGAAAATATTGACAGAGGTGCACTTGGATCTTCAGACATCTTTGCATCTTCTAGAAATGCACACAACTGGTATGGCTTATTATCGACATTGAAAACAAATCTTACGGAGGATCTTGTACTTTCAGGAGGTGTTGATGCACGTTACTATGTAGGGTCTCACTGGTATGAAGTTGCAGATCTTTTAGGAGGTCAGTTTTATATTAATGAAAGCGACGACGAAAATACGTTTGGACAAGCCCTAAAAGTGGGTGATCGTTTTAACAAAGATTATGACGGTATAGTTTTAAGAAGCGGTCTTTTTGCACAAGCAGAATATGCGCCAAGCACAGACTTATCAATTTTTGTTGCAACTGCGATTTCTAACACTACATATAGTAAAAAAGAATTTATGTATTATGCTCCCGACGATCCAGCACGTGAATCAGACAAAGTTGACTTCCTAGGCTACAGTATCAAAGGGGGTGCAAATTACAATATAGATAATACAAACAATGTATTTGTGAATATTGGATACTTTTCAAAAGCACCTTTCTTAGACGGAAATGTTTTTCAAAGTGACAGCTCAACAGCATTTAACGAAGAAGCATTAAATGAAAAAGTATTCAGTGCAGAACTTGGATATGGATTTAGAAGTGATAAACTTTCAGCAAACGTAAATATCTATTACACCACATGGATTGATAAATCTTTAACCGGAAGTGTTTTTGATCCAGACAATCAAGGAGAGCGAATCAACTACAACATTGCGGGTCTTGATGCTTTGCACACTGGAGTAGAAGTTGATTTCGTATACCGTGCTACAGATGCAATATCCTTTACGGGTATGGCTTCTATCGGAAACTGGAACTGGAAAAATGATGCTGGGGGTAGTTTATTTGATGAAGGTGGACAGCTTATTGAAACGATTAACGTATATGCAAAAGATTTAAAAGTATCGGATGCTGCACAAACAACCTTCGCTTTAGGATCTAAATTTAAATTGATGGACCAAACATCGTTTTATGTAGATTATAATTATGCGTCTGACTTGTATGCAAGTTACAGAATTACCGACAGAAATGATGAAACCAACAGAGCGGATTCATGGGAATTACCAGCTTATGGTTTATTGGATATGGGCTTAAATCATGGCTTTAGTTTTGGTCAATTTGATGCTTCCTTATCAGCAAGAATGAACAATGTTTTGAATACAGAATATATTTCAGATGCCCGAGATGGCGCGGACTCAACTGCACAAACAGCAGGAGTATATTACGGAGCAGGAAGAACATTCAGTCTTGGATTAAAAATTAATTTCTAAAAAATAAGAAAATGAAAAAAATAATTTATTTACTAACCCTTTCGGCGTTCGTTTTTACAGCATGTGACCCGAATGAAGACATCAATGCAGAAATTGATGCACAAGAAAACCCTATTGTAGGCAATGCAACATATACCTTTACAGATGAAGATTATGAAGCATTAGAATTAGATTTTGGCAATTTTTCATCGGTAGATGATGCAAAAACAATGATTGCGCCTTACTTACAAACGATCGCGCCTTTTCAATACTGGGGCAATGGATCTTCGGTAACGGTAAACTATGAGCTTTTTGTAGGTTCAGCCGAAGGCGTAAGTGATTACACCTATGCGGATTCTTATGAACTCACAAATGCGGATTACGCTGCAACTGGAAGTGATGCTTCTGGATTCTATCCAAATGTAGATCCAACGGATGAGATTCCAGCTGTTCTTGATGCACAAATTTCAGATCCTACTGAAGGGCAGATCTTATTGGTGGAGTACGATCAATATATCGATACGCCAGATGTTGGTTTAACTAATTTTTATCAAGCGACATTTCCAGCAGATTTTGAAGATTTTGAGCTTATTGATGCTTCTGGATCTCTTGATGCTTGGACTACTGGATCTAGTAATGTTCAAGGTTCTGGTTATGATGGAGCTGCTCAAGCCAATGAAGAATGGCTAATTTCACCAGAAATTGACTTATCCGGTGCATCTGATTTGTTATTCCAAATCACACAAGAAATTGACCTTTTTGGTGCTGACGTTTCTTTATTTGATATTTTAATTGCTACCGATTACAATACAGGTGGAGACGTTGCAACAGCAAATTGGACGGCATTGAGCTTTGATAAAACAATTTTCGGTAATATGACCACGTCTGAAGATTTTGATTTTTCTGCATACGATGGAGAATCAATTCATATCGCTCTTAAATACAGCTCTACAGATTCGGAATCTCCAAGATGGAGAATTCAAAACTTTGCGGTAAAAGCGATTGGAGTTTCTGGAGACTCTGTAAATTACGGGGCATATTATATGTATTCTGATGGTTCTTGGGAATTAGCAGAAAACGTATATTATTTAAGTTCTGCTGATTTTGATTCTATGGGTGAAGGTTCTGGAGAACCAGGAAGATTTGATAATTTCTCAAGTTCTATTTCTCCAAATAGTTATCTTCCTGCCTTTTTAGCGATCAACTTCCCTTACGGACAAGAAGAGGAGGAGCTAATCGTAACTTATGCTTACTACTCAAGTTCAAGTGGCGCACAAGTAAGAGGGAACCTCTACACTTTTACAGATGGCGTATGGATGGCACACCAGTCCACTATTTCGACCTCATTACAGTTTGGTCATGACGGAACACAATGGGTTCCAGACAACACCATCAGATATACTCTAGTTGATGCAGATTATTCTAATGTCGCAAGTGCGCTACTCACTACACCAGGTTTTGAAGATGCTGCTGGAAACTTAGACAACTACGGAAACTTCAACAGAACTGGATCTGGTACAAGTTGGAGTGACGAGATGATGGTCACTGCTATGGGTGTTGTGTTAGATAGCATAGACCCATCTGCTGAGGACGGACAGAAATACATTACAACTTTTAATGTTTATGACGGTTCTAGTGGAACTCAAGAACTTTCTCTTATAAAAGAAGATGGTGCTTGGATTTTAAACTAACACCAAATAAAATAAAATTAAAACCCTCACGAAGTGGGGGTTTTTTTATGCCTAAAATTCTCGTACTTTTGTAGAAACTTATAAATCACACACCATGATTCAAACAATTCATTCCTATTGGGCTTACTTAGTACTTGCTGTTCTTGTTTTAGCTGTTTTTAAATCTCTTGTAGGCTTCTTTGGAAAAAAAGATTATGACGCAAAAGCATTTCGAGTGTCGCTATTTACGTTGATCGTTTCTCATATTCAATTGCTTATTGGATTGCTGTTGTACTTTACTTCGGAACGTTTTGGTTTGTGGAGTGATTTAGGCGTCGGAGAAGTGATGAAGAACGCAAACATACGCCTATACCTTGTAGAGCATCCAACCATCAATATTTTGGCTGTAGCCTTGATTACCATAGGGTATTCTAAACACAAGAAAAAATTAATTTCGGGACCTAAATACAAAACCATTGCGATTTTTTATACCATCGCCTTAATTTTGATTCTGTCAAGAATTCCATGGGATGTTTGGCCTAACTAGCACTTATAAAAAAGCAGCCATTAGGCCGCTTTTTTTTATGAATAGAGGCGAATGAAATTACTCCACTTCTTTAATAACGTGTACATAGACAGGAAAGTGATCGCTGTAGCCCCCTGTGAATCCACCATAAGAAAAGCTTCTGAAGGGATACCCTTTATAACGTCCCTTTTTACTGATAAGGAATTGCTTGTTAAAAATTCCCGCCTTGAAAAATCTAAAAGACGAAAAATCTTCTTCCAACAGTGGTTGGGTCACTAAAATTTGATCAAATAAACTCCATGCATCTCTGTAAGCATTGGATCCCAAGCCCGCCTTAAAAAAGCCTTCCATTGGGTTGTATAACCCTTTAAGCCCAACCGATCCTTTGTTCTTTTTGGCTTTAAGTACTTTTTTAAAACTTGCGTTTGTGGGGTTGTCATTAAAATCGCCCATCGTAAATATTTTAGCATACGGATCGTTCGCTTGTAACGAATCAATCAAACGTTTATTGAGCGTCGCTGCCGCCACACGTTTGGAGCGGCTTTTAGCCTCTCCACCACTTCGAGAGGGCCAGTGATTGACAATCAAATGAATCAAATCGCCTTCCAAATAACCACTCACCAACAATTGGTCTCTAGTGTAATCGCGTTTATCTCTTTTGACATCAAATAATTTTAACTCATGAGCGCTTGTACTTATTGGAACAAACAATGCTTTTTGATACATTAATGCCACATCAATACTCCGCTCATCAGGAGATTCAAAATGTACAATTCCATAGTCTTTTGATAATAAAGCAGGGTCGTTTGCTAGATCTTCTACAACAGATCGGTTTTCTACTTCACAAATTCCAATAACAGCAGGGGTGTTTTTAGAAACGTCTGCTCCAATTTGTGAAATGACATAAGCCATATTCTTCACTTTTTTGTTGTAAACTTCCTGACGGTTATACTTCAGTTCCATGATTGGACTTCTCTCGTCAAATTTGTTGGGGTCATTAATGGTGTCAAACAAGTTTTCTACATTATAGAATGCAATGGTATGCACTTTAAACTTTCGTTTGTTTTGAGATTCCGTAGAAACACTAAAAAATACAGTGATGAGAAATGTAAACAAATAAAATTTAATACTTCTCTGATATGATTCTGGCGCCATAAAATATTGTGTATAATTACTTCGTTCAAAAGTATAAATTTTAAAATCAATAATGTAAATTTGTTCAACCAATTATTAACAAACAAATTTAAAAACCAACATGAAAAAAAATAGTATTATTTTTTTGATCGGTTTACTAACGTTCTGTACAGCTTTTGCACAACAAACTGTTGTTAAGGGAAGTGTCAAGGATTTAACTTCAAACCAAGCTTTGGCAGAAGTGACTGTTACCTTTGAGGGAATGTTATTAAGCACACAAACAGATGCCCTCGGGGTGTTTGTGTTTTCTTCCGATGTACCATTAGGAGAGCAGGTATTGAGCCTCACTAAACAGGGGTATCTTTTAGCGCGTTATCCAATTGTTGTCAATGAAGGAGAAACCTTAGAGATTCAAGACATGATGATGTCTTTAGATGACTCTGACGATGATTTGTTTACCATTACATTGTCAGATGATGAACTCAATGACGATACTAGTGGTGCCGATAACATCTCCGGATTATTATCATCTTCTCAAGATGTATTTCAACGTGCGGCGGCTTTTGAATTCAGTCCATCGTTTTTTAGAGTTCGTGGACTCAATACCGATAATGGAAATGTATTGATGAACGGAATCGAAATGAACAAAGTATTTAACGGAAGACCACAATGGAGCAACTGGGGAGGTTTAAACGATGTCCTTAGAAACCAAGAGTTAACCACTGGGTTGGCACCGTCCTCTTATAACTTTGGAGGAATCTTAGGAACGACTAACATTAACCTAAGAGCGTCTGAATACCGAAGTGGCTCACGTGTTACCTATTCATCTTCAAACAGAAGTTATACCAACAGAGTCATGGCAACCCATGCATCTGGAATGGTCAAAGGGGGCTGGTCTTATGCCTTTTCTTTAGGAAGACGTTGGGGTAACGAAGGGTTTCAAGATGGAACATTTTACGATGCTAATTCATTTTTTGTGTCTGTTGAAAAGAAAATCAACGACAAGCATAGTCTTAACTTCACAGGATTTTATACACCAAACAGGCGTGGGAAATCCTCTCCAAATACGCAAGAAGTATATGATTTAAAAGACATTAAGTACAACGAATATTGGGGATACCATGATGGCGAAAAGCGCAACTCGCGTGTCAGACGTATTGCAGAACCTGTTTTAATGTTGAACCATTATTGGGATATTACAGAAAAAACGAGTTTAAACACCAATGTTGCTTACCAATTTGGAGAGCTCGGAAATAGCCGTTTGGACTATGCTGGAGGTGCCAATCCAAGTCCAGCGTATTATCAAGGATTGCCCAGTTACTTTTTGGCAGATAATGATGGACCGGATTTAGCGGGGGCCTATGATGCCTATCAAAATTTTACAGAAGGGGGTCAACTCGATTGGAACCGTCTTTACGACGCCAACCTAACAAATAATATTACAGGAGACTATGCGGCTTATGTGTTGTATGAAGACCGAAGCGACGACACACAATTTACGATGAATACTATCATCAACTCAGACGTCTCTGAAAATGTAACCCTGAATGCTGCCGTGAATTACAAACGATTAAAGTCGCATAATTTTGCAGAAATCATTGATATGTTAGGCAGCACAACAGGGTATCTTAACGTAGATTCTTTTGATCAATTTCAGTTTGACTTGCAAAACCCAAACCAAGTTGTTGGTGAAGGCGACACCTTTAGATACAACTACAACTTAGACGCCAACATACTTAGCATGTTTGCTCAAGCACAGTTTAAATATAATAAGGTTGATTTTTTCTTAGCGGTAAGCAATACTAAAACGATTTACCAAAGAGAAGGCTTGTACCAAAGTGAGGCATATGAAGACAATTCCTTCGGTAAAGGCGAAAAAATTGAATTTACGGGTGTTGGTGCCAAAGGGGGATTCACTTATAAGTTCTCTGGCAAACATTTATTAGTCGCTAATGCAGGTTATTTAACAAAAGCACCGACCATTCGTAACACTTTTTCTAATTCTAGAGACAACCATGCCATAGTAGGGGATCAATCGGGCTTTGGAATAACAGAAGAAAAAATCACTTCCTTTGATTTGAACTATGTTTACAGATCACCGATTGTCAAAGCACGATTGACGGGGTATTTTACCAAGATGCAAGATGCTAATGAAGTATCGTTTTATTATGCAGATGGTATTAGTGGTGTTGATTCAGGTACGGCCTTTGTTCAAGAAATTCTCGAAGGGATTGACAAAAAACATCTAGGGATTGAATTTGGGATTGAAGCCCAAGTGACTCCAACCATCAAATTAACTGGAGTCGCTTCTGTGGGACAATATACCTATGATAACAATCCAAACTTATTATTATCGTCTAGTGACTTTGTTGATGGATTAGATTTTGGGGAAGCTAATTTAAAAGATTATAAAATTGCAGGCGGTCCACAACGCGCATTTTCTTTAGGATTTGAATACCGCGATCCTAATTACTGGTGGTTTGGGACCACGGCAAACTTTATGTCGAATGCCTATGTGGATGTATCTCCTTTAACGCGTACAGAGAATTTTTACCTAGATACAGACGGATTCCCGTTTCCAGATTACGACCCAACACTTGCAAAAGAATTGCTAAGACAAGAGAAATTTGATTCTTATATGGTATGGAATGCCGTAGGAGGAAAATCTTGGAAAATTGGCGACAAGTATATCAGTCTGTTTGTAAGTCTGAATAATATTCTCAATACCGAATTTAAAACTGGTGGATTTGAGCAAGGAAGAAATGCTAACTATCAATCTTTAAAAGAAGATGTTAGTGCACCAAAACGACGTTTTGGACCCAAGTACTGGTTTGGCCGTGGGACAACGTATTTCTTAAACCTAAATCTAAGATTCTAATAAAAAAAATAAACATTAATATATCATATTATGAAAACAATAAATTTTAAAAACTATCTTTTAGCACTCTTAGCCAGTGTTGCTATTGTGTCTTGTGTACAAGACGATGATTTTTCGGTTCCAGAAAGTTTAGGAACAGAAGAAAACAGAGCGCTTAATGAATTACTTTCTGGTGGTGTAAACCTAGTGTCAATTTCTGAATTGAAAGCGATGTACGATTCGGATCCAAATGGTGATGGTAATAATAATGATGCCATTCCTTTTCGAGTGGATACCGATATCGCTATCAAAGGCTATGTAACGTCTTCAGATTTAACAGGAAACTTCTATAAAGAGGTATACTTACAAGACAGCCCAGAAAACCCTACTACTGCCATTAAAGTTATTTTGAGCCAAGTAGATTCATATAACAGATTTAACAAGGGTCGAGAGGTTTACATTCGTTTGAATCCAACATTCGAAAATGGAGCACCAGGCGGACTATACATTGGAGAAGAACGTACAGGAAATGAAGTCATTACCATTGGTGGTGGAACTGAAAGTGACCAATACGGAACTACGGTAACAAGTTTATCACAAAATCAAATGAACGCAACAATGTTGAGATCTGAAATCACTGCAGAAATTGTACCATTGAATGTGCAGTTTTCTCAAATATCAAGTGATCATATTGGGATGTTTGTACAAATAGACAATGTGGAGTTTGAGGATAATTTGGATGGTCTCCGTTATTTTGATCCTTCTGAAGATTACGATACTCAAAGAACCTTACAGTCTTGTTCGGGCTTTAGTTATTCAAATATGAATATTGAAACGAGCTCATTTGCAAATTTTAAAAATGAGATGTTACCAACGGGTAATGGATCTATAGGAGGGCTTGTAGTTAAAACCTATGATGGAAGTAGTTTGGTATTGGCATTAAATACAACTGATGATGTAGATTTCAATGGTGAGCGTTGTGAATTATTAAATGTAGATGATTTTAATCTTCTTTTTGAAGAGGACTTTGAAGCATACTCAAATTTTGATGCGATTTCTGGTGATTGGACAAATTATATTGAAGAAGGAACTAGAGATTGGATCGCGAGAACCACAACTGACACGGGCAACCCTGGAAGTAGAATTGCTCAAATTAGCGCCTACAATTCTGGTGACGTTAGTACTGTTTCCTGGTTAATTACCCCAGGAATTGATTTAGACGCTCAGGAATTTGAATTCTTTGACTTTGAGTCCTCAAACAGTTATAGTGATGGCAGTGAATTAGAGTTGTTAATTTCTACAGATTGGGATGGAACAGATTCAGGAGTATCTTCAGCGACTTGGACATCACTTCCAGGAACAATTGTTCCTGATGATACCTATTACAAGGACTGGGTTTACTCTGGATTAGTAGATCTAAGCCCGTATTCTGGAACTGCGCATATCGCTTTTAAATACACAGCCAATTCAGGGAATACTGGGACCTATGAAATTGATAATGTAAAAGTATTAGTTCAGAATTAATACTAAAACAAAGTTATAAATTTAAAAAACCTGTGATCCCATCACAGGTTTTTTTCTATATTGGTGATTATGAACTTTTTCAATCAACTCTATCTGACTGTTTTTAATCGATTTAAAGGCCGTTACAAACAAAAGGCAAATAGTATAGCATTGTTTTATACTTCGGTGCTACAAGTTGCGCTTCTCTTTCTGGGTGGGGTTTTCTTTATTAAGTTTTTAGAACAAATGAAAGTCGTAGTCATGTCGAGCACCAATACATGGGTGCTTTTTATTATGACAGCTCTATTTATTCACTTTAAAAATTGGGTGAATTACAGCGGTCGCAAACGCCGTGTATTAAATGCTAAATTGTCCAGCAAAAAAGACTTGGGCTATTCGCTATTTATTCTCATGGCATTGCCCATCGCCATTATTGCCTTATCCGTTTTGTTTTATAAAGCGGTTTAAAATAAAAAAAGTCCCGCATTTGCGGGACTTTTTTTATACGATAAAATTTTTCAGTCCTTACTCATCATTTGGATTCCCTTCCAAAATAAAGAACTCAGAACGTCTGTTCAATTGGTGTTCGTCTTCAGTACAATTTCCACCACAATCCACATTAGGTGAAGTTTCTCCTTTGCCTGATCCTGTAATTCTGCTGGCATCAATTCCTTTAGAAATCACATACTGTGCGGTTGTTTTGGCACGTCGATCCGATAAGGATAAGTTATATGAAGCGGATCCACGCGAATCGGTATGCGATTCTGCACTGATTACAATCGACTCGTATTTGGTCATTAATTGTACGAGTTTATCCAATTCAAAAGCCGCCTGAGCCGTAATGTTCGATTTGTCAAAATCAAAGTAAATAGGATTTAAAACGACTTTGTTTGCAAGGATAATTTCCTCAATAGGAGTCAAGAGAATTTCTACAGAAACTTCTTCTTCACTTGTTCCTTCAACGGTGGCCATACCACTCTCATAATCTACTTTAGAACCGGTAAGTAGAGTGTCCACATCACATTCGATGATGTACTCTACAATGCCTTGTGCATTGGATACTTTAGTTCCAAAAACAGTCCCTTCAGAATCTTTGATATCTACTGAAGCACCTTCTAAGACCAAGCCTGTTTCGCTGTCTTTTACAGTAACGGTCATCAATACATCACAGATTGGTTGTAATTTCTTAATCGCATAGATATCATCGCTTCCTTTTCCACCTTCTCTGTTAGAAGATACAAACCCTTCTTCAGTTTCTTCATTCATACTAAATGCAAAATCGTCGGCATTTCCATTCACTGGGATTCCTATATTTCGAACAGGACCTACTTTTCCATCGACTATCTTTGCAAAAAACACATCTAAACCTCCAAGTCCTAAATGACCATTTGAAGAAAAATATAACGTGTTACTTGAGCTGATAAATGGAAACATTTCTTGTCCCTCCGTATTAAGTTTTTGCCCCATATTTGTAGCTTCCCCAACAGAGCCATCTGCGTTAATAGGGGCACTGTAAATATCAAATTGACCATAACCTCCTGTTTTGTCCGAAGCAAAATACAAGGTGCTCCCATCGGCACTTACTGCTGGGTTTTTGACAGAATAACTATCTCCATTTAAAGACAAGGCTTCCGCTTCTGACCATTGACCTTCTTGCTTGACACTTTTGTAAAGGTTTAAAACACTGATTTTGTATTTAGTCAAAGAATCTCTTACAAAAACTTTGTCGTAATAACTTTCGCGAGAAAAGTACATTGTATTTCCATCCGGAGAAAAGCTAACGGTTCCTTCGTGGTATTTTGTATTTATATTTTCCTTAATAATCGCAGGCATTTGAAATCCGCCTTCACTATCTTCCGTTGCGGTATAGATATCTAAAAAAGGCTCGTCATTCCATCCGTATGTTTTACGATTGTTGTTTCTGGCAGAAGTAAAATATAGCTTCCCGTCTTTTAGGGTGCCTCCAAAATCAGAAACCTCCGAGTTGATCGGTAAATTTTGAACATTAAACTTTTTGCCTTTCTCTAAAATTTTAGGCAAATAATTAGGATTGGATTTAAATGCAGTGGCTCTGTGATCTGCCGGTCGCATGGATGCAAATTTTCCTAACTGGATGTTCGATTCTTCATATTTTCCGTTTGCTTTTAGCATTTGAGAATAGTTATAAATCATCTCAGGGTTTGAAGTCGTTTCTAATGCTTTTGCATACCACTTTTCGGCTTCTACTGTTTTGAATACGTTGTAATAGCATTCGGCAAGTTGGCCATAAACATAAGCATCTGCGTCTCCTTTATTTGCTAATTTTAAGTAGTCTTCTGCAGCTTCTACAAATTGGAATTTATTAAAATGCTTGTCTGCTTTTTTTGTGGCATTACTTTGAGCAGTTAAGAAAAAGCTACTCGTAATGGTAATAATAAAAATTGATATAATATTTTTCATAATGTAATTATTAACTTAGATTAGAAATAACGTGGAGATCTTGAAACTTTAGTTGAAAAATTAAGGTCAAAATTAATAAAGATTTCATGAGATGAGTTGGTAACAATATCCAAATCTGATTGAATCGCATCATAAGCATATCCAATTCTTAGAGTGTCCATTACCTGAAAATTAATCATACCACTAAAGGAATCTTCTAATCGATATCCCACACCAACTTCTACAATATCATACATAAAAACATTTGCATTTATATCATAACTAATAGGTGCATCAAATGCATATTTTATAAGAGTGTGTGGTTTTAGTTTAAAGTTTTCTGAAAGATCAAACACATATCCTGCTGCTGCAAAAGCATGCTCCGACTCAGAACCAATTTTAGTGCCGTTAGCATCTAAATGGACACCGTTCAGAATGTTTGGGATTGATACAGAAATATAGTATTTACTTGGCTTATAAAAATACACCCCAGCTCCAACGTTTGGAGTTGTTTCATTGATTGCATTTGCAAAAAATGGATCCCCTTGATCTACCAGTGTTATTTGATTTTCTGCAATCGCTATGTCATGAAAGGTAAACCCTCCCTTAACTCCAAATGCTAATTTGGTAACGGTTCCTACAGGAATCGTATAAGAGAAATCTACATAGGCATTGGTTTCCTTTACAGGGCCAATTTGATCGGATATTATTGACAGCCCTAAACCAACTTTTTTCCCAACAGGGGAGTGAATATTAAAAGTAAATGTTTCGGGACCTCCATCAAGTCCAACCCATTGGCTACGGTACAACGCTCCAACGGCTAAGCCTTCTGTTGATCCTGTATAAGCAGGATTGATAATATTCATATTATACATATACTGCGTGTATTGTGGGTCCTGCTGAGCATTCACCTGAAGTGCACACAGTATTGTAAATAAAATTATTACTAAATTTTTCATTATTGATTGTTATTATATTGGTTAGTAATTTAGGTATATCCAGCTTGTTATTGGTGTTCTTCCAGAATTAAATTGAATCACATAGAAATAAGTTCCAACAGGCAATAAGTCGTTAGAATTTGAATTTCCAGAACTCGCATCCTGTCCACACCATTGGCTTGTATAATCATTCAATTCAAATACCTTGACTCCATATCTGTTATAGATTTCAGCTTTGACAATATCATCAGATGCTTCTAAATGATCTAAAACAAGACAGTCATTCATCCCATCGCCATTTGGTGACAGTCCTTGAGGAATATCCACACAGTCAGCGTTCATAAAGCTAGCAACTTCAATTAATGTTGATGCTTCACACATTGTCTCAAGATCTATAACTACAGCTTCCACAAATCCGAGCGGCAGTCCTGCAGTATGTGTATAGGTGTAATCTGACCCTGATTGAACTTCTGTTCCATCAACATACCAAACATATTCGAGATCGCTTCCTAAAAGATCTGTATTCAAAACATTCACAGAAAGCTCTTTATCTTCATTCATACATTTTCTGAAAACGGTATTATTTTCGAGTTGTGGTATAACTCCGTTGACCACTTCAATCAATGTTGATGCTTCACATGTCGTCTCAAGATCGACAACCACAACTTCCACAAATCCAAGAGGCAGTCCTGGAGTATGTATGAAGGTGGATTCTGCACCTGATTGAACTTCTGTTCCATCAACATACCAAACATATTCGAGATCACTTCCTAAAAGATCTGCATTTAGAACGTTTACAGAAAGCTCTGTTTCCCCATTAATACATTTTGTGAAAACAGTATCATTTTCAAGTTGAGGAGTAACGCCATTAACCAATGTAATTATGGTATCACCATAACAATTTCTTTCATCAATTACAGTGACAAAGTACTCGCCAATTTGATCTGATCCTGCTGGGACTATATAAGTATTATCAGGACCGACTTGAACGTCATTGCCATCGTATGTCCAATAATAGGTCAGTGTTTCTGGAACATCTGAATTTGTAACAGTGACTTCCAAAACACTGTCTTGATCTGAACAACTATAAACGATGCTTTCAGTCGGAATTGGTTCTGGTGTTGGGTAGATCCCTACATCCACTGTATCTGTTATAGTAGCTGTTCCACCAATACAAAGGCTGTATGTAATTGCTGCGGTATATGTGGTTGTTTCAGTAGGGGATACTGTTACGGTTTCACCAGTTCCTATTGAGGTTGTTCCATCAAACCATTCAATTGTGAAATCAGGGTCTCCTAATGAGGGAGTAAATCTCCAAAATTCATCTGTCGCATCCCAAACACTTGTGTTTCTGTCTGGAGGTGTAAACGCAACTGTTCCAGGAATGTTCTGAACTCCTACAACAGCATTACCACCATTCCAAGAGCTACAGGTTGGTTTGTTATAAATATTGACATCAATTGCGTTAGACGATTCATAAAGAATAATTTGTGTACTTGACTTGAGATCATTACAAGAACTTCCAAAATGACAAACTTCAGAATAGTTGACCACAAATTGTCTTGAAGGTGTAGCACCCAATACAACATAATTGATATCTCCACAAACGGAAGGATCGATATCATGACCAACTCCAAATATGTTTGCTTCTGACAAGGTTGAATTAGAAGAGTTAGGTAAGGTGTCACCTGAACCTAAACTATATCCATTACCACTACCTGCATTCTCTAATTCAAAAGAGAGTACACCGTTTGAACCTATTAAAATTTGACTGTAAGTGTCTCCAAAGAAACAGAATTCAAATCCTAAGTCAATAACGTCTGACCATGTATCGTCTATATCTAAACTTGTTGGGGTCCCTCCAGTAATACCAGGCGTCGGACAGCCCTCTTGTGAGTTAATTTCATAAGATGTTGTGTCTTGCCCTAAAAGATGGTAGGTAGCGGTTAAATTAGTGCTAGTCCCTTCACAAAATGCAGTGTCTTCTCCAGCATATATAATTGAACAATCGTTTGGTGGTGGTGGACATAAAAAAGTCAATGCACCACTACTCACTACACAAGAGTCATCATCGCCGTTTACAGTTTCAATTGTAACGTTGACGCCCGCTGTGTAAGGACCAAAAGTAACTACACCAGTGCTCGTCACGGTCTGTTCTGCACTTGCTAAGTTGTCAGAAATAATTACCGAGCTTGCACTTCCTAAATCAGAAACATCAACTTCAATATAGAAATCTTGACTCACTTCACAGTCTCCTAAGATATTAAAATCAACAGTTTGTGTGATACAGCTTTTGCAGCTGACATCAAAATCCCATGGGGTGTAGAAAGTACTTCCATCACAACTGCTAAAAGTATCGGAATCCACTTCTATATACATTGATGTTGAAGTTGATTCAACTACCAGACCGGTAAAATCATTTGTGTTATTCGTATTGTTGTTAAACAACACTGTTCCGGTGTTATCAAGACCATCATATATAGTAAGATTATCAAAGCCGCCTTCAATGGTACCCGCATTAAATGTTACTGACAACGGAAAGCCTGTTGTTGAGGTAAATACCCAAAACATGGTGTCACTATTTGTGTAACAATAATTTATGTTTACAGGAGCTCCCGATGCACAGTCCACGGTAAAGTTGGTTTGTTGCATCGTCGTAAAAGTTACCGGTCCAGACCATGTAGAATAGCCATCCGCAGTTCCACAATCGGCACGCACATACACATCATAGGTTGTTTCAAAATCCAATCCTGTGAATTGTGTAGAAGTTACGGTTGCAGCAGTTCCACTACCCGTTGGAGCAGGATCACCTGTTGGAACAATTACATATTCCCACGTACTATTTCCTGTTCCCGCAGTCCAATCAAAATCAGCTGTACTGCCAGAAACATTCGAAATTGTCAGTGCTGTGGGAGGATAACAACTTGGTGGTGGTGCACAAGAGACTAAAATTTCATATCCAGGATCATTAACAGAACCATCACTGTCAAATACAAAGGTTAAGGCTCCAGTGGCATCTGTTGACGAAATTGGATCTGGAATAGTATCTCCAGAAAAGCTACCTAGTACTGTTGAGGTGACGTCTGTTCCATTATAGACCGTTAAGAAATCGTAACCGCTTTCAGTCTCAAAACTTAGGAAGGTAAAAGTCACAAGATCTCCTGTATTTTCAGGAAATATAGTAACTGTTGTGGATTCATTATTCGCATAATTTCCAGTTGCACCTCCAGAATCAAAAAGTATATCGCCACAACTTGGAGCTGTGAGGAATACTAGAGGACCTACCCAATCACTTAAGGACGTACCACAATCGGCTTGTACATAGAAATGATAGGCTGTATTCGAGTCTAATCCACTTAAGTTATAAGTTGTAGTCGTAGTTGTATCCGTAGTGCCCGTTCCTTGAGTAAATCCAGTAGGACCATATTCAATATTCCACGAGGTTTCAGTAGCGCCTGCCGTCCAGTTAATAGTTGCGGTTGAAGTGGTTATGGCGTCTGCTGTCGCTGCCCCAGGTTGTGTACAAGTCGGAGCAGTAATACAAATATTATCAATCATAGATTGATCTCCTGGAGCTGCAAAAGCTGCGTTATATTTTCCACTGTGTTCTAGCCTTAAATCAAAACTTGTTCCTGCAAAGGCACTTAAATCGTAATATTGATTTACAAAAGGATCTGAACTTGCAGTTGTGGGTCTTAAAGTAGCTCCTATTTGTGTACCATCCACCGTCACTCTAAAGTTAGAGTAGGTAGCACCATAACTATACGTTTGTTTTAGGTCAAAGGTCAAAACAACAACCGTTTCTGCTGTTGCATCTACCGTCATACTCACTGCCGATTGGTGTGTAACATTATCAACCCATGCTTGTGTTTCTGTAGTTGATGTAGAACCACCAGTCCAACCATCTGAACTATCGCCACCAGTTAGAAGAATTCCAAAATCTGAGGAAAAAGCTCCAGCTCCAGCATCTAAGCTAGCATCTGAATGAATATCTGACGACAAGGCTGCATTGGCACCCAAGACTCCTGCTTCAAAATCAAAACATCCAGGCATCGTAAAAGGTACTGGAAGTGTTGTAAAAGTTAAGGGCCCCACCCAAGCACTGGTATCTCCAGCGCCACAATCGGCTTGAATATAAAAATCATAAGTTGCGTTGCTATCTAACCCAGTTAAAGTAAAAGGATTTGTATTTGCTACAATACTCGTTCCTGCACCTTGTGCAAAATCAGCTGGACCATACTCGACATTCCATAAGACTTCAGAGTTATAAGCAGTCCAACCTAATTCAACTGAAGTAGTGGTTATGTTTGTGGCGGTCAGATCACTCACTTGAATACATGTAGGGGGTGGAGAACAAGAGATTAAAATCTCGTACCCAGGGTCATTTACAGAACCATCACTATCAAACACAAAGGTCAGAGCACCTGTTGGATGTGAAGACGTGATAGGATCTGGAATAGTATCTCCAGAAAACCTTCCTAGTTCTGTTGAGCTAACGTCAGGTCCATCATAGACCGTAAAGAAATCGTAGTTATTTTCAGTTTCAAAACTAATGAACGTAAATGTTACAAGATCACCTGGAGTATCTGCATAAACAGTGGTCGTTATTAAGTCATTATTTCCATAATTTCCAGTAGCCCCTCCAGAATCAAATATAGTGTCCCCACAAAGATAGGAGGTTGTGAAGTTTACAGGGCCTCTCCATGGACTGGAGTCTGTGCCACTACAAATAGCTCTTACAAATATTTCATAATCTGTTGAAGAATCTAAACCAGTAATTGTATAAGGATTTGTTGTTATTGGAGTTCCGGCTGTTGTAGGTTCCCCAGTACCTTGAGGTTGTATGACATACTCCCATGCAGTTTCTCCATTGTTTGCAGTCCATGAAATTTCAGCTGAACTTCCTGTGACTGTTGATACCACCAAGTCACTGACTTGAAGACAAGAAGGCGCTGGTGCACACGAGACTAAAATCTCGTATCCGGGGTCATTTACAGAACCATCGCTGTCAAACACAAAGGTCAGAGCACCTGTTGGATGAGAAGACGTGATAGGATCTGGAATAGTATCTCCAGAAAAGCTTCCAAGTTCTATTGAGCTAACATCTGGTCCATCATAGACCGTAAAGAAATCGTAGTTATTTTCAGTTTCAAAACTAATGAATGTAAATGTGACAAGTTCACCAGTATTATCAGGAAAAACGGTAACGGTTGTCAAGTCATTATTTCCATAATTTCCAGTAGGACCTCCAGAATCAAAAAGGGTGTCTCCACAACCAGGATTTGTAGTAAATCCAAAAGGACCTACCCAACTACTGCTGGAGCTTCCGCAATTTGCTTGTACATAGATATGGTAGTTTGTATTAGAACTTAACCCTGTGAGGTTAAAAGTTGTCGTTGTTGCAGTATCTGATGTACCAGTACCTTGTGTAAATCCTTCAGCACCATATTCAATATTCCAGGCGGATTCAGTAGCGCCTGCAGTCCAGCTGAAGTCAGCTGAGGTGGATGTTGAATTAGTCATGGCGAAATCTGTAGGAGGCAAACAGGATGGAGGACTTGTTACCACAATTTCAAATGAGGCTTCGAGCTCGACTTCAGGAGTTTCCCATGAACCATTACTGTCATTGGTGTTTGTATCACTCGGTGAAATTCCACCATTATTTCCCAAAATCACCCCGTATGAAGTAACTGAAATTAGGGTGCCATCCCAGCCGTCTGAGTAGCTGTCGTAACAGTTGACAAAGTATGTTCCAGGTGGCAAATCTATATCTTCGTTTATTAAACCAGAACCATTACCATAAGATCCATCTCCTTGACCCCAAATTTGTGAGCCTCCGCCATCAACTTCGGTGGTTATACTTACCCATTTTTCAGTTGGATAACTACCGCCAGATGTTGTTATATTTATTATTGATTGTGCATCCATTTGAAAATTGAACGCAAAAAATGCGAAAAATATTAAAATAATTTTTTTCATAATATTATATTGGTTAGAGAGTGAAGTTAGTTGTTTTTTTTAAGTAAAAATTAACAGAATATTAATAAATCGATTAAGCGCAAATTATATCGATTAAATACATTTAATTTAAATATTTAAACTCTAAAATAGTTAAATTCTAAATGCTTTGTCTAGCTATAAATTTTTACCTTTGAACAATACATTTATATGATAGAGAAAAAAGTCATTGGTTTAGAAAAAGCTGTTTTAATTGGTGTAATAACAAAATTACAGGATGAATCGAAGTCTGAAGAATACTTAGAAGAGCTTGAATTTCTAACCTATACTGCTGGGGGTGAGGTTCTAAAGCATTTCACTCAAAAAATGGATAAGCCTAACCCAAAAACTTTTATTGGATCGGGTAAAATGGAAGAACTGCGTTTGTATATAGAGGAGCACAAAGTTGGAACCGCTATTTTTGATGACGAGCTATCGTCGGCTCAAGAACGAAATATTAGTAAATTATTAAACTGTAAAGTTTTAGATCGAACCAATCTTATATTAGATATTTTTGCTCAACGTGCTCAGACGAGTTATGCCCGAACTCAAGTTGAATTGGCACAATGCGAATATTTATTACCACGATTAAAAGGAATGTGGACACACCTTGAACGCCAAAAAGGAGGGATTGGAATGCGTGGACCTGGAGAAACGGAAATTGAAACAGACCGCCGTATTGTAAGAGAAAAAATAGCACTTTTAAAGGCTAAGATTAAAAAAATTGACAAGCAAATGTCCGTTCAACGTAGCAATAGAGGCGCCATGGTTCGTGTGGCTCTTGTAGGTTACACAAATGTTGGAAAATCGACTCTAATGAATGTCATCAGCAAGTCGGATGTGTTTGCTGAAAATAAATTATTTGCAACGCTTGATACGACTGTTCGAAAAGTAGTGGTCAAAAACTTGCCTTTTTTAATGAGTGATACCGTTGGATTTATAAGAAAGTTGCCAACACAATTGGTCGATTCATTTAAAAGCACATTGGATGAGGTTCGAGAATCCGATTTATTGCTGCACGTAGTAGATATTTCGCATCCAAACTTTGAAGAACATATAGCGTCTGTGAACCTCATTTTAGGAGAAATTAATGCCTTAGATAAACCAACACTTATGGTTTTTAATAAGATTGATGCTTATGAAGCAGCACCTTTTGATGATACAGATTTGGTTGCGGTTCGTACAGAAGCTCATTATTCCTTAGAAGAATGGAAGTCCACTTGGATGTCAAAAATTGGTAAAAATTCATTGTTTATTTCTGCACTCAATAAAGAGAATTTAGAAGATTTTAGAAAACGTGTATATGATACGGTTCGCGAAATTCATGTAAAACGCTTTCCATACAATCGATTTTTATATCCCGATTATGACGAGCCTGTAAACTAAGAAAAAGTGATCCGAAGTAGTTTTTCCTTGAAAAGCCCTCCCAGAAGTTATTTTCCTTAGAAATTATAATTTATTCCCAGTCCAAATACTTGTCGCGTTTGTAAACCTTCAAATGCATTGTCATCATAAATTGTTTGATATGCTAGCGTGGTTGAAATGTATTTATTGATGCTCATGACTAAATTCATGGTATAATCCAGATCAACATTTTGTGGATCTTCTAAGTAATTTGAATACAAATTCAAAGTGTTTTCCATGGATATATTTTTCATCAAATCAAATTTATAATAGGCCCCTACAGATACACCAAACTCCAAACGACTGCTTTTTCCTTCATCCACACCAAAATAAGCAGCATTTGGCAAGGTGAGGGCTTTGTCAACAACTATTAATTTTGTGGTGGCAGGGGCGATATTAACTTTCAGATTGTCGCTTTTTTTCCAGAGCAAACCAGGCCCAAATTGCAAGTATCCAGGCGATAAAAATTTAGTAGGTCCTTCTGTATCACTATCTAAATCATCTGTAAATTGTGTTTTAAAATTGAGGAATGCGGAGTAATACCAATAGCCCTGAGCTTTTTTACCTATTACAGAGTTCCACTCCAAACGGTCATCTGAT
This sequence comes from uncultured Flavobacteriaceae bacterium, assembly GCA_943787365.1. Lineage (GTDB taxonomy): Bacteria > Bacteroidota > Bacteroidia > Flavobacteriales > Flavobacteriaceae > Hel1-33-131. The sequence goes on from CALSMD010000007.1 coordinate 187,038, forward strand.
TTTTGAATATCTTGGTCTTTAATTTTTGTAATTCCAAAAGAAGCGATGATTTTGTTATCCCAAGACCAATCGCCTTTAAGATAATTAATATCATAATTTACGCCAATAGTTCCAGAAACACTGCTAACGCCTCCAGCAACCCAGTTTTCAAATGCAGACTGGTTTAATAAAAATGTAAACGTACCGCCTTTAGTCCACACAGAATTTTCGGTATTTTCTGTTGTGGGTTCTTGAGCATACAGGTTATGGAATTGAATACTAAGGGCGAAAAATAAAATAAACTTTTTCATCGGATTTGGAGGTATTGGGGTTTATGATTGGGCACAAATATATAAAATTGCACTAAAACAAAAAATGTGAGTAAAGGATCCTTAATTATTTTTTAAACAAAGGCACAGACGAGCAGGCCTCTCCATACATAATTGACTTTGCAATGGGTTGTAATTTATCGATCAAAAAAAGATAGGCATTTTGCGGCACAGGTTTGTTTGAACAGCCTTTAATAATAACGGGTTTGTTTTCGCAGAAATGAAGGTCTAGGTCAGAAATAATTGTTTGATATAAAGTTGTTTCTAGAGCTTCTAAATCTCCTACTACAACTTGTTTGGCAATGCCAGAAAGTTGCAGTCTTATTAGCATAAAAGCCCAGCCAGGGATGATGGCATCAGAGGTACAATGCAAAGCTATAAATTGATCCTTATAGACGGCCCAATCATGGGTGTTTACAAGCGTTCTGAATTCTTTTTCCCGAAGAACTAAACCTTCATAAAGCCAGTCCTTGATATCAAAACAAATGCGTGCACCCTTAGGATAATAATCCTCTAAATCAATTGTGACAAGAGCACTGTTGGCAACACGATTTACAATTTCACCAGTCGCCATAATTACAACATTCCAAGTTCTAGTTTTGCTTCTTCGCTCATTAACTCTTGAGTCCATGGCGGGTCAAATGTAATTTCGACTTCCGCATCTTTTACTTCATCTAACGATTTAATTTTTTCTTCTACTTCTAAAGGGAGTGTTTCAGCAACAGGACAATTAGGTGTGGTCAAAGTCATTAAAACTTTTACTTCATAATCTTCGTTGACGAATACATCGTAAATCAGTCCTAACTCATAAATATCTACTGGAATTTCTGGATCAAAAATGGTTTTTATGACACGAACTATTTTTTCTCCTAAAGCATTTACATCAATTTTTTCGGTACTCATAATTCTATTTGTGTTTGGTATGCAAGTGCATACATTTTTATTTTTTTAACCATGCTCACCAATCCGTTAGCTCGGGTAGGAGATAAGTGTTCTTTAAGTCCAATTTCATCTATAAAATCAGTGTTTGTATTTAATATGGTATTGGGACTTTGGTTCGAAAATACGCGTATTAAAATTGCAACGATTCCTTTGGTAATAATGGCATCACTATCAGCTGAAAACACAACTTTTTCATTTTCAAGATCTGCATGTAGCCATACTTTACTCTGACATCCTTTTATGATGTTGTCTTCTGTTTTGAATTTGGTATTGATCAATGGGAGTGATTTCCCTAAATCAATCATGTGTTCATAACGATCCATCCAATCATCAAACATGGAAAACTCATCTATCAAATCTGCTTGTATCGTTTCAATATTCATGTGTTTATAGTTATTGTTTTTCAAAGGTCACAGGTACATCCATTTAATCATTTTCTTGGGTAATCAAGTTTTGGTTATGGATGTTTCATAATGCAAAAATACAATTCTTAAATTGGAATTTTAATTTTCTTGTAGAGATAATATATATTCTACCAATGGCTTTATTTCCGCAGGAGGATATTTATGATCAAAATGACTCGATTGAATCGTATCCCCTTTTTGGATGACGCTTAATTGAGCGAATGGAGCACCATCGTACTGCCTGAAATTTGTTGGAGATTTTAAATTTGGCAAAGTTGCTACATTAATTTCTGATAATAATCGTATGCACTCATTCCATTCTTTTGCGTCTAAATCTTTTGAAATGGCGTTTAGCTTTTCGTAATCTTTATATTCTGTGAGGCTGTTTTGTGTTAATATGAATTCTTGAAAAAATCCGCGGGTCTGTGCACTGTAAGAAATAGTAACATCAGTTTGCTGTGAAGTGTTTTCGTTGTTTAGAGCTGTTTTTTTTGAATTACAGTTTGTAGCAAGAGTGATTAATGAAAAACAGGCGAGAAATAGTTTCATGGATTTTGATATTTTTTAAATATACTAAAATCTAAATTAACGCAACATCATGGTTGCTTTTTTAACACCCTCCACAAAAGTGTCTATTTCTTCTTTGGTATTGTAAAAACAAAACGAGGCTCTTGCAGTTCCAGAAACTTTAAAGAAATCCATGATGGGTTGTGCACAGTGTTGTCCCGTTCGAATGGCAATCCCAAGTTTATCAACAATGGTACCAAGGTCGTATGCATGAACCCCTTCAATATTGAAAGAGATTACCGATGTTTTATTTGTTTTTGGACCATAAATTTGCATGCCTTCGATGGCGTTTAACGCTTTAGTAGCATACTCCAAAAGTTCGTGTTCGTAAGCTGCAATCGCCTCAAAACCAATCGAATTCATATAGTCAATTGCAGCTCCAAAAGCAATTCCTCCACAAATGTTCGGAGTCCCCGCTTCAAATTTATGAGGCAGACCTGCATAGGTTGTTTTTTCAAAGGTTACATCAGAAATCATTTCGCCACCCCCTTGATACGGAGGTAATTTATGCAACCAAGACTCTTTTGCATAGAGCATTCCAACTCCTGTTGGACCACACATTTTATGACCAGAAGTCACATAAAAATCGACATCCAAAGCTTGTACATCTGGTTTGATATGTGGACACGCTTGTGCGCCGTCCACCAACACGGCTGCTCCTGCCAAATGTGCTTTTTGAATCATATCTTCAATAGGATTAATCGTTCCTAAAGCGTTGGAAATATGGTTGACAAAGACCAATTTTGGATTTAAAAGTAACAAGTTCTCATAAGCCGTCATGTCCAAGACACCTTCAGAGGTCATCGGAATTACTTTTAAGGTTGCCTTGGTTTTTTCGCAAAGCATTTGCCAAGGGACTATATTACTATGATGTTCAAGTGCTGAAACTAAAACGGTGTCATTTTCGTTTAGAAAACTCGCAAAGCCATTGGCCACTAAATTAATACTGTGCGTTGTTCCCGAAGTAAAAATAATTTCATGTGCATGCGCCGCATTAAAATGTTTCTGAATGGTGTGGCGAGCCTCTTCATACTTGTCCGTAGCTTCCTGACTTAAAGTATGAACCCCCCTATGAATATTGGCATTGTAATTAGAATAATAATCTACAATAACATCAATGACCTGTTGCGGGGTTTGTGATGTTGCAGCATTGTCAAGATAAATTAAAGGCTTTCCATTAACGGTTCTAGAGAGTATTGGAAAATCTTTTCGGACTTTTTCAACATCAAAAGGGGTATTTGAATTTAGATCTTTCATTATAAGTCAAATCCTATATTAACGCCTAACTTATTGGCAATTAAAGCATTTATTCTGTTTTTGAGTTGTGGAATTTTCACACTTTCTAAAACGTTATTCGCAAAAGCATACATCAAAAGTGCCTTGGCTTCTTTTTCAGGAATTCCTCTAGCACGTAAATAAAACAACGCATTTTCATCTAATTGCCCGATGGTACATCCGTGAGAGCATTTCACATCATCTGCAAAAATTTCTAACTGTGGCTTGGTATTGATACTTGCTTTGTCGCTTACAAGCAAATTATTATTAGCTTGAAATGCATTTGTTTTTTGAGCTTCTTTATTAACGAGTACCTTCCCGTTAAAAACTCCAATAGAGCTATCTCCAAAAATACCTTTATAATCTTGATGACTCTCACAATTAGGTTCAATATGATGTACCAAGGTATTATGGTCAACATGTTGTTTGTTTCCAATAATGGTGACCCCGTTTAACGTGGAGTCAATATATTCACCATTTTGATAAAAGTTCAAATTATTTCGAGTCAATTTACCTCCAAAACTGAAGGTGTGTACGGATACATGACTTTCTCTTTCTTGATTTATATAAGTGCTGTCGATTAGAGATGCATTTTCTTTGTCATTCTGAACTTTATAGTAGTCAACAATTCCACGTTTGGCAGCAAAAATCTCGGTGACACTGTTGGTCAAACTTGGATTGTCTGTAAGGCTTTGGTGCCGTTCTATAATCTGAACATGAGCATTTTCATCAACTACAATTAAATTTCTGGGTTGAAGCAAAAGTGCCGCTTCACTCCCTGTAGAAAAATGGATGATTTGAATTGGTTTTTCAACCAGTTTATTTTTGGTAATATGAATGTAAGCACCTTCATTTGAAAATGCAGTATTCAAGGATGTCAAGCTGTCTTTTTCAGCTATTGTATTAAAATAGTTTTCAATTACAACTTGGTATTTAGGTTTGCTTAAAGCGGCTGACATTAAGCAAATATCAATTCCATCGTGTGTGGTTTCTGAGAGATGAGATGCATATTTACCATCGACAAATACAATTTTATAACTGTCAATGTCATGTATAAAATAGGGTTGAACATCTTTATATTCAACAGCAAATTCTGTTTTTGCAAACACACTAAAATCTTGCTTCAACACCTTCCCTAAGGAGGTATATTTCCAAGCCTCATCTTTCTTAGCAGGAAAGCCTTCAGATTCAAAGCGTTTGATGGCTTCTGTCCGCATATCGTGCACAAAAGTATTGTCTAATGAGATTTGATTTTCAAAAGCAATAAAAGAGGATACTAATTTTTCTTTAAGTTCCATAAAGGCATTGCGTTCTTTTAATTTTCAGCTTCTTGTTTGATCCAGTCATACCCTTTTTCCTCCAACTCAAATGCAAGTTCTTTGGTTCCAGACTTTACAATTTTCCCATTGTGAAGGACATGAACAAAATCGGGTACGATATAATCTAAGAGGCGTTGGTAATGCGTAATCACAACGACGGCATTGTCTTTTGTTTTTAATTTATTGACACCATTTGCTACAATTCGAAGTGCATCAATATCCAGCCCCGAATCGGTTTCATCTAGAATTGCTAATTTTGGATTTAACATGGCCATCTGAAAAATTTCATTCCGTTTTTTTTCACCACCAGAAAATCCTTGGTTTAAGGAGCGTGATAAAAATTTGCGATCGATTTCTAAGAGTTCAGATTTTTCACGAATCATTTGAAGCATTTCTTTTGCCGGCATATCTTCTAAACCTTTTGCTTTACGCATTTCATTTAAAGATGTTTTCATGAAGTTAGTGACCGTCACACCCGGGATTTCAACTGGGTATTGAAAGGATAAGAAGATACCTTTGTGGGCGCGTTCTTCGACAGAAAGTTCGTCGATATCTTGACCTTCAAAAGTAATTTCTCCTTTTTCAACTTCGTATTCTTCTTTTCCAGCGACCACAGAAGCTAAGGTGCTTTTTCCTGAACCATTAGGCCCCATAATTGCGTGAACCTCTCCTGGTTTTATCTCTAGATTGATGCCTTTAAGAATTGACTTGCCGTCAATGTTTGCATGTAAATCGGTTATTTTTAACATAGTTATTCTGTGCCTAATTTTAATATATTCTCTGTTTCTTTTGCTGCAGAAACGTTGATGATTTCAATAATTTCTAGTTTCTTTTCCCATAATATTTTAGGGTCGTCTTTTGTAGATACGATTCCTCTTACTTCCAAACTTACCATGTCCGTTTCGCTGGTTTTAAGGAGGGCTGCTTTTTTATTTAATTCTTTTACTACATCATTTAAAATGACTCCATAAATTTCGACATCATTTTGTAAGACGGCAGCATCGTCAAAAAAGATATAATTTCCTGAAATGATTTCAGTATTATCAGTCGTTTCATTGTTGTTTTTCGAATTGTTTTTACATCCTAAAACGGTCATTGCAAAAACCAATAGTATAATTTTTCTCATAGTATAAATTTTTATCCTACAGAGCCTTCGAGGCTTATTTCTAATAATTTTTGAGCTTCCACAGCAAATTCCATAGGGAGTTTGTTAAGGACTTCTTTACTAAACCCATTCACAATTAATGCTATTGCTTTTTCAGTATCAATCCCTCTCTGATTACAGTAAAATATTTGATCTTCTCCAATTTTACTTGTGGTTGCTTCGTGCTCAATTTGAGCTGATTTATTTTTGGCTTCTATATAGGGAAATGTGTGTGCACCACACGCGTTACCCATTAATAGACTGTCACATTGAGAAAAGTTTCGAGCATTTTCTGCCCTCGAACTTATTTGAACAAGTCCTCTGTAACTATTTTGAGAGTTGCCTGCGGAAATCCCTTTACTAATGATCGTTGATTTGGTATTTTTTCCTAAATGAATCATTTTGGTACCAGTATCTGCTTGCTGAAAGTTATTGGTTACAGCAATGGAATAAAACTCACCTACAGAATTATCCCCTTTCAATACACAAGAAGGATATTTCCATGTAACTGCACTTCCAGTTTCTACTTGTGTCCAAGAAATTTTGGCATCTCTTTCACAGATCCCTCTTTTTGTGACAAAATTATATACACCTCCAACTCCTTTAGAATCACCAGGATACCAGTTTTGAACGGTAGAGTATTTAATTTCAGCAGCATCCATAGCAATCAGTTCTACAACGGCGGCATGCAATTGATTTTCGTCTCTACTTGGAGCCGTACAGCCTTCAAGGTAGCTAACATAACTTCCTTCATCTGCAATTAAAAGGGTACGTTCGAATTGGCCTGTTCCCCCTTGATTAATTCTGAAATAGGTGGAGAGTTCCATTGGACACTTTACTCCTTTGGGAATGTAGCAAAAACTACCATCACTAAACACAGCACTGTTTAGGGCAGCATAATAATTGTCGGTTCTGGGAACCACGGTTCCTATATATTTTTTAACGAGTTCAGGATGTTCTTTGATGGCTTCAGAAATACTCATAAAAATGATGCCTTTTTCACCAAGCGTCTCTTTAAAAGTGGTCGCAACGGATACAGAATCAACGACTATGTCCATAGCGATGTTATTCATTTTTTTCTGTTCATCAATCGAAATCCCTAATTTTTTATACATCGCCAATAAGTCTGGATCGACATCGTCTAGGGTTTTGTTTGGATCTACAGATGCTGGAGCAGAGTAATAAGCAATCGCTTGAAAATCGGGTTTTTGATAGTTTACATTTGCCCAGTCTGGCTCTTCCATGGATTTCCAAACTTTAAAAGCTTCCAATCTCCATTCAGTCATCCATTCTGGTTCCTCTTTCTTTTTTGAGATGGCTCTTACAATAGATTCATCCAAGCCAATAGGGAATGTTTCGGAATCTATATCGGTATAAAAACCATATTCATATTCTTTGGTTTTTAACTCTTCTCTTAAATCATCTTCGGTGTACTTACTCATACCACTAATAAAATTATATTATAAAGAGAAAGATTCTCCACACCCACAAGTTCTGATTTGCATTGGGGTTGTTAAACACAAATCCTGCTCCGTTTAGACCTCCAGAATATTCTAGAGTTGTTCCTACTAGGTATAAAAAACTCTTTTTGTCAACCACAATTTTTACGCCGTTGTCTTCAAATAATTTATCGCCTTCTCCCTGAGATTTATCAAATTTTAAATCATAAGATAAGCCCTGAGCATCCTCCGCTTTTAACGCCCACTCTGACAAAGTCATTGGCGGGATCAAATCCATCATCATGCATTAATTGCACGACTTTACTTTTTGCTGTTTCTGATACTTTTATCATAACGCTTATATAGATACTTTCTAAATAGTCCACAAATATACAACATACATAGGGGATTTCCATACATCCTAACATTATATTAATAGATAGGTTTATAGGATTTGCTTATGGGTTAGAAAAGTCCGGATTATTTATAAAATCGGAGTCTGATAAACTTAAAAGAAAGGCCTTAAGATCGGCTTTTTCTTGAGAGCTGAGCTGTACGCCTCCTTGATCCACTTTTTTCATTAAGGGATCAATAGTTTCAGAATTTTGTAAGCCTTCGCTGTAATGATTGATAACGTCTTCAATTGTTTCAAATCGCCCATCATGCATATAAGGGGCTGTGAAGACAAGGTTTCTTAAAGAAGGCGTTTTGAATTTCCCGTTGTCAGCGGGATCCCCGGTTACATTCCCTAATCCAAGATCAGAAAACGTAGTGTCTAAGCCGTTATTGTGAAATTTATTATCAGTCCAAAGCGGATTGTTGTCACTCCCATGACAATGGAAACAATCGCCTTTTGATTCGTCCATAAAAATATTAAAACCATTTGTTTCTTCTGGAGTTAATGTAGCGGTGCCTAAGAGGAATTTGTCAAATTTTGAATTTGCCGAAATAAGGGTTCTTTCAAACTGAGCGATGGCCTTAGAAACCAGTACGGAATCAATAGTCTGTGTTCCAAATGCCGCATTAAAAAGTTCTGGGTATTCTGGATGCTGTTGGAGTTTTTCAGTCACAGCTTCCCAAGTGGTGTGCATTTCTATAGGGTTGGTTATAGGTTCAAACACTTGATTTTCAAGTCCAAAATCGCGTCCATCCCAAAAAAATGTGTTGTCATAATTCCATGCTAGGTTAAAAAGAGGCATTGAGTTTCGATTTCCAAACAAGCCGTCAATTCCGTCACTAAAGCGAGTGTCATCTGTAAATGCATTTGGAGTTTTGTGACAGCTAGCACAGGCTTGAGTGTTATTAGCGGATAAAATAGGGTCAAAAAACAGTTTTTTTCCTAATGAGATGCCTTCTTCTGTTTGGGGATTGTTTGAAGGAATGACTGGGTCTAGGATGAGGTCTTGAAATAATTGAGGAATTTGTAGTGGACTTGGCGTAGGGCTGTTTATATAAGACTCTGCAGATTCTTTGTTACAGGAAGCGAGACCTAGTGAAACCATAATTGCCAAAAAATAAGATATTCTAAGTGTCATCTATTTAGTTAATTCTTTCTTGAGAAAATACATTTTGTCCATTTTGATACATCAAAATTTGAGCCTCAGAATTCGGCATTAGCATTTGATTATACACATTAAGATCCCAAGAGTAAGGGGTTTTAAACCATTCTTCAATATGCATCGCAACGCTAATTTCTTCATCAGCTCCAATCGTAATCGCTCCTAAGTTCACTCTAAAAAAGGTATCTTGAGGAAACGTTGGATTGGGTCCAGGGTTGTCAGCCGCTCGGATGGCATGGTAATTATATCCTTGAGATTCATTATTGGAGTTTAAAAATTTTCCATCTAATTGCATGTAGTGATAACCGCCTCCTAGCATTGAAGGTACATTCCAAGAAGCCGTATTAAGATCGTTGTATGCGCCATCAGTATTTTTTTCATTGACAAAGCCAAATACAAAAGAAACATTGCTGTAAGTGCCTGTTAAAATTTTTTGGTCTGGCGTGAAAGACAGGTTTGTTTGATTGGTAACATCCACCAAATTATACCCTTCTAACAAAATAGTTTCTCCATTTGTTTTTGTGAATTCAATGTCTGAAATTAAATAGCGCAAGCGTTCAATACTCAAAACATTCCCTTTGTCATTTGTAAAAATGAGCATGTTAAAATCGGAATTCGTTACGGGCGTACCCTCCCAATAGTGAGAAAATGCCATCGTAATATTTACGGAAGCAACACTGTCATCAGAATCGGTATTACATCCAAATATAATCACTAAGCTGAAGGCTAATAAAGCATGAAATTGTTTCATTTTAATTTAAGTATTAACAGGTCTGAAAACCCGTTGTTTTCATAAATATCTTCATTTGATGCTGTTGGAATCTCCGACAGCAATAATTGTTTGGTCATTGAGTTCAACCGCATCATAAAAAAAATCAACTTCACTACCCCCAATGGTTTTTTGCCATTCTAAGTTGCCACTGCTATTTATTTTTACGACCCAGGCGTCATTCTGTCCTTTGTTAGAAGTAAGATTACCATCGGAACTTCGTGAACTTCCAGAAACTAAAAACCCATTATCTTGTGTTTTGGAAATAGATCTTCCGACATCAAAACTACTACCACCTAAGGTTTTTTCCCAGAGTAAAGTGCCTTCAGGAGTTATCTTTACAATCCATAAATCTGCTGCACCATTGTTTTGAGAGATCTCCAAATCATTGCTTCTTGTATCTCCAACAATCAAATAGTTTCCATCTGTTGCTTGACTGATTGCATGGGCTTCATCAATTTCACTACCCCCAAAGGATTTTTCCCAAACCAAGGTTCCCGTTGCTGAAATTTTAAGGATCCAAAAATCGTAACTTCCAAGATTGTTTGTGATATCCACATCATCACTATCTGAAGAGCCAATAATAATATAGCCATCATCTTCTGTTTGAATGGCGTCATATGCCGTGTCTGTAAAGCTACCACCATAGTAGTTGCTCCATTGTTTGACTCCACTCGCGTTTAACTTAATCACCCAATAATCGCCACCAGCATGCCGACTCAAAATTGAATTTCGGTCTCCTTGTCCATTTGAAGCAGAGACATCTAAAACGCCCGATAATAAGTACCCGTCATCATTGGTTTGGATGATCGAATAGGGGGTGTCACTTCCTGCAAATCCAAAAGAATATTCCCAAATAATGGTGCCACTACTGTCCAGTTTTGAAACCCAAAAATCATCAAATCCTGCGTTTTCAGAGACTTCAAGATCATTGCTTTTGCTTTTTCCAATTACAGCATACCCATTATCTGAAGTTTGAATTAAATCAACTCCTCGATCGTCGTCACTTCCTCCATATGTTTTTTGCCACTGCAATTGATTGGTTGCGTCAAATTTCAGTAACCAATAATCGTAAGATTCGTTTGATTTATTTAGGACATCTCCGTCCATACTTTGGGCATGCCCTAAAATAGCATATCCACCGTCCGTTGTATTCACAACAGCTTGTGCGCTTTCATTTTTTGAGCCTCCTAAGGTTGTTATAAAATCGATTTCTTTTTCTTGCCCATTAGGGATAGAGTTGTCATTGTCTTCTGAACAGTTTATAAAAAATAAAGCTACAAAAAACACTCCTAATAGTTGGTGTAAAAATAATTTATGCATAAAAAAATTATTCGCTTTTTCGAATGATAAACAAGCCGCGTTCGATATCACTAATCACAATGTTTCCACTTGTAAAAAATGGATAGACATTCCATACGCCGTTAAATGCAGCATTATCATTTTCGGGGTAGGTATCAAAAAATCCAATTTCCGTTAGTGAACCACTCCCAATTTGAGACAAGTCAAGAACACGAACTCCTGCGCGATAGTTGGCCAAAAAGTAATCATTTCCATTCGGATAGCCGTTATGATCGATCGCGGTTGTAGGACCAAGGTAATCAAAGTCAAATAAAGGGTTGTCTAAGTCCCTAAGGTCAAATACTAAGGTTCGAGTATTGTTTCCAAAATCTCTTTCATCAAGTTCGTCACCTACTATAAAATAGTTCAAATCTTCCGTAAACCATCCCTGATGCGTGTAGGAGGTATTGGGGTATGTAAGGGTTGAAATAATAAATGGATTTGCTTTGTCAGAGACATCTGCAATCACAACTTCATCTTCGTTACTACCTACTAATATTTCCTTTCCAGTATGATCGTTGTCTGGTCCTGTATAGGTAATTACTTGTACATCGTGAGAATAACCCCCCGCAGCAAATCCCCCTTCAGATACAGGCGAAGTTGGATTTTGGATGTTTATAAATAAGGCACCCCCAGAAAAAGGGCCGCTACGATTTGTTCCCACTACATAGGCATATCCAGAAGTTTCGTTGATAAAAATATTATGAGCACTTCCAAATTCTGTAAAGTGGAAGTCTGCAGTAAATATTTCTGGTGGACTAGCAACGGATCTTAAGCGAGTTAAATCAAAAACCTGCATGCCGTGACTGTTCGCTTCACTCACAATAAAGGCATGATTTTGATATACTTTGATATCTCTCCACGAGCTGTTTACGGTTGCCGTTGGGAGCACTCCTAAAAGAATAGGTGCAACAGGGTTGCTTATGTCCACAAAAGCGGCATGAGAATTGAGCCCTACGAGGGCATATTCTTTATTAGTTGTTGGGTCGGTCCAACCCCATGAATCATTTCCAGAAAGACTTCCTGTACCAGTAGGGGTCAAATCCTCTAATGACATATAACTCATAAGGTCATAGCCATCACAAGGATATATATCTGCCATTCCATTAATGCAAGGTGCCAATGGATCACAAACATCACCAATACCATCTCCATCGGAATCTAATTGGTCTGAGTTTGCCATTTCTGGACAGTTGTCTTCTGAGTCAATTATGCTGTCTCCATCCGTATCTGTATTATCTATCAAATCACAAGCATTTCCAATACCATCTCCATCGGAATCTTCTTGATTGGGATTGGCAATATCAGGGCAATTATCATAAGTGTTTATAATGCCATCTCCATCGGAATCTGTAGATACAGCTCCAATTGGTTCTGTGTTACAGGAGGTCGCTATTCCAACTATGATAAAAATGCAGAATAGTCGTAAAAAATGAGTATTCATAATATATAAATTTCGGCATGCTCTAGGAGCGTAATTTACGTTAAAAAATTATATATAAATAAAAATCAGTTGAATTAAGCGTCTTTTGTGTAAGAAATTCACCAAAAGCGTCTTATTTTTGCAGTATGATAGAAGATAAAAACCAAGAAAATACGCCCCTTAGTAGTCTAGGAGAGTTTGGATTGATAGAGCATTTAACCAAACAATTTACCGATAAAAACAGTTCCACGATTAAAGGAATTGGAGATGATGCCGCGATATTAGATTTTAAAAACAAATCGGTTGTGCTTACTACGGATTTATTGGTAGAAGGTGTTCATTTTGATTTGAGTTATATGCCCTTAAAACATTTGGGGTATAAAGCTGTGATGGTGAATCTCTCGGATGTCTATGCCATGAATGCAAATGCCACACAAATCACAGTTTCTGTGGCTGTTTCCAATCGATTTTCATTGGAAGCTTTGGAGGCATTATACGAAGGTATATACAAAGCCGCTAAGATTTATGGGGTTGACGTGGTTGGTGGTGATACAACCTCTTCTACAACTGGATTAATGATTTCTGTAACTGCTCTTGGAACCGTAGATTCGGATACTGTTGTTAAACGAAGTGGTGCACAACCAAATGATTTATTGGTTGTCAGTGGCGATCTTGGTGGTGCCTATTTAGGACTTCAAGTTTTAGAACGTGAAAAAGAAGTTTTTAAAGTAAATCCTAACAATCAACCAGACTTGGATGGGTACACCTATATCATTGAACGTCAATTGAAGCCCGAAGCTCGAAAGGATATTGTAAAGCTTTTGAAAGATTTGGAGGTTGTACCAACATCGATGATTGATATTAGTGATGGCTTGTCTTCAGAGATTCTTCATTTATGTAAACAAAGTGATGTTGGGTGTGATTTATATGAAGATAAAATTCCATTAGACCCGCAGGTGATTTCAACTTGTGAGGAATTTAATATAGACAGCACTACCATCGCCCTGAACGGGGGGGAAGATTATGAATTACTGATGACTATTTCTCAACAAGATTTTCCTAAAATTAAAGCCAACCCAAATTTAACGGTGATTGGTTATATGACCGAACCAAGTGTAGGGGTGAATTTAGTAACACGTGCCGAAACTAAAATTCCGTTAACAGCTCAAGGCTGGAATTCTTTAAGTTCAGATTCGGAAGTATAGAGGTTATTTCCAGCGTAAACTTTCAATAAAATGCATCAGATCTTTTTGAATGTAATTGATGGCTGGTAAGATAGAATCGTAGTTGGGTTTGGTCTCAAAATAAAGTGCCCCTGATATAAAATGTCTTGTATTGTCAGTCACATAAAACTGGGACTGGGATGCTACATTTCCTTTAAGGTCATAAAACATACCGTACAAATTTTGTTGTTTGTTTTCATACATCCGTTCTGATATTTCATCTGCTACTTGAAGGTGTTTTTTAGTCATTTCCCTTGCGTCTGAAATGTATTTTTCGAGGTTGTTATCTACTTTTTTATAATTGATAAAAACAGAGGCTTTTAATGTGGGATAGCGAAGAATAATCCCTTCGAGCATATTGTTTTTTTTAGAAACATTTAGTTGTGCGAGTTTGTTTTTTTCAAACTCAAAGGGGACTTCCAGTTCACTTTTAAGGTAGGTTGCTTTTGGGTAATCCAAACTCAAAAATGCTTTTGGTTTTGGCACATGAATTTCCTCGCAGGAAAAGCATATAAAAACACATAAAATAAAAGCGCAAGGTTTCATTATTTTTTAAGCGTTACTTTGAGTTGTTTGATGCGTTTATTATTGATTGCTTCAATAGTAAATTGATACGTTTTAAAAGCAATTATACTGTTTACTTTTGGAAAACTTTTCGAAATCTCAAGCACAAATCCTGCGAGGGTTTCTGCTTCTCCTTTTTCATTTTCAAAAATAGACTCATCCTCTAATTTGATAATTCTATAAAAATCTTTAAGCGTTGTTTTGCCTTCAAAAACATAATTATGACTATCGAGCTTTGAATAAATCAAATCATCGTCGTCAAACTCATCGCTTATGTCACCAACAATTTCTTCAATGACATCTTCCAGAGATACCACTCCAGAAGTTCCGCCATACTCATCGACTACAATAGCTAAATGAATTTTTTTCTCCTGAAACTCTACCATTAAATCATCTAGTTTTTTGTTTTCAGGCACAAAAAAGGGTGCTCTTAATAAGGTCGTCCAATCAAATTGCTTTTTATGTAGATGCGGTAATAAGTCCTTAACATATAATATCCCAACCACCGAATCAATAGTCTCGTTATAAACAGGAATACGAGAGTATCCATGTTTTACAATTTCCGTAATAATTGTTTTAAATTCAACCGACTGATCTAATGCAAATATATCAATGCGTGGACGCATAACTTGTTTTGTGTCAGTATTTCCAAACGATACAATTCCTTGTAATATTTTTTGTTCCTCTTGCGTTGTGTCATCTTCACTAGCAAGTTCAAGTGCTTGCGACAGATAATCAACATTAAGGTTGGATTTTTGTTTTCCTAATTTTTTATGAATCCCTAAAGTTACCTTTTGCATTGGAAGGCTAATAGGCGATATCACAACATCCAAGAACTTCAAAGGATACGCCATAAACTTTGAAAATTTCAAGTTATTTCTGTTAGCATATACTTTTGGTAAAATTTCTCCAATCAGTAAAATTAAGAATGTAATCAGGATCACCTCGATAAAAAATATGAAGTCAATTTTAAAAAAGCCCAAGTTGAGTTCTGAATACACCCCTCTAAATAACGTTTCGCTTAGAGAAGCAAATAATATAACGATGGCTATATTTATAAAGTTATTTGCGACCAATATTGTTGCTAATAATTTTTTTGGTTGTTTCAAAAGCTCAATAATAATCTCAAATGATTTTGATTTGCTGTCTTTTGCTTCATCCAAATCTTTTTGAGTCAGTGAAAAAAGAGCAACTTCAGCTCCGGATATAAGTGCAGAACAGATTAAAAGCACAAGCAATCCAACGATGCCAGTAGTCAAAGTGCTGTCTAAAAGAGATATAAAACTAGGGGGTTCAGGATCCAATTATAGTGTGTTTTGTAAACGAATTAAAATGGTAAATCGTTTGGTTCTTCGTTGTTTTCAGTCGCCTTGGCAACTGTGACTTGCGGTGCTTGGTTTTCAGGTGCTAAAGTGTCATTTTTGGGTGTTAAAAACGTAAAATCAACACATTGAATTTCGGTCGAATACCGATCATTTCCTTTGTCATCCTGCCATTTCCTGGTTTTTAAACGGCCTTCAATATATACTTTATCCCCTTTGTTGAGGTATTTCTCACAAATCTCAGCGGCTTTATTTCGAACTACAATGTTGTGCCATTCCGTATTCGTGACCTTTTCATTCGTTTGTTTGTTAGTATAGCTTTCATTAGTAGCCAATGGAAAACGTCCTATACAGTTTTTATCATCAAAATAATGCATTTTTACAGCATCACCAAGATGACCAATGAGCATTACTTTATTTAAAGTTCCTGACATAATAGTTGATTTTTGAATGAATAAATTTGAAACAAAAATAATAACATAAAGATATCTAAAAAATGTAAAATCACAGGCCTAAATTTGAAAATTATTTATAAACCGTTCTATAACAGCGGGGACTGGGTAGCTTGTAATATCTGACCATTTCACAGCATTTTCAGGACTGTTTTTTGTCCGTAGAATCCAAAACTTCACATGTAACTCTTGGTGCGACAGTTTGTGAATAATATCCGAAGTGTTAAAAAGCAGGGCTTTTTCATAATGTATATTAATTTTATCTGACCCATCAAGATGAGCTAAAAACTCTTTTTCAGACATCGAGGAAGGTGTTTCAATTAGGGGAAATTGATACAGTTGTTGCCATATTCCTTTTTCTGTACGTCGTTCTAGATAGGTCTTTTGGTCGTCCGAATCAATTACTAAAAAATTAAAATACTTTTTAGTGACTTTTGTTTTTTTGAGTTTAACAGGTAATATTTTGACAGACCCAGTCGCATAGGCATTGCATGATGTTATTAATGGACATTCCTTGCAGTTAGGCGATTGAGGTTTGCATTGCTGCGATCCAAACTCCATGATAGCTTGGTTGTAATCCCCAAAATTAGAAAGGGGCAATAACGATTTAGCTAATGTTTTAAACTGTTTAATTCCTTCTGTGCTATTAATAGGTGTGTCAATTCCAAAATAGCCGAGCCAAAACACGATAGACATTTCCATCGACAACAGCAACAGCTTCTTCATAACAAATAGAAGCGATTGCGCTGGCCGTATAGTCACCAACCCCTTTAAGGGTAAGTAGCGATTTATAATTTTTTGGAAACTCTCCATTTAAAGTTTCTGAGATGTATTTAGCAGTGAAATGTAAATTTCGAGCGCGCGAGTAATAGCCAAGTCCTTGCCACAAATTTAAAATTTCTGTTTCAGAAGCCTTGGCAAGTGCTTGTACAGAGGGGTAATTAGCCAAAAAAGCTTCATAATAAGGTTGACCTTGTTTAATTTGTGTTTGCTGTAAAATCACCTCTGACAACCATACATTATAAGGAATCTTGGAAGTACGCCAAGGTAAGTTCCTTTTGTTTGCTGAATACCAGCTTGTTAATGTTGAGGTAAAATTCATTTTAAAATTGGTTGAGCCACAAAAATAATCTTTTTAATATATTTAATTTTAATTCTTTAGGTTTGAAATATTGAATATAAAATACATATATTTGCAAGCCTATTAAAAAAACATTAATTTTAAACAAGAAATAAAATGACTAAAGCTGAAATCGTAGCCAAAATTTCCAACGATTTAGGGATTGAAAAAGGAGATGTATTAGCAACTGTTGAATCTTTTATGAGCGAAGTTAAAGGATCGTTAGAGACTGGAGAAAATGTTTATTTAAGAGGATTTGGAAGTTTTATCATCAAAACTAGAGCTGAAAAAATTGGAAGAAATATTTCTAAGAATACCTCCATCAAAATACCGGCACATAATATTCCAGCGTTTAAACCTTCAAAAGTATTTGTTCAGGGAGTAAAATCGAAGGTTAAAGTAAGCTAAATTATTTATAAACTAATTTAAAAATCACATTTATGCCAAGTGGTAAAAAACGTAAAAGACATAAGGTAGCAACGCATAAGCGTAAAAAAAGACGTCGCGCTAACCGTCACAAGAAGAAATAAATTAAAAAAGTAGCACAGCTACTTTTTCAATTTATTATCAGAACGTTCTTTGATATCAAATTCATGCCAAAATTCAGTCACACCTTGCTGAATACATGAATTTACTGGATTAAATCCTGTCAAACCTTGGTGTTTAAACAGCTTTATTATTGTTTAAAACACCTAATGGATTATACTTTTGCAGTTATCTGCGAGAGTGAATCAAGAAAAATATTTTATAATCCATCTGTACATTCGTGTATAGATTAAAATTAACACCCATGAATAAAGAATTAATAATTCGATCAAATTCAGACAATGTTGATTTTGCCTTATTAAAAGATGGAAAACTAATTGAATTTCAAAATGACGAAGATAACAGCAAATTTTCTGTTGGCGATGTGTTTTTAGCCAAAGTAAGAAAGTCTGTTCCGGGTCTCAACGCTGCATTTGTTAATGTAGGGTATCATAAAGATGCATTTTTGCATTACCATGATTTAGGGCCTAAGCTTCCAACACTTATGAAATTCATGAAACGTGTAAGCACAGGTAAACTAAAAAATTACTCTTTAAAAAACTTTACTTTTGAAGAAGACATTAAAAAAGATGGTAGTATTGATTCTGTTATAAAATCAAATCAATCTATTTTGGTTCAAATTGTAAAAGAACCAATCTCCACAAAGGGACCTAGAATCAGTTCCGAAATTTCACTTGCTGGCCGCTATTTGGTACTCGTTCCTTTCTCAGACCGTATCTCAATTTCTCAAAAAATTGAAAGCAGATCCGAAAAAGAACGTCTAAAGCGTTTAGTAAGAAGCATTACTCCCAAAGGATTTGGAGTCATTATCAGAACCGTTGCTACAGATAAAAAAGTGGCCGAACTCGATAAAGACCTTCAAGACTTATATAAAAAATGGGAATCTATTTGTAAAGCAATTCCACGCGCCCATACGCCAAGTAAAGTACTCGGCGAAATGAATAAAGCGTCCTCTATTCTTAGAGATATTTTCAATGATACCTTTACAGGTATTACGGTGGATGACGATTTGCTTTATAATCAAATTAAAGATTATGTTCATGAAATTGCGCCTCACAAAGAGGCGATTGTGAAATACCACAATCCAAAAACACCCATTTTTGAAAAATTTGGGATCGAAAGACAAATTAAAACATCATTTGGAAAAACCGTGTCAATGGCGCGTGGAGCCTATTTAATTATAGAGCACACAGAAGCCTTACATGTGGTAGATGTCAATAGCGGAAATCGTTCAAGTAAAGAAAGAAATCAAGAAGCAACGGCTTTAGAAGTTAATATTCTCGCTGCAACCGAACTCGCACGCCAATTTAGATTGCGTGATATGGGTGGTATTATTGTGGTGGATTTTATTGATATGAACAGAGCAGAGAATCGCAAAAAACTCTTTGATCATCTCAGAGATGAAATGAAAGACGATAGAGCCAAACACAAAATATTACCTCCAAGCAAGTTTGGGTTAATTCAAATCACAAGACAACGTGTTCGACCAGTTATGAACATTAAAACCAAGGAAGCAAATCCTAATGGTTTAAATGGTACAGAAGTGGAAGCTCCGATTGTGTTGATTGATAAAATTAATCATCAGCTGGATCAAATTATCAAAAAAGGCTATAAAAAAGTGACTTTAAACACACACCCTTTTATAGCAGCCTTTATTACAAAAGGCTTCCCATCCATACGTACAAAATGGTATTTTGAACATAAAAAATGGGTTAAAATTATGCCTAGAGATGCTTACACATATCTGGAGTTTCGTTTTAAAAACGAAAATGGCAAAACCATTAAACTGTAAAAAAAGCCCCGCTTAGCGGGGCTTTTTTTTTGGAGTTTTTTTAAAAATTAACTTAGATAATCGTGGACTGTCCCAAATGCATATTTGTAAAATTCAGATTGGAATCGTCTGGGTTGTTAATATAGTCTTCAATAAAATCACCAACTTTAGAGGTTGTGATATTATCAAATTTAGTATTCAAATCGGGTGTTGTAATGTTGAGTTGTAATGATTTCTCAACGGCTGTTCGTATCAATTCAGCTTCTTTGAAAAGCTCAAAATGATCCAGTAACATTGCTGCAGATAAGATGGATGCAATTGGATTTGCAATTCCTTTACCCTCGGCTTGTGGATAGGAGCCATGAATGGGCTCAAACATCGAATGTTTGTCACCAACAGATGCAGATGCCAACAGTCCTATAGAACCGCCAATAACACTTGCTTCATCGCTAATGACGTCTCCAAACAAGTTTTCGGTCAAGATCACATCAAACTGTGTGGGGTTTAAAATCATTTGCATGGCTGCATTGTCAACAAATAAGAAATCGAGTTCAATTTCTGGGTAGTCTTTCGCAATTTCACCCACTACTTTTCGCCATAGACGCGAGGTTTCTAAGACGTTTGCTTTGTCAATCAAGGTCACTTTTTGGCGTCTAGATTTTGCCGCAACAAAAGCCAAACGAGCAATGCGCTCAATTTCGTGGCGTGAGTACTCACACAAATCCGAAGCGGTATTGCCATCGGCACTGAGTTTCTTTTCGCCAAAATAAATACCTCCTGTTAATTCTCGGTAAATACTGATATCAGTTCCTTGAATCCGATCTTTCTTTAAAGGCGATTTATTTAGTAAGGTGTCGTAGGCTTTAACGGGCCTAACATTTGCATACAAGCCCAGTTCTTTACGAAGCTTTAGAAGTCCTTGTTCTGGACGTACTTTTGCCGAGGGGTCGTTGTCGTACTTTGGGTGGCCAATGGCACCAAATAAAATAGTGTCGTTAGCTTTACAAATGTCGAGTGTGCTTTCTGGAAGTGGGTCTCCAACTTGATCAATAGCGGTTGCACCTACGGGTGCAGGGGTAAATTTAAAATTGTGATCAAAATTGACCGCAATTGCTTCTAATACTTTTACAGCTTGTTCCGTGACTTCGGGTCCAATGCCATCTCCTGATAATACAGCGATTTTTAAGTTCATATCAATCCGTTTTTTGAAGCTCAAATGCTTCGATAAGTTCTTTTTTACTTAATAAATAATCAATGTCATCGTAGCCATTAATCATACATGTTTTTTTGTAAGGATCAATCTCAAAAGATTCTTTGAGATCCGTTCCTTTGATGCTGATGGTTTGTGTTTCTAAATTGACTTCAAATAGGGTGTTTGCATCGGTTTCAATGGCAGCAAATAGGGCACTTAAAAACGATTCAGAAACCTGAACAGGAAGCAATCCATTGTTCAAGGCATTTCCTTTAAAAATGTCTGCAAAAAAACTAGAAACAATGACTTTAAATCCATATCCAACAAGCGCCCATGCGGCATGTTCACGACTGGATCCACAACCAAAATTATCGCCTGCAATTAAAATACTTCCAGAATAAATAGGGTTGTTTAGCGTAAACTCTGTATTTAGAT
This sequence comes from uncultured Flavobacteriaceae bacterium, assembly GCA_943787365.1. Lineage (GTDB taxonomy): Bacteria > Bacteroidota > Bacteroidia > Flavobacteriales > Flavobacteriaceae > Hel1-33-131. The sequence goes on from CALSMD010000007.1 coordinate 208,153, forward strand.
TTAACGATTTATCAAAACGCCAATCTCTAAAAACATTGTCTCCAAATCCTTTTTTGTCAGTCGCTTTTAAAAACCGTGCTGGTATGATTTGATCGGTATCTACATTTGCAATGTTTAATGGAACTGCTTGAGTTGTGTGTGTGGTAAATTTTTCCATTAATTTAATTGTTTTGTGATGTCAATAATTTTTCCTTCAATAGCGGTTGCAGCAGCTACTAAAGGACTTGCTAATATGGTTCTTGAACCTGGGCCTTGACGGCCTTCAAAGTTTCGGTTTGAAGTAGAAACGCAATATTCATTTTGTGGAATCTTATCGTCATTCATTGCCAAACAAGCGGAACATCCGGGTTGTCTTAACTCAAAACCAGCAGCATTGAAAATGTCTTTTAATCCTTCGTTTATAATTTGAGTTTCGACTTGTTTACTCCCAGGAACCAACCACGCTGTTACATTGTCTGCTTTTCGTTTTCCTTTCACATAATCGGCTGCCACTCTAAAGTCTTCAATTCTTGAGTTTGTACAACTTCCAATAAATACAAAATTTATGGGGGTGTCAATCAAGGATTTCCCAGCTTCAAAATTCATATAGTCTAAAGACTTCTTAAAAGATGGATCGTTATCAACAGGAATTGTTTCCGAAATTTTAATTCCCATTCCTGGGTTTGTCCCGTAAGTGACCATCGGTTCAATATCCTCAGCATCAAAATAATATTCTTTATCAAAAACTGCACCTTCATCTGTTGGAAGTGTTTTCCAATAGGCTACTTTGGCATCAAAAGCGTCCTTTTTAGGAGCAAATTCACGGTCTTTAACATACTCAAAAGTGGTGGCGTCTGGCGCAATCATTCCACCTCTGGCCCCCATTTCAATGCTCATATTACAGACAGTCATTCGGCCTTCCATGCTCATGTTTTCAAAGACATCTCCAGCGTATTCACAAAAATAACCAGTTCCAGAATTGGTGCCCAATTTAGAAATGATATAGAGGATGACATCTTTTGGAAGCACTCCATTTTTGAGTGTTCCATTGACGGTAACACGCAAGCTTTTTGGCTTTGTTAACAACAGACATTGACTTGCAAATACTTGAGCTACCTGACTGGTTCCAATTCCAAAAGCGATGGTTCCAAACGCCCCGTGTGTAGAGGTGTGACTGTCACCACAAACCATGGTCATCCCTGGTTGAGTGATGCCTAATTCTGGTGCCATGACATGAACTATCCCATTGTATTTATGTCCTAATTCATACAGCGTAATATTGTTTTTTTTGCAGTTTTCGGAGAGTTGAGCAAGTTGTTTTCTCGATAATTCGTCTCTCACAGGCAAGTGTTGGTCTAATGTTGGAGTATTGTGATCGGCTGTGGCAACAATCTGGTTGGGTCGAAATACAGGAATCTTTCTATCAGCCAATTCATTAAATGCTTGTGGACTGGTCACTTCGTGTATTAAGTGTTTGTCAATGTATAAAATTTGAGGTCCGTCTTGAATTGAATCAACGACATGGGCGTCCCAAACTTTATCAAATAAGGTTTTTTTCATAATGAAAAGGATTCGATTTATTTGTAAATCTTACTAGTTTCTATAATTTGATGAATATCGGTATCTAAAACTTCTTTTTTAGTATCTGCAAACTTTAAGAATTCTGCATAAACGATATCGAGTTCAAGTTTTGTAAGTTCTACTCCAACATTTTTAGCTCTGTAAGCTAAAGCTGCACGACCACTTCTAGCCGTAAGCACAATGGCAGATTCTGTAACTCCAACATCTTTAGGATCGATAATTTCATAAGTCTCACGATTTTTAATCACTCCATCTTGATGAATTCCTGAGCTGTGTGCAAAAGCATTGGCACCTACGATCGCTTTGTTTGGTTGGGTATAAATTCCCATACTTTCAGAGACTAATTGGCTGATGCCATATAACATTGTCGTGTTAATATTTGTGTCTAAATTCAAATAAGGATGCTGTTTCAAAATCATGACGACTTCTTCCAAAGCGGTATTTCCAGCACGCTCTCCAATTCCGTTTATCGTGCATTCTATTTGTCTGGCACCATTTACGATTCCTTCAATAGAATTCGCAGTAGCGAGTCCTAAATCATTGTGACAATGGCAAGAGATGACGGCCTTATCAATTCCTTTCACATTTTCTTTTAGGTACTTAATTTTAGCTCCGTATTCTTGTGGTAAACAGTAGCCTGTAGTATCGGGAATATTCAATACTGTGGCACCCGCTTTGATGACCGCTTCACAAACTCGTGCTAAATAGTCATTATCCGTCCGTCCAGCATCTTCAGCATAAAACTCAACATCTTCTACAAAAGATTTCGCATATGAAACGGCTCTTACTGCGCGTTCAATAATGGCATCTTTATTGGATTTAAATTTATGAATAATATGAGAATCGGAAGTTCCAATCCCTGTATGGATTCTGGGTTTTTTGGCATATTTAAGTGCTTCAGCAGCAACTTTAATATCGTTTTCTACCGACCTTGTTAATCCACATACAGAGGCATTTGTCACGATTTTTGAAATTTCCTCAACGGATTTAAAGTCTCCGGGGCTTGATACAGGAAACCCTGCCTCAATAATGTCAACACCTAATAAATCAAGCTGTTTTGCAATAATTATTTTTTGCGCTGTATTGAGCTTACAACCAGGAACTTGCTCGCCATCGCGAAGCGTTGTGTCAAAGATTTGGATTTGTGTGTTAGACATTTCTTAAGAATATATTTTTGTATTGTAATACGAATTTATATTTTGGTTCTTTCAAATGAGGCGTTTATCACATTCTTTTTACGATGTATAACTCTGCCTTATGCTAATTAAGGGGCTAATATACAACATTATATGTCAATATTTATACTATGACTAAAGAGCAAAAAGATAATTTATTTGTGCTGATAAAGTCGTTGTCCAAATCTGAAAAAAGACAATTTAAACTTTATGTGGGTCGAATTGGCGTTAATGAAGATTCCAAATTTTTATTGCTCTTTACGGTTTTGCAAAAACTAAAGATATATGATGAAGCGGCGATTTTGAAACACGGGTTTGTTAAAAAAGAGCAGTTATCAAATCTTAAAGCCCATTTGTATAAGCAGATATTGATTAGTTTGCGATTAAATCCATCCCATCAAAATATTAGAATTCAGATTCGAGAACAATTAGATTTTGCAACTATTTTATATCATAAAGGTCTTTACACCCAAAGTTTAAAAATATTGGACAAAGCCAAATCTTTAGCGGTTGCAAATGAAGAAAAAAATATAGCTTATGAGATTATTGAGTTGGAAAAAGTAATTGAAGGTCAGTACATCACTCGAAGTATTAGTAACAGAGCCGATGAATTAACGGTTCAAGCTCAAGAGCTAAGTCAGCAAAACTTATTAGCAAGTCAACTGTCGAATTTATCTCTTCAATTGTATGGTGAGTTTTTGAAAACGGGTTTTGTAAAACAAGCTTCAGAACATGAAAAAATTACTAAATATTTTAACGATCGGTTGCCAGAGTATAAAATTTCTGAACTTGGTTTTAGAGAGAAATTATGGCTCTACAAGTCCTATTTATGGTACAGTTTTTTAATTCAAGATTTCTTAGGTTGTTATAAATACTCTAAAAAATGGGTAAATCTTTTCCATGAACACCCGGGAATGATTAAGTTAAACCCTGTCTTTTTTCTGAATGGATATCAAAATTTATTAGAAGCTTTATTTTTTATAAAAAACCATCAAAAGTTTAAAGAAACTCTTACAAGACTCGTAGAGATCACTAAAGAAGAGGGGTTTCCTAAAGACGATAATGTACAGAGCCTTACGTTTTTGTATGTGGGGTCCAATAAATTTAATGCCCATTTTATGGAAGGCACTTTTAAAGAGGGTCTGCCATTAATTCCTGAGATTCTAGAGGGAATTGAAAAACACAAAACACGTATTGATGAACACCATGTGATGGTGTTTTATTATAAAATTGCGAGTTTGTACTTTGGGATTGGTGAACATCAAAAATGTATTGATTTTTTAGATAAAATTATCAGTAATAAATCTCTTCAAATGCGTGAAGACCTTTTGTGTTTTTCACGAATTTTAAATTTAGTTGCACATTACGAAGCTGGTTTGGATTACAATTTGGAGTCGTTGATTAAAAGTACCTACAAATTCTTGATTAAAATGGAAGATTTGTATTTGGTGCAAAAGGAAATGATTAAGTTTTTAAAACAATTAGGAGACATCTATCCGCAAGAAATTAAAGCTGCATTTAAAGAGTTACATGCCAAACTTAAAGCATTAGAAGACGATCCTTATGAAAGACGTGCCTTTTTGTACTTGGATATTTTATCATGGCTAGAAAGTAGAATAGAAAATAAATCGGTAGAATCCGTTATTAGACGAAAATTTTTATCTTTAAATAAAAATAATTAATTTTAACCGAAAATAATTTGGTTATTATAATTTTATTATTGAATATTTGCACCAACAAAGTTCAATAGCTTACTGAGATGTTATCAAGAAAGGTGGAGGGACTAGACCCGCTGAAGCCTTAGCAACCCTTTATATTCATAAAGTAGGTGCTAAATTCTACTTGATTTTTGATTCATTTATCGAAAATCAGATAGATAACTAAACGTAATTACTATTCTGTAATTATGATTTCTTTATAACATTTTTCTAATAAGTACACTTTTTAAAAAAGTGCATTTGACTTTTGGTTTAATTAATGCATTAACTCAAAACAACTAGAAAAATGAGTACTCAAAAATTCGCAACTCAAGCGTTGCACGCCGGACACAATGTGTCAGAAAATGGAGGCACAAGAGCCGTTCCTATTTATCAATCTACAGCCTATGTATTTAACAATTCAGACCATGCAGCAAATTTATTTGCACTTGCGGAGCCAGGAAATATTTATACACGTATAAATAATCCTACAAACGATGTTTTAGAACAGCGTTTGGCAGCCTTAGAAGGTGGTATCGCAGCAGTGGTTACCGCTTCAGGAACCGCAGCCATTGCAACCAGTCTTTTGACCTTGCTTAAAGCAGGCGACCATATTGTGGCATCCAGCAGTTTATACGGTGGGACTTATAACCTGTTAAGCGTCACGCTACCAAGACATGGGATTACAACCACCTTTGTAGATCCTTCAAATCCAGAAAATTTTAAAACAGCTGCACAAGAAAACACAAGAGCCTTTTTTATTGAATCTCTTGGAAATCCAAAACTGGATGTCCTTGATATTGAAGCAATTTCTAAAGAAGCAAAAGCCTACAAAGTTCCTTTAATTGTAGATAATACAGTAGCCACTCCTTATTTATTAAATCCAATTGCTCATGGTGCAAATATTGTAATTCAATCCTTGACTAAGTATATCAATGGAAATGGAACAGCTTTGGGTGGTGCGATTATCGATGCTGGAACCTTTGATTGGGGAAGTGGAAAATTCCCAGAATTTACAGAGCCTTCTCCAGGGTATCATGGTCTTGTTTATAACGAGGTGATTGGTGCAGCATCCTTTATTGCTAAAGTAAGAATTGAAGGATTAAGAGATTATGGTGCCGCTTTAAGTCCGTTTAATGCATTTCAAATTATACAAGGCTTAGAAACGTTAGAAATCAGAATTAAAAAGCACAGTCAAAACGCATTAGAACTTGCGCAATGGTTACAAAAACAAGAAGATGTAGAATGGGTAAATTACCCAGGATTGGAGTCAAGCCCTTATAAGGCACTTGCGGATAAATATTTGCCAAACGGTCAAAGTGGTATTGTAACTTTTGGTGTCAAAGGAGGTTTTGAAGCTGCTAAAACCATTGCAGATACTACCAATTTATTCTCATTATTGGCAAACATAGGAGATACAAAATCGCTAATTATTCACCCTGCAAGTACAACGCATCAACAATTGAACGATGCTGCACAAGAAACAACAGGTGTAACAAAAGATTTGATTCGTTTATCGGTTGGTCTTGAAGATGTCGAGGATTTAAAATCAGATTTGACAGAAGCGTTTAAAGCTGTTAAAACTGTTTTAGCATAATTTTTTAAGAGACCCCAATGAGTGCGCTACAAAACATAAGCCTTAATTATATAACCAAATCTGGTAAGACAACTGAGATAGTGCTGTCTTACCAGCAATTTGGGAAGCCCTTACATGAGGCGCCTATTGTGATGATCAATCATGCACTTACGGGCAACTCTAATGTTACGGGAAAAGGCGGATGGTGGAATCCAATTGTGGGTCCAAATAAAGTTATAGATACCAATGTATTTACGGTTTTAGCCTTTAATATTCCAGGCAATGGACACGATCAAGTTTCAAATAATCTGGTAGAAAATTATAAAGATTTTACTGCACGTGATATCGCTGAAATTTTTGCGAAGGCTTTAGACCATCTAAAAATCACTCAACTTTTTGCAGTCATAGGAGGTTCTGTAGGAGGCGGATTGGCGTGGGAACTCGCAGCGCTCAAACCAACATTAATAGAACATCTTATTCCTATTGCATCCGATTGGAAATCTACCGATTGGTTAATCGCCAATTGCTACATACAAGAACAAATATTAAATAATTCCTCACAGCCTTTGATAGATGCACGCATGCACGCCATGTCGCTCTACCGAACTCCAGAATCTTTTAAGGCAAAATTTGATCGCATCTTACAAAAAGAAGAAAATGTATTTGCTGTCGAAAGTTGGTTAAATTACCACGGAAATGTACTCAACAATCGGTTTCAATTGGCTGCTTATAAAATGATGAATCAAGTTTTAAAAACAATTGATATCACTCAAGGAAGTAACGATTTTGTTGAAGTCGCGTCAAAAATAAAATCTAAGATTCATATTGTGACGATCAACTCTGATTTGTTTTTTAAAGCCAAGGAAAATTGGGATACCTATGTAGATTTAAAGCCCCACAAAGACACGGTTTCAATATCAGAAATTCAATCGATTCATGGTCATGATGCCTTTTTAATTGAATACGATCAACTTGAAGCCATATTAGAAACTATTTTTAAACCTCAAGAAGTGTTTTGAGGATTTCTTAATCAATCCCAAATTTATTACAAATACAAATGAGTCCCAAAAAATTTGAAACTAATGCCATACGCCAACAGCTAAGTCGCACCCCCTACGGCGAACATTCATCTCCTTTGTTTTTAACATCCAGTTTTGTTTTTGAGGATGCAGAACATATGCGCGCATCCTTTGCTGAAGAAAACGATCAAAACCTGTACAGTCGGTTTTCAAACCCAAACACCACAGAGTTTATTGATAAAGTTGTGACGATGGAAGGTGCCGAAGCAGGGTTTGCCTTTGCTTCTGGAATGGCAGCTGTGTTTTCAACCTTTGCCGCTTTATTAAATTCAGGAGATCATATTGTGTCTTGCCAATCTGTTTTTGGTTCTACACATGCATTGTTTACCAAATTTTTTCCAAAATGGAATATTGAAACCTCTTATTTTAAAGTAGATCAGTTAGAGACTCTCGAAAGTCTGATTCAACCCAATACGAAAGTTATTTATGCCGAAAGTCCTACAAATCCTGCAGTCGATATTTTGGATTTAGAAGCTTTAGGCAACATCGCTAAAAAACACAATTTAATACTTATAGTCGATAACTGCTTTGCATCGCCTTACCTACAAAACCCTATCAAATTCGGTGCAGATTTGGTCATCCATTCCGCCACTAAATTAATGGACGGCCAAGGAAGGGTTTTAGGAGGTGTTACCGTAGGAAATGCCGAATTGATACATCAAATTTATTTGTTTTCACGAAATACAGGACCGGCACTCTCTCCTTTTAATGCGTGGGTACTTTCGAAGAGCTTAGAGACTTTAGGAGTCCGTGTCGATCGCCATTGTAAGAATGCATTAAAAGTGGCTAAATTTTTAGAAAAACACCCCAAAGTGAGTGTTGTAAAATACCCATTTTTAAAATCGCATCCACAGTATGAAATTGCTAAAAAACAGATGCGAAAAGGAGGCAATGTTGTTTCCTTTGAAATTAAAGGAGGCATAAGAGCAGGACAAACCTTTTTGAATAAAATCAAACTCTGTTCGCTCTCGGCTAACTTAGGAGATTCTAGAACAATTGTTACGCATCCGTCCTCAACAACACACAGTAAATTGTCTGAAGAGGATCGATTGGAAGCAAGTATTACAAACGGACTCATTAGGGTTTCTGTAGGACTGGAACATCACAAGGATATTATAAACGATTTAAATCAAGCATTAGGTTAATCAGTGCCACTGATTAGTAAATAGATAAAACAGTACAAAGTGATTTTAAATAAAATTTTCAGACCCAAATCAACTCTAAAAAACCAATCTCAAGGAGTTGCAGATAATGTAAAAAGAAGCCTCCTAAAAACCATAAGTTGGAGAATCATAGGAACGCTTGATACCATCCTAATTTCTTGGGCAATTACAGGAGCATTAAGCCTAGCATTCTCCATAGGATTTATAGAATTAGTCACCAAAATGCTGCTTTATTTCTTTCACGAAAGAGCTTGGGCTAAAATAAAATGGGGACGTCAATAATAGATTATGGATATAGAAAAAATAAATAAAGAACTCGCTACCAAAACACCTACTGAGATTGTAGAATGGGCACTTAACAATGCGCAATCACCGGTAGTAACCACAAATTTTAGACCCTATGAGTCAGCGATTTTACACCTCGTTATACAGCGAAGTCCCTCAATAAAAGTCATTTGGTGCGATACGGGCTACAATACATCTAGTACCTATAAGCACGCCGAAGAATTAACGGATGCATTAAACTTAAACATTCAGTTATATATTCCAAAACAAACAGCAGCACATCGCGATGTGGTGTTGGGAATCCCACAAGTAGAAGATCCAAAACATCAATTATTTACGGAACAAGTAAAACTAGAACCTTTTAAACGCGCAATGGCAGCACACAAACCCGATGTGTGGTTTACCAATCTTAGAAAAGGACAAACAGCTTTTAGGAACAGCATAGGAGTCGTATCTCGCAGTGCCGATGGCATATTAAAAGTCAGTCCATTTTATCACTTTTCCGATAAAGAATTGGACCAATACCTAAAAAATCATGACTTGCCAAATGAGTTCAATTACTTTGATCCAACCAAACAATTAGATAATAGAGAATGTGGTTTACATAATTAAAAACAATAAAATGAAAGATACATCCCATATTAATCCGCTCGAAAATGAAGCCATCTATATCTTTAGGGAAGTGGTTGCACAGTTTGAAAATCCTGTGTTATTATTTTCTGGAGGAAAAGATTCCATCACCTTAGTAAGATTAGCTCAAAAAGCATTTTATCCGTCTAAAATCCCCTTTCCTTTGCTTCATATTGATACAGGTCACAACTTCCCAGAAACCATTGAATTCAGAGATCGATTAACTGAAGAATTAGGGTTGGAATTGATTGTAAGAAATGTACAAGATGCTATCGATCAAGGCAAAGTAAAAGAAGAATCGGGACGCTATTCCAGTCGGAATGTTTTGCAAACCACCACTTTGCTAGATGCGATTGAAGAATTTAAATTTGATGCGTGTATTGGAGGTGCCAGACGCGATGAAGAAAAAGCCAGAGCGAAAGAACGCGTTTTTTCTATTCGAGATGATTTTGGACAATGGGACGAAAAAAATCAACGCCCAGAACTGTTTGATATGCTCAATGGGCAAATCGAATTAGGTCAAAATGTACGGGTCTTTCCAATCTCAAATTGGACAGAACTCGACGTTTGGTCCTATATTGAACGCGAAAAAATCGAAATTCCATCCATCTACTTTGCACACCTTCGGAAAACATTTATAAGAGACGGCATGATTTGGACCAATGACGATGCCATTGTTTTTAGAGATGAAGATGAAGTTGTTGAAGAACGCCTCATCCGATTCAGAACCGTGGGAGACATGAGTTGTACAGCGGCTGTGCTATCCTCTGCAAGCGATATTTCATCAGTAGTTCAAGAAATTAGAGACTCTAGTATCTCAGAACGGGGCGCCAGAATTGATGACAAACGCTCTGAAGCAGCCATGGAAAAACGAAAACAACAAGGTTATTTTTAACCGCATATCAAAAAATAAGTAACCAAAAAATTATACCCATTAAGAGTTTATAAAAAGTATATGGAAGTTCTAAAAATAGCAACAGCAGGAAGTGTCGATGACGGTAAAAGTACGCTTATAGGAAGATTGCTCTATGACACAAAATCGCTGACAAGTGATAAAATTGAAGCCATCGAAAAAACAAGTAAACAAAAAGGATATGACTACTTAGATTTTTCCCTTGCCACTGACGGTCTTGTGGCCGAAAGAGAACAAGGCATAACAATCGATGTGGCTCACATCTATTTTTCAACCACTAATAAAAGTTATATTATAGCGGATACCCCAGGGCATGTAGAATACACAAGAAACATGATTACGGGTGCATCCACATCTCAAGCAGCCATCATTCTTATAGACGCCAGAAAAGGAGTGATTGAGCAAACCAAACGCCACTTTTTTATCAATAATTTATTGCGTGTAAAGGAAATTATTGTCGCAATTAATAAAATGGATTTAGTGAATTTTTCTGAAGATACGTATAACACCATAAAATCAGATTTTGAGCAATTATTAAAAGAGCGCGATTATCAAGATCAACGCATTACGTTCATTCCAGTGAGTGCATTAAAAGGCGATAACATCGTTCATAACTCAGAAACAATGAATTGGTACAAAGGCGAAACGCTTCTGGAACACTTAGAAGCCCTAGACTTTAAAGACATTTATAATGTAGGAACGCCAAGGTTTCCAGTACAGTCTGTCATCCGTCCAAAAACAGAAGAATTTCATGACTTTAGAGGCTATGCAGGAAAAGTGTACGGCGGAGAACTCAGTATTGGCGATACAGTTTTGGCACTGCCTTCTAAAATTAAAACCAAAATCCAATCCATCTACTTTTACGATCAAGAAGTACAAACAGCTTCAAGAAGATCCTCTGTTACAATCACTTTAGAAGATGATATAAACATCAGTAGAGGCGATATGATTACAAAACCCGATAACCCTCCAGTGGTTGACAAACAATTCACCGCAAAAATAGCATGGATGGATCAGGAAACTTTAAATGTAGGCAACAAATATGTCATTCAACACGGAGTCAATAAAGTGTTGGCAAAAGTAGATCGTATTCACCATACCATTAAAACAGATTTTTCAGGAGTTACTGAAGACGTTGAGCAGTTAGATTTAAACGATATCGCACTTGTCTCTTTTAAACTCAACAAGCCTATTTTCTATGATGCCTTTAAAAATCATAGAACCAATGGATCTTTTATCATCATTGACCCCCAAACAAATACCACTGCTGGTGCAGGATTCATTCAATAAGAAAAAATAATGCAAAGTTTTAGAACTGAAATAGAAAACCCAATTGTCGAAAAAGATATCATTGAATTGGCTCAAAAAATTGAGCAATTTAAAGATGGAAAAATTGATGAAGAAAAATTCAGAAGCCTACGTCTTGCGAGAGGCGTCTATGGACAACGCCAACAAGGCGTTCAAATGATTCGCATAAAAATTCCGTATGGGAAACTATCGAGTCATCAATTGCGTCGTATCTCGGAAGTCTCCGACGAATATTCTCGTGGACGTCTTCATATTACAACCCGTCAAGACCTTCAAATTCATTATGTCGATTTGAACCGTACCCCTGAACTGTGGGCAGAATTAGAACGCGATGAGGTCACCTTAAGAGAAGCTTGCGGAAATACCGTTAGAAATGTCACCGCTTCCGAAACAGCGGGTTTTGATGTTGATGAACCTTTTGATGTGTCGCCTTATGCCGATGCACTTTTTAAATTCTTTTTGAGAAATCCAATTTGTCAAGAAATGGGTCGAAAATTCAAAGTCTCTTTTTCATCTTCCGATTCAGACACGGGCCTGTCTTTTATTCATGATTTGGGCTTTATTGCAAAAATCGAAAATAACGTGAGAGGGTTTAAAGTGATGATTGGTGGCGGATTGGGATCTCAGCCACGTCATGCCGATACCCTTTATAACTTTTTGCCATCCGATAAAATCATTCCTTTAATGGAAGGGGTTCTACGAGTTTTTGACCGTCATGGCGAACGTAAAAGCCGCTCAAAAGCCCGCATGAAATTTCTTCTAAAATCGATTGGTTTGGAAGCATTTAAAGCACTCATAGAAACAGAACAAAAAGCTATTGAGCAACAAAGTGTTCCCGTAAATCATGAAAACTTTCCAATATCTAAACCCGTAAAAATTGAAGCTCCAACAGTTGATATTAAAGATAAAAAGACTTTTGAATTATGGAAATCAACCAACGTAATCTCACAAAAACAAACTGGCTATAAAGCCATTGGAATTAAAGTATTACTCGGCGATTTTTATACCGACAAAGCAAGAGCATTGGCAGATTTGGTCGAAACCTATGCGGCAGGTGAATTGCGTTTGACCTTACGTCAAAACATAGTCATTCCCTTTGTCAGAGAAGATTTAATCCCCGTTGTTTATACCGAATTAGAAAAACTTGGATTTACTGAAGTAGGGTACAATAAAGCCGTTGACATCACAGCATGTCCTGGGACAGACACCTGTAATTTAGGGATTTCAAGCAGTACAGGAATTGCACGAGAACTAGAAACAGTCATTAAAACAGAATATCCTACATATCTAAACAATAAAGATTTAGTGATTAAAATTAGTGGATGTATGAATGCTTGTGGACAGCACAACATGGCCAATATTGGGTTTCAAGGGATGTCAATAAAAACCAAAGATAAGTTCGTTGCTCCCGCACTTCAAGTCTTATTAGGCGGTGGAAATTCAGGAAATGGAATCGGTCGATTTGCAGATAAAGTGATCAAAATTCCTAGCAAACGAGGACCAGAAGCCTTGCGATTGATCCTTGATGACTATCAACTGAACTCGGATCAAAAAACATTTTATGACTATTATGCCATTCAGGGCGAAAAATATTTTTACAACCTATTGAAGCCGCTTTCAGAGAGTACAAATTTAAAGACGGAAGATTATATCGATTGGGGGGCAAAGCAGCCCTATCAAAAAGCCATTGGAGTTGGCGAATGTGCAGGAGTTGTCATCGATTTAATTTCTACACTTTTTTTAGAAAGTGAAGAAAAAATCTCCAATGCTCGTGCCGATTTTGAATCAAAAGCCTACAACAACGCCATCTATTTTGCGTACAGTTCCATGGTAAATTCTGCGAAAGCACTTTTATTATCAAAAAGCCATTCAACAAATACACAAGCCTCAATTATCAGTCAATTTGATGAGGTATTTGTTTCCACAAATCTAATCTCGTTAGGATCTACGTTTGCAGAGCTTATTTATCAAATCAATAAAAATGAACCTACCGAGTCATTTGCTAAGAATTACATTAATACAGCAAACGCATTTTTAACGACCGTAAAAGAATTTAGAAAAAATGATCTGGACACTTAAATCTATCGAACGGGTGTCTCGACGCCCAAAATTGACGGTTGTAGGGGCAGGACCTGGCGATCCAGAATTGATCACTTTGAAAGCCATCAAATCCATCAGTACCGCCAATGTTATTTTATACGACGCACTCGTAAACAGTGAGCTTTTGAAATACGCCTCGTCTATTTCTGAGAAGATTTTTGTGGGAAAACGTCGGGGTTGCTATTCCTATCAACAAGAACAAATCAACGATTTGATCGTTGCCAAAGCACAGCGTCATGGGCATGTGGTGCGACTTAAGGGAGGTGACTCTTTTGTGTTTGGACGGGGTTCAGAAGAAATTGAATTTGCACAACAACATAACTTGCAAACGGAAGTAGTACCAGGTATATCCTCTGCATTGGCAGTGCCCGCCAGTCAAGGAATCCCCTTAACAATGCGCCACGTTTCTGAAAGTTTTTGGGTCATCACAGGCACTACCAAAACCCACCAACTTTCCTCCGACATTCGGATCGCAGCACAATCAACTGCGACCATTGTTATATTAATGGGGATGGGAAAGTTAAGTCAAATTGTAAACGTCTTTTCTCAAGCAGGAAAAGAAGCCACCCCCGTTGCCATCATACAGAATGGAACGACAGATCGTGAAAAATCAGGCTTTGGAACAATTCAAACAATCGAGTCCGTTGTAGCTGAAAAACAATTAAGCTCTCCAGCAATCATTGTGATTGGAGAAGTCGTTTCTAACCGAGTTCAACTAGCTTCTATCTCAAAAGAAGTTCAAACCTACTCTTTATCTCAGAACTAATGGAATCTAGAAACAACCTATACCCAATATTTCTGAAAGCAAAGGCACTTCATGTGCTTATTGTTGGAGGTGGAAATGTGGCAGAAGAAAAATTACATTTTTTGTTAAAATCGAGCCCAGATGCAAAAGTAACGATCGTCTCTCCAATGTTTAGAGAAGGGACACTTGCTTTAGCCAAATCTTTTGATGTTGAGTTAATTTATGACTCCTATAATAATTCATTTCTTAAAGGAAAACATCTGGTAATAGCAACAACCGATGTTCCAGACGTTAATGTGGAAGTTTATAACGATTGCAAAGCCCAACATATTCTAGTCAATGTTGCAGATAATCCACCCTATTGTGATTTTTATATGGGGGGAATTGTCACTAAAGGGCATGTAAAAATTGCCATTTCAACCAATGGACAATCGCCTACAACAGCAAAAAGATTGCGTCAATTTTTTGAAGATGTTGTCCCAGAAAACGTGGACGATTTAGTTCAAAATTTAAACGAATTTAGAAAAACAATTAAAGGCGATTTTGAACAAAAAGTTCAAACGCTTAATGAATTTACAAAAGGATTAATTAGTAAAAAATAATAGAGAATGATTCAAACAGATATTTTAATAATTGGTGCTGGACCTACAGGACTTTTTACCGTTTTTGAAGCTGGATTACTTAAAATGAGATGTCACATTATAGACGCACTTCCACAAGCCGGTGGACAGTGTTCAGAACTTTATCCCAAAAAACCCATTTATGATATTCCAGGGTTTCCTGAAATATTAGCAGGAGATCTCACCGAAAATTTACTGGAACAAGGCAAGCAATTTGAGCCTGGTTTTACACTCGGCGAGCGCGCGGATACGATTGAAAAACTTGAAGATGGGAGTTTTATAGTCACCACTAATAAAGGCACCAAACATGCCGCACCAATTATTGCTATTGCAGGAGGTTTAGGCTCTTTTGAACCTAGAAAACCAGAGTTGGACAACCGTGATTTTTATGAAAATAAAGGGCTTAATTATTTCATTAAAGACCCTGAAGTATATCGTGACAAGCGTGTGGTGATTTCTGGAGGAGGCGATTCAGCCTTGGATTGGAGTATCTTCTTAACCGACGTTGCCAAAGAGGTAACTTTGATTCACCGCCGTAATGAATTTAGAGGAGCTTTGGATTCTTTAGAAAAAGTACAAGAACTTACAGCGCAAGGAAAAATAAATTTAATCACCCCAGCGGTTGTAACCAAAATTGGTGGAGAAGATAAAATAGAGCATGTGGAGGTTACCAAAAATGGTGAAGAAACCTTAATTGAAACCGATTGTTTTATCCCGCTATTTGGACTGTCTCCAAAATTAGGTCCCATTGCTAATTGGGGGTTAGAAATCGAAAAAAATGCCATTAAAGTCGATACACTTGACTATCAAACAAACATACCAGGCATTTTTGCGATTGGAGACGTCAACACCTATCCAGGAAAATTAAAACTAATTCTATGTGGATTTCATGAAGCAACTCTTATGTGTCAAGCCGCCTATAAAATCATCAACCCTGGCAAACGCTATGTCTTAAAATATACTACCGTAAGTGGAATTGATGGATTCGATGGCAGTCGAAAAGAAGCGCCAAAAGCCGTTGTAAAAGCATTAGTATAACCAATTAGAAATACTCAATTTAGGATGTCAAACATTTATAACGAATTACAAAAACGAATCTTAATTTTAGATGGTGCTATGGGAACCATGCTTCAAGATTATAATTTTTCTGAAGAAGATTATAGAGGCGAACGTTTTAAAGATTATCCTACACCCTTAAAAGGAAATAATGATTTGTTGAGTTTGACGCAGCCAGAAGCTATTGCCGAAATTCATCACAAATATTTTGAAGCCGGTGCTGATATCGTTGAAACAAATACCTTTTCGGGCACCTCTATTGCCATGGCAGATTATGACATGGAAAACTTAGTGTATGAACTGAATTATGAATCTGCCAAAATTGCCAAAGGTGTCGCAGATCAATTTACAATAGCTGAACCTCACAAGCCTCGGTTTGTTGCGGGAAGTATTGGTCCAACAAACAAAACAGCGAGTTTATCGCCTGACGTCAATAAACCTGAATACCGTGCCATTACGTTTGATGAATTACGCATTGCGTATAAACTTCAAGTCGAAGCATTAATAGATGGTGGAGTCGATTTACTTTTAGTAGAAACGATATTCGATACTTTAAATGCCAAGGCAGCCTTGTTTGCGATTGAAGAAGTAAAAGAAGAACGCGCAATTGATATTCCAATCATGGTTTCAGGAACCATTACCGATGCCTCTGGGCGTACGCTTTCAGGGCAAACCGTAGAAGCGTTTTTAACCTCAATTTCGCACATCCCACTATTGAGTGTTGGGTTTAATTGTGCTTTGGGAGCGGATCAACTCCGACCGTATTTACAACGACTTTCTAATGAAACAACATTTCATACTTCGGCACATCCCAATGCAGGGTTGCCAAATGCTTTTGGTGAATATGACGAAACTCCAAAACAAATGACCGCCTTTATTGAAGCCTATTTTAAAGACAATTTAATTAATATTATTGGAGGGTGCTGTGGAACCACTCCTGCTCATATCAATTCAATATTTGAAGTGTCCAAAAATTACAATCCCCGCCAACACAAAGACCAACGATAATGGAGAGTGACTGTCAAAAATACCTAACCCTTTCTGGACTTGAACCCTTGGTGGTGACTCCAGAATCCAATTTTGTAAACGTTGGCGAACGTACCAATGTAACAGGGTCAAGAAAATTTTTACGGTTAATCAAAGAAGAAAAATTTGAAGAAGCTCTTTCTGTTGCTAGAGATCAAGTGGAAGGCGGTGCTCAAATCATTGACGTCAATATGGACGAGGGCATGTTGGACGGTGTTCATGCAATGACCACTTTTTTGAATCTCATCGCTTCTGAACCCGATATTTCAAGAGTACCCATTATGATTGACAGTTCTAAATGGGAAATCATTGAAGCTGGACTTAAAGTCGTACAAGGAAAATGTGTGGTCAACTCAATCAGTCTTAAAGAAGGCGAACACGAATTTATTCGTCAAGCCAAATTAATCAAACGCTATGGAGCTGCCGTAATTGTAATGGCTTTTGATGAAATTGGACAAGCCGATACCTACCAACGCCGAATAGATATTTGTAAACGCTCCTATGATATTTTGGAAGAGACTGTGAAATTTGCACCACAAGACATCATTTTTGATCCCAATATATTTCCTGTGGCCACAGGAATGGACGAACACCGAAAAAATGCTTTAGACTTTTTTCAGGCCACCAAATGGATACGAACGAATTTACCTTATGCCAATGTTTCTGGCGGAGTCAGTAATGTCTCATTTTCATTTCGAGGCAATAACATTGTCAGAGAAGCCATCAACTCAGCGTTTCTGTTTCACGCGATTAAAAATGGCATGAATATAGGAATCGTTAATCCGACACTGTTAGAGATTTACGATGAAATCCCTAAAGATCTATTGGAATGTGTGGAAGATGTTTTGTTTGACCGAAAGGACGATGCAACCGAACGTCTTTTGGATTTGGCAGAAACCTTAAAAGGCCAAAAAAACAATGTTGAGGTCGCTGTTTTGGAATGGCGAAACAACTCTTTGCAAGAACGGATCACCCACGGTTTGGTCAAAGGAATTGATACGTTTATTGTCGAAGATGTAGAAGAAGCACGGCAACTGGCCCAAAAGCCTATTGAGGTCATTGAGGGTCATCTAATGATTGGTATGAATGTGGTCGGCGATCTGTTTGGAAGTGGTAAAATGTTTTTGCCACAGGTGGTCAAATCAGCCCGTGTAATGAAGCGTGCGGTGGCGTATTTACAACCCTTTATTGAGGCCGAAAAAGATGGAAAATTCGAATATGCTGGTAAAATATTAATGGCCACCGTGAAAGGAGATGTGCATGATATTGGTAAAAATATTGTGAGCGTTGTTCTCGGTTGTAATAACTATGAGATTGTAGATTTGGGGGTGATGGTTCCTCCCGAAAAAATTATTGAAACCGCCATCAAAGAAAAAGTTGATATTATTGGACTCAGTGGACTCATAACTCCTTCTTTGGATGAGATGGTCTATGTGTCTAAAGAAATGGAAAAAACAAATCTTACGATTCCTTTAATGATTGGCGGCGCTACAACCTCAAAAGCCCATGCAGCTGTGAAGATTGCACCGCATTATAGCAATACAGTCATTCATGTGAACGATGCCTCTAGAGCCGTGACTGTAGTAGGCGATTTACTCAAAAAAGACAACGAGCAACATCTCAGTGAATTGAGAGCATCCTACGATTTATTTAGAGCAAATTTTTTGAGCAGAACCAAACAAAAAGAATACATTTCTATTGAGGAGGCGCGTGCAAAAAAATATATAATTAAGTGGGATCAAACCAAAATAGTGAAACCTAAAAAATTAGGGATTCAAGTGATCCGAGATTTTGACATCACAACATTGGAAGAATTTATCGATTGGAGTCCCTTTTTTAGAAGTTGGGATTTGCATGGAAAATATCCCAATATTTTAGAAGATGAAATCGTAGGAACACAAGCCACCGAATTGTTTAGAGATGCACAAGAACTGTTACAACGCATTTTTTCAGAGAAATTACTGAGTGCCAAAGCTATTTTTGGATTGTTTCCAGCCAATACCATCAATGAAGATGATATCGAGATTTATGATGAAAGTGGAAACACACTCCAAACATTTTTAACCCTGCGTCAACAACTCAAAAAACGGGCAGAAGTTCCCAATATCGCACTGTCCGATTTCATCGCTCCGAAATCCTGTGGAAAAACTGATTATATGGGTTGTTTTTGTGTGAGTACAGGCTTTGGAACCAAAGCACTAGCCGATGATTTTGAAGCCAATAATGACGATTACAACGCCATCATGATTAAAGCATTAGCAGACCGATTGGCAGAAGCCTTCGCAGAATATTTACACAAGGAAGTGCGTGTGAATCACTGGGGGTATGCCGCTGATGAAGATTTATCTAATACCGAGTTAATCAAAGAAAGTTATAAAGGCATTCGTCCGGCACCGGGCTATCCTGCTTGTCCAGATCATTTGGAGAAACAAACCATTTGGAAACTTTTAGAGGTTAAAAAACAAATAGGAGTGGAGCTGACCGAAAGCTTGGCCATGTGGCCTGCCGCCAGTGTGAGTGGGTATTATTTTGGAAATCCTGAAGCCAAGTATTTTGGGCTGGGAAAAATTACCGAAGATCAATTAATCGATTATTCAAAACGAAGAGAAATTAGTATAGAAGACGCGCGAAAATGGTTAAATCCAAATTTAACAAACTAAAGAGCACATTATGAAAGTTACAGAACACTTAAAAAATGCCAACGGAAAGACCTTGTTTTCTTTTGAAATAATTCCACCTAAAAAAGGAAAAAACATTCAGGAGTTGTATGACAATATTGATCCCTTGATAGAATTTAACCCGCCCTTTATTGATGTCACCACTTCAAGAGAGGAGTACATCTATATTGAGAAAAAAGGACTGTTTGATCGAAAAATCACTCGAATGCGTCCAGGAACTTTGGGGATTTGTGCGGCGATCAAACACAAATACGAGGTAGATACCATTCCGCATGTGCTTTGTGGAGGGTTTACCAAAGAAGAAACAGAATACTTATTGGTCGATTGTCATTATCTAGGGATCAACAATGTAATGGCACTTCGTGGGGATGCCATGCCCCATCAAAAATATTTTGAACCCACTAAAGGCGGGCACCATTATGCAACAGACTTGGTACAACAGATCCATAAATTAAATCAAGGAACCTATTTACACGAAGTTGTGGAGGTAGATAACAAGCCCGATTTTTGTATTGGTGTTGCGGGCTATCCCGAAAAACACATTGAATCACCGTCTTTACATTCGGATTTGTTGCGGTTAAAAGAAAAAGTAGATGCCGGAGCCGATTATGTGGTTACTCAAATGTTTTTTGACAATCAACGCTATTTTAAATTTGTAACGATGGCTCGTGAAATGGGGATTACCATTCCGATTATCCCTGGAATCAAACCCTTAGCTATTCAAAAGCATTTGCAGTTATTACCTCAAGTTTTTAAAATAGACTTACCAGAGGCACTCATCAAAGAAGTTAATGGCTGTAGCTCAAATACTCAAATACGACAAGTGGGGGTCGAATGGGCCATTCAGCAATCCAAAGAATTACTGGACTTTGGGGTGCCAGTATTGCACTATTATTCCATGGGAAAAAGTGATAACATCAAAGCTATTGCTTCGCAGTTGTTTTAATAGTACACTTTGAGTTTTATAATAAAAAAAGCCTGTGATGTTAACATCACAGGCTTTTTAGTATAGTTCGTAAACCTTATTCTTTAATAATTTTTACGGTTTTACTTTTGTTTTCAGCCTTGATTTGTAACATATACATACCAGGGTTTAAAGCACTAAGATCTAATCTATTATTGTTTAATAATTCTGCATTAGATTTTAACACTAATTGACCTAATTGGTTAAACACTTCAACACTGTCAAACCCTACAGGGCTGTTAATAGTGATCATATCCTTGACAGGGTTTGGAGATACATTCAGTGTGTTAATTGTAAGCTCTTCTATTCCTAACGGATCAGATGCAGCTGTTGTGAAACTAAAGATTGGTGAATCTGTAGTTCCTGCAATATTTACACTCTGAACTTTCCAATAGTAAGTCGTGTTTGCTTGCCAGCCTGTTTCTACTGTATTACCCCATGTAATACCACCCATGCCTTCAACAGTGCCATCAACACCTGCAATTACTTGAGTTACAGTTTCAGCTGTTTCTCCAAACACCCAGTTATAAGATGTTGCAGGATCACCTGTAGTGGCTGCATCCCAAGAAAACATAATCATTTTTGAACCAGCATTTGATACTGAAATTTCAACGTCTGTTGCTTGGTCAATAGGCGCCATGTTGGTACATACGTCTGGAGCATTGCCCTGAGGTTGTTGAACAACAATGTTGTCAACTGCATAGTAATAAGACCAGTCTCCAGCATATCTAAATCTTACATGAGCAGTAGAAGATGTTCCAACAAGAGTCGTAATATCAATAATTCGCTCACCATATTCAAGTCCAGTGACAGTAGTGTCATAGGTTTGAACTGCTGTCCAGGTTGATCCTCCATCCGCTGAAATTTCAACGTATGCTGAGCCTCCATAGCCCCCAGTAAACCACTCATTAAAAGATAATATCACGGTACTTAGACCAGAACAATCAAATGCAGGCGATGTGAGTGCAACATCTTCAGCGTTTCCCTGTCCGTATGCATCACTATTAAAAATAGCATAGTTGCCAAACATTCCTGCACTATCATACATTGCTGTTTCTCCTCCAGTAACATAATAAGCTTCTCCAGAGCTTTCAATAGTCCACACTTCAGCGGCATCTCCTAATGGTGCAAGGTTTTCATTACCCCAACCTGCTGGTAAAGTTAAGGCGGAGCCTTCAAAATCTTCACTAAATATCACTTGAGCATTTGTTAGAAAAGAGACCATTAAAATGGCTAAAAAAGTAATTTTTTTCATAATATTTTGTTTATTGGTTTAAATGTAAAATTAAACAAAATTTTTAAATAACACAAATAGAACAAACCGTTACTGTATCATTTTGAGAGTTTTATGAAATTAAAAGGGAATATATCTCAATAAATTAGTTTTCATAAAACAATTTTAAGGATTCAATATTCAGAACATGACGGCTTCAATTATTTAACGTATTTGTAAGAAATAATAGGTTTTATATGTTTAATTTTGGATTTCAATACGGACTGTTTGAAGAAAATTGAAACCATAAAAAAACCAATCACCTATGAGATGGAACTTTTCGAAAAGAAATTTCGATTATCCATGTCCAGTCGGGTGGCACTTCTGAACCGTATTACACATTATATCGTCAACCGGAAAGGAAAACAAATGCGTCCGATGTTTGTGTTTCTGACTGCCAAAATGATTTCCAACGGACAGGTGAGCGAACGCACTTACAGAGGTGCATCTGTCCTTGAGTTGATCCATACTGCGACTTTGGTTCATGACGATGTGGTGGATGAAAGCGATCGACGTCGTGGGTTTTTCTCGATAAATGCGCTTTGGAAAAATAAAATTGCTGTTTTAGTCGGTGATTTTTTATTGTCAAAAGGGCTTTTGTTGTGTATTGATAATAACGATTTTGATCTTTTAAAAATCATCTCAGTAGCCGTTCGTGAAATGAGCGAAGGGGAGTTACTTCAAATAGAAAAAGCCAGAAACCTAGACATTACGGAAGCTGTATATTACGAAATTATCCGTCAAAAAACCGCTACACTTATCGCTGCTTGTTGCAGTTTGGGAGCCGCTTCTGTGAAACCATTATCTGAAGAGGTGGAAACGATGCGACAATTTGGAGAGCTTATAGGTATGGCGTTTCAAATTAAAGATGATTTGTTTGATTATGGCACCCAACAAATTGGAAAGCCCACGGGGATTGATATCAAAGAACAGAAAATGACGCTTCCGCTCATTTACGTGTTGAATCAGTGTTCTAAAAAAGAAAAAAGTTGGTTAATCAACTCCATTAAAAATCACAACAAAGATTCCAAACGGGTCAAGGAAGTGATTGCTTTTGTAAAAACTAATGGCGGCTTGGACTATGCCGTTTCTCAGATGAAAGCTTTTCAAGAACAGGCGTTACAATTGCTGGAACCTTTTCCAGAATCAGCCTATAAAAAATCATTGATTTTGATGGTGAATTATGTAATCGAACGAAATAAGTAGATAGTTAATCAATAATGTACTCGAGTTCGCTACTTCCCAGTTCATGGCCATAAGCTCTCCAAACTCGCACATCACTTTCATATTTCCAAACAACTTCCCCATCAGTAGTAACTTCCCACATTCCAAAGTCACCTTCACAAATTAGTGTATTTCCGTTAAGCAACCTGTCCGCTCCTGAAATTTTGCTAAAGAATAAGTCTTCGTCAGTAAAACTCCAAACAATTGTTGGTTCATTGTTAATATTAGGTAGTAATGAAAAAGGTTCTGGAAGCATCATTTCATAAACTGAAGATTGTTCTAAACCATCTGGTCCAAGATTGCTATAAACTAACATATTGCCAGCTCCAGGAACACCATTTTTCAATAAATTAGGAAAGTGATTGTTGTAAAATATTCTTGTTCCAGCAGAAATATTATAAGCACTTGGATTTCCAAAACGGTACAATAAATCGCCACCTTTATTGTAATTTCCACCCAAGCTACTACTTGCTTCACTTATTGTTGTACTGTGGTCCACGACCCATACTTCACTAAAATAATTAACACTTATATATATAACATCTTTGGCTGTGTCGTAACTTATGCCGTTGGCATGCATAAAATCTCCGTTAGAATTTATGTTATAATTAATATTTATGCGCTGTGGGTTGTTTGCGATTGAACCATAATGAGCTGCATTAGGGTCATGATTTTGAATTATATGATCCCAGCTGTGCCACTCCCATACCACTTGATTTGTGCTGGGATTCACTTCGATTAATGTTTCAGTATAAACATTTGAGTTAAAATCTACTCCTGCAGCTTGTACTTCAGCAGCATCAATTTCTTCCCAGACTAAAAAAATTACATTTCCATTTGGTAACATTTCAACATCATGATGAGCGATGTCATCACCATTGGTATAATCGTAATTCCAGGATTCAGTTCCATTTTCGTCAAAAATCTTAACGATTCCTCCGTATCCACCGAAATTAATGACAGGGTCCGTTCTTTTGAACATTCCGATGCTTTTTCCATCTGGCAACAGTTCAAAGTCATTGCCAAGTTTTGTATCAAAATTCCACTCATAAACTGTGTTACCCATTTTATCTACTAAAAGAGATGTTAAACTTGCATTTTTTACAAGTAAGCTTAAATTGTTATGGATTTTCTCGGAATCGTAAACTAAGATATTATCGGATAAAACAACCTCAGGTTCAGTGGGTGTTATTTCTTCGTCTTTTTTACAGCTAAAACTCAGAAATATCAATAGAAAAGTAATTACTATTTTATATGACATGATTCAAAAATAACAAAAAAAGTACAATGTATTTAGTTTTAATCTCGTATTTTTATAAGCCATAAAAAATCAATTAAAATTAGCATTTATTTTGATATCAAAATCCACTATAGATCAAGTTTTTGACACTGCCCGTGTAGAGGAGGTGATTGGCGATTTTGTGCAATTAAAAAAATCGGGGAGTAACTTTAAGGGTTTAAGTCCATTTAGTGAAGAACGGACTCCGAGTTTTATGGTATCCCCTGTAAAACAAATCTGGAAAGATTTCTCAACAGGAAAGGGTGGAACTTCGGTATCATTTCTAATGGAGCACGAACATTTTACCTATCCAGAAGCGATAAAATATCTAGCTCGAAAGTACAATATTGAAGTTGAGGAAACCGTTCAATCGGACTCCGAAAAAGCTGCTGCTGGTGAGCGCGAAAGTATGTACCTCGTTAGTGAATACGCGAGGACTTATTTTCAAAATACATTGCTTAAAACAGATGCCGGAAAAGCTATTGGTTTGAGTTATTTTAAGGAGCGTGGGTTTACGGATGAGACGATTAAAGAGTTTCAGTTGGGGTATTCCACAGACGATTGGAGTGGGTTGACCGATGCCGCTCTCAAAAAAGGGTATCAGCTTAAATACCTGGAACAGACAGGCCTTACCATTGTAAAAGAAACCAAACAGTTTGACCGCTTCAAAGGGCGGGTAATGTTTCCCATACATAGCATGTCGGGACGGGTACTTGGTTTTGGAGGTAGAATTTTGGCTAAAAATGAAAAAGCGGCTAAATATCTCAACTCACCAGAGAGTTCTATTTATCATAAAAGTAAAGTCTTGTATGGGATTTACTATGCCAAACAAACCATTGCTAAAGAAGATAATTGTTATTTAGTTGAAGGCTATACGGATGTGATTCAGTTTCATCAAAAAGGGATTAAAAATGTGGTGTCCTCCTCAGGTACCGCTTTAACCCCTGATCAGATTCGATTGATTAACCGTTTGACTAAAAATATCACGGTATTGTTTGATGGCGATCCTGCAGGAATTCGCGCGGCATTACGAGGGATTGATTTGATTTTGGAGCAAGGTATGAATGTCAAAATTTGCACCTTTCCTGAGGGAGAGGATCCCGATAGTTTTGCCAAACAAAATACACTTGAAGAATTACAAGCCTACCTCAAAGAAAATGCAAAAGATTTTATTGCTTACAAAGCCTCTTTGCTTATGGAGGAAGCCCAAAATGATCCGGTTGCGAAGGCCAATCTGATTCGAGATATGGTGACGAGTATTTCTAAAGTAGCCGATAATATTCAACGTGAAATTTATGTACGAGAATGTTCGCGTATTATGGATATTAGCGAAGAAGTCCTTTTTAGCACGCTGGCTCAAATGAGTAAAAAAGCGCAAAATGAAGCCAATAAATCGTACAACCAAAAACAAAAAGCATTTGAGGTTGTTAAATCTACAAGTCCTCGTGTCAAAGTTGATATTCAGTATGAGCTGGAGCAAAAAATCATTGAAATATTACTTCTCTACGGAAGCCGAAAAGAAGCGTTTGAAGATTTAATTCTCAAAGAAAATGACAAAGGTGCACTCGCACTCGAACCTGTAATCCATGAAGTTAAAGTATTTGAAAAAATATTTTTGGATTTACAAGAAGACGAAATGCAATTTACCAATGAAAACTTTAAAACCCTCTATTACACGATTATCGATAGTTTAAACCAGTCGGATGATTTTGTAATTGAATCTTTTGTGAACCATTTAGATCCTGATTTGGCTTCGGACGTGACCAATATTTTAATGAATGAGGAACGCTATAACCTTCATAATTGGGAGAAAAATAATATTTTTCCAAAACAAAAAGACGTCAGTATTGCACAATTAGTTAGTGAAACAATTTTGACGTTGCGTTGTTTTTTAATTGATCTAAAGGTGAATGAAATTAAACAAGAGACTCAAAACGAAGTGGATCACCGCGCTCTTCTAGAAGATGTTTTGAATTACTCCAATTTAAAAATGTTATTGTCCAGAAAACTAAGTCGCGTTCTTTAAGGGTTATTTTTTCTGACGCCCGTGATCAATCAGTTCCACAAGATTTGAGACATTCAATTTTTTCATTAAACGCAATTTATAGGTGCTCACGGTTTTTTCATTAATGTTCAATTGGTCCGCGATATCTATATTTCTTTTTCCAGATGAAATGAGCTTTAAAACTTCCACTTCACGGGTCGAAAGTTTCTTATAAAGGTTCATTGTTCCAAGGTTATTTTTTTCAAAAGTAAGGCTCTCCGCAAGCTCCTTGCTCACATAAATACCTCCTTTAAATACCTTAAGAATGGCGCGTTTTATGGTGGCGGTTGTCACCGTTTTAGATAAATATCCAGAGGCTCCCGCTTTGATCGCACTGATGGCATAAATATCTTCGGGGTGTGTGCTAAAAATAATAACACTTACATCATTAAATTCTTTTTTTATAGTGCGAAGTACGGTGATCCCATTGATGTCTGGAAGATCCATCGTCATAAGAACGATGTCTGTATTGGATTTTTTGAGATAGTCTAAAAGCTGTGTTGCTGAGTTCGCTGTATTTACAATTTTGATGTCTTTTGAATTCTCAAATAACATACGAATCCCATAGCTTACAATGGGTTGATGATCTGCAACAAGGACTCGAATCATTTGAGTTTAGTGTTTTAATTTTTCAGGAATCTCACAGACAGGAATAGGCTTCATTTTGTGTGTATTGGCTGCGTTATATCGCAAATAAATCTCCAAAACAGTTCGTTCTCTGCCTTGAAAATCGTGAACTGTTTTTCCATTTTCAACCGCATTCATGGCCCATTCTAATTCTGGATACGAAGCTCCAATTTGGTCTTCGTCGCTTCGAGCATCTCCAAATAAACCATCACTTGGAGCAGCTGTTAAGATGCTTTGAGGGACTTGTAATGCCTTTCCTAAATCGTACACTTCCGATTTTAATAAATCAGCAATTGGACTGAGGTCCACGCCGCCATCACCATATTTTGTATAAAATCCAACGCCAAAATCTTCTACTTTATTTCCGGTTCCAGCCACGAGTTTTCCTAAAAGCCCCGCGTAGTAATAAAGCGTTGTCATACGTAATCGTGCTCTCGAATTTGCCAATGCCATATCTACGGTAGAAGCGCTGCCTTCTGAATTAATTTCAGATTTGAAACTCTCAAAAACAGGGGTTAAGTCAATCCGTGTTGACTGTACGTTTGGAAATCTTTTTTTTAGTTGTTCGATGTGTTCTTGGGCTCTTGAAACATGACTTTCTGCTTGGTGGATGGGCATTTCTAAACACATCACATCCAGTCCTGTCATGGCACAAAGTGTTGAAGTGACAGCAGAATCTACCCCGCCAGAAACCCCCACAACAAACCCATTTACGTTTGCGTTTATGGCATACGTCTTTAACCATTCCACAATATGAGTGATCACCAGTGTTGTTTTCATGTAACTTTTTTTATAGCCTTACAAAAGTAATCTATTCTGGATAAATTATTTTATGCAAATTAAATATAATGAACAAAAATACAATTCAATTGTTCTAGAATTCTGTAACTTAGACCTCAATAGAGTTAACGAATTATAAATTTTATTTCTTTCTTGTAAAGAGTCATTATGAAAAAGTGGCATAGTTACATATTAAATTTAGTAGTAGTATTGGGCCTTCAGTTAAGTTATGCTCAATTGAGTCGTACTCATTATATTCCTCCAATAAGCGTTGCCAATAATTCAAACGCTACCCCTCAAAATCAATACTTACACATATCAACTCCAAGTATCACCCCCGTTAATGTTACGGTGACAGAAATTGGAGGACCTGTTTCCGTTCTTTCTGCATCAAATGCAAATCCAATTGAAATTTTAATTGGCTCAGGAACAAACACCTCGTTTATCGCAGACGTTAGTACTACAGGAACTAAATATTTAAACAAAGGCTATTCGATCCAAGCAGACCAGCCTGTTTATGCTTCTGTTCGTCTCATAGCTGGTACATCTCAATCTCAAGCAGGGTCTTTAGTTTCTAAAGGTTTAGCGGGTCTTGGCACAACTTTTAGGGTCGGAACGTTTACAAATCAAAAAACATTTACATCAACATCAACAGATTATTTAAATTTTGTTTCTGTTATGGCAACTGAAAACAATACGCAGGTTGATTTTTCGGATTTACCTGCAGGAATTGTTATAGAAAATAGTACGCCACTTTCTGTTGTTTTAAATTACGGTGAAACCTATGTGATTGCATTAAATCCTGGAATTACACCAGTCAATAGAGATGGCTTGGTGGGTGCTCTTGTGAGTGCAAATAAACCTATAGTAGTCAACTGTGGTTCTACAAATGGAAGTAATTCGACAGGAACGGGACGCGATTTTGGAATTGATCAAATAGCTCCCTTTGAAACCATTTTGAACGATAATCAAACGTACAGCGAATATATATTTGTGAGAGCCAATGGCTATGATGACATTGAACGCCCTCTGATTGTGGCGCATTTAGATAACACAGACGTGTATGTAAATGGAGATGATTCAACAGGAACGTTTTTAACTACATTATCCGCTGGGGATTATATTAGTATAGACGGGTCGTATTTTAGTACCCAATCAGCTTCTGGCTCCAGCCCTGGAGGTAATATGTATGTTTGGACTTCTAAAACTGCTTTTGCATACCAAGGAATTGGGGGTTCAAATAACGAGGCTAATCAAGAGATGTTTTTTGTACCCCCTCTTAATTGTAAGACCCCAAAAACAATAAATAACATACCTCTCATTCAAAATACGGGCACAGGAAGTGCTGTTTTTTCAGGCGGAATAACAATTGTTTCCGAAGTTGGTGCCGCTATTTTTATTAATGGTGTGGCAACGAATGCTACTCCCCAAACGGTGAATGGGAACCCTAATTTCGTGACCTATTTGGTAAGTGGTCTTTCTGGAGATGTGAGTGTTTCTTCAGATAAACAAATTTACATTTCTTATTATGGTGCTAACGGAGTTGCCTCATTAGGGGGCTTTTATTCTGGATTTATTTTCAAACCAGAAATTTCATCTAGAGGACTTACATCGGTAGTGACCGAACTTTGCATCCCTAATATAGAACTTAATATTAGTAGTTTAGAGTCTTTTGATGCCTACCAATGGTTTTATAATGGCTTGGCGATCCCTGGAGCAAATACAGAAACATGGATTCCAGAATTGCCTGGGTATTATCAATTAGAAGGAATCATTACAGACTGTCAAACCGTTCTTTCAGACAATATTCCGGTGAGTAGCTGTGCAGGAGACTTTGATTCTGACGGCGTAAATAACAATATTGATACAGATCATGATAACGATGGCACTCTTAACAGTCAAGAATCAAATTGCGATCTAACATTTAATCTTTCAAATAGTTCCGGACCTTTTTTTACTGCCAGTTCCGTTGCGAGTGTCGCGAATGATTTGTCCACCACCTTTACTGGATATACAGATCAATCTATGCTGTTTCAGGCAGCTCCAGAAACGGCAGGTTCTATAAGTTCAAGTACCTATGAACTTACTTTTGATGTGCCAACGAGTTTTGTAGTTCAACAATCTGATTCTGAAAGTACCCCTGGATCTATAGATTTTGATGAGGATGATTTTTTTATTTTTAGGGTTGCTTACGACGAAACACTGACAGTTTTGGATCCTGAAAATCAACTTTTAATTGACACAAATTACGATGGGATTTATGACAATAATATCGAAGAGTTTACGGCTTTTGAAATTAGATTTAAATTAAATTCAGCGGTACTTTCTTCCGAGGATGTTTCATTTTCATTTCATAGCAATCAAGCGAGTGGATTTAGCATAACATATATTAATAAATCGGATGCTGAAATTAATTCAGCGGCTTTTCGACTGATTCAAACCTGTAGACCGGTAGATTATGATGGCGATATGGTTTTTGATGCATTGGATTTAGACAGCGATAACGATGGTATTTATGATGTAATAGAAAATGGAAACTCAAATTTAGATCTGGATCAAAATGGTCAAATTGATTCGGTTGAATTAAATGATACTAACTATGATGGTCGTCATGATGCTGCTTTTAATCCAGGTGATTTTGATGGAGATTCTGTACTTGATTTTTTAGATTTAGATAGTGATAATGACGGACTGTATGATTTGTTTGAAGCGGGGATTGGAATTAATAGTTTTGATGTTGATAATGACGGTCAGATAGATTTAGGGTTTCTAGATTCTAATATGAATGGTGCCGCAGATGTTTCAGAAACAATAATACCTCTAGATTCGGATGCTAATGATACTCCTGACTTTATACAATTGGATTCCGATTCAGATGGATGTTTTGATGCAGACGAAGCTGGATTTACAGCCACTTTAGGAATTTTAGATGGAACAGCTTTTGACAATGATGGGCTTGTGTCTGGGGGAGATGGTTATAATTTCGCAATAGACAGCAATGCAGACGGATTGTTTGATTATCAAGACTTCATTAGTATTGATCC
The DNA here is from genome assembly GCA_943787365.1 of uncultured Flavobacteriaceae bacterium. GTDB lineage: Bacteria > Bacteroidota > Bacteroidia > Flavobacteriales > Flavobacteriaceae > Hel1-33-131. The sequence continues at coordinate 238,999 of CALSMD010000007.1, forward strand.
AGTTGAAATAACCACTCCAATTGTTGTTTGCGAATCTGAAAATACCTTAATTTCTGTTTCTTTAGAAAGTACCTCAAACTCTTTTGATAGCATCCAATGGGAACGGAGTTTGGATGGAGGTTCAACATGGACAGATGTGAATGAGGTTTTAAATAGTTTTGAAGGACAAGATTCGAATGTCTTACAAATTTTAAATACGGAACTTTCTGTGAGTCAAAGCATATTCCGTGCTCGAATGGAACGAGTGGATTATGTTTGTGGACCAACTTATACGAATGAAGTTGGGCTTGTTGTGAATCCATTACCAGTAATTCAATCCTCCGCTCAGCTATTTCAGTGTGATCAAGATTTGGATGGAATCACTTTTTTCAATCTTAATGAGGCCGCTCAAATACTATCTTCTAATTACCAAAACGAAACCTTTTCTTTTTATTTTTCGCAAGCGGATGCTGAGATTGGAGCTGTCTCTACAGCTATTTCAGACCCAATTAATTATGAAAATATAACGACAGATCCTTCAATTAACCCAAATACTGTATATGTTCGAGTAGAAACGGATTCTGGTTGTGCTTCAGTCGCAGTGTTAAATTTATTAGTATCTACAACGCAAATACCAGATACATTTTCCATTCCCGGTTACAAGGCGTGTTTTGACTCAGATGACGGTTTAACTACTTTTGATTTTAGTGATTCTGAAGCGGTTATTTTAAGTCTATTTTCAGCGAGCCAATCTCTAACGGTTACGTACTATGAAACAGCATCGGAAGCATTATCAGAAACAAATCAAATCACAGATATTTCGAGTTATGACAACACTACTGGATTGAATCAGTCGATTTGGGTTCGAGTGGACTCGAACATAGATAATTCTTGTGTAGGAATAGGCTCGTACATCAATTTAATTGTAAACCCGTTACCGACAATTGAGGTTCCTTCGTCTAACCCCTTTTATTGTGTTGACGGTTCCAACGCCTTCACGGTTGACTTGCCATTGGAGTTTGAAGACTTGTTGTTAGGAACTCAGTCAGCAACTAATTTTTCGGTTCGTTATTATGCCACAATCAGTGATGCATTAAGCAGCAGTAGCCCAATTACTACAGTCTCAAATACTTCTTCATCAGAGCTGGTTTTTTGCAGAATTGATAATCTAAATACATTTTGTTTTGATATAGATTCTTTTACAATAGATTTCATCAACAGTCCCGAGGCAAGTTTAGTCCCTCCGTTTATAGACTGTGATACTGATAATGATGGTGTTTTTATATTTGATACTTCCGATTTAGAAACTACAGTTCTTGATGGTCAAACAACAATGTCAATCGATTATTTTGATGCTTTTGGCGCTCCATTAACAGATTCAAATGGTCTTGCTATAACCAGTCCATTTCCTTCAGTTTTTTCTACAACTACCAGCACTATTCGCGCAGTAGTTTCAAATGCTTTTTGTTCCGATGCTTTTGTAGATATTAGTTTTACAGTTAATTCTAATACAGATTACTCCGTAGATGATATTGTAATTTGTGACGGTTCGTCAGAACTTTTAGAATTAGATTTAGAATATCCATCAAATTTGTATAATTATAGTTGGGTGTTGCCAAACTTAGACACCTATTTTTCTGCTTTACCTGAAATTAGTGTCAGTCAAACAGGGCCTTATAGTGTTACGGTCACAAACCCAGATGGAAGTTGTGCAAATACTCAAAGTTTTGAAGTTCTTGCTTCCGAGGGACCAACACTGTCAATGGAGGATATTACGGTTGTTGAAGCGACCTCTAACAATTCTATTTTAATTTTAGAGTCTAATTTAGGGTCGGCCAATTATGAGTTTAAATTGATAGACGAAAATGGATTATTGGTTTCGGGCTATCAAGATGAGGGCTATTTTGGTAATCTAACAGGCGGGTTTTACACGCTGTATGTAAGAGACGAACTACAATGTGAAGAGGTTTCAATTACAATTCCAGTGATTTATTTCCCAAACTTTTTCACACCTAATAACGATGGTTACAACGATGTTTGGGAAATTAAAGGCATCCTTCCTAATAACTATAGTTCTAGTCAGATATATATATTTGATCGGTATGGGAAACTATTAAAATCAATGTCATTAAATAATAATTATTGGGACGGCTTGTATGATGGAATACGCCTTCCTTCAAGCGACTATTGGTTTAGAATTGAGTTTGTTAGATTGGACGGAACTCTGCTAAGCAAACAGGGTCATTTCACTCTTAGATACTAACGACTTATTTTTTACGACAGAATTCAATTTTAATATATAGATTAATTACTTTTGTGATTCAATCGATTTTAAATTATATTTTGAAACTAAAGAATACTCCGTTCCAGTTATTGTACGTTTTAAAGACAGTCGTTTTTTTACTTGTTTTTGCTGTTTTTTCATGCCAAAACTCAACTAAACTAGAAAAAGAAATATCTCAAATAGAAGTGGATTTAAATATCGAAAGATTTGATCAGTTGTTTGCTGCATCAACACCCGATGATCTTCCCGCATTAAAACAAAACTACCCATTTTTATTTTCTAAAAGATATGCAGATTCCGTGTGGGTTAATCGCATGAGTGATCCAATTCAACAGCTCCAAAACAAAGCGGTGGACAGTGTTTTTGAAGATTTTACAAGTACTGAATCTGAAATATTTAATTTTTATCAGCACCTTAAATACTATAATAAAGCATTTAAGACTCCACGAATGATTACTGTGCTTTCGGATGTTGATTACCGTAATAAAGTAGTGGTAACAGATTCTATTGTGCTTATTGCATTAGACACTTATCTTGGAGCAGAGCACGAGTTTTATACTAGTTTTTATGATTATATCAAACAAAACTTAAATAAAGATCAAATTGTTTCAGACTTGGCAGCGGCTTATGCAGAACGATTAATTTATCAACCTAAACGAAGTACTTTTCTAGAAGAAATGATCTACTTTGGAAAGCAATTATATTTGAAAGACCTCTTGATTCCATTCAAAGAAAACAATGAAAAAATAGGCTATTTCCCAGAGCAATATGAGTGGGCTAAAGATAATGAGTTTTATATATGGCAGTACTTTGTTGAAAAGGAATTGCTGTATGAAGCCGATCGGAAATTATTAGCACGTTTTATCATCCCGGCTCCTTTTTCTCGATTTAATTTAGAATTAGACAGTGAATCTCCTGGGCGACTCGGACAATACATAGGATGGCAAATTGTAAAATCTTATATGGAAAACAATACAACTCCTTTACTTCAAATGCTTCAAATGGAGGCTACTGAAATTTTTAACAACGCAAAATTTAAACCAAAAAAATAATGGCAAAGACCCATACCTCAAAGATAGAAATGACCGTAGAATTAGATGAAAATCGTGTCCCAGAACATTTATTCTGGACTGCTCAAGATGGCGGGGTTGCGCATGAAGAAGCCAAAGCAATGATGCTTTCTGTGTGGGATCAAAAAAAGCAGGAAACTCTTCGTATTGATTTGTGGACAAAAGACATGCCTGTGGATGAAATGAAATTATTTTTTCATCAAACATTAGTAACAATGAGTGATACCTATTTAAGAGCTACCCAAGACGAAAAAATGACTGCAACCATGAAAGACTTTTGTGATTATTTTGCTGAGAAATTAGAACTTGTTAAGAAGTAAATTACCACTCATTTAATCGGTTGGAGTCCAACTTTAAAAAGATAAAAATCAAGATTGTAAAGCTCCAAAGTCCTGAACCTCCATAGCTGAAAAAAGGCAAAGGAATCCCAATGGTTGGAATCAGCCCCATTACCATCCCAATATTAATCAGAAAGTGAGCAAACAATATACTTGCTACTCCGTAGCCATAGACTCTGCTAAACTGTGATTTCTGTTGTTCTGCTAGATATAAAATTCTCAAAATTAAGATTAAAAACAGGATGATAACAGAGCTACTTCCTAAGAAGCCCCATTCTTCACCTACTGTGCTAAAGATATAATCTGTATGTTGTTCGGGTACAAAATTACCTTTGGTTCGCGTACCATCCATAAACCCTTTCCCAAAAGTGCCTCCAGATCGAATTGCCTTTTCAGACTCATTGAGATTATAAGAGATATTACGCTTCATAGATTCCAATTTCACCGGGTCTTTTTCCAAGCGAAGCCAAAGTCCAATACGATCTTGTTGGTGTTTTTGTAAGACATTATTATAGGCCCATTGAACTCCAAAACTAAGTCCAATACTGCAGATTAATATTGTCAAAACACCTCCGATTTTTTTCTTTTTACGCTTAAAAAACAGTTGGTAAATTAAAAGTAATCCAGCCAGAGTCAAACAAACGGACAGTGCAGAAAATTTTAAAGTACCAATTCCTAAAAAGGCTATAAAAACAGCAAATAACAGATAGTATTGTGGAATACCTTCTCTGTAAAACACAAAAAACAAACTTGCAAATACAAGCGTGCTCCCTGCATCATTTTGTAACAGAATTAAACCTGCTGGTACCCCCACCAATATAGCTGCTCTTATCTGGTCTTTTTGTTCTTTAATATTAGTTTGTAAATCACTGATATATTTGGCAAGTGCTAAGACTGTAGCGAATTTGGCAAATTCACTCGGTTGTAAAGTCATTCCTCCAAAATCATACCATGAGATCGCTCCATTTACTTGCTTTCCAAAAATAAACAACCCTACTAACGTCAAGATAGAGCCCAAGTAAATAATACTTGCAAAGCGTTCATAAAACTTAACATCAACAGCTAATGTCAGGATAATTAATACAAACGAGCTAAGTATAAAAAAGAGTTGTTTTCCATAGGGCTTAGAAATGTCTAAGTAAGATGTAAATTCTCCTGCTACTGAGGCTGACAAAATATTGAAATACCCAAAAACAACTAGTGCTGTAAAAACAATCACAGTGAGCCAATCTAATTGAAAACTAGTGGTGCGGTTCAGGTTCATTGATCATTTATTTTAAAAGGTTTACCGCTATAGGGTTTGAGGTATTCATCTTCCAAACTCTTTTCGATGACCAACCTTTCCATTCGTTTTAAAGTGACCTCCCCTTTTATATATTTTTCAACCATCAAACTCGCTATACGTCCCGCCCATCGTGACCCGTAATAGCCATTTTCAACCAGTATGGCGATCGCAATTTTTGGATCATCCTTTGGGGCAAAAGCCACAAATATGGAGTGGTCTGTAAGCTGTTGTCTTACCCCATCAATTTTAGTGAAATTTTCGGCAGTTCCTGTTTTACCACAAATTTCTATTCCAGGAACTTTCAGGAAATCGGCGGTTCCTTTGTTATATACATTATGCATACCTTCAATAATGGCATCATAATATTTAGGTTCGATGGACGTTTGTTTTGGGGTCGTAAAGTTAGGATCCATGTCCTCACCTTCAATAGACTTTATGATATGAGGGGTGTAATAATAACCTTTATTCGCAATCGCGGCTGTCATATTTGCCAATTGGATGGGCGTCACTAAAATTTCTCCCTGCCCAATAGCATTTGAAATAATGGTGGTCGCACCCCATTGAAATTCCGGATACCATTTGTCATAGTAGCTCCCATCTGGAATGTTTCCTTTTTTTCCAACGGATAAATCATTGCCTAAAAAATTACCTAAACCAAAACTTTTTATATGACTGCTCCAGATGTCCATGGACTCGGAAGCATTGCTGTATTTTTCAATAGTTGTTCTGAAAGCCATCGCAAAATAAGAATTACAGGAATAGCTAATTCCAGAATCTAGATTTCTAAAACCTCCACCACAATGACATTTCATAACCCGTTTGTTTTTTCCATAGACATATCTTTCCGAACAAATGATATTTGTTTTTGGGGTGATGGCATTTTCTTGTAAAGCTGTCAATGCGACTAACAATTTAAAAGGAGATCCCGGAACATGCATTCTAGTCAGTCCCTTATCTATTAAAGGCCTGTGAATGGTGTCTAAATACAATTTGGTGTAGTTTTTGGAACGTTGGCGACCTACTAATAAGTTTGGGTTGTATGAAGGTGCTGAAACAAGACTCAAAATTTCGCCTGTGCTTGGTTCAATAGCAACAATACCACCAATTTTGTTTTGCATTAGCAATTCTCCATAGGCTTGAAGTTCGGAGTCAATGGTTATTTTTATGTCCTTTCCTGGAACTGGAAGGGTGTCAAATGCTCCTTGTTTATAGGCTCCAATATCTCTATTGTAAATATCTTTTTGGATGTATTTTACCCCTTTGACCCCCCTAAGCTTTTTTTCATACGAGACTTCGACCCCTTGTTTCCCAATCATATCTCCTAGGCGGTAGTAAGAATCTTTCGCAATTTCTTTATTGTTTGCCTCAGCAATGTATCCTAATACATTGGCACCAATAGAAGTTTGATAATCCCTTAACGATCGTTTTTGAATATAAAAGCCTTTAAATTTTCTTAATTTTTCGGAAAGAAAAGCATAATCTTCTTTAGAGAGGTGACGTAAGAACGGAGAGGGGAGTCGTGGTGAATAATTTTTAGCCCGCTTATAAGATTTTAAAAATGCATTCTTATCAATTTTCAATAAATTACAAAATAGTATAGTGTCTAAAGGCTCAACTTCTCTGGGAATTACCATCACATCATAACTCGGTTGATTGGCTACTAAAAGGCTGTCATTTCTATCGTAGATATAGCCACGTTTTGGGTAATGAAACACTTTTCGAATGGCATTGTCATTATCAATATCGAATTCATTGGCAGTGTAAATTTGTAAATAATACAAACGTCCAGTAAAACAAATCCCTGTTAGAATGACCAATCCAAAAAGAAGTATTTTCCTCATGTTTCTTTTCTGCTAAATAATGAACTAAAGAGCAAACACAGTATAAGCGTAAAAACACTTGAATACAAGGCTTGTTGGAGAATTAGAACTGTTTTTGTTTCATCAAAAATAACAAGAGAAAACAAAATTAAGTGGTGAATCACGATGAGTAACAAAAAGTAAACCAACCGCCGAGAAAATTCTACAGTGCTAAATTTTATAGATTGATAGTCGTAGGCCGATCCAAACAAAAATTTAAGAATAAGTGGACGGATATAAGCAATGGCAACACTTGCTGCGGCATGGACACCACCAGAATCTAAAAATATATCGACAGTATATCCTAGTAAAAAACTAGTAAAAATAAACAACAATCGGTTGTTGATGACAGGGTATAATAATACAAAAACGACATACACAAAAGGGTTTATCTCGCCCATAAAATTCATATTGCTACAAACCAGAACTTGAAGTAAAACAAGCCCTATAAAACTTAAAATAATTTTCAATACACTATTGTTCATTGGAACTGTTTAAGGCTTTAAGCTCGTTAATGTCGGTATTTTTTATGATGTAAACATGCTCTAGGTTTCTCATATTATTGAATAATTTAACGTCAATAATATAAAGGTCTTTTGTGTCATTAAGGCGAAAAGATTCAACACTTCCAACAGGGATATCTGGAGGGAAGGTAGAGGAGTATCCGCTAGTAACAATCGTATCACCTACGGACAATTTCACAAGGTCTTGTATGTCTTTTAATTGGGTGATTTCAGGCGATTCACCATCCCAACTTAAGGTTCCAAAATAATTGGTTTTTTTTAACTTTACATTGATGCGACTGTTTGTGTTTAAAATAGATAAGACTCTAGAATAGTTTTTAGATGTTCTGTCAATAACACCAACAATACCTTTTGAAGTGATTACGCCATCATCTTCTTTAATTCGATCGCTTTTGCCTTTGTTAAGAGTTAGATAGTTATTTGGAAGGGAGTAACTGTTTTTGTAAATCAGACTTGGTTGTAATTCATATTTATATTCCAAAAGTGTGTCAACGGTCGCTGCTTTTTCTTGATTAAAAACGACTATTTTTAAGCGACTGTTTTCTTCTAAAAGGATTTGATTTTCTTTTTTGAGATTGAAGTATTGAGTAATGCTATGAAACATACCGTAAATACTGCCTGTGATTTGATTGGAGGAATTTAAGAACTTACTTCGTTGGTACTCATTTGTTTGAATCGTGAGTGAGAGTGCATAAGAAAACAACAACAAAAACAAGACAAATGTTTTGTTTTTAATGAAGAAATTAAAAAGTTGTTGCATTACTTAAGAGCTATTTTATCAATACACTTTTATATTTTGTAATATTTTTTAGAACAATCCCAGTTCCTCTTACAACAGCTCTTAACGGGTCTTCAGCAATGTAAACAGGTAAGTCTGTTTTTTGTGACAATCGTTTGTCTAGCCCTCTTAACATTGATCCACCACCGGCAAGATATATACCTGTATTATAGATATCAGCTGCGAGTTCTGGGGGTGTTTGTGAGAGTGTTTCCATAACGGAATCCTCTATTCGTAGAATTGATTTATCTAATGCTTTAGAAATTTCTCTGTGGGTAATTTGAACCTGTTTAGGTTTTCCTGTCAACAAATCTCGTCCTTGCACATTCATTTCATCTGGTGGAACTTCTAAATCTTCAGTAGCTGCACCAATTTGTATTTTTATTTTTTCTGCAGTACGATCCCCAACATATAAGTTATGCTGTGTTCGCATGTAATAAATAATATCATTCGTAAATACATCCCCTGCGACTTTAACAGATTTATCACATACAATTCCCCCTAGCGCAATCACGGCAATTTCGGTGGTTCCACCACCAATATCGACAATCATATTTCCTTTTGGTTGCATGATGTCAACACCAATACCAATAGCAGCTGCCATGGGCTCATGAATTAAATACACTTCTTTGCCATTGACACGTTCAGCAGATTCTTTTACCGCTCGCATTTCTACCTCTGTAATTCCCGAAGGAATACAAATCACCATTCTTAGGGAAGGTGTAAATAATTTATTTTTGAGTGCTGGAATACTTTTAATAAATAAACTTATCATTTGCTCAGAGGCATCAAAATCAGCAATCACACCATCTTTTAAAGGCCGAATTGTTTTGATGTTTTCATGCGTTTTTCCTTGCATTAAGTTTGCTTCTTTTCCTACAGCGATAATTTTTCCTGATACACGATCTCTGGCTACAATAGATGGGCTATCAATTACAACTTTGTCATTGTGAATTATTAAAGTGTTAGCGGTGCCTAAATCGATGGCTATTTCTTCAGTTAAGAAGTCAAAAAATCCCATATGCTATAAAAAATTTATCAAAAAGTATTAACGTATTTTGCTGCTTTGTAAAAGTACTAAAATAAACGTTAGTTTGAAAATAGCTTTTACTTAAATATTTTAGTGTTTAAAATGACGTGTTTTTGTAAAAACCATCGCCACATTATTGGCATTACAATAATCAATACTTAACTGATCTTTAATACTTCCCCCTGGTTGGATGACCGCTGTAATCCCTGCATTTTTTGCTATTTCTACACAATCAGGAAATGGGAAAAATGCATCACTTGCCATCACTGCACCATTTAGTTTAAAATTAAAAGAATTTGCTTTGTGGATGGCCTGATTTAACGCATCAACACGACTTGTTTGTCCTGTTCCACTCGCAAATAATTGTTTGTTTTTTGCTAAAACAATGGTATTTGATTTGGTGTGTTTACAAATTTTAGAAGCAAATAATAAATCTTCTATCTCAGAATCTATTGGTTTGGCAGTGGTTGCGTTTTCTAAGATATTTCGTTCGTCAGTAATCATATCTTTTTCCTGAACCAAGACACCATTCAAACAGCTTCTTACACTTGTTTCGGGTAAATGAACTGTATTCTGAATTAGTAAAATTCTGTTTTTCTTTCCTTTTAAAAGAGCTTCCGCATCTGAGCTAAAAGAAGGGGCAATAACCACTTCACAAAACAAACTGTGAATTTCTTCAGCAGTTGCCAAGTCAATTTCAGTGTTTGAAATCAAAACGCCTCCAAAAGCAGAAACAGGATCCCCTGCCAAAGCATCTACATACGCTTGGTGTAACGTATCTCGTTGTGCAACTCCGCAAGCATTGTTGTGTTTTAAAATGGCAAATGTAGGTGCTTCATCATAAAATTCGTTCATAAGATTCACAGCCGCATCTACATCCAAAAGATTGTTGTAGCTTAATTCTTTTCCATGAAGTTTTGTAAACATAGCTTCAAAATCTCCAAAGAAATACCCTTTTTGGTGGGGGTTTTCTCCGTAACGAAGTACATTGCCTTGTGTTTCACTAATTTTTAAGACGACCTCTTCTTTTTCGCTATTGAAATAATTGAAAATAGCACTGTCGTAATGCGATGATACATTAAATGATTTGGTTGCAAAGCGTTTTCTGTCTTCAATTGAAATGTGACCTTCATTCTCAGAAATGAGTGCTAAGAACTCGGCATAATCTTCTACTGACGATACACATATTACATCTTTATAGTTTTTGGCGGCAGCACGAATTAATGAAATCCCACCGATGTCAATTTTTTCAATAATATCTTCATTGCTTGCACCAGAAGCAACTGTTTTTTCAAAGGGATAAAGATCCACAATAACAGCATCGATTTGTGGAATTGAAAACGATGTCATTTCTTCCACATCTTGTGCGTTATCTTGACGATTTAAAATTCCACCAAATATTTTTGGATGTAAGGTTTTGACACGACCTCCAAGAATAGAGGGGTAATCAGTGATCTGCTCTGCAGGTACGACATTAATCCCTAAGTCGTTGATGAATTTTTGAGTACCTCCTGTGGAGTATATAGTAACGCCTTGAGCGTTCAGTTTTTCAACAATGGGTGCGAGCCCCTCTTTACTAAATACTGATATTAGGGCGGATTTGATTGTTTTGCTTTGGCTCATTTTGAAGTCTAAAAATTAAAAAACAAAAATAGGTAATAATCAAAGAATAATAGAATTGAAATCCCTCTAAAAAAAAGGTTTTTTCAACCAATTCATAGAGTTATCAACAACTATAAAAGCCTAGCAACGGAATTACACACAAATTCTAAGAAGCGTTCATCGGCAGCTGTAAAAGGATCAGTTGTGTTTGAGTCAATATCAATTTGACCAATATTTTTACCATCGACAAACAATGGAACAACAATCTCAGATTTAACGTTTATACTACACGCAATATAATTGTCTTGGGCTTTTACATCGGGTACTACAAAATTTTGATTGCTAACGGCGACTTGCCCACATATGCCTTTTCCAAATGGAATAATGGTATGATCTGTAGGAGCACCAGCATAGGGTCCAAGTTTGAGTTCATCTTTATTTCCGTTTTTAAAGTAAAATCCTACCCAATCGTAGTAAGAAATTTCTGATTTAAGGAGTTTACAGATGTCTAGAAGTGTAGCTTCAATGGTTGAAGAATCTTCTATTAAAGACGAAATTTGCGGTTTGAGGTGCTCAAAATCCATAAAATAATTTTTGTAAAAATAGAAAATCAAAACAATAAACGATAGTTAAAGTTCTTATAATATTAGGTGGGTTTAGCCTTTGATTTTCTAAAAATTCATAACTTTGTGGTATGAAACATTCTTCGTTCATAAAAATAATTTCCACATTCATGGCTTTAGCTGTGGTGTTGGCTTCTTTTTCTTTTAAGATAGAGCAACATTTTTGTGGGTCAAATTTGGTAGATGTTTCTGTACTTTCCAAAGTTGAATCTTGCTGTTCAAAAACAGTTAAAAAAAACAAATATCAAAAGATTACAGAACAATCATGCTGTTCAAATATCAGTATTGTTGTTGAAGGGTTTGAGAACTATCAAACAGTTGTTGTTACAGAGTTTACTACATTACCAGATTTTGTAGTAACACCATCTCTTCAAATCCCTGTTAATTATATTTTTGAATCATCAAAAGACTTTTCTTTTTCCGACTACAACCCGCCGCCACTAATTTTCAATAGACAAGTGCGCGATCAAGTTTTTCTCATTTAATTTAGAATTATTTTGACTTCCAAATTCTATTGGGAGTGTGTTGTATGCACTATTATGCATACCCCAATTCTTTAAAATAATTTTAAATTTATAAAAATGAAAAACCTATTCATCATACTATTTTTCATACCCACTTTGTTTTTTGCACAAGACAATATCAAAGGCATGGTTATGGAACCCTCCCCACAAGGGAAACACCTTCCGTTAGCTGGCGCTAATGTCATTTGGGAAGGTACATCGGTGGGAACTATCACCGACGTTGACGGCAATTTTATATTGCCTTATAAATCTTCATATAAAAGATTAATCATCAGTTATGTAGGTTATAATTTAAAAACAATTGATGTAAAAAATCCTAATACAGTTATTCATATTTTATTAGAACCAACCAATGATTTGGATGAGGTAACCGTTACCACTCGAAAAAAAGCATCGGCAACGTCCTATATTACATCACAAAACATTTCTTTCATAAGTAGTAAAGAACTTTTGAAAGCCGCTTGTTGCAATCTCTCAGAAAGTTTTGAAACCAATCCTTCTATTGATGTCAATATTACGGATGCCATTTCAGGTACTAAACAAATTAAAATGCTCGGTTTAACCAGTCCTTATATTTTAATTACAACCGAAAATATTCCTTCAATTCGTGGGGCCTCTCAGGCCTATGGGTTGAGTTTTATACCTGGAACTTGGGTCGAAAGCATCCAAATCACTAAAGGAGCTGGAAGTGTTGTCAATGGGTTTGAAAGTATTGCGGGACAAATCAATGCTGAATTGGTAAAACCAACCCTTGATAACAGAATTTTTGTTAATGCGTATGGATCGTTGAATGGTCGAACGGAACTCAACACCCATTTTAATACCAAATTATCAGATCAATGGAGTACAGGGTTGTACGTTCATGCAGATAACAGATTCCAAAAATTTGATAGAAATAACGATTCATTTTTAGACATGCCATTGTCTAAGCAGCTAAATATTATGAACCGTTGGCAATATTCAAACCTACAAAAAGGGTTGATTAGCTTTTTGAATGTCCGTTATTTAACGGACGAGAAACAATCCGGTCAACTCGATTTTGATCCTAAAACAGATCGGCTTTCAAACACCCTATGGGGAAGTGAAGTTACAACCAAACGCTTTGAAATTTCTTCGAAATTTGGGTATGTCAATCCCGAAATTCCGTATCAAAGTTTAGGACTTCAATTGTCGTACAGCAATCACGATCAAATTTCTTATTTTGGATTAAATCAATACGACATACACCACAAAAGTATTTACTCCAATCTGGTTTACAATTCTATTATCAGCGATTCCAGACACAAGATAAAAACAGGTCTAAATGCCACGTATGACGATTATAATGAAACAGTCAATTCGGAATTATACGATAGAAATGAACGTTCTATTGGTGGTTTTTTTGAATATAGTTTTGATAATTTAGAAGCTCTTAATTTAACCGCAGGAATTCGCTTGGATCATCATAATTTGCTAGGAACTTTTGTGACTCCAAGAGTGCATGCACGCTATACACCATGGGAAAAATCGGCCTTTAGAGTATCGTTTGGGCGTGGCAAACGTGCTGCAAATATTTTTGCTGAAAATCAAAAACTATTTGCAACTTCAAGAACGATTAACATTCAAAATACGGGTGGTTCAATCTATGGTTTAGAGCCTGAGGTTGCATGGAATTATGGGGTGTCTTTTTTACAAGGATTTAATTTGTTTGATCGAAAAGCAGATTTTACTATAGATTTTTACCGAACTGATTTTCAAAATCAAGTCGTTGTAGATTATGAAAACCCTTATGAAGTTAATTTCTATAACTTGGAGGGTTCTAGTTATGCTAATAGTTTTCAAGCGGAATTTAGTTTCAATGTTTTAGAGCGATTGGATTTTAAAACAGCCTATAAATTTTATGATGTTAAGACCCAATATAAATCGGGTAAACTCAATAAGCCGTTGACCTCTCAACATCGTGTATTTGCAAATGTATCCTTTGAAACTACTAAAACAGATAAAGTTGGAGTATGGAAATTTGACACGACTTTTAATTGGTTTGGAAAACAGCGTTTTTCATCCACAGCTTCCAGTCCAGAAGCGTATCAGTTGCCAAGGTATTCACCCACTATTTCCACTTTAAATGCACAAATTACAAAGGTGTTTTCAAACGCTTTTGAACTCTATATTGGTGCTGAAAATATAACCAATACAACTCAAAAAAATCCAATTCTAAGCTCAGAAAACCCTTTTGGTTCAAATTTTGATACTACATTTGTCTATGGGCCAATATTTGGGAGTACCTTTTATTCAGGCTTACGTTACAAACTAAATTAATAACTATAGAATCATGAAAACAATTTTCTTATCACTCACTCTTTTATGCATCACAACTATTAGCTTTGCTCAAAATAAAAATGCCAAAGCATCCATTGAAGTGGACGGCGTTTGTATGATGTGTAAAAATCGAATTGAAAAAGCGAGCCTTAAAACAAAAGGCGTTAAATCTGCTGTTTGGAATGTAGAAAGTCATGAGTTAAAACTCATTTTTGACGAAAACAAAACGGACCTTACAACCATCCAAAAAAACATTGCAGCTGTTGGGCACGATACCCAAAAACTCAAAGCAACCGATGAAGCCTATGACAGTGTTCACCCTTGTTGTAAGTACAGAGAAGATGCCGTTGTTGAAGAACATAAATAGTTTCCAAATTTTGGACACAAAAAAGCTCCTGAAAAGTTAACTCAGGAGCTTTTTTATTTGTAGTTGTATGTGATGCTTACATCATTCCTGGCATTCCACCACCTCCCATAGGAGGCATTGCAGGAGCATCTTCTTTAATATCAATTAAAGCACATTCTGTGGTAAGAATCATTCCTGCTACTGAAGCTGCATTTTCCAAAGCCACACGTGTTACTTTTTTCGGATCAATAATTCCTGTTTTAAGCATATCTACATACGCATCGTTTTTGGCATCGTAACCAAAATCACCCTTACCTTCGAGGACTTTATTAATCACTACACTTCCTTCGCCACCTGCGTTTTCTACAATGGTACGTAAGGGAGCTTCAATCGCTTTAGAAACGATTTGAATTCCAGTGACTTCATCCAGATTGGCAGTTGTTAGTTTTTCCAGTGTTTTTTGAGCTCTAACAAGCGCGACGCCACCACCAGCAACAATTCCTTCTTCAACAGCGGCTCTTGTCGCATGAAGTGCATCATCTACACGGTCTTTCTTTTCTTTCATTTCAATCTCACTAGCAGCCCCTACATAAAGCACTGCAACACCCCCTGCCAATTTAGCCAAGCGCTCTTGTAGTTTCTCTTTGTCATAGTCACTTGTAGTCGTTTCTATCTGCGCCTTGATTTGATTCACACGTGCTTTGATATCATCGGCTTTTCCAGCTCCATTTACAATCGTTGAGTTGTCTTTGTCAATAGTCACTGTTTCGGCAGTTCCTAACATGCTCAAGTCTGCATTTTCTAAAGAAAATCCGCGTTCTTCTGAAATCACAGTTCCTCCTGTAAGAATTGCAATATCTTCAAGCATTGCTTTCCGACGGTCTCCAAATCCAGGAGCTTTAACCGCAGCAATTTTAAGACCACCTCTTAATTTGTTTACGACTAATGTTGCTAAGGCTTGCCCATCAACATCTTCTGCAATAATTAAAAGGGGACGTCCAGATTGAGCGACAGGCTCCAAAATTGGGAGGACTTCCTGAAGGTTTGAAATCTTTTTATCAAACAATAAAATATAAGGATTTTCTAAGTCGGCAATCATTTTATCGGCATCGGTTACAAAGTAAGGACTTAAATAGCCTCTGTCAAATTGCATTCCTTCTACAACATCTACGTAAGTATCCATCCCTTTTGCTTCTTCAACAGTGATGACGCCTTCTTTTCCAACTTTTCCAAATGCTGAGGCAATAAGTTCCCCAATAGTATTGTCGTTATTGGCAGAAACAGAGGCTATTTGTTGGATTTTTTCTGAAGAATTACCAACTTTCTTAGCTTGTTTTTCTAAATCAGTGATGATGGATGTAACTGCTTTATCAATTCCACGCTTCAAATCCATTGGATTTGCTCCGGCAGCTACATTTTTTAATCCTTCTTTTACAATTGCTTGCGCTAAGACGGTAGCCGTTGTGGTACCATCTCCAGCCAAATCGTTGGTTTTAGAAGCGACTTCTTTAACCATTTGAGCGCCCATATTTTCAAGAGCATCTTCCAATTCAACTTCTTTAGCAACAGAAACACCATCCTTAGTAACTTGTGGTGCTCCAAAACTTTTACTAATAATCACATTACGACCTTTAGGTCCTAAAGTAACTTTTACTGCATTTGCAAGTGCATCAACGCCACGTTTCAATCCGTCGCGTGCATCTATATCAAATTTTATATCTTTTGCCATATCTTTTATTTTTAAAAATTAAACAATTGCAAGAATATCACTTTCTCGCATGATTAAATAATCAGTTCCTTCGAGTTTAAGCTCTGTACCAGCATACTTTCCATAAAGCACTGCATCGCCCACTTTAACAGTTGTAGGTTCCTCTTTTGTGCCTTTACCTACAGCAACTACAATGCCTTTTTGAGGTTTTTCTTTTGCATTATCAGGGATGATAATTCCAGATGCAGTTTTTGTTTCAGCCTGCTGCGGTTCTACAAGAACTCTGTCAGCTAATGGTTTGATATTTAAAGCCATATATTTTAATTTTTTGTGTTGTTAAATTTGTAATTTTACTTTCTAAAAGTGTGCCAACCCTTATAAACTGACAAACTTTCAGAAATCAAAAAATGTCAACGTATTAGTGTTGACATTTTGTAATTTTTATAAAAAGCATTTCTTTTACTCTGAATCTGTTGCTTCTGGCGTTGTACTCGCTTCAGGAGTTGTTTCTTGAACAGGAACTGCAACAGGTTGAGATGTTGATGGTGCTGCATCTAAATCGAGTGCTTTAGATTCTTGACTGCTGCTTGGACTTACAATAGCGACATTAGATAATAAAATGAGAGCTAATAATAATGTTGCGAGTGCCCATGTGCTTTTGTCCAAAAAGTCAGATGTTTTTTTAACCCCACCAACTTGTTGTGTTCCACCACCTCCAAATGAAGAAGACAATCCTCCTCCTTTAGGGTTTTGAACCATAATAACAACGACAAGTAGAAACGCTACGATGACGATAAGAACTAGAAATATAGAAAATGTACTCATTATAAATTATTTTTTTCTTGTAAGACTTTTATTGCTTGAATTTGGTCTGCAAATAAACTACTTTTTTCTGGATATTTCAAACTTAAAATACGGTAAGACTGTATTGCTTTATCGTAGTTTTTTTGCTCCACGTAAATTCTTGCTAAAGTTTCGGTCATTAAATCCTCTGTTTCAAAGACAGAATCTTCCGCAATATTGATGAGTTTTGAATTTTTATCGAGTGGTTTTAGTTTAGGTTTGTTTGAAATAAATGCATCGATAAGTTCAAATTTCTTATCGCGGCTTGAATCTTTCTCAGGTTCAGATAATTCGGAACGCTCAATTGGATTTTTTTGTGTGAGACTAAGCCATTCAGAAAATGAAAAGGTTTCATTTTTATCAAACTGCAAAGGTTTTCCAAGTTCTAATTTTGATTCAGAAGCTTCAACGACTGAAGAAATATGTGTTGAAATGTCTTGAAACTCTTCAACTTTAATTGTTTTGATTTGATCAAAATTTTGTTTGATATGTGTTGATATATCATTTTGTAAAAATACCTCAGAGGTAATAAAATCAAACAATACGCTGCGATCGGTTGTATAAGCAGCGGTTGTTTTAAGTTCTTGATTGTACTTGAAACTTCCTAGGTCTTTTAAGCCTTTTAAGTAGATGGCTCTGGCGGACTGAAAATATGGAAACTCCTCAATTATAGCAGATACATTACTGACTTGATCTTTGTTTAAAGCTGAAGGATGGTGTAGAAGATATGTAAAATCAGATGTTTTCATAGGCTTACCAATTGGCTAAAGATGCATTTACTATATCTTGTGTGATGCGTTCAAAAATCTCTTCAATTGCCGTTGTTTTCTGCGATCCGACGAGTTGAGCACTGCCTGGGTAATCATAAAAAAATGAAAATCGTTTCTCAAAATCAGCGTCCTCATCATCTCTATTTGTAAAAATCACATTCACACTAATTGTCAATCTGTTTTGCGCGGCTGTGTTGCTAGAAGTTGCTGTAGTAGGTGAAACTCTGTACTCAACAATTTCTCCTTCATAAACAATATCTCCATTTGATTGTACAAGATCTAAGTTGGTTTGGTTTAGGATTAAATCTTGTAGCGCAAGCGTAAAATCACGATCGATCCCTGGCTCAATAAGTGCCGCAGTATTTTGAAAATAATTCACCTGAAAGGTCTCTGTGTTAGAACTTAAAGAAATTCCTGTAAAGGAGTATGCACCACACCCCAATATTAGGGTGGAAACACTGATTAATAAGCTGTATTTTAAAACGTTAAAGGTCATATTGTTTTATTTTTCGATAGAGAGTTCGTTCACTAATCCCCAATTCATCTGCCGCTAATTTACGCTTTCCTTTGTGACGTTCAAGCGATTTTTTAATAAGTTCTAATTCTTTGTCGTGTAGCGACAGGGTTTCTTCTTCCTCTTCAATCGCATCAATATAAGTAAATTTTTCTTCAGTATCCTTCACGATTTCAACGGCATTTTCTTCTCGTTGTTTTGTAGGAAGTGTTAAAAATTCTGATTCAATTTCGGGTTCTAAAGCGTCTTCTTTATTATATATTTTTTGAATTAAACCTTCGTTGTTTTTTTGAACATCGCTGTGATTTTCGTTTTGCATTAATTCCATGGTTAGTTTTTTGAGATCATTCAAATCACTTTTCATGTCAAATAAAACCTTGTATAAAATCTCTCTTTCGGTACTAAAATCACTGTGGTTTTTATTTTTCTGTTGAACCGTTGGTAAATTATCTCCCATATTAGGTAAATAAGTTTTCAAGGTCAATACATCAATCATTCTTGAGGATTCTAATACAGAAATTTGTTCGGCCACATTTCTGAGCTGTCTTATATTTCCACTCCAACGATAATTGATCAGAGCTTCAATTGCTTGGTCGTCGAGTCGAATGGTAGGCATTTTATATTTTAGAGCAAAATCACTTGCAAACTTGCGAAACAATAAATGAATATCATCTTTTCGATCTCTAAGAGGGGGAAGTACGATTTCAACGGTACTCAGCCTGTAATACAGGTCTTCACGAAACTTATCTTTGTTAATAGCTTCATACATATTCAAGTTGGTGGCAGCCACAATTCTGACATCTGTTTTTAAAACAGTACTAGAACCTACTTTTATGAATTCACCGTTTTCGAGGACCCGTAACAAACGAACTTGGGTGGTGAGTGGAAGCTCCCCAACTTCATCCAAAAATATAGTTCCACCGTTGGCAACTTCAAAGTAACCAGAACGGCTTTGAGTTGCCCCTGTAAAGGCACCTTTTTCATGCCCAAAAAGTTCACTGTCAATAGTGCCCTCCGGGATGGCACCACAATTGACAGCAATATATTTTCCGTGTTTTCGATGCGATAGTTGATGTATTATTTTGGGAATACTTTCTTTTCCAACACCACTTTCTCCAGTCACTAAAACCGAAATATCTGTAGGTGCTACCTGGATGGCTTTTTCTATGGCACGATTTAAGCCCGTGTCATTTCCAATAATGCTGAACCGCTGTTTTATAGATTGAACTGTTTCCATAATTAATTATTTTTAGATAAACCAATCGCTTTTCCAATGAGGGTTGCACTTGTACAACTGTTTATTTTAACGTTCACAAAATCTCCTATTTTATAGTGTTCTTTGGGGAATACAACGACTGTATTTTGTGCACTTCTTCCAGACCATTCGGAGGCAGATTTCTTAGATTCTTTTTCTATCAATACTTCTACTGTTTGATTTAGAAACTGCTCAGTTCTATATAAGCTATGCGCACGTTGTAATTCAACAACTTCAGCCAGACGTCTCTTTTTGGTTTCAAAAGGCACATCGTCTTTGAGTTTTCTTTCAGCCATTGTCCCAGGGCGTTCGGAATAGGCATACATATACCCAAAACTATATTTAACATCGTTCATTAAGCTGAGGGTGTCTTGATGGTCTTTTTCCGTTTCGGTTGGGAATCCACAAATCATATCTTGAGAAATTGTGCAATCTGGGAGGAGGGTTTTAATGTTATTAATTAAATCGATATATTCTTCTCGTGTATGTTGACGGTTCATTTCCTTCAAAATTCGGTTGCTTCCGCTTTGAACTGGTAGGTGCACGTGGTTGCAAATATTCGGATGTTTTGCCATCGATCGGATCACATCTAAGGACATGTCTTGAGGATTGGAAGTCGAAAAACGAAAACGCATTTTAGGGTGTGCTTTTGCACAGAAATCCAAAAGCCCTGCAAAATCAACTGCGGTTGCTTTTTGCATGTCTGAAGCCTTTGAAAAGTCTTTTTTAAGTCCACCGCCATACCACAAATAGCTATCTACATTTTGTCCCAAAAGCGTCACTTCTTTAAATCCTTTGTTCCACAAATCACTAATTTCTTCAAGGATGCTTTGAGGGGCTCTACTGCGTTCGCGACCTCTTGTGAAAGGTACTACACAAAACGTACACATATTATCGCAGCCTCTTGTGATGGATACAAAAGCAGTAACGCCGTTTGTATTTAATCTTACAGGAGAAATATCGCCATAAGTTTCATCTTTAGAAAGAATTACATTCACTGCACTTCGTCCTTCATTCACTTCAGAAATCAGATTAGGAAGGTCTTTATAAGCATCAGGTCCTACAACAAGGTCAACAATTTTTTCTTCTTCTAAAAATTTACTTTTAAGGCGTTCCGCCATACAGCCTAAAACGCCAACTTTCATTTTTGGGTTGATGCGTTTAACAGCATTGTATTTTTCGAGTCGTTTCCGAACAGTTTGCTCTGCCTTATCTCGAATTGAGCAGGTGTTTACCAATACGAGATCGGCTTCTTCCAAAATTTGGGTGGTGTTAAAGCCTTCTTTTGAAAGGATGGACGCTACAATTTCACTGTCACTAAAATTCATAGCACAACCATAACTCTCAATAAACAATTTTTTTGTGTTTTCAAGTTGAGGTGTAATGGCTAGCTTTGAGCCTTGAACAGTTTCATCAATTAATTTCTCCATAAATTTTCAATATCCATTGAGGGACAATAAGTGTGCAAAGATACAATAATTTTATTTTTTATGACAAAGTGTCATGATTTTAGTATTTTATTTTGATTTGACAAAACAATCTCCTTTATTTGGTGGCTTAAAGTCTCAATAAACCTCAAAATTATGAATACAGTTCAAATATTATTAAATAAAATTCAAACCTCTAAATCCATTGATTTTGGAAATTTATTCAATGAATCTCTGGGTGTATTCAAAAAGGTATGGATACAAGGATTGTTGCTGCAGTTGTTTTCAATTGTTCTTATGCTTCCTTTTTTAATCAGTTTCTATTTGCCGTATTTCACACTTGCACTTGATGGCGATTTAAGTCAAACAATGGGCACCGATGATCTAAGTCATGCTCTTGTTGAAGAATACGGTACCTCTCTAATATGGATTTATTTGTTAATGATAATGGGGAGTATCATATCGACTCTTTTTTACTTAGGATTTTATAGAATTGTAAAAGAAATGGATCATGGAAATCCCTTTGTGATGTCTGATTTCTTTTATTTTTTTAAAGGCTCTATTTTAGGAAAGGCAATAGGGGTATTGTTAGCCTATACAGCGATTTCCATTTTGGCAGCCTTGCTTTGCTTTTTACCTTTGATTTATGCAATAGTTCCTCTAATGTTTATGCTGCCAGTATTTGTATATAACTCTCATTTGTCAATTTCTGAAATTATTAAGGTGTCCTTTGCATTAGGGAATAAAAAATGGGGTATTACCTTTATAATCTTGGTATTAAACGTTGTTTTATTTTATGTTATTACGTTTCTAACATGCGGCTTAGGAGCACTATTTTTTAGCTGTTTTATATATCTGCCTCAATATATTATTTACAAAAATGTAATAGGATTTGAAACGCCTGAATCTGCACCTCAAACAATTGTCTAATAAGTTTTTAAGTTAAACTATAACCCCACTAAAAACGACTGCAATTTGTAATCGTTTTTTGAGTTGAAAAAAAAATAAAAGAAAGAAATAAAAAAAATCATCTACATTTGTACTTCTCTAAAAATATGATATGGCTAAAAATTTAGTGATTGTTGAGTCCCCTGCTAAGGCAAAAACTATAGAAAAATTTCTAGGAAAAGACTTCAAAGTTGAGTCTAGTTTCGGACACATTGCGGACTTGCCTTCCAAGGAATTGGGAGTGGATGTTGAAGGCGATTTTAAACCCAAATATGAAGTTTCGAGCGACAAAAAAACGGTTGTAAGTAAACTAAAAACCTTGGCCAATAAAGCAGAAATAGTATGGTTGGCAAGTGATGAGGATAGAGAAGGAGAGGCCATTGCGTGGCATTTAGCAGAATCCTTAAAACTAGACAAAACTAAAACCAAACGAATTGTCTTTCATGAGATTACCAAATCAGCCATCGAAAAAGCGGTAAAAACCCCACGTGGGATTGATTATAATTTAGTAGATGCCCAACAAGCGCGACGTGTTTTAGATCGAATTGTGGGGTATGAATTGTCTCCAGTCTTATGGCGAAAAGTAAAAGGAGGTCTTTCAGCAGGACGTGTGCAATCGGTTTCTGTTCGATTAATTGTTGAACGTGAACGCGAAATACAAAAATTCCAATCGGAAGCCACTTTTAGAATCGATGCAGAATTTATAACATCAAAAGGACAAGTCTTTAAAGCAAAACTTCCAAAGTCATTTAATAGTGAAGCTGCTGCAAAAGAATTTTTAGAAAAAAATAGCGGTGCGGCTTTTTCAGTATCAAGTCTAGAGAAAAAACCAGCAAAAAAATCACCAGCACCACCATTTACAACCTCTACACTTCAACAAGAGGCCTCACGAAAATTATATTTTTCGGTGAGTAAAACGATGAATATGGCCCAGCGACTTTATGAAGCGGGTCTAATTACATATATGAGAACCGATAGTGTAAATCTTTCACAAGAAGCACGAAATTCAGCAGCTCAAGAAATTTCGTCCTCTTACGGCGAAACCTATAGTAAGCCTCGAAATTTTAAAGGAAAATCAAAAGGAGCTCAAGAAGCGCATGAGGCGATTCGTCCTACCAATTTTTCAACTCATTCTGTCAATATAGATAGAGATCAAGCACGACTTTACGATCTTATTTGGAAACGCGCCATTGCCTCTCAAATGAGTGATGCACAATTGGAGCGTACCAACGTAAAAATTAGCACACCAAACCATAACGAAACATTCTCTGCCAATGGAGAGGTTATTAAATTTGATGGGTTTTTAAAAGTGTATCTTGAGGGAACTGATGAAGAGAATTTAGAACAAGAAGGGATGTTACCAGCGATGATCCTAAATGAAGCGTTGGCTAATAATTATATTACGGCTACGGAGCGTTTTTCTAGACCCCCATACAGGTTTACAGAAGCATCTTTAGTAAAAAAATTAGAAGAATTAGGGATTGGAAGACCGTCCACTTACGCGCCTACAATTTCAACAATTCAAAATAGAAAATATGTAGAAAAAGGGTCTGTAGATGGTACGGAACGTAGCTATTCTTTATGGACGTTATCTGATGGGGAGTTAAAAGGAAAAAAATTGACTGAAAAGTTTGGTTCTGATAAAGGAAAGTTAGTACCAACAGATATTGGAATGATTGTAACTGATTTTTTAGTGAATCATTTTGAAGCGATTTTGGATTATAATTTCACAGCCAAAGTTGAAGCGGATTTTGATTTAATTGCCAGTGGAAAAGAGGATTGGACAAAAATGATGAAATCTTTTTATAAAGAGTTTCATCCAAAAGTCGAAGACGTCAGTCAAAATGCCGAACGTGAATCCGGGGAACGTATTTTAGGAACAGACCCAAAATCGGGACGTCAACTGAGTGTGCGTTTAGGGAAATTTGGACCGATCGCTCAAATTGGAAAGGCAGACGAAGAAGAAAAACAGGTGTTTGCAAGTGTCCCTCCGAATTTTCAATTAGCAGCCATTACGTTTGATGAAGCGTTGGAATTATTTAAGCTTCCAAAAGATTTAGGAACTTACAAAGGCGAAGATTTGATTGTAAATAATGGTCGTTTTGGACCCTATGTAAAATATGGGGATAAATTTATCTCCATACCTAAAGGTGCGGATCCAATGCGTATTGAAATGGAAGATGCGATTGAATTAATTAAAGAAAAAGAAGCTGCTGATGCTCCAATATATGAGTACGAAGGCTTGCCAGTTCAAAAAGGTAAAGGACGATTTGGGCCGTTTATCAAATGGAATAATATGTTTATTAATGTCAATAAAAAATACGATTGGGACAACCTTTCAGATACTGATATTGAAACCTTAATTAAAGACAAAATCCAAAAGGAAATTGACAAACTGATTCATGATTGGGAAGAAGAAGGTATTCGTGTTGAAAAAGCGCGATGGGGTCGACACAACATTATTCAGGGAAAAATCAAAATTGAACTTCCAAAAACGGTGGATGCCAGTAAACTTACTTTAGAAGAAGTAAAAGAGATTATTGCTAAAAATGCTCCCAAGAAAAAAACACGTGCCAAAAAGAAAAAATAATGGATTATAGTTTTCTCTCCCCTGTTCAAGACCGGCTTGTAGACGAATTAGAGCTACAGCACAGTCAGACTATAGGAAAAAAACTAAGAGTTCATAGCACAACAGTTGAGCCAAATTTGGATGGTGTGAAAATGGCTATTGTTGGGGTTTTAGAATCTAGAAATTCTATTAATTATATTGGTGAAGAATTCCAGTTTACAGAAATTAGAAAAGCATTTTATAAGCTCTTTCCAGGAAACTGGTTGCATGAGATTGCGGATATAGGTGATATTCAAAAAGGGGAAACTGTAGAAGACACTTATTTCGCATTGATTCAAGTTTTGTCTAGTTTAATCAAAGCAAACATCATCCCAATTGTCATTGGAGGAAGTCAAGATTTAACCTATGCCAATTATCGCGCGTATGATAAAATCAGTTCAATGATTAATATCGTTAATGTTGATAAAAGTTTTGACTTAGGAGATTCTAGTAAACCGATTAATAATAGTAGTTATCTCGGAAAAATAATTTTAGAGCAGCCATATAATTTATTCAACTATACGGCATTAGGGTTTCAAACGTATTTTAACTCTCAAGAAGAGATTGATTTAATGGAGAAACTTTACTTTGAATCGTACCGATTGGGAGCAATTACTAAGAGTATTAGCATGGTAGAACCTGTTCTCAGAGATGCAGATATTGTGACCTTAGACCTAAACTCTGTTAAATCTTCGGAAGTAAGTCTTAAACAAAAATATTCACCAAATGGTTTTAATGGTCGTGAAATTTGTGCCATTTCAAGATATGCAGGAATTAGTAATAAAGTCACTTCTTTTGGAATTTATGAGTACAACCCTTCGCAAGATGATGAAGCAACAGCAATGCTTGTTGCTCAGGTTATATGGTACTTTATAGAAGGAGTGAATTGTAGAATTAAAGACGATGATTTTAGTGATTCTAGTAGTTACCAGAAATTTACGGTACTTGTAGATTCTGAAGAATTGGTGTTTTTTAAGAGTAAAAAAACAGGAAGATGGTGGATTGAAATTCCTTTTTTAGAATATTCAGATACTAAATCGAAACAACATCCGTTATTAGCCTGTACACACGAAGATTATGTGAGTGCTACGAAGGGAGTGATCCCTGAACGTTGGTATAAAGCGTACAAAAAAAATTAAATTTTAAGGCATTAAATTGTTTGTATTTTACTTCATAAGATTCGACTAAAAAAAAGTTGTTTTTTAATAAATATATAGATAAGTTTACAGCCTGAAGTTTTTAGGAGTTTATTCCTTGAATTTATTTACTTATGAAAAAAATTGTATTAATAACACTAGTTTTAGCTTTTATAACCAGTTGCGGTTCAAAAGACAAAGGAGAACTGGTTGGTGTAAAAGGAAAAAAATGGCATCCAGAAAAGCCCTATGGAATGAGTTTGATACCTGGTGGCGCCTTTGTAATGGGGAAATCTGACGATGATATGGTTGGAATTCAAGATTCACCTACCAAAACAGTGTCTGTACGTTCATTTTACATGGACGAAACGGAAATCACAAACAGTGAATACCGACAGTTTGTTTTTTGGGTTCGAGATTCAATTTTAAGACATAATCTTGCTGAAATGGCAGATTTAGAAGGCAAAACTCCAGACGATGAGGGGATAGGCGAATACGCATATTTGTCTTCAGAAGAAGAAGATTTGACTCCCTACGAAAAATATATGATGGATACTTACGGAGATGAACAGCGTAAGATTAATAATGACATAGATCTTATTTTTGAAACGGACGAGTATCCAGATGAATTGTATGCTGAAGTTATGGATAATATGTACTTGCCATTAGAGGAATCTTATAATGGTCAGCGAACGTGGGATGTGAGTCAATTTGAATTTGAGTATTCTTACATGGACATCCAAAGAGCTGCAAAAGACCGTAGCCTTTCACGTTCTGATGTTATTAGAAAAGAAGCTGTCAAAGTGTATCCAGATACCACTGTTTGGATCCGAGATTTTGAGTATTCTTATAATGAACCAATGCACAATGACTATTTTTGGCATCAAGCTTATGGAGACTACCCTGTAGTTGGTGTGAGCTGGGAACAAGCCAAAGCCTTTTGTCAATGGCGTACTTTAAATAAAAACATCTACAAAAAAGAAAAAGGACAACAATTTGTAAATTCATTTCGTTTGCCATCAGAAGCCGAATGGGAATATGCTGCACGTGGTGGACTTGCAGGAGCTACATTTCCATGGGGAGGCCCTTATGCCAAAAATGACCGTGGTTGTTTCATGGCAAATTTCAAACCTCTAAGAGGAAATTATGCGGCCGATCAAGCATTATACACTGTAGAGGCAGATTCCTATGAGCCAAATGACTATAACTTATACAATATGGCTGGTAATGTCGCCGAATGGACGATGTCATCTTACCACTCTTCCTCTTACGAATTTTCATCTTCAATCAATCCAAATGTAAATAATGAAGGTTACAACCGTAAAGTTGTGCGTGGAGGTTCTTGGAAAGATGTTGCTTACTACTTACAAGTAAGTTCACGTGATTATGAAGTGGATACAATCCAAAGAAGTTACATCGGATTTAGAACGGTTCAAGACTACATGGGTGCGGATGTAACAGCAAATCAAGCAACTAATTAAAGAAATAACCAATAAATTTTTATAATAATCAATATTAAAATCATCAATTATGGCATTTAAGATTAACAAAAGAGTAATGAATATGGCTTATGGCCTTGGAGCAGCAGTAGTAATTATTGGCGCACTAATGAAAATTATTCATAAAGATTTAGGTCCTTTAACTGGAAGTATGTTACTTACTATTGGTCTTGTGACAGAAGCCGCAATCTTTGCACTTTCTGCCTTTGACACTCCAGATGAAGAAGTAGATTGGACGATAGCCTATCCAGAATTGGCTGGAGGTAAAGCAAAAGCAAAAGGAGCAAAACAAGAAACTCCAGAAGGTGTGCTTACAAAAAAATTAGATAGCTTACTAAAAGAAGCTAAAATTGATGGTGCTTTAGTGACAAGCTTAGGAGACAGTATCAGAAACTTAAACTCAACTGCATCAGAAATGGGCGGATCTCAGGGAGCTTCTCAAAAATACAGTGAAGAAATGGCAAAAGCGGCTGCTCAAATGGAATCTATTAACAGTCTCTATAAAGCACAACTCGAGAGTGCAGGTCGTCAGGCTGAAATAAATCAAGAGTCTATTGAGAACGCAACAAAACTCAAAGAACAAATGGAATCGTTAGCATCTAACTTGTCTTCATTAAATGGAGTTTATGGCGGAATGTTATCTGCAATGAACAAAAATTAATTAGTTTTTTAACTACTAAAATTTATTTATTAATTTAAAAAACTAATTAACAATGGCAGGAGCAAAAGAAAGTCCAAGGCAAAAAATGATTAATTTGATGTACTTAGTATTTATAGCAATGCTAGCATTAAATATGTCCAAAGAGGTGTTAACTGCTTTTGGAATGATATCAGAGCAAGTAACAGAAAATAATATTTCTTTACAAGAACGTATCATTACATTCGAAACATCTATTGAAACCAACTACCAACAAGAAGGTAAGATTTGGAAAGAAAAAAAGATCACTAAAGATCAGGTGCACGAAATTACGAACAACTTTCTAAGCTATCTTGATGAACTTCAACAAACCCCACCTCAAAAAAAGGTAAAAGGATTAAAAGATTCCATTAACGATTATGAGGTCATGGATAAGCCAGACTATTTTGATAACAAATTTTTTATTGGGAGCCAAGGTGTATTAAAGCCTGAAGGTCAAGAATTTCTAGATAAAATTATACAATTTAAATCTGATTTTATTGCAGTTGTAGATTCGTTAAATGTTGGAAAAAGTGACGAAAATTACGTCAACATTATTAAAGAAGTAAATGAACTATTTGATGTAGAATCTGAAGTCATCAATAGATCAGGAGCCAAAACAACATGGATTGAATACAACTATTTTGGTTTTCCAGAAGTTGCATCAAATACAAAACTTACAGTTATGAAAGCCAATGTTCTTGGTTTTCAAGCAGAGCTATTATCTGCAATGATTGGTGGTCAGTATAAAATTAATGCGACACTTGCAAATTTTGATGCCTATGTAGTTTCAGATAAAGTCGCTTATTTTCCAGGGTCTAAATTCTCTGGTAAAATAGTTTTGGGTAAAAAATCAGAAAACCTCCAACCAAAAGCAATTATAATCAATGACACTGAGATAGATCCAGTAGAATCTTTAAACTCAGAAGGAGCAATTGTACTTGATTTCCCAGTTGGATCTGTAGGAACAAGAGATATTACAGGAACGATTACCTTTGTAGAAGGGGACGATGAACCAATTGAAATTCCTGTGATTTCGAATTACGAAGTGATTTCAAAACCGAATACGGCCTCTGTTCAGGTGATGGGTAGAAATACACTATTTAGAAACTTTGATAACCTTGTGAAGGTATCAGTCCCTGGAGTTGCGGCAAATTTGGTTACAGCGACAGGACCTGGAGTTACTAACAAAGGAGATGGTTTATACACGATTAAACCTCAAAAGGGACAAGAACTCGTATTAAATATCACAGCTGAACTTCCTGATGAGTCCACGTTTACAGGGTCTGAAACGTTTCAAATCAGAAGAGCACCAGTACCAAATATTTTATTTAACGGAAAAGAAGGTGGAGCAATGTCAAGAAGCTCTATGGTCAGTGGATCCATGAGTGCTATTTACGACCCAGCTTATGGTTTAGAATCGACCGTTAGAGTTCGATCATTTACTGTTAAAATTGGACCAAAATCCTTTGAATGTACGGGCAATGCTCTAAGTGCAAAAGCAAAGGCATACTTGAAAAAAGCACCAAAAGGATTTGATGTTAGTTTCAAGAAAATTAATTATGCAGGAATTACTGCAGGTCAAAAACAATCCGGCCCCTCAATAACCATAAATTAAATTAAACATGAGAACATCTGTTTTTTTATTAGTATTATTTTTGAATGTATCTTTTGGGTTTTCTCAGGCGAACCTTTTGAATACGAAATCATCTTACGAACTTGAAACGGTTTCTAAGCTTGAAGAAGATATGGAATCTCAACCTTTGGACTACGCAAAAGTGAGCGATGAAGATATTATATTTTCTTATACAACCTGGGAAGTGATTGATTTAAACGAACGTGTTAACTTTCCGTTTTTATATCCGACTGATGAGAGTATAGTAACTGAGGACAGAAAACCCTTAATTCGCTACCTTATTGACGGAATAAAGAATTTTGAATTTCCGTCCTATTTTAATGACACTTTCACGGAAGAAATTTCAGATGAAGAATTTGACAACATCCAAGTTTATAAAGTTTTAAAACCAGGGGTTGATGCCGATGGCATTACTGAAGGGAAAGAACACTTTGATATTGCGGGTTCATGGCGTGCACATTTAGAATCGCTTGGTTACGAATTTCCTGAAGAAGAATGGGTGACATACGACCCATCCTCTGCGGAATTCTTAGAATTAGAAGATAATACTAAGGTAGATAGTTACCAGAGAAAATGGAATGCTGCTGCGGCTTCTGTCATGCCTGATACCGACTTTAATTCAGCTGAATTTGAGAATGCTGATGTAAGAAAATACATTATTAAAGGCGTTTGGTATTTTGATAGAATTGCAACAGAACTTAAATATAGACCCATTGCTATTGGACCTGTCGCATTGAGTGCTGAAGATAAATTTGAACAAACCAATAATGATACTGGATCATCAGACGATTCTGGTGATGATGGTGGTTTTGGAGCTTTCTTTGACGACGAACCAGAAGAAGAAGCAGTTGCAGAAGAAGAAGTTTTGGAAGATGATTCTGATGCGGATAGCTTTGCAGCAACAGCCAATGAATCAGCGGTAGATTCTGAAAAAGAATATACACCTATGTTTTGGGTTTTTTATCCAGACGTCAGAGAAGTTCTTAGCAAGGCCTATTCCTTTAACCAAAAAAACATGTCAAAACCATTTTCTTTTGATCGTTTAATTAACTCAAGACGTTTCTCTGGAACGATATTCAAAGAAGCAAATGTTTACCAAGATAGAGATATTAGAGATTACATCAGTAAAAATGCACTGATGCAACTCTTAGAGTCAGATCGTATCAAAGAAAAAATTAGAAGTAGAGAACAAGACATGTGGAGTTATTAATTCACAGTTTTACCACAATAACAAAACGCTTATCAATACGATAAGCGTTTTGTATTTTAATACCTTTGTGAAATGAAATATGATTACATCCTTGTAGGGTCGGGTTTGGCAAGTATTATGTTTGCCGAACAATTAAGGCTTCACAATAAATCATTTATAGTGATTAGCAACCGTTCCCAACAAGCTTCTATAGTTGCTAGTGGATTGTACAACCCCGTTGTTTTAAAGCGTTTTACAGCGACTTGGAATGCCGCTACTCACTTAGAGGCTGCAATTCCGAAATACGCTGAATTAGAACAGCTTTTAGGTCTTAAACTTGACTATGTGCTTCCGATTCATCGCGTATTTAATTCGGTCAAAGAACAAAATAATTGGTTTTTAGCTTGTGATAAACCGTTGCTTACAAATTTCTTAAACCCTAAATTACTCACCAATACAAACCCTTCAATTATCGCCCCTTTTGGTTTTGGTGAAGTGAATTGCACCGGACGCATCGATACCCAAACACTTATAGAAGCCTATCGCAATTTTCTCATCCACTCAAATCAATTTTTAGAAGAAACATTTGACTATAAAGATGTAATCGAACATTCAGACGGTATAGAATACCACACTTTAAAATCTCAACGTATCGTATTTACCGAGGGCTTTGGGATTCACAAAAACCCATTCTTTAAACACTTACCTTTAGAAGGCACCAAAGGAGAACTCATTACAATTCATGCACCTGCTCTCAAATTAGAGTCCATCTTGAAATCAAGTATCTTTATTATACCCATGGGGGAGGATCGTTATCTTGTAGGCTCCACTTACGAATGGACTGATAAAACCAATACGCCCACTCCAGAAGCTAAATCCGAACTCTTAGAAAAATTGGAACGTTTGATTAGTTGCGAGTTTGAAGTGATTGATCAACGTGCAGGCATCCGTCCAACAGTGGTCGATCGCCGTCCGTTAGTAGGACAGCATCCCAGTCATAATAGCATCTATGTCTTAAATGGTTTGGGAACTCGTGGGGTTTTGGTTGCACCAGCGATGGCAGAAGCCCTTTATAATGCTATAGAAAATAACCGTTCGCTTCCAAAGGAAATCGATATCCAACGTTTTGCTTAGTTAGTTTTTCTTAGCCAATTCAGCATCGTAACTCATAAAAAGGTTGATCCATATATTTCTAGAAAGTCGCATGCTAATGGGCATAAATCCGATAAGCGTACAAACAATGGCTATAAATGAAAAGACTAAAGAACGTTCAAAAACAATAAATGTTAAGATGAAAACTGCTACCGCAAATCCAATTCCAACGCCGTAACTCACATACATTGAGCCGTAAAAAAAGGACGGTTCAATTTTGTATTTAGTTTGACAGTGCGCACAACGCTCGTGCATTTCTAAGGTCTGTGAAAGCTGATATGCATTGCGGTTTTTGTACATTAATTTATGATGACATTTTGGACACTTCCCTGTTAAAATACTATACAGTTTATTTCCTTTTTTTAATATCATAATTTCCTATTTTTGCAACTTATTACTATTGAGCTAAACTATTTATAATTATTCCTTTTTACAATTTTTAAATGTTAAACATCCATAAGTTATCCATATCCTTTCAAGGCGATTATTTGTTTGAAAATATTTCTTTTCGCTTGCGTGGAGGTAATCGTGTGGGCTTGATTGGAAAAAATGGTGCTGGAAAATCAACGCTTCTAAAATTACTTTCTGGAGAATTAGAATATACGGAAGGTCAAATCGCTCAAGAAAAAAAAGACCTTAAAATTGGGTTTTTAAAACAAGACATCGATTTTGTTGTTGGTCGTACCATATTAGAAGAAGCCTATCAAGCCTTTGTAGAAATTAAAGCCCTGGAGCTTCAGCTCGAAGACATCAATACGCAACTCGCAGAACGTACGGACTATGAAAGTCAAGGCTACCATGATTTAATGGTTGGACTGAATGAAGTTCAAGAACAATATGAAATTTTAGGAGGATATAATTATCAAGGTGAAACCGAGAAAATATTAATCGGTTTAGGATTTAAACGCGAAGATTTTAATAAACTAACAGATACGTTTTCGGGGGGATGGCGTATGCGAATTGAATTGGCAAAACTCTTACTTCAAACCAACGATATTCTGTTATTGGATGAGCCAACCAACCACCTAGATATTGAATCGATTATTTGGTTAGAGCAGTTTTTAAATAATTATTCTGGAGTCGTTGTGATTGTGTCTCACGATAAAATGTTTTTAGACAATGTGACCAATCGAACCATTGAAATTGGATTGGGTAAAATATATGATTATCCAAAAGCCTATACGAAGTACCTTGTTTTACGAGAAGAACAAAAATCACTGCAGTTAGCCTCTCAAAAAAATCAACAAAAACAAATTGAGCAAACGGAGAAACTCATCGAGAAATTTAGAGCCAAAGCTTCCAAAGCTACCATGGCGCAATCGTTGATTAAAAAGCTTGATAAGATTGAACGTATTGAAGTGGATGAAGACGATAATAGTGTAATGACTCTTAAATTCCCTACTTCTATAACACCAGGGAAAATTGTGGTAGAAGCCACTCAGATTTATAAAGCTTATGGCGATTTGAAAGTCCTTCAGGATATTGATTTAATGGTCGATCGTGGGAGTAAAATTGCTTTTGTAGGTCAAAATGGACAAGGAAAATCAACGCTTGCCAAAATTATAGTAGGCGATTTAGATGCAAAAGGCGAGGTGAAGCTAGGGCACAATGTTCAGATTGGATATTTTGCTCAAAATCAAGCGGAATATTTAGATGGAAACAAAACCGTTTTAGATACCATGATCGATGCGGCGAATGAAACCAACCGATCCAAAGTTCGTGATATTTTAGGGTCCTTTTTGTTTAGAGGCGATGCGGCCGAAAAATATGTCAGAGTTCTTTCTGGAGGTGAACGGAACCGCTTGGCACTGGCAAAATTATTACTTCAACCGTTGAATGTGCTTATTATGGATGAGCCTACCAACCACTTGGATATTAAATCTAAAAACGTCCTAAAAACCGCTCTTCAGCAATTTGAAGGCACGCTTATTTTAGTTTCTCATGACAGGGATTTTTTACAAGGATTGACCTCGACTGTCTATGAATTTAAAGATCAAAAACTCAAACAATATTTAGGAGATATTGACTTTTACTTAGAACAACGGCAGGTTGAAAACCTTCGAGAAGTTGAGAAACGAACTCAAATTAAAACGCCTCAAAAAACGACCACTTCAAAGCAATCGTATGAGGAGCAAAAGCAGCTCAAATCGCTTCATAACCGGCTGAGTAAGGCCGAAGCTTCCATAGCAGCTTTGGAGAAAGATATCAAAGCAATTGATTTAGAGATGGAGCTTAATTACGATCAAACCGTGGCGAAACCTGGTTTTTTTGAGAGCTACCAAGCCAAAAAAGATCAGCTCGATCAACTTATGTCCGATTGGGAGGAAATCACAGAATCTATTGAAACGCTAATGTAATGGAAGAGCACTTCTATCAATGCCCACATTGTTGGGAAGAAGTATCAATTTTGATTGATTTTTCTCAGGCGTTTCAAAACTATATTGAAGATTGTGAAGTGTGTTGTAACCCTATACAGTTCAACATTAGTATTTTAGAGCACTCCTTGTCTTCTTTCGAAGCAAATAGCATTGAACAGTAAGATATATTTCCAATTTTTCTTTTAAAATTACAAAAAGGTTGTATATTTGTCCTCCTATATCGCGGGATAGAGCAGTAGGTAGCTCGTCGGGCTCATAACCCGAAGGTCACTGGTTCGAGTCCAGTTCCCGCTACTAGTAACCCTTTCAGAAATGAGAGGGTTTTTTTTGCTTTAAACTCAAGTATACCAGGTGTTTAAGCGTGTATTAGTTGAGTGTAATTTAGTTGATATTTCTAACTTTTTATTTAAAAACTAACAAGGTTTAAAACCAAATATACACAAAACTGACAGTAAAAACAGCAGAAACTGACAGTAAAATTGACAGTAAAACGCCAAAAAATCCAGCCTAAGCACACAAAACTACAGCCCCACTATTACTTTTAAAGTCGGTTTCTTTTTTGAGTTTTGGCTATGGAATGTATATGTAGCCCAGTATATCAATACAAATATTTTATTATATTTGAAAAAAATAAAAAACATGAAAAAAATTATATCAATTATAATTGTGGTTCTATTTGTTTCCTGTAGTGGAGACTCAACAAGTGAGAATCAATTTGAACCAAAAGTTACATCGTTTAATTTTGAAGAACGCTTGCCAGAAAATATGCAGACCGATGCAGCAATTGTTTATTCTCAAGTAATGAGTATGCAAGCTCAAATGAATGCTGTGGGGGTGTTTATGACAAACTCTGAATGGATGAATAATAGTTCAGGTTACCAATCTAGAACAACAGACGACTGGTCTTATGAAGATTACAATATTGAGTATAGTTACGATTTAGTTGGAAACCAATACCAGTTCTTGTACACGGTTACTTACCAAGGAGAGGTTTACTATACTATTGAGGGTTGGCAAATGAGTGATGGCTCTGCTGGCTATTGGGCTTCGTCAATCGATTTTGAAGCATTAGGTCAAGGAATGGAAAATATGCCGGACTATACAACAGAACTATCTTGGACATCAGATACTGATGGTCTTAACATGGAAATGTCCTTTGATTTTGGTGATACCATGCAGGTATTTTATGAAATGAATATTAATAATGATGGCTCTGGATATTTCGCATATACACTGAACAATGATTTAACATATTCAGCTTTGTGGAATGCTAATGGGACAGGACAATGGACTAACCATACGACTAGTCCTCCATCTATAACTTATTGGTAGAAATTAAATTTTATCATTACAAGATTTAGACCCAAACAGCAACGTTTGGGTTTATTTTTTTTATCGTTTTCAGAATAGAGATTTCAGCTTTGATAAATTAAAATTAATTGTAACTCAAAGGAAGTTATAGCCCCATGCTTTGGTACAATTAAATACTACAGGAACGATAAAAAGTCACAATCTGCATTATTAGTGTTATCTAAATAATTAACAGTTGATTATAACCTACTGATTTTATATATTACATTTCTTTGAAACGGCTCCGTTCTAAAAGCTGCAATTGTTAATGGTTAACTGTTTTAAGCGACTCAACAAACTCAAGATACTCCTTTTTTCTTTGGCTCTCAAAGCCTTTACGATTGGTAGTGATTTGTTTTTTGATTTTAATCTGAGAAGCATTCAAAACAGATTCCTTAATAGAGTCAATAGAAAATAAATACAACTCCATAATAATGGGCAAGGCCGAGAAGGCTCTTTCTGTTGCCAAATATTGTTTATTTTTTTTAAAACCCTCTGGATCTAAGAGTTCGAGAAACCCTTCTTCAACTAAAAATTTTAATCGATTAGTCAGGATATTAGTCGCTATTTTTTCTTTAGAATTTAAAAACTCTTTGAACTTAGATTTTTTGTGCAAAATAACGTCTCTTAATATCAAAAGAGACCATTTATCTCCCAAAAGATTAATGGAATATGCAATCGCACATGTATGTTCTACTGTTTTCATAACTTTGCCAAAGGTACTCTAAAATACTTTTAATTATTAAAAAAAAATTATTGTTTTTTTTTGATAAAAGCTCCAGAATTAGACTAATTTTTAGTAATTACATAAAATTAATAAATATAATTTAACAAAAAATAACAATAATACAACTCATATTTTTCTTAAAAATTGTCCATTTTTCGCATTTCAGTCCATCAAAACAACCAATTAAAGACCTCTAAGGTTCTGCCTCGAGGATAGTTTGTTTCAAGATTTTTTTTTTAGTTTTTAAAAAGATTAATGGGGTAGTTTATCCTTAACAAGTCCGTATAAAAACGTCCCAAAAATGGACGCTAAGATTACCACTAAAATAGGGGTAAATCCAGCACCAAACAATGTAAACATTGGTCCTGGGCAAGCTCCTGCTAAGGCCCATCCCAATCCAAAAATGAGACCGCCAAAAAGGTAACGGCTCACACTTTTATTTTTGGGAGTAAACACAATTGAATCTCCATAAAAAGAGGTTATTTTAAACCGTTTAATAGTTTGTATAATCAGAACTCCCATACCTACGGCAGTACCAATGATGCCATACATATGAAAGGATTCAAAACGAAACATTTCATAGATTCGAAACCATGAGGCGGCTTCTGATTTAAACAGTGTAATTCCAAAAAGAATGCCAATAAAAAGATAAATAAGTGTTCTCATAACTACTAAAAAATTAAGGGAAAAATAAAATGAACCATTGTAAGACCTCCAATAAAAAACCCTACAACTGCAACTAACGATGGCCATTGAAGGTTGCTTAACCCCGAAATAGCATGTCCAGAAGTGCAGCCTCCTGCATAACGTGAACCAAATCCAATGAATAAACCTCCAATGCTCAAAATAGCTAAGCCTTTCAAGTCTGAAAATACTGCACTATCAAAAAGTTCATTTGGGAGGTAGCTCGTACCCGCACTTTTAAATCCAAGTGAGTTCAGCTGTTCTATAGTTTCTGGATGGATGGCAACCGCCAAGTCAGTTGATAGAAACTCAGAGCCAATATAACCTCCAATAATGGCCCCCAAGACAACAATTAAATTCCATTGTTGAGACTTCCAATCAAATTTGAAGAAATCGGAACGCTTATCAGCACCACAAAGGGTACAAAAGGTTCTTAAGTTAGAAGACATCCCAAAATTTTTTCCAACCATGAGGAGTAAAAACATAACCAGGGCTATCAATAAGCCGGAAACAGACCAATGCCAGGTCTCAAAAATTGCATTCATATGAATTGTATTATTTTTATAATCGACCTGGGACTGCAAGGTATTATATATTTTGGTTTTGTTCTATTTTTTTTGTCATAAAACCAACCCTTTTTTTAAGAACTATTTTTAAAGATCGTAGTTTCAATTAACTTTAATTACCTTTGCTACGATGAGTATATTAGTACAAATTGCCATAAAACCAGCCCAACAAAAAGACACCGATTTTATATTAAAATCAAGTCTTTTTAAGGCCAAACTTCAGAGTGCAGAGATCAGTGATTGGCGCATTCGAAAACGATCTATCGACGCCCGAAATGCATCGATTAAACTCAACTTACAAATTGAATTTTGGTTGCTTGGTGAAACACGAACACAACCTAATTCCTTTGTACCACAAGACGTACATTCAAAACCAGAAATTGCTATCATAGGCGCAGGACCCGCAGGACTGTATGCTGGGTTGCGTGCCATTGAAGCGGGCTTGAAACCCATTGTATTTGAACGTGGAAAAGATGTGCGTGCTAGACGTCGCGATTTAGCAGCCATCAATAAAGAACAAACCGTGAATCCAGAATCCAATTATTGTTTTGGTGAAGGCGGAGCAGGAACCTACTCTGATGGAAAATTATATACACGCTCCAAAAAACGTGGAAATGTTTTAAAAGCTCTCGAATGGTTTGTCCATTTTGGAGCCTCTGAAGATATTCTGGTCGAAGCCCATCCACATATAGGAACCAATAAATTACCCGCCATTATTACGGCCATGCGCGAAGCAATTATTGAAGCAGGGGGGGAGGTGCATTTTAATGCCAAGCTGACCGATATTCAAATTAAAGACAATGCCATCAATGCTCTGAAAATTAACGACGAATCATGGAAACCCTTTGAGAATGTTGTCTTAGCAACAGGACATTCAGCCAGAGATATATTTTACTTGCTCCATAAAAGAGGGGTTCATTTAAAATCCAAAGCATTCGCGTTGGGAGTGCGAGTAGAGCACCCTCAAAACCTCATAGATAAAATTCAATACCACGAAGCTGATGAAAATCCGTATTTGCCACCCGCATCTTACAGCTTAGTAGAACAAATTGATGGGATGGGAGTTTACTCCTTTTGTATGTGTCCGGGTGGGATTATTGCCCCCTGTGCCACATCTCAAGAAGAAGTAGTGACCAATGGATGGAGTCCAAGCAAACGAAATAACCCCTATGCAAACTCCGGAATTGTAGTGAGTTTAGAACCTAAAGATTTGCCAAACTATTCATCGGACGATCCTTTTGTATGTCTTGATTTTCAGAAAAAAGTAGAACGCAATTGTTGGGAAGTTGCTGGTAAAACACAGCAAGTGCCCGCCCAACGTATGATTGATTTTATGGAAGGGAAGAAATCTAAAGACTTCCCAAAAACATCCTACCAACCGGGCATTGTTTCAGTTGACTTAAATACAGTCTTGCCTCCAATGATTTCTAAACGTTTGCGAAAAGCATTTTCTGTATATGGAAAAAAAATGAAGGGCTATTACACCAATGAAGCTGTATTGCATGCCCCAGAAAGTCGGACATCCTCTCCTATATCCATCCCTCGAAATTCAGAAACCTTAGAGCACGTGCACGTCAAAGGATTGTACCCTTGTGGCGAAGGCGCAGGCTATGCGGGGGGTATTATTTCTGCTGCCATCGATGGGATTAATTGTGTGGATGCCATTCACAAGAAACGCAACATAGCTTAATCTTTTTATTTCAAATCCAGAAAAATGGACGCCTTTAAGTCGTTGATTTTAAACTAACTGATGCTCATGTTAGTTTTTTTTTGTAAATTTAGATTCCTTTCTACGCTTAACCAATTTAAAATTAAACTGAATGATTTCAAAATTTAATACATTTATTTATAATTCGATATTATCTGAAGCTGTAAAAAACAAAGTTGAACGGGTGATTCTTATTGTTTCGATCATCAGTTTTTTAGCCCACCTTATTACTATTTATTTGGTAAATAATCAGTTGATCACTATTCCTGAAGGTCTCAATTTATTTGAATCTCCAATTGCAGCGATTTACACCCCCTTTTCATTTATTTTAATTTACGAAGTATATCTGTTGATTTTTTATTTACCGCGGTCCATCACCACCTATATCGGAAAGCAATATGAAATTATTACACTGATTGTTATCCGACGTATTTTTAAAGATTTAGCTAATTTAGAACTTAATTCAGATTGGTTCGATATTAAAAACGATCTTAATTTTACTTATGATATTATCACTGCATTACTGTTGTTTTTTATGATTTATTTATTCTCTTTAGAACGCCAAAAACTTCAGACCCCTAACAACTCTAAATCCTTAGAACCACTTCAAATAGAACAATTTATAGCCATCAAAAAGTCTATGGCCTCGATTTTAGTACCCATCTTTATTGGGATTGGACTCCTTACTTTTGGAACCTGGATTTTTCAACACACCCCTGAAAATTTATCTTTAGCTTTGAAAGACATCAACAGTGTTTTCTTTGACGAGTTCTTTGCAATCTTAATTATTGTTGATGTATTCCTATTACTCTTTTCATTTTTCTATACCGATCAATTTCATAAAGTGATAAGAAATTCAGGATTCATCATTTCAACCATCCTCATTCGCTTATCTTTTTCGGTAGATGGATTGCTTAATAACTGTTTAATAATTAGTTCTATTGGCTTTGGACTCCTCATTTTATGGATTCACAACCGCTTTGAAAATAACATCAAACCTTCATAAATAAAAAAGCCCAAACTTATGTTTGGGCTTTTTTCTGAATTCAATTTATTAGTGTTTCAGTTTTTTCTTTTTTTTCTTCTTTTTCTTTTGGGTTTGTTGTTTCCAAAGGGTGTATTGCGCATCATTTAAGATTGCCTTGATAGACTTGTTAAAAGCAATTTTGTCGTCAAGCATCTTGTTTTGCATCTCAAAATGCTGTTCTTTACTCGGCTTTCCTTCTGGACGGTTCGCTCTTTGTGCTCTCTTTTTAACAGTGGTTTCTAAAATCAATTCATAGATTTCCGCTTGTTGATTTTCCGATAAATCTAACTGTAAAGTCATCTTTTTTGACATTAAAGTAGCGATATTTTCTGCAGACATATTTGCCATTTTATCCATCGGAGGAGACATATCATGTCCTCTTTTTGAGGGTTGAGCAAAGCTCATCATTCCAATAAAGATAAAGGCAACTAAAATAAATGGTTTCATAGTGTTCAGTTTTTTTGTTTGATTAAAAATAGAGTTATATTATTTAGGGTCTAAAATTAAATTAATCCGTTCTACAGCATCTCGAAGGTGAATCTTATTCATACTATTCGATGTTTTTGAAATACTGGAGTTAATAAGGTTTCTCAAAGTTTTTAATTCTGCTCTTACAATCGCACGAATATCAGATTGACTTGTATTAACTGCTGTCGATTTTACATAATCACTTCCTTCTCTTTTACTTTGGTTTTCTGCAGTCATCAAATACGCCAATCGGTCGATATGAGCCCTTTGCAAATTTCGCCTGTAAGTATCAATTTTACGTCCAGAGTACAACTCACTCCAAATGCCTGTTCTCAAATCTCGAGTCATACTTCGTAGAGAATACGCCTCATAGCCATTCATAGTTTCATTTTCGATCATACGCGCCATTTTCCCTAAGCTCAAAATTGTTTTCAAACTACGTTCTTGCAGTCTTCGGATCCGCTCCACAGAACCTGAATATTCGATACGCTCAAAAATTGCAGGATCTAAAAGCCATTGCGGTGTTTTAAATACTTGTGCGTTTATAAACTCTAAAGCATTTTTTTGATGTTTCTTATCTACATAAGTATATACCGCACCTTCCTGATCGGCTGTTTTGTAATGCTCGTAAACACCCCCTATATTATTGGCAACATGCCCCATATAACGACTAAATTGAGATAATAACTGTCCGTACATGTCATTCAAATCAGAATAATCTTTCCCAGATTCGGTAGTCCATTCGATAAGGTTTGGGACAATTCGTTTTAAGTTTTTGATCCCATACGTACTTGCTAAAATAGCATCATCTCCAAGATCTTCTGTTTGTGAACTTGGATCTACGACATCTCCCACTTGTTGATGCCCAAAACGGTACATTGGATCGCCAGCATGCTCCAAAATCCAACTGTTAAGAATTTCTTTTTCTGCTTCGGCAGTCGTATTTAGAATGGGTTTATAGCCCCAAGCAATGGCATATTTATCATAGACACCAATATTTGGCATTAAGGCAACCCCTGTATCTTCAGGTTGAGCCACGTAATTAAAACGCGCATAGTCCATAATAGATGGAGCCGTTCCGTATTTTTGAGTGAAGGCTGCATCACGTAAATCTTCGACTTTATAAGCAGAACTGCTTCCCATATTATGAGGCAACCCTAAGGTATGTCCTACTTCGTGAGCCGATACAAATCGGATCAAACGCCCCATAACTTCCTCTT
The DNA here is from genome assembly GCA_943787365.1 of uncultured Flavobacteriaceae bacterium. GTDB lineage: Bacteria > Bacteroidota > Bacteroidia > Flavobacteriales > Flavobacteriaceae > Hel1-33-131. The sequence goes on from CALSMD010000007.1 coordinate 281,028, forward strand.
TAAATTCTGGCATGCGTGCCTCGGGATTGATGGCAGCGGTTTGCACAAAAAACCAGCGTCTTAATAAAGTCATCACGTTGTGGTACCAATTGATATCACTTTCTAAAATTTCTCCCGTTCGAGGGTCACTTACATGAGGCCCATTCGCATTCGGAATTGGAGAAGCGAGGTATCGAACCACTGAATAACGCACATCTTCAGGACTCCATTCAGGATCTTCTTCTGGGGTTGGTGGGTCGGCTGCAATAATAGCATTTTTAAAACCAGCGGCTTCAAAAGCGACTTGCCAATCTTCGATTCCTTGTTTGATATATTTACGCCATTTTTCAGGAGTCGCACGATCTACATAATATACAATTTGCTTTTTAGGTTCTACAAGTTCACCTGCTTTAAATTTCTCTATATCTTCCTCTTTGACTTCCAGTCTCCAACGGTCCAAAAATGTCACTTCTTTACTGCGGTGATCCTCCAAGCCATAATCCACCTGACCCCTTGCAAACCAACCAACACGCTCATCAAAATAGCGACGTTTCATAGGGTTTTTGGGTAATAAAATCATAGAATTGTTAATCTCTATAGAAATTGTTCCTGTACTTGAGTTTGATGGTGCTTCTGAAGCTACATAGGTTTTTACGTGACGAGCTTCAATATTTTCAGGATAACTTTTGACACTTTCAATAAACGATTTTTCGCTCTCCAGACGAGATACTTTATAGCGTTTTCTAGATCGAGATGGCAGTCCCAATGCTTTGACATCTTTGTTAAATAAATCCGTCACTTCTATCACCGTAGCGGTAGAGTCGGCACTAAACGCTTTTATGGGAAAGGTATATAAAACAGGTTCAAAATTAGAATTTACAACGGCCTCATGGACAGGTAAGGAGTCGGCTGCAAATACCTCATAAGAAACGACTCTTAAAACAACCTTTTTGTCTTTCTTTTGCCATCTTAGGACTTGTGTGTTTTGTTTTCCACCTCCGAATCCAAGACCCGAAGCAGTTTTGGCAATTCGAGTCACCATCAACATTTCTTTATTAAAAAGGCTGTCCGGGATTTCATAAAAAAAGCTGTCGTCAATTTTATGGACTGTAAAAAGCCCTTCGTCTGATTTTGCATCCTTGGTAATCACCTTTTCATAGGGTTGAATGTCACCCTTTTTAGGTTTTGGATCTGGTTTTTTAGCCACTTGAGCAGCTTTAGCGGCCTTCTTTTTTGAGGTTAATTTTATACTGATACAAGACTCAAAAGATACGAGTGCAACTAACAAAAGAGATAATGAAAAGAACTTTTTCATAGATTTGATATTTTAGTTTGTGAAATAAAGAGTGAATATAGAATAATTCTTTCACTAAAAAAACAAATACTACTTTATAACCTATAAATAGCTTAGCCTAAAAAGTCAACAACCAAGACGTCATCAGTCTTATAAACTTTTGCAAGCTCTTTTGAAGTCAGTCCTTTGATGCCCTTGTCCCAGCCTTTATTACTCAGTCCAGACTGTATTTTTAAGTCAGATAATTGAATTCCAGAATTTGACTTTAAGATTTCAAAAATTGTTTTTTCGTTATCACTCAACTCCACCGCTTTTTTTTCTGGTTTCATTTGCGGGAAAAACAATACCTCTTGAATCGATGCATTATTGGTAAGAAACATAATTAAACGGTCCATTCCAATCCCCATCCCCGATGTAGGAGGCATACCATATTCAAGTGCTCTTAAAAAATCTTCATCAATAAATTCTGTTGCTTCATCATCTCCTTTTTGAGCCAATTTTAATTGGTGTTCAAAACGTTCGCGTTGGTCTAGAGGGTCATTTAACTCTGAGTAAGCATTCGCAATTTCTTTCCCACAAACCATTAATTCAAAACGTTCTGTAAGTTCAGGATTATCGCGATGTTCTTTACATAAAGGACTCATCTCTTTTGGGTAGTCTGTGATATAAGTTGGTTGAATGTAATTTCCTTCACATTTTTCTCCAAAAATCTCATCAATTAGTTTGCCTTTACCCATCGTAGAATCCACTTCAACCCCCAAGTCTTTTGCAGCCTTGCGAATCTCGTCCTCCGTTTTTCCTGTAATGTCAAACCCTGTAAATTCTTTTATAGAATCTGCCATTGTAACTCGGGCATAAGGGGCTTTAAAATCTATTTCATGCGCTCCAAAAGTTGCTTTTGTAGATCCATTTACGGCAATGGCACAATGCTCAAGCAACTGCTCACAAAATTCCATCATCCAATTATAATCTTTGTAAGCGACATAAATTTCCATGGCGGTAAACTCTGGATTATGAGTGCGATCCATGCCTTCATTTCTGAAATTTTTAGAAAACTCATACACCCCATCAAACCCACCTACAATCAATCGTTTCAAATACAATTCATTGGCAATTCGCATATATAATGGAATGTCCAAACTGTTGTGGTGTGTGATGAATGGACGCGCCGCAGCACCTCCTGGAATTGGTTGTAATACAGGTGTTTCTACTTCAAAATATCCAGCTTCGTTAAAGAAACCACGCATCGCATTGAATAATTTTGTGCGTTTTACAAACACTTCTTTGACATGTGGATTGACCACCAAATCGGCATACCGCTGACGGTAACGCATTTCGGGGTCGTTAAACTCATCGTAGGTATTGCCTTCCGCATCTGTTTTTGGAAGCGGTAAGGGTTTTAATGCTTTAGATAACAATGTAAAGTGTTTTACTAAAACTGTTTTTTCGCCGACTTGAGTCGTAAAAAGTTCGCCTTCAATTCCAATAAAATCACCCAAATCGAGTAATTTTTTAAAAACATCATTGTAAAGACTTTTATCTTCATCAGGACAAACTTCATCTCTGTTAATGTAAATTTGTACACGACCCTCACTGTCCTGAAGTTCCGCAAATGCTGCTTTTCCTTGTATTTTTTTTCGCATTAATCGACCTGCCAAAACCACCTTGTTACCTTCTTTAAATTCAGACTTTACCTTAGCACTGCTGTGAGTGACAGGGAATAAATCAGCGGGATAAGGATTGATCCCTAACGCACGTAATTTTGATAGTTTTTCTCGACGGACAATTTCTTGTTCTGAAAGCTGCGACATAATACTTTGATAAAATTTAAAGACACAAAGATAACGACTATTGCTTAGCATTTCAATTAAAGATCAATAAATCCTTTATTACATTTGTAACGTTCTTTTGAAAGTTTCGTCTTATAATTATAACTTTATTTAATTATCTTTTTTTATGAGTATTTGGCGTGTATTAGTTTCTATTTTATTCCCTCCCATTGCGGTTTTTGACAAAGGGTGTGGGTCGATTATTATCGTTTTTTTATTAACCCTTTGTGGATGGGTGCCTGGCGTGATTGCTGCACTGGTAATTTTAAACAATCCTAAGTCATAAATCTGTATATTTGCGGCTTATGAATAAAGGAGTCAATATACAGGATTTGGGGTTCAAAGATTACAAGGAAACTTGGGATTATCAAGAAACGTTATTTAAAGAAACCATTGATATCAAAATCAAAAACCGTCGCGAGTCTGCGGACTTAACCACACCAAACTATTTGTTGTTTGTCAGTCATCCGCATGTATATACTTTGGGGAAAAGCGGCGACATTTCCAACCTTTTGTTATCCGAATCTCAATTGGAATCCAAAGGGGCTACTTTTTATAAAATTAACCGTGGCGGGGACATTACCTATCATGGCCCAGGTCAAGTGGTCGGCTATCCCATTTTAGACCTTGAAAACTTTTTTACAGATATTCATAAGTTTCTCCGTTTTTTAGAAGACACCATTATTTTAACCTTGGAAGAGTACGGACTTAAAGCCGAGCGAAGCCCTGGCGAAACAGGTGTTTGGTTGGATGTTGGAACACCCTTTGCACGCAAAATATGTGCCATGGGAGTGCGCGCCAGCCGTTGGGTCACCATGCACGGGTTTGCTTTAAATGTCAATTCCGATTTAGGTTATTTTGACAACATCATCCCGTGTGGAATACGAGGAAAAGCAGTCACATCCCTACATGTCGAACTCGGTCAAGCCATGGTCGATGAAGCAGAGGTAAAGGCAAAACTCTTAAAACATTTCTTAAAACTTTTTGAGGCAACACAAGCCTAGTAGAGCTGATACAGAATTAGGCTGTTGGGATCACCCTTAGTGACAAACTCGAGAGGTGCGTCTGCGTCGGCATTTGCTAAATCAATAGCACTCGTTCCAAAAACAGGAATCCCTGGAAAGCGTTTGGACTGACTGTCAAACAACCAAATTTTTTGTGCTTGTAAGTCGGTAATTGAAATGTAAATTTTATCCCTTAAATAAAACAAATTAGGAGGGGAGTAGCTCCCATATTCCAAATCGATTACATTGGATTTTATAGATAATTTATTATCGCTTCGGGTTACCAATGTTTTTGAAGAACTAGTAATATCATGATTCGGATCAAGCCTCAAAGTTTGACGGCTTACAGCTCCTTTTGTATTCACTTGAACCAAATCTCCTTTTGTGTTTGTAGTTGTAAACAGAGAATTATAAAGGTAAATAGCAGCTCCAGAAAAATCAATAGCTTCTTTGACCTTCACGCGAATAGATCCGCGCCGATCCAATATAAGGAGTCGATTACTTGTATTAAATACGATGTAATCCTTCCCACGCACTCGAAAATGTTTGGGCTGACTGCGGATTGAATTGTTGGACTTATATTTAAATCCTTTTACAGATTCCCCTTTAGAATCGTACATTAAAAGAGCTTCGTTTTGTGTGATCAAAAAACGATAGTTTCGTTGTTTGTCATAATCAAATACCGCTAAAGGTTGTGTGATTTCATCTTTAAACTCTAGTGGAAATCGCTCCACATTTTTTCCATTCCGATCAATTACATACAACCTGTTTGGCGTTGCAAATGCCAGTTGTAAACGACCATTTCTATACAAATCCACTTGCTCAACCTTTCCTAAAACAGCTCCCTTCAGTTTCTTTTTCCATAAGACAACTCCTTTATTTGAAATGAGGTATAAATTGTAATCTATATCTTGAACCAGAATATCTTTCTTTTTAGTTCTATGGTTGGTAACAAAAACGGGATCCATCAAAATAGTGTTTGAAAGCGTCAAACTAAACGTTTCGCTGATTTGTGTTTTTGATTGTTTTGATTTTGATTTTTGGAGAATACTATTAACGTGTACAATATGATCGTCTTTCACCAATTGTAAGCCAGAAAGTTTATAAGCACTCAGGTCTTTTTCATTTAAAGTTGTATCAAAAAGTTCTTTTAAAACAACCCCTAAAGTTTCAGTATTTAAATAAGTTTGAAAGGACGCTTCGTCGCTCAATTCACTTTGAATTGTTTCGTACGCATATGAACTTTCAAGTGTATTTTTATTCAGATAATTTGAAATCACAAGTTGCAACACTTTTTCAGAATTTGAAAACACTAAATAGTCTTCTATAATGATAAATTTTGTTGTGTTTGATGAAGTTATAAAAGGCCCAAAAGTATCTGTAAATAAGGAAGGCAATGTGAATTCGAACAGGGGTACCGATCTAAAACTACTCAACTCATTTTGGAAACTGCTTAAAGCTTCATAAGTTGCGTTGATATCGATGGATTTCAGTGCAACACCCTCACCTTCAGAAGTTTCAAACCGACCAACTTCTCGAGTCGTACTAAAAAAGGCTTTTGAAAACTCAGATGCTTTGGTAGTATAGCCAGCGGAATCGATATTGCGGGTGAGTTGTTCAAAGTCCGTATAATTAAAGGAATTAACCAAGCTGCTTTCGCTAGGGATAATCGATTGTAAACTTTGGGGTTGAGGTTCCATCGTTTCAAAAAGTTGAAACCATTTATTTTGAGATTTTTGATCTAAAACAGTTCCATTTATTGCAATACTTTCAGGGGTTATATTAAATCCAAAAAATAGAGATTGAGAATTTAATAAGGGAATTGACTTTAGTTCGGGAAACGTTTTACAATAGACTGAAAACGTATTTGTAGTTTGCTGTAACTTGGATAATTTTGAATATTCAGAAGTCGATTGCAACTTCAAAGACTCAAGAATTGCATCAGAAGTTGACGCCACCAAAATACTGTCTAGAGTCATGTGAGGTATTAAAAGTGTATCCGTTGAATTTAGATTTCTTTGATGCGTAATAAAGGTAAACTCTTGTGATGCGGCTTCTTTGTTTATACATACCAAAAGCGGACTTAAACTTTTGAGGCTGTCAAGTGGACTCAGCACTTTTTTTAAAGAACTAAAAGCACCTGTTTTAGAAATCAAACCATTGTTATCAACGGCACTTTGGAAACCTTCTAAGGAATTTATAGAGAGAACAATAGATGCATTTTTTGGGACTAAATCCTCAACGGAACGCATTGATTTTGGCGTGTAATCACAACTAAAAACCGATAAAATAATCCCTAAAAAATATAAAAACTTATGCATTCGTTGTGCTCCTTGTATTTCACTCCAAACAAAGATAAGATTAATAATTCAAAACAAACTTATTCTTCCAAAAGTCTAAAAGAAAGTCGGTGGTATTTGGTCGTCCCATACTTGCGAATCGCCGCACGGTGTTCTTTTGTAGGATACCCCTTATTTTGTTTCCAGTTATACATCGGAAACTCTTCATGGATTTTATCCATATAGGCATCTCTATACGTTTTTGCCAATACCGAAGCAGCTGCAATATTTTGATATTTGCCATCCCCCTTAATCACCGTTTGATGAGGTATTTTTTTGAACGCCTTAAACCGATTGCCATCCACACTAATAAACGCCACTTTTTCTAATTTTGAAATCGCTTTATGCATTGCTAAAATAGAAGCGTTTAGAATATTGATACTGTCAATTTTTTTTGGGAAGATGTGAGCAACCCCAAATGAAACAGCTTGAGTTTCAATAATCGGCTTTAGCAAATTACGTTTTCTATGTGAAAGTTGTTTGGAATCGTTAAGAATTTCATTTGAAAAATCTAAGGGTAAAATCACAGCTGCCGCCGTAACAGGGCCTGCCAAACACCCACGACCTGCTTCGTCTGTACCACATTCAAATTCTAAATTTGAAACATTTAAGTCCAACATAATTTACTGCATAAAGTTAAATCGATTGTAAAAATCAGTCTTTATGCTGTAAAAAAACAAAATAGATTAGATATTTGCTATTTTTGTGCCAACAATAATTTGCCGTTAGAACCTTGTATATGTATAAACTCGTCTTAATTCTTTTTTGTTTTCACCTCGGAAATACTGCGTTCTCTCAAGAAAAATTGAATAAAAACAAGTCGAAAGAATTCCCTCAAAACTTTCAGCCCAACCGATCTGGGCGAGATTCTATATCCAATACTTCTTCAAAAAAGGTAGCTAAAAATGAAAAAGCAAATATTAAAGACTATCTAATTATTACCCGTCAAAACGACACCATTCAGTTAGATACAACATTAACCATACATAAGGAGTATAAATTTAACTACCTCCGTAAAGATGATTTTGAACTCCTGCCTTTTAGTAATATGGGTCAGACCTACAACACTCTGTCAGAAAACTTCAAATCTAATTCGCTTCAACCCTTATTTGGAGCCAAAGCCAAACACTTCAATTACATGGATGTGGATGCAATTGATTATTACCATGTACCCACACCGCTCTCCGAGTTAATGTATAAGACTGGTTTTGAACAAGGACATGTGTTAGACGCATTATTTACCGTCAACACCTCCAAACAATTTAATTTTTCGATTGCCTATAAAGGCATGCGTTCTTTAGGAAAGTACGTGCATGTATTGTCGAGCACAGGTAATTTTAGATTTACAACAAACTATAAAACAAAAAACAACCGATACAATATTCGTACCCACATTGTCATGCAAGATATTTTTAATGAAGAAAATGGTGGGCTTTCAGACGAAGACCTCCTAAATTTTGAATCTGGCGCAGAAGAATATTTTGACCGACCCATATTTGACCCCATCTTTCAAGATGCAGAAAGCAGTTTAGAAGGCAGGCGATTTTATTTGAACCACTCTTATATATTGAAGGAGCGAGATTCTCTAAACTCTAATAAAATAGCCGTAGGCAATGTACTTTCATTAGAAGATAAATATTACCATTTCACTCAAGCAACCAGCAACACCTATTTTGGAGAAGCCTTTATTTCGTCTAAAATCTCCGACAAAGTAACCCTCGAATCCTTTTATGCAGAGCTCAATGCACACTATTCAAATAAAACCTTAGGTGCTTTTAAAGTAAACGCAGGCTATACAAACTACAATTATGGCTATAATGCCATTGCCATTCTTAATAATCAAAGAATTACCAACCGCCTTTTGGGTTCTGTAGTTTCATTTGAAGGAAACTATGAGAAAACCATCGGAAAATTTGCCTTAAAAGGAGCTGCTGGTCTAAACCTTACAGGAGATTTAAAAGGAAATTTTCTAAATGCCGAAGCATCTTACGTTATTAACAATGATATGGATGTGAACGCCAGTCTCAATTCAAACTCTAAAGCCCCCGATTTTAACTTTCAATTGTTTCAAAGTGACTATCTAAACTACAACTGGCAAAACAACTTTAAAAATCAAACATCAAAGCAATTAGCAATCCATCTTAACTCGAAAAAATTCGGAACCCTTCAGATCGATTACAACACTCTAAACAACTACCTGTATTTTACTAAAGAAGGCACCATAGATGCAAGCGTCAAGCCCTTTCAGTTCGATAAAACCCTCAACTATATAAGAGCCAAGTTATCAAATGAAATATCTTACAGTAACTTTTCTTTAAATAATACGGTTCTATATCAAACCGTCACCGATGGCGAAGAAGTGCTTAATGTTCCTCAAATTGTAACCCGACACTCCTTATACTATACAAACGAACTTTTCAAAAAGGCTTTATTTTTGCAAACAGGGGTCACGTTTAGTTATTTTTCTAGCTATTATATGAACCGATACGATCCACTCCTTGCAGAATTTTATGTGCAAAACACTACCGAAGTGGGCGACTTTCCACGAATTGACTTTTTTATCAATGCTAAAATTCGTCAAACACGTCTCTTTTTAAAGGCTGAACATCTCAACTCATCCTTTACCGGCTACAATTTCTACTCGGCTCCTAACTATCCTTATCGTGATTTTATCGTACGATTTGGAATAGTTTGGAATTTCTTTTTATAACCATCTTCTTGTAACCACTTGTAATTCAGCTATTAAAAAAAATAGTTTAGACAAAGTAAAAAAACGTTAGATTTAAGACTTGTTTAGGCTAAAAAAGATTGTATGTTTGCACCCGCTAAAAAACGGAAGTTGATTAGTTAAAGATCTTTGAATAAACGCAGTGTCCTAAGGTTTGAAAAAAAAGTCAATAATATTTTCAAAAAGCATTGTGATAAACAAAAAAGGTTTTATATTTGCAGCCGCTTATGTCCCAAGGGATTTAAGTTGTTGAAAAGACAAGTTCATTAAACATATTGATTGACAGCGTAAATAATTAATTGGAAACGATTAATTAAATACAGAGAATAGACCATTTTGAGTACAAACATTAAATATCCTTTAGTTGTTAATAGAACAAGATTTTATTTGATAGAATCTTAAAAATTAACGATGAAGAGTTTGATCCTGGCTCAGGATGAACGCTAGCGGCAGGCTTAACACATGCAAGTCGAGGGGTAACGGGGAAGCTTGCTTCCGCCGACGACCGGCGCACGGGTGCGTAACGCGTATACAATCTACCTTATACTGGGGTATAGCCTTTAGAAATGAAGATTAATCCCCCATAGTCTCTTAAAGTGGCATCACTTAAGGAGTAAAGGTTACGGTATAAGATGAGTATGCGTTCTATTAGTTTGTTGGTGTGGTAACGGCACACCAAGACTACGATAGATAGGGGCCCTGAGAGGGGGATCCCCCACACTGGTACTGAGACACGGACCAGACTCCTACGGGAGGCAGCAGTGAGGAATATTGGACAATGGAGGCAACTCTGATCCAGCCATGCCGCGTGCAGGATGACTGCCCTATGGGTTGTAAACTGCTTTTATACAGGAAGAAACTTACACACGTGTGTGTAACTGACGGTACTGTAAGAATAAGGATCGGCTAACTCCGTGCCAGCAGCCGCGGTAATACGGAGGATCCAAGCGTTATCCGGAATCATTGGGTTTAAAGGGTCCGTAGGTTGATAATTAAGTCAGAGGTGAAATCTTGCAGCTCAACTGTAAAATTGCCTTTGATACTGGTTATCTTGAGTTATTATGAAGTAGTTAGAATATGTAGTGTAGCGGTGAAATGCATAGATATTACATAGAATACCAATTGCGAAGGCAGATTACTAATAATCAACTGACACTGATGGACGAAAGCGTGGGTAGCGAACAGGATTAGATACCCTGGTAGTCCACGCCGTAAACGATGGTTACTAGCTGTTTGGACCTTGTGTCTGAGTGGCTAAGCGAAAGTGATAAGTAACCCACCTGGGGAGTACGTTCGCAAGAATGAAACTCAAAGGAATTGACGGGGGCCCGCACAAGCGGTGGAGCATGTGGTTTAATTCGATGATACGCGAGGAACCTTACCAGGGCTTAAATGTAAGTTGCATTAGTTAGAGATAACTATTTCTTCGGACCACTTACAAGGTGCTGCATGGTTGTCGTCAGCTCGTGCCGTGAGGTGTCAGGTTAAGTCCTATAACGAGCGCAACCCCTGTTGTTAGTTGCCAGCGATTCAAGTCGGGAACTCTAACAAGACTGCCGGTGCAAACCGTGAGGAAGGTGGGGATGACGTCAAATCATCACGGCCCTTACGTCCTGGGCTACACACGTGCTACAATGGTAGGGACAGAGAGCAGCCACTACGCGAGTAGGAGCGAATCTATAAACCCTATCACAGTTCGGATCGGAGTCTGCAACTCGACTCCGTGAAGCTGGAATCGCTAGTAATCGGATATCAGCCATGATCCGGTGAATACGTTCCCGGGCCTTGTACACACCGCCCGTCAAGCCATGGAAGTTGGAAGTGCCTGAAGTCCGTCACCGCAAGGAGCGGCCTAGGGTAAAGTCGATAACTAGGGCTAAGTCGTAACAAGGTAGCCGTACCGGAAGGTGCGGCTGGAACACCTCCTTTCTAGAGAAAGACGACTAAAGGTAAAATGTAGAGGAAAGAAATAGTTTATTCTCATAGCTGTTAATTAAAAAGATACCAATAAAAAAAAGTAGAGTCTCATAGCTCAGCTGGTTAGAGCGCTACACTGATAATGTAGAGGTCGGCAGTTCGAGTCTGCCTGAGACTACTTATTTTTATATACTGGAAAATCTAGAAGTTGGGTTTGTTTCGAGTCAACACTCAAAACTCAAAACTAAAAACTCATAACTGAAAGACATGGGGGATTAGCTCAGCTGGCTAGAGCGCCTGCCTTGCACGCAGGAGGTCATCGGTTCGACTCCGATATTCTCCACAACCAGGTTAAGATTTTGGGTTAAACAGTTAAGGGGTGATATTTGCTCCTAACTCACCACTCACAACTCATAACTTGAAAACGATCATTGACATATTGAAAAAGATACATGAAAAAATTAGATATTAATATTTAATTTAGAAAAAGTAAAATAAAAATTGTTGCGAGCTAGCAATAATAAAAGAGTAAACTCATTAAAAAGACAAAAGTGTAATAAGCTAAATAAGGGCGTATGGGGAATGCCTAGGCTCTCAGAGGCGAAGAAGGACGTGATAAGCTGCGAAAAGTTGCGGGGATTGGCACATACAAATTGATCCGCAAATATCCGAATGGGGCAACCCACTATGTTGAAGACATAGTACCTAGCAATAGGAGCGAACCCGGGGAACTGAAACATCTAAGTACCCGGAGGAGAAGAAAACAAAAGTGATTCCGTAAGTAGCGGCGAGCGAACGCGGATTAGCCCAAACCAATCTTGTTACGGCAAGACTGGGGTTGTAGGACCACGCTATTGATTGTGTAATGAATTAGAATCTGTTGGAAATCAGAACCAAAGAGGGTGATAGTCCCGTATAAGTAAAGCACATAAATCATAGTGGTATCCTGAGTAGTGCGGGACACGTGTAATCCTGTATGAATTTGCCGGGACCATCCGGTAAGGCTAAATACTCCTGAGAGACCGATAGTGAACTAGTACCGTGAGGGAAAGGTGAAAAGAACCGTGAATAACGGAGTGAAATAGATCCTGAAACCATACGCTTACAAGCGGTCGGAGTCACGCTTATGCGTGATGACGGCGTGCCTTTTGCATAATGAGCCTACGAGTTACCGTTTCTAGCAAGGTTAAGCACTTCAGGTGCGGATCCGTAGCGAAAGCGAGTCTGAATAGGGCGTATAGTTAGTGGCGGTAGACGCGAAACCGTGTGATCTACCCATGGGCAGGTTGAAGCTGTAGTAACATACAGTGGAGGACCGAACCCGTTGACGTTGAAAAGTCTTGGGATGACCTGTGGGTAGGGGTGAAAGGCCAATCAAACTCGGAAATAGCTCGTACTCCCCGAAATGCATTTAGGTGCAGCGTATTATTAGTTTTATAGAGGTAGAGCTACTGATTGGATGCGGGGGCTTCACCGCCTACCAATTCCTGACAAACTCCGAATGCTATAAAATGATGTAATGCAGTGAGGGCATGGGTGCTAAGGTCCATGTCCGAGAGGGAAAGAACCCAGACCATCAGCTAAGGTCCCAAAATGTATGTTAAGTTGAAAAAACGCGGTTGGATTGCATAGACAGCTAGGATGTTGGCTTGGAAGCAGCCATTCATTTAAAGAGTGCGTAACAGCTCACTAGTCGAGCGATCCGGCATGGATAATAATCGGGCATAAACATACTACCGAAGCTATGGACTTTATAAAAGTGGTAGGGGAGCATTGTAGTGTCGTCGAAGGTGAACTGCGAGGTTTGCTGGAGAAGCTACAAAAGAAAATGTAGGCATAAGTAACGATAATGCGGGCGAGAAACCCGCACACCGAAAGACTAAGGTTTCCTCAGCTATGCTAATCAGCTGAGGGTTAGTCGGGACCTAACGCGAACCCGAAAGGGGTAGTGGATGGACAACAGGTTAATATTCCTGTACCTGCTCACGCTAAAAGTGACGGAGGCGAAAAGTTAGTGCGCACAGACGGAATTGTGCGTTGAAGGGCTTGGTAACAACCCAATAGTACACTAAAGCTTCGGCAGCGGTGATAATCTAGCAAATCGACTTCCAAGAAAAGCAAGTGAAGCAGCCCGTACCCTAAACCGACACAGGTAGTTGGGATGAGAATTCTAAGGTGCTCGAGAGATTCATGGCTAAGGAACTAGGCAAAATCGACCCGTAACTTCGGGAGAAGGGTCGCCACGCTTCGGCGTGGCCGCAGTGAATAGGTCCAGGCGACTGTTTATCAAAAACACAGGGCTCTGCTAAATCGAAAGATGATGTATAGGGCCTGACACCTGCCCGGTGCTGGAAGGTTAAGTGGAGGGGTTAGCTTCGGCGACGCTCTGAAATGAAGCCCCAGTAAACGGCGGCCGTAACTATAACGGTCCTAAGGTAGCGAAATTCCTTGTCGGGTAAGTTCCGACCTGCACGAATGGTGCAACGATCTGGACACTGTCTCAGCCATGAGCTCGGTGAAATTGTAGTATCGGTGAAGATGCCGATTACCCGCTGTGGGACGAAAAGACCCCGTGCACCTTTACTATAGCTTAGTATTGGTTTTGGATAAGTAATGTGTAGGATAGGTGGGAGACTATGAAGCGGCATCGCCAGGTGTTGTGGAGTCATTGTTGAAATACCACCCTTTGCTTATCTAGAGTCTAATCACGTTTTTGCGTGAGACAGTGCTTGGTGGGTAGTTTGACTGGGGTGGTCGCCTCCAAAAGAGTAACGGAGGCTTCTAAAGGTGCCCTCAGCACGCTTGGTAACCGTGCGTAGAGTGCAATGGCATAAGGGCGCTTGACTGAGAGACATACAGGTCGATCAGGTACGAAAGTAGAGCATAGTGATCCGGTGGTTCCGTATGGAAGGGCCATCGCTCAAAGGATAAAAGGTACGCCGGGGATAACAGGCTGATCTCCCCCAAGAGCTCACATCGACGGGGGGGTTTGGCACCTCGATGTCGGCTCGTCACATCCTGGGGCTGGAGAAGGTCCCAAGGGTTGGGCTGTTCGCCCATTAAAGTGGCACGCGAGCTGGGTTCAGAACGTCGTGAGACAGTTCGGTCTCTATCTACAGTGGGCGTTAGAAATTTGAGTGGATCTGTTCCTAGTACGAGAGGACCGGAATGGACCAACCTCTGGTGTACCAGTTGTTCCGCCAGGAGCATTGCTGGGTAGCTACGTTGGGAAGGGATAAGCGCTGAAAGCATATAAGCGCGAAACCCACCACAAGATGAGATTTCTTTAAAGGATCGTGGGAGATTACCACGTTGATAGGCTACAGGTGTAAAGGCAGTAATGTCATAGCCGAGTAGTACTAATAATCCATAGGCTTATTACACGGACGTTTTTTTTAAGATCCGTTTACTCACATTTTAAAAAATCCATCATGTATTTATTTTCAATATGTTAAGACATTGTTCAGCAAATATGCTGAATACAGTAACAGGATTACAAACAGTAGTCAAGTTACAAATAACCCTAAGGTGGTTATTGCAATGGGGCTCACCTCTTTCCATCCCGAACAGAGAAGTTAAGCCCATTAGCGCCGATGGTACTACACTTGTGGAAGAGTAGGTCACCGCCTTTTTTTACTGAACTTGTTTCAGTATCCATGAAACCCTCACAGTAATGTGAGGGTTTTTTTTGTCTAAATTTTTGAACAAAAAACTCTATGACACTTAGTAATCGGTCATACTTTTATATACCACCCAAAGAATGAAAAGACCGATCAGAACATCAAATAGCCACATGGATTAAGGCGTTGTCATATTTATAGATTTAGCTCAATGGACACGTGTTTAAAATACGGGGTAGAGCGGGTGCCAATCATAATGTTATATTTTCTTTACTTAATAAAATTCAAATTATCTTTTCTATTTCAAATTTTAATTTATTGAAGTCCTCATTCTTTGGTGAGAAATTCATACCGTAATCAATAATTTTACAAGGATATCCATGATATTTACATAATAGCTTAAGCGTTAAATCATATCCAATAGAATCATAGTCATCATCAGCAGTGACTTTGATAATAAATTGCCTTGCAGCACCAATTATTAAATCTGTAAATTGAAGCACAGATGAATGGGTTGATTTTGCGAAATATACCGAGTCTTTAAAACCTAACCGTCGTAATGGTCCACAAAAGTAATCTATATTTTTATTAGATTTTCCTAAATTATACGCAGAAAAGTACTCGCGATTAAATGGTTTCGGATTGCTGCTTTCTGGCCAATCTAATATCACTTCAAAGTTTTTTGATAATGGAGTATTTTTGGCAAAAAGCCCAACTCTCATTAATGCTTGAGAAAAAGAATATCCTTTTTTGTCAAGATGTAGTCAGGTGTTCCGCAAGATTGTCTTTTGGGTTCGTTTGTGGCTCGAACTTCAGGAGCTAAACTTTCAATAAGTTGTTGCAAGTCGCCACGATAGCTATGCTCGTTAGCATTTCCTTGATTATACAAGGTACTGATGTTATTAACATAGTGATCTATACTTTGACTAGCATTTCGGATAGGCATCAGGGGGTTGTTGAGTTACTAAATGTTTTTAGTAATTCAAGACCTTCTTTAATGCGGTTTATTGGTTTTTTTTGTAGAATCAGACTTGGGGTCTAAGACTGGGCTAAATGTAGTAAAAATACTTGAGTTAAGTTCAAAAATAGTGTAATCGGTCATACTTTTATATACCACCCAAAGAATGAAAAGACCGATCAGAACATCAAATAGCCACATGAATTAAGGCGTTGTCATATTTATAGATTTGGTTTAATGGACAGGTGTTAGAAACGCGCGCAACAACTTTTTTGCTTTGTGTTGTGGCACGAGCAAGATGCTCGCGCTAGCGTGGACTAAAATACAATTTGAAAGCGAATCACAACACATAAATCTTAAAATCCCCTCATATTTCTGCTTTTTTAAAATACAATTTATTCATGTGTTAGTATTTGATTTAGAGGAATCCATCAGTCGGCTTCGCCTTGTGTGAAAGCGAATCACAACAGTATTGCATACTGTCATTATAGACTTCTAGCTGTGCTAAAACACAAAATGAACGCTATTCACAACTCACCTATGGTGGGCAAGTCTGCTACGTCAGCTGTTAAGCATGAGATTCCGAAACACGTTCGGAATGACATAACACGAACGCATTGCCTTTCCTAAATAGAAGCCACAAAGTCCAAAAACACTTTTTTATGCCGCTCCAAATCTAGTTTTGGAGACAGGGAGACTCGCACAATATAATCTTTGTCGCCCTCTTTGGTGGTGCCTTGCGTGGAAGTCGCAGGAATGGTCCAATAGCAGCCTTGCAACTGTCCATAACTCACACAAAACTTACTTTCGTGTGGGATTTGGGCAATCATTAAATCAATTAATTTAAGATGTAAAGCTCTTTTATAAGTTTCTCTTTCGTGCTCATTGGCTCCTTTGGTAGGAAGGTCCAACGAAAACACAGAAGGGGTAAAGCCTTGTGCGGCCAATTCTTCGGACACAAAATTTAGTTTGGCGTCTGGCAAAACCTCCGCAATAAAATTGACAAAATCTCGGGTGTTTTCATACGCCTCTTGTATGCGTTGATTCATGGATGGGAGTTGGGCAGCCAATACCTTATATTGAAGGGCTGTAGCCTCATTATTGCACAAGAGGAGGTGCCGTTCAATTTTTGGCATCAAGGCTTCCGATTTTTTATTGCCAACAACGTATCCTGCCGTACATTTTCCACCACTCGGAAATTTAGACCCACTTGCATAGGAGAGGGTTCTAACAGAAGAAAGCAAGTTGTCTTCCCCTAAAAAAAGAACATTTGGGCAAAAGGTTTGGTCTAAAATAAAGACAGGGTCTATTGCAGTTTGCCCTGTTTTGGTTGTGCGGACAGTACTTAACACCTCTTTTAATTGCCTAAGATCCGGCACTTCCACTCTTGGGTTGGTAGGAATTTCTGCAATGATATAGGGGATGGCATCCTCGGCAGCAATCCGATTTAAAATACGATCAATACTTTGCACCATAGCATTGTCTCCATCGACAGGTAAATCCACCACTTCCACTGTTTCAATACAGGCCGCTACACGTCGTGCTTGGTCGTTGGTACCGCCATAGCAATTGGGAGGGACAATAAATTTGATGGCTTTTTCAGGATGCTGTGCTTGCGCCTCATCAACAAGTCCCATCATAATCGCATATTGCACCGAAAGTCCACTCGAGCCTACAAGGGGTTTTGTAGGGCTGTGGGTAATTTCTGAAATGGCATTTAAAACCTGGGTTTTGTGGGGTTCAAAAGTGCTTTCTGTGGGTTCTGAAACCGTATGTGTGAGGGCCGCCAAAGCTTTTAAACAATTGTTGGGCGTCATGGCAATGGTCTCTCTTCGTCGTACATGCTGAATAGCGGCGATGACGTTCTTATTTTCGGTTCCATTTACAAACAAGACACTTCCCAATGCAGCATCGGTGTGCAGATAAAAATCGAGGGTTGAAGTCTGTTCGATCTTCAAAAACTCTTTTTGTGCTGAGATGAAAACCGTACTACCCTTAAATTGGGGAATGGCAGCGGCGTTTTCAACTTGAATAGATTCAAATTGATAGCCATAGACGCGTTTTAGAATTTCAGGATCAAATGCGAGGGGCAATTCATCCGTATAAGCAATCAGTGTGTTTTTATGGGCTAATAAATTGGTCCTTAAAATGGCCAAAACAGGAACGGTCTGCGATGAAAAACTAATCACATTTTCTGGTTGGAGTTGCTGCTGTTTGGAGAGGGTCCATTCGAGCACACAAGACAAGGGATGCCCCAAACGAATGTAGTCGTAGGCCGTTGGCAGTTGCTGCAGCGCCGATGCCTTCGTATTGTCAGTTTTAAAAAGCGTTTCAAACTGTTCTAAAAACTGAGTTTTGGCGGCTTTTTCGTCATAAACATCCAAGCGATGCGTGGTTAAATTCAACCAATCTGCCGGGATGTTTTTTAAAACCTCTTTTATATAATTAAGCATTTTATCCGCTTCCATAACGTTATCCTTCAAATAGTGCAGCAAGATACATTAAACCAATTTATTTTTGAAAGGGTTTTCAGAGGTTTATAAGAATTAATCCAAAAAATCCTTATTCAATAATTTCGTAGTCAATACTTAGTTTTCGTAATGCTCTGAGACTTGTAGCAGTGTTTTTGTCATCCACTTCAATATCAACCGCATCGCCTTCCAAAAGAATGTCTGTCAGTTCGTTTGCCAAACTCCCACTGATCGAAGAAATTTCGACCATGCATTTGGAGATCGCCCTTCGGTCGGGTTTATGAGCGTCACAAGACAATAAGTTTAATTTCATCTGTTTCTGTTATTGATTCTTTATGGTCACAGCTGCCTGCCGCAAACGGGTTGACCCCCTTTAAATCATTTTATTGGCGATCAAGTTTTTATTAGGGATGTTTTATAAGCATAAATATAATGAAAAATAAAGAAGTGTGAAGGCTCTTTAATTTCACTAAAACTAATCTTTGAGTATCGCTCTCGAAATTACCATTTTTTGAATTTCAGAGGTGCCTTCATAGATTTGTGTAATCTTCGCATCCCGCATCAAACGTTCAACGTGGTAGTCTTTTACAAATCCATTGCCTCCATGAATTTGCACCGCTTCCACAGTATGTTCCATCGCCACTTTAGAGGCAAATAACTTTGCCATTGCACTCGAGGTATCGTACGAAATTCCTTGGTCTTTTTCCCATGCTGCTTTCATGACCATATGGCGTGCCGCTTCAATATCTGTTGCCATATCAGCGAGTTTAAACGCAATGGCTTGGTGGTTGCAAATTTCCGTTCCAAAGGCTTTGCGTTGTTTGGAGTAGGCACGTGCCAATTCATACGCCCCCGAAGCAATTCCCAAAGCCTGAGCCGCAATGCCTATGCGTCCACCAGACAGTGTTTTCATCGCAAATTTAAATCCAAACCCATCCGGACCCAAACGGTTTTCTTTAGGTACTTTTATATCGTTAAATTGTAAGGTATGCGTGTCGCTTCCTCGTATTCCGAGTTTGTCTTCCTTAGGTCCAATTTCAAAACCTGCCGTTCCTTTTTCGACGATAAATGCATTAATTCCCTTAGATCCTTTGCTGCGATCCGTTTGTGCAATTACAATATATACATCGGAGCGTCCCCCACTGGTAATCCAGTTTTTTGTGCCATTAATTACATAATGATCTCCCTTGTCAACAGCAGTCGTTTGCTGAGAAGTGGCATCACTGCCCGCTTCGGGTTCACTCAAACAAAAGGCACCGATATATTCGCCAGTCGCTAATTTTGTTAGGTATTTTTCTTTCTGAGATTCTGAGCCATAGGCTTCAATTCCGTAGCAGACCAATGAATTATTGACCGATACAATCACAGATGCCGAGGCATCTATTTTTGACAGTTCTTCCATGATCAACACATACGAAATGCTGTCCATACCACTTCCGCCATATTTTGGATCAACCATAATACCCATAAACCCGAGTGCTCCCATTTTTTTTACTAAATTGTCAGGAAATTCTTGGATTGTGTCACGTTCGATAACGCCAGGACGTAATTCTGTTTGTGCAAAATCACGAGCGGCTTTGCGCACCATAAGATGCTCTTCAGATAAAGAGAAATTCATAATAATTGTATTTGGTTTTCAAATATATAAAAAAATTTACTATGCATGCATAGTAAATAAGTAGAAATAATAATGACGCACTCAAATTTAAAAAAACAAACACATTACAAGGTTCTAGGAGTGATGTCGGGAACTTCGTTAGATGGAATTGATTTATGCGTGTCAAGTTTTGAGTTTGAAACTTCTTGGAAGTTTCAAATACAGGTTGCTGAAACTGTGGAATACTCTGAAAAATGGAAATACCGCCTTAAAACTGCCATCGATTTAACCGCCACAGAATTAGAAAATTTAAATAAAGAATATACTCAATTTTTAGCTGAGGTTATTCAAAGGTTTGTCAATAGGCATTCTCTCACTTCACTCGATGCCGTTTGCGGTCATGGACATACGGTATTTCATGAACCCAGTCTTGGGAAAACCCTTCAAATCGGAAATTTACCCAGCTTGGCAACCTATTTGAATCAAACCGTTGTCTGTGATTTCCGCACACAAGACGTTGCTTTTGGTGGACAAGGCGCTCCTTTAGTTCCAATTGGCGATGCACTCTTGTTTTCGGATTATGATTTTTGTTTGAACTTAGGAGGTTTTGCCAATATTTCTTTTGAGCAAAACTCCGAACGCATTGCATTTGATATCTGCCCAGTCAATATTGTATTAAACCATTATGTGGCATCTTTGGGAATGACTTATGATTCTGAAGGACAAATTGCTGCTAAAGGGACGGTTTGTGAACCCTTGTTGGAGGCACTGAATGCACTGGAATTTTATAAACAACCACCCCCAAAATCATTGGGTCTGGAGTGGGTGCAAAAAGACGTTTTTCCGCTTATAGACGCTTTTAATTTGGAAGTGCCAAATCTGCTTAGAACTGTTGTAGAACATTGTGCGGTACAGCTTTCAAACACACTTAAAAACAACCGTTTAAAAAAAGGATTGATCACAGGCGGCGGTGTTTTTAACACCTTTCTCATGCAGCGTATATCAGATTTGTATGGACGTGATTTACAGCCGGAACCCCCCATGATTATCGCGTTTAAAGAGGCGTTAATTTTTGGATTTCTTGGGGTTCTAAAACTACGAAATGAGCCAAATTGTCTTCAATCCGTAACAGGGGCTACACACAACCATAGCAGTGGCTGTATTTATTTCCCCGAAAAAAAACAATAATTGTATATAGAAAGCGTATATAGTTTTTATATTTGTTAGGCAGTCAGAATGAAACTGATGTGAGCCTAAAACTTGAACCACTTAAATTTATGGAAGCAGTAATTATTTTTGTTTTTGCGATTGGATACCTCGCCATCACTCTTGAACACAGTTTAAAAATTGATAAATTAGTTCCCGCCTTGGTGATGATGGCCCTAAGTTGGGCGCTCATTTCTTTTGGGATTGATGATTTTACCAGCTGGTTTGATTCCGGAAAGCATGCACTTATAAGTAATTTTGAAGCCTTCGGTCATACCGAAAAAATGCATGTTCTGGAAGAAACCTTGTTGCACCATTTAGGAAAAACAGCCGAAATACTCATATTTTTAATAGGTGCGATGACCATTGTTGAAATTATTGCATACTTCAATGGCTTTTCGACCATTAAAAACTTTATAAAAACAAAAAAGAAGACGAAGTTACTCTGGATTTTTGCGGTGCTTGCATTTATTTTATCTGCGATTATCGATAATTTGACAGCGACGATTGTTCTAATTTCGTTGCTTCAAAAAATTATTCACGACCGAAAAATGCGCCTTTGGTTTGCGGGACTCGTGGTGATTGCAGCCAATGCAGGTGGGGCTTTTTCTCCAATTGGAGATGTGACTACCACCATGTTATGGATTGCAAATAAGGTTACTACCGTTCATTTGTTTACGTATTTATTAGTGCCATCCATTGTGTGTATGCTAGTGCCTATCTTCATTGCTTCTAAATTGCCTGTTTTTAAAGGCTCTTTGGAGTTGGAGACGAGCGATTCAGAACCCACAGGTCGTTATAGTGGTACGATGCTTTATTTAGGATTAGCAGCCATTGTTTTTGTGCCTATTTTTAAAATGGCAACGCACCTACCTCCTTATGTAGGGATGATGTTGTCGCTAGCGGTGGTAGCTATCTTTGCAGAAATATACAGTTCTTCAAAATTTAGTTTGAGCGGCTTAGATAAAGACAACTCAGAAGGCTCTGCTCATGTGAGCCCTGTGCATCAATCCTTAACCAAAATAGAATTGCCAAGTATCTTGTTTTTCTTAGGGATTTTAATGGCGGTCGCCGCTTTGGAATCATTAGGGGTTTTATTTGGATTTGCAGATTGGCTTAAAGAATCAACCCCCGCTTTAGGAACCGAAATTGATGCTGCTGGAATTTCTGATTTAGTGGTATTGCTACTGGGAGTTGGCTCTGCAGTGATTGACAATGTTCCATTGGTTGCCGCTTCTTTAGGAATGTTCTCCGAACCACAAGATCATCAACTTTGGCACTTTATTGCCTATTCTGCAGGAACCGGAGGGAGTATGCTCATTATTGGGTCTGCAGCCGGCGTTGTTGCGATGGGAATGGAGAAAATTAACTTTTTTTGGTACTTGAAAAAAATATCTTGGTTGGCTCTATTAGGGTTTTTAGCAGGAGCTCTTACATTTTTCTTTACAAGAACATTTTTTTAAAGATACTTAACTTCAGGTTTTTACGTTTTAAAAATATAATGTAACAATTAAACAGATATGATCATTACTAATATTCAAGATGAAATGGACCTCCAACTGGTTCCAGAATCCGTTGAAAAAACATTATCGATAGTCGAATTAATCAAAAGTGGAGGCCTGGCAGGACAGCTTATTATTGCTCTTTTAACAGTGCTTTTGGTGGTTGCTCTATACATCTATTTTGAGCGTTTATTCACTATTAAAGCCGCTTCCAAAGTTGACCCTAATTTTATGAATCAAATAAAAGACCATGTGGTTAATGGAAAAATTGAAGCTGCCAAAGCCGTTTGTATTCAAGTCAATTCACCAGTATCTCGACTGATAGATAAAGGGATTTCTCGCATAGGACGTCCACTCGCTGACATCAACTCCGCCATCGAAAATGCGGGCAAACTCGAAGTTTATTCTCTAGAGAAAAATGTGAGTATTCTTGCAACTATCTCTGGAGCAGCACCCATGATTGGCTTTTTAGGAACCGTTATTGGAATGATTTTATCCATCTTTGAAATTGCCAATTCAGGAGGACAAATAGATATTAAACTTTTGGCGGATGGATTATACACCGCTATGACCACCACAGTCGCAGGTTTGGTCGTTGGAATTATAGCTTACATCGCTTTTAACCATTTAGTTGGACGTACCAACAAAGTTGTCTATCAAATGGAAGCCAATTCGGTAGAGTTTTTAGACTTACTCAACGAACCTATTTAATATGAATATTAGAGGTCGAAATAAAATCAGTCCAGAATTTAATATGTCGTCTATGACCGATATTGTATTTCTGTTGTTGATTTTCTTTATGATTGCATCGACTTTGGTCACTACCAATGCGATTGATATTTTATTGCCAAAAGCCAGTGGCAAAACAGAAAATAAAAAATCGTTGGCGGTCAGCATAAAAAAGGATTTGTCGTTTTATATCGATCAATCAAAAGTGGAGGTTCAAAACTTGGAAGCGGAATTGCTTGAATTACTTCAAAAAGAAGCTACACCAACCCTAGTGCTACGCGCTGAAAAATCCGTTCCTGTGGACTATGTGGTCAAAGTAATGGACATTGCCAATCGAAATAAATTTAAAATCATACTCGCCGTTAATCCGAATTAAGATGCGCTACTTTGAAACAAAACCTCAAAAACATTCGGCACGATTGACCACGGTCATCATGCTCTTGTTACTGTTGTTGATGTTTGTGGTAGGTCCTGGTTATATGGATCCACCTTTAGAGTATGGAGTAGCCGTTAATTTTGGAACTACAGACACTGGAAGTGGGGTTGTGCAACCCAAAAAACCCATTGCAGCAGCCAATACCGCTGTTTCTGAACCGGTCGAAGAACCCGTAAAAGCGGCGTCCCCTGCTCTCTCAAGTGAACCTGCTGCATCAGAAGAGGTACTCACTGCGGAAGATTTAGAAACCATTGCGATCAAAAAAGCAGAGGCTGAAACTGCCAAACGTCAAGCAGATGCAGAGGCTAAAATGAAAGCGGAAGCAGATGCGAAAGAAAAAGCAGAGCAAGAACGCCTCAAAAAAGAAGCGGAGCTAAAAGCAAAAAAGAAACAAGAATTAGATGCCTTGATGGGCGGAATTGGCACCAATGATGGTACCGATACAGGCTCGGAAGGCGATGATGATACTGCGGGAGATAAAGGACAGCTCAATGGCAACCCCTATGCCCCCAGTTATTTTGGGTCTCCTGGAAGTGGAAATGGAGGGGTAGGCTATGGACTTAATGGTCGAGGTCGTCCGTCCAAATCAAAAGTTATTCCCGATTGCGATGAAGAAGGTAAAGTAGTGGTCGAAATTCATGTCAATCAAAATGGAAATGTAGTCAAAGCAATCCCCGGAAAACGTGGCACTACGGGCGATATTTGTCTGTACAATGCCGCAAAAAAAACAGCACTTACACATAAATGGCCTGCAGATTCCAATGCTCCTGCTAAACAAATTGGATTTATGATTGTTGATTTTAGCGTCCGTCAGTAAATGAATTATTTAGAAACCACGCAATGGCTTTTTTCTCAATTACCACTCTATCAGAATGTGGGTAAATCAGCCTATAAAGCCGATTTAAGTCAAACCCTTAAACTTGCCAAACACCTTAATTATCCCGAACATAAATTCAAATCGATTCATGTTGGAGGGACTAATGGAAAAGGCTCCACTGCGCATATGTTGGCGTCTGTGCTGCAAGAAGCAGGCTATAAAGTAGGTTTATATACCTCACCGCATTTAAAAGATTATCGCGAACGCATCCGTATAAATGGTGTTGTGATTAGCGAAGCGTTTGTGGTGGATTTTGTAGCGAAAAACAAACCCTTTTTTGAATCGAATTCGCTGTCGTTTTTTGAAATGTCTGTTGGAATGGCTTTTGCCTATTTTGCACACAAACAAGTGGATATTGCTGTGGTTGAGGTAGGACTCGGTGGGCGTCTGGATTCTACAAACATTCTAACCCCCGAAGTATCAGTGATTACCAATATCGGTTTGGATCACACCCAGTTTTTAGGGACGAACCTAGAAGCCATTGCCAGCGAAAAAGCAGGGATTATAAAACTAAAAACCCCAATAGTAGTAGGGGAAACTCAGTTAGAAACGGAAGGTGTTTTTAGAGCAAAAGCAACCAAAGAACAAGCACCGATTTATTTTGCCGACCAATGCATAGAATCCACTTACCTCACAAGTTTAAAAGGGGCGTATCAAATTCATAATGTACGTACAGTGCTTCAGACTCTTTCTGTTTTGAATTTGGGAGTTTTTTTAGTTTCTTCAGAAGCCACACAAAATGGATTGCTAAAAGTGACTGAAAATACAGGGCTTCGTGGACGCTGGGAAATTTTGGAAACAGCACCAAAAATCATTTGCGATACGGCACACAACAGGGAGGGTCTAAGTTTGGTGTTTAAACAACTCCAAACCGAGAAATTTCAACGCTTGCATTTGGTGTTGGGCATGGTGAATGATAAAGATGTAACATCGCTCTTAGAACTATTTCCAAATCAGGCACAGTATTATTTTTGTAAGCCAAATGTCCCTAGAGGTTTTGAGGCCTCTAAACTGGCACAAATTTTTAAAGATCATGGGTTTCAAGGACTTGTATATCCATCTGTTAAAGCCGCTTTGAATGCAGCCAAACAAAGCGCTTCACAAGAAGATTTGATCTATATTGGAGGGAGTACTTTTGTAGTGGCGGAAATAATTTAACTTTTTATAAAAAACCTTTTGTGAATTCAAAAACTAGACTATATTTGCAGTCCTAGAAATAGGGCGCGTAGCTCAGTTGGTTCAGAGCACTTGGTTTACACCCAAGGGGTCAGGGGTTCGAATCCCTTCGCGCCCACTTCACTCACAATCCTGATGATTTTTCATCAGGATTTTTTGTTTCTATTTTGCCCAGATAGTTTAGCACAATAAATGTCATTCCACAGAGAAATTGTAGAAAAGAAAAGAAACTAAATTCTTCAAGAGAAAACATGTTTAGGAGTCCGCTTAGACTGAAAAAAGCGCCATAAATATACCAATACACTTTTTTAATTTTACTCTTTTTTTCTTCAGAAACTCGCATCATACGAAGTGAAAAAAAGTGAATGATGGCGATCACCACAAGCACAATAAAAAAAATAAGTAGTCCTTTGCCCATGCTCTATTGTAATATGATTTTCCTAAGGTAAAAAAAAAGATAAAAAAAACCCACTCAATTGAGTGGGTTTTTTAGTTTATTAAAAATGGAATTAATTATCTCGCTTCACATGAATCACACCTGAAATAGTATGTGAAACTCCTTGATAGTCTTCATAGTCGCCACCAAAATTAATATCAATGTATTCTCCAACACTATTCCCAAACGAGCTTAAATTAAAAGTAATTTCGTTATTGACCTCTGATGGGTATACAGGACAACCTTCTGTAAAAAACAAACCTGTATTTTGGTAATTGAATGAATACATTCCTTCAAAATTAGGGTAATTTGAGTCTAAATTTCCTCTAATCCAAAAACAAGTGTCCCAGCTTTGATCATTATCAAAATATTGAATATCTATAAAGTCAGATTGGACAGAAACATTAATATTAGAAACAATATACTCTATTTGACCATCATCAATACTGTATTGAATAAACTCTTCTACATTATTACAGGCTGATAAGGTTCCTAAGTCTGTTTCAGGACTAGTCAATGTGTAATTAATTTCACCCGTGCTTTGCAAATTGTCGAAATCAAACCCTGTAATGCTAATGGAAGCATTTTCAATACAATTAAGTACATTGATTTCATATGTGCCATCTGTGACTATGCTATAAAAAGGGATGCCATTTCCAATACTACCCTCTACATACCCATTGACAATTGCATCTCCATCACAGTTGTTGAAAACTCCTGTAATGGTTTCTAGATATTCTTCTACTTCTAAGGCATCTAGTACAATGTTAAGTGTGGTGTCCTCACTAAACGGGCCAACCGTTTCAGAAGAATTAGGAATTTCGATGTTATTACAAATGTTATGTAAAAAGTATTGTAAATTCAAAGTTTGGTTTGCTGGGATAATACCACAAACTTCTCCAGAGTCATTTGTAATTCCGTATCGAGTTCCGTTGAATTCACTTTCAATATCAACCTTAATATTACTCAATGGAGTGTTATTGGAGTCCGTTATGTTCATGCATATATTGACATATTCTGTAGGAATATCACAATTCCAAAAGGAGAAATGACTAACCGTTCCAACATAATTTGTGCCCTGAAGTGTGGCGCTGCCTTCTTCAATCCAATAGCCTTTTTCTTCGTCAAAATACCAAAGTGGGATTTCATTAGGCGCTCCTGCTAAAGTCTCAGGATCTAAAGGGACGGTTATGGTTGCCGTGGTTCCTTCGGAAAGGTTTAATTTCTCTCCAGTATCGCTGCGTAGTTCTACAGCTACCATTCCAAGTGTTTCCAGCATTCTTGCCTCATTTTGTAAATTTTCTGCCAATAGCATTCCTGGCATTTGTTGTTGCATATCTTCATCGGTAGGGTTTAATAAATGCAGAGTTACCTGTACATCACCTGTGTAATCACTTCCATCAGCATTGCTATACGCTCCAGAAAGATCCACGGCAGCACCATTGCTTAAACTTACTGTGGCAGTGGTCCCCGAACTCACGGTTTGAGTCACTGTTTGCGGTAATAACATGATTTGAACTTGGTTGATACCAGCAGTTGGTACTACAGATCTTGAACCGTGTAGAAACCCTGCTTTTTCTACTTTAACGTAAGCAAACTTCTCGTAGACTTGTGCATCTCTTATGATAAAAACACCGTTCATGTCGGTATCAGTTGTGCTATTTCCAATTTGAACCATAGCCCCACTTACAGGGTTGTTTTGCAAATCGACTACACGTCCCATAAAATCGCTGTTTGATGCATTTCCAAAGCTTTCTGCTAAGGTCATCGATGGAGTTGGTGTACTCGAGTCATTTGTGCCACCAGTTGGTTCGTCATTACATCCTACAAAACAAAAGAATGTTAAGAGTACCAATAAGTTTCTGTAATTCAATAATTTTATTTGTGAAATCATAATTAAAATTAAATTGGTTATTTATTCAATAAATATACAAATTTTCAAGAAATTAAATATTCTACAATTAATTAGAGCTTAATTAAATCTATATAGAATGCGAGATGAGGTTGTACTGTTTATAAAAAAAACCACTCAAATAGAGTGGTTTTTTTAATTTATTTTTGAGCATCTTTTTTGTTAAACAAGCATGGTCACAGGATTCTCAACATAGCCTTTAAGGGTTTGTAAGAATTGTGCTCCTGTTGCACCATCCACTGTTCGGTGATCACAAGCGAGTGTGAGTTTGATGGTGTTTCCAACAACAATCTGTCCGTTTTTAACCACCGGTTTTTGAACAATAGCACCTACCGATAAAATCGCTGAGTTGGGTTGGTTGATGATGGATGTAAAACTTTCAATTCCAAACATCCCTAAGTTAGAGACCGTAAAGGTACTGCCGTCCATTTCTTGAGGAGTTAGTTTTTTGTTTCTTGCACGACCAGCAAAATCTCTGACTGCCGCGCCAATTTGTGGCAAGCTTTGCTCATTTGCAAAACGCACAACAGGCACTACCAAGCCATCTTCGACAGCAACTGCCACACCAACGTGTACGTGGTTGTTGAGTTTCATGCGGTCTTCAAACCATTGTGAATTTACTTGTGGATGTTGACGCAATGCCAACGCACAGGCTTTGACGATGATGTCATTAAATGATATTTTAGTATCTGGTACGGTATTGTATTGAGCTCTAAATGCCATGGCATTATCCATGTCAAACTCTACATTTAAGTAGTAGTGTGGTGCAGTAAACTTGGATTCGCCTAAACGTTTCGCAATGGTTTTACGCATTTGCGAGTTTTTAATTTCTTCGAAATCTTCTTGACCAGTAGGTACAAATTTTGCAGTACTTGCAGAATTTGCCACAGCAGGGGTAAAGTTTTCAACATCGCGTTTGATGATGCGTCCGTTTTCGCCACTTCCAACCAATTGGTTCAAAGCGATCCCTTTTTCATTTGCCATTTTACGGGCTAAGGGCGAAATATGTAAACGTCCATTTGTATTGGCTACGGGTGTTGCTACAGTTACAGGTTCCGCTTTAGGGGTTTCTTTAACCACTGGAGCGGTTTCTTTTACGACTTCTTTTGAAGTGGGTTCAGTAGCGGCAGTTGCAGTTACAGAAAAGTTAGCAGCGACTGCTGAAACATCGGTTCCTGCAGGGCCAATAATCGCCAAAAGATCATCTACATTTGCAGATTCACCTTCTTGTAAGCCAATATATAATAAGGTTCCTTCATTAAAGGATTCAAATTCCATTGTTGCTTTGTCCGTTTCAATTTCAGCTAAAATATCGCCTTCTTCTACGGAGTCTCCTACATTTTTTAACCAGCTTGCAACAGTTCCTTCTTCCATGGTGTCACTTAAACGTGGCATGGTTACTACAATAACGCCTTCTGGAATCTCAGTAGCACTCGTTTCAGTTGCTGCTTCCGCTTCGACTTCTACGACTTCTTCAGTAGTTTCTTTTGTTGTAGTTGGTTCTTCGGTTGCTGTTGGATTTGTTAATAGGGCAGAGATATCTTCGCCTTCCTCTCCAATAATGGCAAGAAGTTCATCAACTCGAGTTGTTTCACCTTCTTGAACACCAATATGAAGTAAAGTTCCTTCATTAAACGATTCAAATTCCATCGTTGCTTTATCGGTTTCGATTTCTGCAAGAATGTCACCTTCTTCAACTTTGTCTCCTACTTTTTTCAACCAGCTGGCCACGGTTCCTTCTTCCATGGTGTCACTTAGTCGAGGCATATTAACTATGATTGCCATAACTTATAATTTATGTTGTAAAAATGGATAATCTTCTTGTTCGTACACGACGTCGTACATGACACTTTTTTCTGGATATGGCGATTCGTCAGCGAATTTTTCACATTCAGCAACAAGGTCTTTGACACGCTTATCAATTACTTTAATAGCCTCTTCTGTTGCATACTCTTCGCGAAGAATGATATCTAAGACTTGTGTTATGGGGTCAATTTTTTTGTATTCTTTGACTTCTTCTTTTGTTCTGTAGTGTTGTGCATCACTCATAGAATGTCCTCTATAACGATAGGTTTTCATTTCTAAGAATGTTGGGCCATCACCTCTTCGTGCACGTTGTATGGCTTCGTCAAAAGCTTCTGCGACTTTAACAGGGTTCATCCCATCTACAGGACCACAAGGCATTTCATAGCCTAATCCTAATTTCCAAATATCAGAATGGTTCGCAGTTCTGTCAACAGAAGTTCCCATGGCATATCCGTTGTTTTCACAAACAAAAACGACTGGAAGTTTCCAGTTCATCGCCATATTAAAGGTTTCGTGTAAGGACCCTTGACGGGCAGCACCATCCCCAAAATAACAAAGTGTTACGGCACCAGTTTCATTGTATTTATCTCCAAACGCCATTCCAGCTCCTAAAGGAATTTGTCCTCCAACGATTCCATGACCGCCATAAAACCCTTTTTCTTTAGAAAAAATATGCATTGAACCTCCCAATCCTTGCGATGTTCCGGTTGCTTTTCCAAAAAGTTCGGCCATTACACGACGTGGGTCAACGCCCATCCCAATGGGTTGTACGTGGTTTCGATAGGCTGTAATCATTTTGTCTTTGGATAAGTCCATTGCATGTAAGGCACCTGCAAGTACAGCTTCTTGACCGTTATACAAGTGGAGGAATCCTCTTACTTTTTGTTGGATATAGACGGCTGCAAGTTTGTCTTCAAACTTTCGCCAGAGCAACATATTTTCGTACCAATCAAGGTAGACTTCTTTAGTTATTTTCTGCATGCGTTTACAGTAATTGTTTTTAATGTAAACACAAAAGTAATACTTTGATTGATAACCTAAAAAGAGTAGGGGTTAATTTTTTAAAAAAACGTTATAGTACGGTTTTGTCAAAGATCCAAGGAAGGATGTTTTCTACTGATTTTGAGGCTGCTATTTGTCCAGAAGTTCCCATAAAATAGAGTTCCATAGGGGTGTTTTGTTTCACTTCATATTCTGACAATGCTTGTCTGCACGCACCGCAAGGCGGGATTGGCTTGGTCGTTGGATTGATGGTGGATCCAGCAACAATTGCCATGCGAAGTATTTTTTGATTTGGAAATTTAGACCCTGCGTAATAGACAGCGGTGCGTTCGGCACACAGTCCAGAAGGGTAGGAGGCATTTTCTTGGTTGTTTCCAGAAATTAGTTCTCCATTTTCCAGTTCAAGAGCTGCACCTACTAAAAATTTAGAATAGGGTGCATAGGCTTTTTTACGCGCTTCTGATGCTTTTTGTATGAGGACTTGAATAGGATTTGCTAATTCTTCAACAGTATCATAAACTTCAAAAGTGGACTCAATTTTTACTTTTTTCATAGTTGTTTTAGACAAAAAAACTATTGCCTAATGCAATAGTTTTTATTAATGTTTTATAGGAGCGATCGTTTAATATTCGGTGTATTCGCCATCTCCAATATTGAAAGATAAAGAAAAACGCAAGGTGTTTTCTAAAGGGCTTTGTACTTTGGAGGCTGAAAATAAATAGGACAAATCAATATTGATGGTTGTGTATTTAAATCCGGCACCCATGGCGAAAAATTTACGTGCGCCTTTTAATTCGTTTTCATTGAAATAGCCAAGTCTTAAAGCAAATGAATCTTGATATAAGTATTCGGCTCCTAAAGCCCATGTAAACTCATCCAGCTCTTCGCTAAATCCACCAGGGGCATCGTTAAAGGATTGAAAAACACCAGGTAAAAACTCAACATTTGGGTCTTGACCTTCAATGATGACATCGTTGTTTTCGATAGCACCCAATGTATCAGTTCCTTCATCATAAACGCCGTTTCCATTAGTGTCTGTATAGTTGTATTCCGTGCCGTAAACAGGCGGCGTTGGCACTAGTAGTTTGGTGACTTCAGCGGTGACATTCACTCTGTTGTATTGGTCAAAAATAAAATCAAATCCACCACCCAATCTTAAATTGGTTGGTAAGAAATTTTCTCTTCCACCTTCGTCATATTTAATTTTTGGACCTAAATTTTGAATGGCAAATCCACCTCTCCAACGGCCATTAAAGTCGTTGTAGGCTTCTTCTTCACTCTGGTAATAACCCTGCAATGTCCACGCCAAAAGAGCCTGCTGCTTTGGCATTGACAGGTCAATTGCTTGAATTTTTAAATCTGAACGCAAGTATACGCAAGGCCACTGCCATGGAAAACTGATCTGAAAGTCGCAGAGCATAAGAGGCGTCCAATGTTAATTCGTTTGGTTGTTCAATAAGTGGTTCTGAGAATTCGTCTGCTCTTAATTCAATTTCACCAAGAGAAAAATACTTCAAGCTGACTGCAAAGGCACTTCGTTCGTTAAGTCTATTAAAATAGGTGACATTTCCTAAAAAGATGTCATTTACTAATTTGCTTAAATAGGGTGTATAGCTAACTCCAAACCCTGATTTTGCTTCTGAAAAGGCGTATTTTGAAGGGTTCCACTGTTGAGAATAGGCATCTACAGAGGTTGCCACTCCCATGTCTCCCATTCCTGCAGCGCGGGCATCAGATGCAATAAGAAGAAATGGTGACTCCTGTGGTAATCACTCGTGTGTCTTCATTGGGTATGATCGTGTGTTTGAGCTGTTACTGTGGTTGAAAATAGCGCGATTAAAAACAACGCACAAATGGATGTTAAATTTTGGTTATTTTGAAATGTAATCATTTTTAATTTTGGTATTATGAATTGACAAATATAATGTATTATTAAAGGATGACAAGTTTTTCAATTTTTTCTGCTTGCCTTCCAGTGCTGGATGAACGTACTTTTAATTTATAGACATAAACTCCTTTTCCAATTTTACTTCCAAAATCGTCGGTGCCGTCCCAAGTTAAATCACGAGATACAGCGCTTGTATTGGATCCTATGTTTGTTTGCCCATTAATGGTTTTTATTAATTTCCCCGAAACGGTGAATATCTGAATAGAAACGTCTAATACATCCGAACTATTGTGGTTGAACCAAAATTCTGTGTAGTTGACAAACGGATTGGGGTAATTCAATACATTCGTAAGTTTTAGACTGACATTTTCGTCAAAGACCATAAATTGAATGTCTTGAGTAGAAGAATTGTTATATACATCCCATGCTTTGAGTGTTAAGGTATGTAATCCAGGACTTAAATCTCTCAGCGGATAACTTAAACTCCCTCTTTGGTAATCATCGACAGCTGCAATATAATAAGGGTTTAATTTGTAAACATTGGTTTCATCGCCATCTAATATTGCGGTGATATCATGTCCAATGCCGCTGGCGGTATTGATGCCATTTTCGTCATATAAATTTGCTAAAAGCGTTGGGTTTTCATTGGTGATGCCTCCAGATACAAAATTTTCATCGTTCATATACAGACTTATATTCGGCCCTGTATTGTCTTCAGGAGCATTGAGATTTACACCCCCAATTCTAATGTCATAATTATACCCGCGGTTACTAGATAAGGGTGTTTCGGATTTGGAATACATGCTTATTTTACCATTGCCTTCTGTGACGGTAATGTCTCTTGGGACAATAAATTCAAATTCAAATTGTCCATTGGTCACACTTGCTTGTCCTCTAAAAATCACTTCTCCTAAAGTTTCAAAATCTAATAAAATTAGATTGCCTGCGGCATCTCTTGTCCCATCGTTTCCAAGTGTTGATCGCTGGATGTTCTTGTCATAAATAGTCGCTGTTAATACGCCGTTATAATTGTTTAATACAGTGCCTTGCGCATCAGTTACAATGCCCTCAATTTTTGCATTGTCCAAAGCTTTTAGAACTTGTGTGGTGGCATTTATGTCTTCGTCATTTATTTTAGTAACTCTAATATCTGGGTTTGCGATGGGGAGTTTAAGGGCAGGATCTCCGATGTAAAATACCAATCGACGCTGAGGTTGACCGGAAATTACAGGGTCGTTTTTAGTTCGTCTCAATGCTTCGCCAATACTTATGATTTGGTCACTTCCGTATGAAAATAAATATTGACTTAAGGTTTTATTGAAATTAGTGCCCACAGAACATAAAAATCTGTCGTGTGGTGGTGATTAAGCTAATGGCACCTCCTTTTTTGTTCCAAAATAAATACTCGCCAGCAGTCTCTCTTAATGGATTGTCAAATTTGGTGTATTCACAAGTAACGGTTACAAAACAGTTAAGCTTGGAAGGGTTGTTGAGTTCTTGTGCATTGATTTTATCAAAAATCCGTTCTGCTGCTAAGCCATCTTCGCCTCCGTGTCCAAAGTAATTAACCACGAGTGCGCCCACTTCCAAGGCATCAAAAATAGCTTTATTTACCAATGTGTAGCGTGCCCCTCCTGATGAGGTTTCTTGAACATAAGAATCGGCATGAATTTTTTGAACATTCAAAAACGGTTTTTCTGCTTTTACATCCTCGGCAATTTCTTCGGTTGTGGATTGAATGTCTCTGTCCGAAAACTCATCTATATCATCCGATATGAGTAAGAAATTATTACGCCAGCTCCCATAGTTTTCGGGCAAATAATAAGACTCTATCTTGTCCACCATTTCTTTGGCACGTTGGGTGTTTTCTGCTAAAATACGTCCCACTGCAATGTCCAATTTGTTGTTATTAGACATGCTGCCCTCATTAGAATCCATCATCCCAAAATAGTCGTCAGAAATAAAAGAAGTTGTCAAACTAAAACTTTCTGTGGAATACCATGACGGAACAATGTTGGTGTTGTTAGAAGTTCGGTTTTTATAGTCAAAAGAAGCGTCTCCAAATAAACACAAATATTTAAGTTTTTTACTTGGTGTGCTGGCATTGTCATATACATACTTCACAAAGTTTCGAATGCCTCCAATATCTTGCATTCCGGAGCTAAATTCTTGATAAATCGATTCTAAAGTATATACCTTGACATTTAAATTGTTTTGAGTGCGGTTAATTTGTGCCAGACGTTCTGCTTGTGCTTTTAAGAAATTGGGTGTTATAATTAGATAATCAATATCTTTAAATTGACCTTGTGCATCCAAAAATACCGTGCCTTTAATGTCTTGGTTTGGGATGTTGGTAGTGCTGGTTTTTCTTGGGACATAAAAATCAGGCCCTACTGCTTGATAGGTTTTTAAGGTTCCTAAGGTCGTTTTAAAACTAAACTCTGATTCGGCATCTGTATTGGTGTAGAATTGAATTTGATAGGGGTTGCTAATATCCCAAACTTGAGAGATCGTAGCGGCATTTGAAATTTCAAACTGACCAATTCCAAATTGGGTTGAGGTATCATTATGTTTGAACTCAAATTGAGTTCCAAGACTTGTTAGAGCACACTCTGCTTCTATGGATATATAGTCCAAATACGCACTCGCAGACGGATTACCATTATTGTTGTAAGATAACTCTATATTGATGGTCTCTGAGGTACTAGAAACGAGATTATTAAAAAATCCTTCTCTTCCTAAAATGTCACTGTTAATTGCGGAATATGTAAAATTACTAATAGTAGTCCCATTCACGTTGAGTTGCATTGAAGAGCTAGATTCGGATGCGGCGGCGGTATAAACCCTTAACGCTATCGGGCTGCTTGTGATTAAATTTGGAAAGTCAAAACTAAAGGCTCTCACATTTTCCACATAAAAACGATGTCCAAACCAACGCCTTCCCATTTTGGCAATATTATAAGTGTCGGACTCTACGAATTTATAGTTGTGAAAGGAGTTGTATATCACGTTTGCACTGCCGGTGGGTTCTGTTGCTGTGGACATTCTGGCACCATTTCCTAGGCTGATATTTACATAATAATAACTTATATCACTGTAAGGATTGATGTGTGAATTGTTTTCGGAGTTGTATTTCTTTGGACCAATGGCATACATTAAAATGTAGTCGCTGTCATTAAAAACGCCATCTTCTTCGCCGATTACTTGGATGGTATTTTCAATCAGGTCAT
The DNA here is from genome assembly GCA_943787365.1 of uncultured Flavobacteriaceae bacterium. Lineage (GTDB taxonomy): Bacteria > Bacteroidota > Bacteroidia > Flavobacteriales > Flavobacteriaceae > Hel1-33-131. The sequence goes on from CALSMD010000007.1 coordinate 316,964, forward strand.
TAGAAACAGTTTCTGAATTTAGTAAAGGAAGCGATCTTCCTCCATGTCCATAAATCTTTATGTTTTTAGGGTTTATAGTATTCGTGTTAATTCCTAAACTATTTAAAAAGTTTTTGTTTAGTTTGTGGACACCTGTAGTATCTACGGCAAATCGATACCAGTCTCCAGATTTTAAATTAGAACTTGTGATAGAAGTTGTTCTAGATGCCCTTCTGCTTTGGGTGTTGGTTTGATATGAGATCGAAAACCTAATAATTTTTTTAAGAATTCCATTTTCAAAAAAAATAGGAGAAATTTCAAGCTGTCCTTTAGAGCTATTTCTATAAACAGCATTTGTAACCCTTAAGGAGGGTTTGTTAGGAATGGTAGCTAATGGCAGTTGTTTTAAATCTGTTTTTGAAATTTCAACGCTTTCAATGGATTTTAGTTCCGCTGAACGTTCGTCTAAGCGTCCACTTATATTCCATTGGGCTGAAAAAGTAAGCCCATTTTTATGGGAAAAATTGAAGTTTTTTGAGTCAAATGAAGGAAGTTCAATAGCACTGTTATTTGTACTTAAAGTGATGGATTCACCCCAGTTTATATCAAAACTTTGAGTTTGAGTCGTTCCAAAATAAAAACAACACAGGGCTACAAAAGGGATTAGTCTTTTCATAGTAAGGAAACGCAATGTTTTGATCATTAGTATCGATAAATATAAGCTAATTTCAAAATTACAATAATAAATCATAAAATTTAGCGTTTTTAATCAAAGTAATTCAAATAAATAAATCAAAAAAATAGAATAAAATCCCTTTAGTTTTTTATTGCATAATAATCTATAATTACTATATTGCGGGACTAAATTCAATTGTGTTTTACCAATTAAAGTTGAATATGAAAAACAACATAGCAGTACGATTACTAATTTTAGTAGCGTTGTCCACATCAATAGTAGGATGTAGCAAGTCATCAAAGTCTGGAAACTCGTCAAGAGCTACAGGTTGGCAAATCAATGCCAAGGAAGGTGGTTTTCAGTACAATACAAATTTCAAAGAACAAGAAACAGCCCCTGGCTTAGTCTTTGTTGAAGGGGGAACCTTTACCATGGGTAAAGTACAAGATGATGTTATGCACGACTGGAACAATTCTCCAAACCAACAGCACGTTCAGTCCTTTTATATGGACGAAACGGAAGTTACTAATATCATGTATTTAGAATATTTAGATTGGATTAAGCGTGTGTATCCACCGAGTAATCCTGATTTTAGAGCTATTTACAACGGTGCAGTTCCAGATACACTTGTATGGAGAAACCGTTTAGGCTTGAGCGAAATGATGGTCGAAAATTATCTTCGTCATCCTGCTTTTAAAGACTACCCAGTAGTGGGTGTTAGTTGGATACAGGCTGTTGAATTTGCAAATTGGAGATCGGATCGAGTTGCAGAAATGGGCTTGCAAGATGAAGGGTATCTGAAAAAAGATTCTAATATTATCGATACCTCAGCAGAAAGTAATTTTAACATAGATACCTACGTAAACGCTCCTACAAGTACATTCGGAGGAAATGAAGAGGTTCTTAAAGGCGGGAAACGAAAAGTTAAAACCGATGTAGATGGCAATGAAATTAATGTCTATGCTACTCGCGAAACAGGTGCCATTCCCCTAAAATACCGTCTTCCAACAGAAGCGGAGTGGGAATATGCAGCATTGGGACTTTCGGAGCTTAGAAGTTACAACGTTTACAGAGGTCGAAAAAAATACCCATGGGATGGACAATACTCCAGATCTGGATCACGCAAAACAAAAGGCGATCAATTAGCAAACTTCAAACAAGGTAAAGGAGATTATGGCGGAATTGCAGGATGGTCTGATGATGGTGCCGATATTACAAACGAAGTGATGTCATACGAGCCAAATAACTTTGGAATCTATGACATGGCTGGTAATGTTGCGGAATGGGTTGCAGATGTTTACAGACCCATTGTAGATGATGAGTTTAATGACTTCGGATATTACAGAGGTAATGTGTACACCAAAAACGCTATTGGAGATGATGGCAGTATTTCAGTAATCGGAGTTGATGATGTTCAGTATGCTACACTTTCAAATGGAAAAAGAATTGCTACAGGGCTTCCAGGGCAAATCGTTCAAGTTCCTGTAGATGAAGATGAAACTTATTTGCGTACCAATTTTGACCAAAGTAACAATATTAATTATCGTGACGGTGATATAGAGTCTTCTCGTTTCTTTGATGATTTTGAAGAAGACGAATCCGATACAGATGCCATTACACGTAAAATGTATAACTCTCCAAACCACAGTGTATCCGTTAATGATTCAGGAATGAATAGGCAATATGATAAGTCGGATGTTAGAACATCGCTTGTCAATGACCAAGTACGTGTTTACAAAGGTGGATCTTGGAAAGATAGAGAATATTGGCTCGATCCAGCACAAAGACGCTATTATCCAGAAGATATGGCAACAGACTATATTGGTTTTAGATGTGCAATGTCTAGAGTAGGATCTAAATCGCTTTCAAAAAAGAAACGAAAAAATTAATTTTTTTTACTTCACATAATATTAAGTCCTATCAATTTTAATTGCTAGGACTTTTTTTTTATTTTTAGGATATGGAATTAAACCAAATTCATCACTTATTTTTAGAGAGCTCTGGCGTTTCTACCGATACACGAAATATTAAGCAGGACTCCCTTTTTTTTGCCTTAAAAGGAGCAAATTTTAACGGAAATTCTTTTGCACACCAAGCCCTAGAAAATGGTGCTTGTTATGCTGTAATTGATGAAGTCGTGAATCCCACAGATGACCGTTTTATTTTGGTTGATAACGTCCTAGAAACCCTACAAGCCCTGGCGCACTTTCACAGAGAACAACTCGGATTGCCCATTATTGCATTGACAGGAAGCAACGGAAAAACAACCACAAAGGAGTTGATTCATGCCGTATTGAAACCACACTTCAAAACGGTGGCCACGGTTGGTAATTTAAACAACCATATTGGTGTGCCTTTAACCCTTTTAAGTATGACAGCCGATACCGAAATTGGCATTGTAGAAATGGGAGCAAACCATGCAAAAGAAATTGCATTTTTATGCAAAATTGCAAAGCCAAATATGGGCTATATCACCAATTTTGGAAAAGCGCATTTAGAAGGCTTTGGTTCTGAAGAAGGAGTTGTGAAAGCCAAAAGTGAATTGTATGATTTCTTAAAAACCCAGTCGAGCTTAATTATTTTAAATTCTGACGATGCCAAACAAGTTGCACAATTAGGAACTTATAATAATACCTGCACTTTTTCGGAAACTTTAGAAACGGATGTAAATGTGAAACTTACAGCCTCTCAACCATTCTTGAGTGTCACACTTAAAGAAATAAGTATTAAAACACAGCTTGTTGGAGTTTATAATTTCCATAATATTGCAGCCGCTCTGACCATTGGAACCTATTTTAAACTCACCCCTTTGCAGCTCAAAAAAGGAATTGAAGCCTATATTCCAACAAATAACCGATCGCAAATCATTCAGCAAAACTCCAATGAAATCCTATTAGATGCCTACAACGCCAATCCGAGCAGTATGGAAGTTGCGTTGGAAAATTTTAAAGGACTCGAAAACCCAAATAAGCTTGCCATTTTAGGCGATATGTTTGAGTTGGGAATGACCAGTGCTAAAGAGCATTTAGCACTGGTCAATCACGCAGTTTCAATGCAGGACTGTAGGTTTTATTTTGTAGGATCTCATTTTTATGAACAAAACAAAGCCCATCCAAATCTGCTGTTCTTTAAGACTTTTGAAGAGCTTCAAGTACATCTAGAAAAAACAACGGTTTCAAACACCACTATTTTAATAAAAGGATCGCGGGGAATGGCTTTGGAGCGAGTGTTGGAATTTATATAACTTCGTTATTTTTCAAAAATAAAAATATTGAATTTTATTGTGGGTCATACTGGATTCGAACCAGTGACTTCTACCCTGTCAAGGTAACACTCTGAACCAACTGAGTTAATGACCCTTATTATAATCAAGGGTAAAAATACTAATATCTTTTAATTATGTATCTTTAATTTTTAATTTCTAAGATATTTTATTAAAAACCAATATTTAGTCAATTGATACTTATAGCCAATCAACCATTCCCCAACTATATTATTAAATTTATGTCCGATGAATGGATCGTCAATAATTGTGCTGTTTTAGTCGTTGTTATTTTCATCTTAGGATTGGGTCGTTTTTTGTCGTACCAACAGAACGTAAAAGTCACCTACCTTATGGGGGGAATTTTGTTTTTTAGTTCTGTGGTAGCCCCTCTCCGTACGGCTTTAAACGGAGATTGGAATATGGTGACAGATTTGCCATTTCACCTTTGTGGGATCTCAGGTTTGATTTGCTCTTTCCTTCCTTTTCTAAAACGCAAACAAGCCCTGTTTGACTTTGTGTTTTACACAGGTGTCATTGGAGGCATCATGTCGGTCTTAACTCCTCAAATGAATGGATTTGATGGCAGTGATTTTGTATATTTAGAATATTATGTAAGACATGTACTGATTTTTTTATTGCCCTTATACATGCTTCAAAATTTAAATATCAAACCGTCTAAATATTCAGTACTTACATCCTTTATTATTTTGAATGTATTGATGGTCATTATCATGCCTTTAAATTTTTATTTAGGTTCCAATTATATGTATTTGGCAGAACCCCCACAAGCGGAAAACCCTTTAGTTATTGGCGTATGGCCGTATTATTTGTTGTGGTTTGAGGTATTCATCATTATATTGATGTCGGGGTTTTACATGCTTTCCAAATTAAATTTTAATACAAAAAAAACGAACTAAATATTTTTATAGACAGGACTTTAGTACCTTCGTATTAATCTTATAGATTCAAAACGTACAGCAATGAAACCAACAAAGACCGTTATAATTACAGGAACCAGCCGAGGAATTGGTTTTGAACTCGTGCATCTTTTTGCAAATGCAGGATACGATGTTTTGGCACTCTCCAGAAATGCAAACCCCGTTTCAAACTTAAATTTTGATAACATCACAGCCTTATCTTTTGATTTGAGTAAATCAGAAGACTACGATCGTGTAGAAGCCTTTGTGAAAAAAGAGTGGACACAAGTCGATATTCTGATAAATAATGCGGGAACACTTTTAAATAAGCCGTTTGCAGACACTACATTTGAGGATTTTCAGCAGGTTTATAGCACCAATGTCTTTGGAGTAGCAGAACTTACCCGTCGTATGATTCCATTCATGCCAAAAAAAGGGCACGTCGTAACCATCAGTTCGATGGGAGGCGTACAAGGCTCTGTGAAATTCCCAGGACTTTCAGCCTATAGTTCCAGTAAAGGTGCTGTGATTACACTCACCGAACTTTTAGCGGAAGAGTATAAAGAAACAGGTCCTTCTTTTAATGTGTTGGCTTTGGGCGCTGTGCAAACCGAAATGCTTGAAGAAGCATTTCCAGGCTATGAGGCACCAACAACCGCTACTGAAATGGCCAATTATATTTTTGAATTCGCAAAAAATAGTCAGCAGTTTTACAACGGTAAATTATTACAAATATCGAGCTCTACCCCTTAGTCTGATTTTTAGTAATATTTAAAAATAAATCCAAGGGTTTAACAGCTCATTAACGGTTATAAAATAAAATATTTATTTACTTTTGTAAATCGATAAAAATCACATTTTATGTTCAATAATTTAAGTGAAAAATTAGATAAAGCGCTCCACGTTCTTAAAGGGCATGGCAGTATTTCAGAAATCAATGTTGCCGAAACACTCAAAGAAGTGCGTCGTGCATTGTTGGATGCCGATGTGAATTATAAAATTGCTAAAGAGTTTACCAATCGGGTCAAGGAAAAAGCATTAGGTCAAAACGTTTTGACCACACTTCAGCCAGGCCAACTCATGGTCAAAATTGTAAAAGATGAATTAACCACCCTCATGGGAGGTGATGTTGAAGGGATTAATTTATCGGCCACTCCAAGTGTCATTTTAATGTCCGGTTTACAAGGGTCTGGTAAAACTACTTTTTCTGGAAAACTTGCCAATTATTTAAAGTCAAAAAAATCCAAAAAACCAATGTTAGTCGCTTGTGATGTGTACCGTCCAGCCGCTATCGATCAGTTGCATATTGTAGGGGAACAAGTTGGAGTTGAGGTGTATAGTGATCAAGGAAACAACGATCCTGTTGCCATTGCCAAAGCTGGTATTGCTGAAGCCAAATCCAAAGGCTGTAACGTGGTAATTATTGATACTGCGGGTCGTTTGGCGGTCGATGAAGCCATGATGAGCGAAATTGCAAACATTCATAAAGCAATTCAACCGCAAGAAACCTTATTTGTAGTAGATGCAATGACAGGGCAAGATGCCGTCAATACAGCTAAAGCCTTTAATGATATTCTAAATTTTGATGGTGTTATTTTAACAAAATTAGATGGTGATACCAGAGGAGGAGCTGCGATTTCGATAAAATCAGTGGTCAATAAACCAATTAAATTTATTGGTACAGGTGAAAAAATGGAAGCCATTGATGTTTTCTATCCTGCCCGTATGGCCGAACGAATTTTGGGCATGGGGGACGTGGTATCCTTAGTAGAACGCGCACAAGAGCAATTTGATGAACAAGAAGCTCGAAAAATTCAAAAGAAAATTGCCAAAAATCAATTTGGGTTTGATGATTTTTTATCACAAATTCAACAGGTTAAAAAGATGGGTAATATGAAAGACCTTATGGGAATGATCCCTGGGGCTGGAAAAATGATGAAAAATATAGATGTTGATGATGATGCCTTCAAACATATAGAAGCCATTATACATTCGATGACCCCAGAAGAGCGCACCAAGCCAAGCCTTTTAAACGCCAGTCGTAAAAAACGAATTGGAGCCGGATCAGGAACGTCCATCCAACAAGTGAATCAATTGATGAAGCAATTCAATCAAATGAGTAAAATGATGAAAATGATGCAAGGCGGTGGCGGCCGAAAAATGATGCAAATGATGAAAAATATGCCACGATAGTTTTAAATTAACCACCGAATTACAATGATTTTACTCGACGGAAAGCAAACCAGTGCAGATATAAAAGTAGAAATTGCTGCGGCAGTTTCAAAAATAAAAGATCAAGGAAAACGTGCGCCACATTTAGCGGCGATTCTTGTGGGTACAAACGGAGCCAGCATGACTTACGTTGGTGCAAAGGTTAAAGCCTGTGAGCTTGTCGGATTCGAATCCACCCTTATCGATTTACCAGAAGAAACGACAGAAGAAACCCTGTTAGCTCAAATACATTCTTTAAACGATAATCCAGCAATTGATGGGTTTATTGTGCAGCTTCCGTTGCCAAAACATATTAACGAACAAAACGTGTTGATGGCCGTACACCCCGATAAAGATGTGGACGGTTTTCATCCTACGAATGTAGGGCGTATGGCGCTGGACTTGCCAACGTTTTTACCCGCAACACCCTATGGAATTATGGAGCTTTTAGAACGTTATAAAGTACCAACTTCTGGAAAGCAAGTCGTTGTGATAGGTAGAAGTCATATTGTGGGACGACCGATGAGTATTTTAATGAGTCAAAAACGTCCTGCGGGTGATGCGACTGTTACTATTGCACACAGTCGAACAACAAATTTGTCTGAACTGACACTAAAGGCAGATATTGTGGTTGCAGCCTTGGGAATCCCCGAATTTTTAACCGCTGAAATGGTAAAGCCTGGAGCAGTTATAATTGATGTGGGCATTACAAGAGTTCCTGATGAATCTAAGAAAAGAGGTTATCGTATTGCTGGAGATGTACACTTTGAAAGTGTTGCAGAAAAAGCCAGTCATATCACACCTGTTCCTGGAGGAGTAGGACCAATGACAATCGCAATGTTGCTCAAAAACACCTTGCTTGCTTGTGAGCGTCATGCGGCCAATTCATCTATTTAGCAAAAATCTGAGAGGAATCTTTAAAAGCTTTAAACTCTAAAGCATTCCCAGCAGGATCATAAAAAAAGAGTGTGGCTTGTTCGCCAATCTGTCCTTTAAATCGAATATAAGGTTCAATAATAAAATCTATTTTTTGAGCTTTTAAACGTTCTGAAAAGGTTTCAAATTCCTCCCATGGCAGAAGTACTCCAAAATGAGGAACAGGCACCTGTTTTCCGTCCACCTTATTTACATGAAGATCAGTTTCTTCTTCTTTTGGTTTGAAATGAATTACAAGCTGATGTCCAAAAAAATTAAAATCAACCCAATGGTCGCTATGGCGACCTTCTTCACATCCTAAAATATCCCTATAAAAAACACGACATACATCTAGATTCCAAACAGGGATTGCCAGATGAAAAGGGCTTACAGAATTCATTATATTGCTTTTTTTGAGTCTTTCAATGTTTTGTTTAAAGTGATTAATTCTTCTTCTGTCAAATCACGATAAGAACCGACCTCACATTTCAAATTAATATTCATAATACGGCTGCGTTTTAGTGATTGTACTTCATAGTTCAGGTATTCACACATGCGACGAATTTGGCGATTTAAACCTTGCGTAAGGATGATTTTAAATTCAAAAGTACTGAGCTTTTCAACTTTGCAAGATTTGGTAGTTTTTCCCAGTTCTTCTAATGGAATGCCTCCAGCCATGCGTTGAATGAATGTTTGAGAAATCGGTTTGTCAACTGATACGATGTATTCTTTTTCATGGTTATTACTCGCACGAAGAATTTTATTTACAATATCGCCGTCGTCTGTCAGTAAAATCAAGCCCTCACTATCCTTATCCAAACGTCCAATTGGAAAAATCCGACTTGGATAATTGATATAATCAATAATGTTGTCTTTTTCAACGGCAGTATCGGTTGTACAAACAATTCCTACAGGTTTATTGAATGCAATGTACGTTCGTTTTTTAGTGTCATTAAGAATGGTTTTTCCATCCACCTTAACTTCGTCACCAGTTGTCACTTTAGTTCCCATTTCAGGAACAACGCCATTAATGGTCACTCGACCTTCGTCGATGAGTTTGTCGGCGGCACGACGTGAGCAATAGCCAGCTTCGCTTAAATATTTATTCAGTCTTGTTGACGTTGGTTCCATTTGGCGAATTTACAAAAGTTTAGTGGCTTAAAAATTGAATCAGTTCATCCGAAACTAAATTTCCCTTTAAAGAGTGGCCAAGACCTTCTGTTGAAATCAGTTTGGCATTTTTAAATTGAGCTTCAATATCAAGTGCATCTTGGTAGGGGATGACAGGGTCTTTTTTGTCGTGGATTAGCAAACCTTTCGTGTCGATATTTTTTACAAAATCAGCCGTAGAAAAATACTCAGGGGGGTATCCAAATTTAAGCTCGATTTGTTTATCAATTCCTTTGGATATCTTTTGGCTGTAGCCCATCATTTCTTTGTAACGCTTCATGATTCCTTTGAATCCTGAAGGTGCTCCTAAAAGCACAATTCTTTCAGCGGTATGATGCGTTTGTTTTTTAAGAAAAATCACTACGGCCATTCCACCAACAGAATGTCCAATATACGCTGTTGGTTTAAATTTTTGGCTCACCACATTAATGAATTCTGCGTAGAGAATCGCATTAAACGTATCACTTCCAGAACCACCATGTGCAGGACCGTCTAAAGCAATAATATTATAACCATCCATGCGAAGTTTTTGAATTTTATGCCGCCATCGTCCTGAATTGCTTTCCCAACCGTGTGCCAATAAAACGGTTTCTTTAGAGCCTTCCCAGTGATAGGTTTGAATGGGTATGCTCTCATAATATAAAGTTGTTTTGCTTGTAGCAGTGTCTAAAAAAGTATTCGCATGAGGCGTCAGTTGTCCATTTCTTGGTTTTGAAAATAATTTCAAGGCAAGTTTGGAAGCGTATGCCGTATTAAAAAACCCTATAAAATTTATAAGAGCGCCTACAATTTTTGGGAGGAGTGATTTCATTAGGGTTCAGGTTCTTCTCGATTTACATTTTCAATGGAAAATGCGGGAGTACAGATTGCTAAATACTCACAAGGTTTGTCAAAAGGGTTTGAATATTGTACACGGGTGTTTTTCTCAATTTTAATGGACTGCCCCTGTTTCAAGATGATAGTATCTCCCTCGATAATGAACTGTTTTTTACCTTTAATGATATAGGTGTATTCATCAAACTCGGGTGTTTGAAAGGGTTCGTTCCATCCTGGAGGTGCGACCATGTGGGCAATGCTGAGTGCAGCGTTGTCGTTTGTTGCATTTCCAAAATGTTCTTCAATGCGTTTGCCATCGGTTGTTGGGACTACAAATGGTGTTTTTTGAATTGTATAAGCCGCCATAATTTAATACCATTGAATGTAAAAATCCTTGATTTTAGCCGTTTCTGGAATGGAAATGGCTTCTACTTTTTGATTCATATTATAGCGCATTTCTTCGGGTAATTCCATTTTGCTGAGTGTAAAATAAACATTGATTTCATCCACTGAAATAATCAGACTTCTGAGTGTATTTTGAATGCTAGAAATACTGTATTTAGAATTGATCTCTCCAAAAGTACTCATTGTGTTCAGTCCGTCTTTGTTTTTGAAACGTGTGTCCATAACACGTACCGTTCGGATGGTTGATAACGAGTCTAACGAATAATTAGGATCTAATTCGAGTAACAATTTACCTGTTCCTTTCTCAAATACACTTATGGTATTGATGTTGCCTGTGAATTCGTCCCCTCCAATATATTTACTAATAGAATCGTTTGCAAACACCACTTTTAGATCCTTTACTGCAGTAGAGTCTGTAAGCATCCCTATACTCTGTTTGGTAATTAAAAAGGGATCTGTTTTTGTTTCACAAGCCACAAAAAGGCCGAGTAGTAATCCGATAAATAAATAGGTTCTCATGATTATTTTTAAATTTTGAGTAAAAATAAATGAAGTTTTATGACTTAAACCAAAAACTGTAAACTATTTTTGCTCATTATGTTAAAAACTGAAATTAAATCGCTTGTAAACGCTGGTGAAATGTTGCCACTTATGGAGGCTTTCTATACCATTCAGGGGGAAGGGTTCCACAAAGGAACTGCTGCTTATTTTGTAAGAATTGGAGGCTGTGATGTGGGCTGCCATTGGTGCGATGTTAAAGAAAGCTGGAATGCCGATTTACATCCGCCAACTGCAATTGACACCATTGCCAGAGACGCTTCTAAACACAGTGAAACAATTGTAGTGACTGGAGGCGAGCCATTGATGTGGGACATGAACCCATTAACCTCTGAATTAAAATCGAAGGGGATGCAAACGCATATCGAAACGTCTGGAGCATATAAATTAACAGGCGATTGGGATTGGATTTGTTTGTCGCCTAAAAAATTAAAAGGACCTTTAGACGAAGTGTATCAAAAAGCACACGAGCTGAAAGTAATTGTTTATAACAAGGACGACTTAAAATATGCGGAAGAACAAGCCGCAAAAGTAAACCCAAATTGTATTCTGTACCTCCAACCCGAGTGGAGTAAACGCGAAAAAGTTACGCCTTTTATTGTGGAATACGTGATGAAACACCCCAAATGGAAGGTTTCGCTTCAAACGCATAAGTATTTGAATATTCCTTAGTGGTTTTAAGGCAATTACTTGATTTTATGAACTATTTGGATTGAAATTACATTATATAGTTACATTTTAACTATAATTTGTAAAATTTAGTTTCAATTTATTACTATTTAAACGCTATCTATTTATAATGTATAATGATAGCTGCATATTTGCGGTCTAATCATTAAGATCCTAATTATGTGTGGAATTGTATGTGCATTTGATTTAAAACAAAAATCAGAAATTTTAAGACCTCAAGTGCTTGAGATGTCAAAAAAAATAAGACACCGTGGTCCAGACTGGAGCGGTATTTATAGTGATGAAAAAACCGTAATGGCGCATGAGCGTTTGGCCATTGTAGATCCTGCATCGGGGCAACAGCCTTTATTCAGTGAAGATAAAAAATTAGTATTGGCTGCCAATGGTGAAATTTACAATCACAGAGAATTACGCAAGCAGTTTAATGGAACTTATAATTTTCAAACTGCTTCTGATTGTGAAATCATACTAGCGTTATACAAAGAAAAAGGCGTTGATTTTATCGACGAACTGAACGGAATTTTTGGTTTTGCGCTTTATGATGTTGAAAAAGATGAATATTTTATCGCTAGAGATCATATGGGAATTATTCCATTATACATTGGTTGGGATCAAAATGGAACTTTTTATGTAGCATCTGAATTAAAAGCCTTAGAAGGTGTTTGTAGTAAAATTGAATTATTCCCTCCAGGGCATTATATGTCAAGTAGAGATGGCGAGTTTGTAAAATGGTACAATAGAGAGTGGACAGAATACGATGCTGTAAAAGAAAATGAAACCAGTATTGCCGAAGTTAAACAAGCATTAGAGGATGCGGTTCACAGGCAGCTAATGAGTGATGTGCCTTACGGAGTTTTACTTTCTGGTGGTTTAGACTCTTCAGTTACCTCTGCCATTGCCAAAAAATACGCACAAAAACGCGTAGAATCTGACGACACATCTGAAGCCTGGTATCCGCAATTGCATTCGTTTTCAGTTGGATTGGAAGGGTCTCCAGATTTAGCGGCGGCTCAAAAAGTAGCCGACTATATTGGAACCATACACCACGAAATAAAATTCACAATTCAAGAAGGATTGGATGCTATAAAAGATGTAATCTACAACATAGAAACCTATGACATTACCACCATTCGCTCGTCCACACCAATGTATTTAATGGCACGTGTGATTAAGTCTATGGGGATTAAAATGGTCCTTTCTGGAGAGGGAGCAGATGAGATTTTCGGGGGTTATTTATATTTTCACAAAGCACCAAATGCGAAAGAGTTTCACGAAGAAACAGTCCGTAAATTAGACAAACTGCACATGTACGATTGTCTAAGAGCCAACAAAAGCTTGATGGCTTGGGGGATTGAAGGGCGTGTCCCATTTTTAGATAAAGAATTTATTGATGTAGCAATGCGTTTAAATCCACAAGATAAGATGATTAATGGCGAACGCATGGAAAAATGGATCATTAGAAAAGCGTTTGAAGACATGTTGCCAGAAAGTGTTGCATGGAGGCAAAAAGAACAATTTTCTGATGGCGTTGGTTACAGTTGGATTGACACACTTAAAGAAGTGGTTGACAAAGAAGTTTCGGATGAGCAGTTGGCAAATGCTAAATTTAGATTTCCAATTCAAACCCCACAAAACAAAGAAGAGTTTTATTACCGTTCTATTTTTGAGGATCATTTTCCAAGTGATGCAGCAGCATTAAGTGTACCTCAAGAGGCGAGTGTAGCTTGTAGTACCCAAATTGCTTTAGATTGGGATGAAGCATTTAAAAACATGAACGAACCTTCTGGAAGAGCGATTGCTAAAGTGCATGATCAGTCCTATGAATAGCAAATTTTCAAGCTCAAATAATAGCTTCTAAAGCATTTGGGATTATTTTTTAATAGAGCAGCGAATTATAGCGCCCTTAAATTTGATTTAAGGGCGTTTTTAGTGGATTTAAGAGCGTTTCTAAAAAACAGCTGATTGTTAATAATTACGCTTAAATCTCTTAAAAAAACACTTTAAATTCCTTAGAAGAATAGTTATCTTTGTTAGGGTAGATGCAGTTTTAGCTGTATCTGAATTCAACTAAATAACACATTCAATATAATGAGCGAAGAAATTAATAAAGGGAGTTATTCAGCAGACAGTATTCAGGCCTTAGAGGGTATGGAACACGTGCGCATGCGTCCATCTATGTACATTGGAGATGTAGGGTTAAGAGGCTTGCATCACTTGGTATATGAGGTGATTGACAACTCAATCGATGAAGCCTTGGCAGGTCACTGTGATAAAATCACGGTGATTATTAACGAAGATAATTCTATCACAACCGAAGATAATGGTCGTGGAATCCCTGTGGATCTCCATAAAAAAGAAGGCGTTTCTGCTTTGGAAGTAGTTATGACTAAGATTGGAGCCGGAGGTAAATTTGATAAAGATTCTTATAAAGTATCTGGAGGTTTACACGGCGTTGGTGTGAGTTGTGTGAATGCCCTTTCTGAGCATTTAAAAGCAACGGTTTATAGAGATGGAAAAATCTATGAACAAGAGTATGAACGTGGTAAAGCAATGTATCCTGTAAAACAAGTAGGGGAGACAGATCGAAGAGGAACAACGGTTACTTTTAGACCCGATCCTCAAATATTTACACAGACTTTAATATACGTCTATGAAACCCTCGCAAATCGATTGAGAGAACTTGCTTTTTTAAATAAAGGGATTACAATAGTTCTTGTTGATCAAAGAGAAAAAGACGAAAAAGGCGAGTTTATTGGGGAAACGTTTCATTCTACAGAAGGACTTTCTGAATTTATCAAATACTTGGATGGTAACCGCGATCCGATCATGAAAAATGTAATTGCTTTTGAAGGTGAAAAAAATGGAGTTCCAGTTGAAGTTGCGATGATTTATAATACGTCTTATGCTGAAAACTTACATTCCTATGTGAACAATATCAACACCCATGAAGGTGGGACACATTTGTCTGGATTCCGTCGTGGATTGACGCATACATTAAAGAAATATGCCGATGAATCGGGGATGTTAGACAAACTTAAATTTGACATCGCAGGGGATGATTTCCGAGAAGGATTGACCGCTATTATTTCGGTTAAGGTTCAGGAACCTCAATTTGAAGGACAAACAAAAACAAAATTAGGAAATAGAGAAGTATCCGCTTCAGTGAGTCAGGCCGTTTCAGAAATGCTGACAAATTATTTAGAAGAAAACCCGGATGATGCCAAAACGATTATTCAAAAAGTAATCCTTGCTGCACAAGCTCGTCATGCCGCTCAAAAGGCACGAGATATGGTTCAGCGAAAAACAGTGATGAGTATTGGAGGGTTGCCTGGAAAATTGAGCGATTGTTCTGAACAAGATCCTGAAAAATGTGAAATTTACCTAGTTGAGGGAGATTCGGCAGGTGGAACAGCAAAGATGGGACGTGATAGAGCTTTTCAAGCTATTTTGCCATTAAGAGGTAAAATTTTGAATGTAGAAAAAGCGATGACTCATAAGGTTTTTGAAAATGAAGAAATCAAAAATATATTCACAGCCTTAGGAGTTACTATTGGAACCGAAGAAGATCCAAGAGCATTGAACCTATCAAAATTAAGATACCATAAAATTGTGATCATGTGTGATGCCGATATTGATGGAAGTCACATTGAAACACTTATTTTGACCTTCTTCTTTAGATATATGAAAGAATTGATCGAAAACGGTCATGTTTACATTGCTACGCCCCCTTTATTTTTAGTTAAAAAAGGAGCGAAAAAAGAATATGCATGGAATGATGAGGAGCGTATGGCATTAATGGAGCAATATGGCGATGGCGCAAAAATTCAACGTTATAAAGGTCTTGGAGAAATGAATGCCGTACAACTTTGGGATACAACAATGAATCCTGATTTCAGAACCTTACGTCAAATACAAGTAGAAAATGGAACCGAAGCCGATCGTATCTTCTCAATGTTGATGGGAGACGATGTGCCACCAAGAAGAGAATTTATCGAAAAAAATGCAATTTATGCCAATATTGATGCCTAAACACTCACCCCAAATCTTATCTTATATGAAAAAAATAATTGTTTTTAGTGCCCTCCTTTTCGGAGTCACTGTGTCAACTGCTCAAGATCTTGGAAGCGTTCTACTTGCGTCGGACGATTCCAATAGATTATTGCAAAATTATCTCAATCCAGCTATGAAAGGCTTAATGAGTAGTATGAATGGTGGGTGGTATTCCACAGCAAAGTCGCATAAAAAATTTGGCTTTGATATTACTTTTGGACTTAATGCAGCTTTTACCCCCAACAAAGACAAAGTATTTGAATTTATAGCCAACGACTATAATTTTATATCTCACATTGACGGAGATACAAACGTCCCAACGGTTTTAGGAAATGACAATGCGAATACATCGTTTGATGTTTTAATACCTTATGATGGAGGTGATTTTAAGGCAGGGTCATTTGAATTGCCTGGTGGAATCGCAAAAGATTTGCCCGCCAATGCTGTTCCAACGCCTTTTGTACAAGTTGGTCTAGGATTGCCTTTTAAAACAACCATTAAACTAAGGTATGTGCCTAAGGTGAATTTTTCCTCAAAGTCAAATGCTAACTTAATTGGAGTAGGGCTTCAGCATGATTTAACACAGTACCTTGGTCTTGTAGGAAAACTGCCATTTTCTGTATCCCTTTTTGGCGCTTACACAACTTCATCTGTTAATTATAGCATTGAAAATGGAGATGTGTCAGATCAAATATTAGTATCCAATGGAAGCGCTCAATTCAAATTAAATACTTGGACTGTTCAAGCATTGGGGTCTTTAGATTTTAAAATTGTGACTCTGTACGGAGGTATAGGTCTCAATGGTGGAAAGTCAACATTTAATATCAATGGCGATTATGACCTCACATATCAGATTGAATCTGCTGACGGTACAAATCAAGGTTCAATAGTTGAATCCATTTCTGACCCTTTGAGTTTGAAATTCAACTCTTCCGAGACTCGAGCAACTTTGGGTGCGCGTTTGAACCTTGCATTTTTAAAGATTTTTGCCGATTACACATTGCAAGAATACAATACTGCAACTCTTGGCGTTGCATTTAGTTTTAGATAATTATAGTTAAAAATAAATAAATTAAGATGAAAATAACAGTAGTTGGTGCTGGAGCAGTAGGAGCGAGTTGCGCAGAATACATCGCCATTAAAAATTTTGCTTCCGAAGTTGTTTTATTAGATATCAAAGAAGGTTACGCCGAAGGAAAAGCCATGGATTTGATGCAGTGTGCATCTCTAAATGGTTTTGATACAAAAATCACTGGCTCTACCAATGATTATTCAAAAACAGCAAACAGTGATATTTGTGTCATAACATCTGGAATTCCTAGAAAGCCTGGAATGACTCGTGAAGAATTAATTGGAATCAATGCAGGAATTGTAAAAACAGTATCTACAAGTTTGGTAAAACACTCTCCAAATACAGTGCTTATTGTTGTGAGCAACCCTATGGATACAATGACCTATCTTGCACATAAAGTTACGGGATTGCCAACGCATAAAATTATTGGGATGGGAGGAGCTTTAGACTCAGCTCGTTTCAAATATAGATTGGCAGAAGCTTTAGAGGCTCCAATAAGTGATGTAGATGGAATGGTGATCGGCGGACATAGTGATGTTGGAATGGTGCCTTTAATTTCGCATGCAACTCGAAACAGTATCAAAGTTTCAGAATTTATTTCAAACGAACGTCTAGAACAAGTTAAAGAAGATACCAAAGTTGGTGGTGCAACCTTAACGAAGCTATTAGGAACCTCCGCTTGGTATGCACCAGGAGCTGCAGTCAGTGGATTGGTACAAGCAATTGCTTGTGATCAGAAAAAAATATTCCCCTGTTCTGTATTGTTAGATGGCGAGTATGGCTTGTCAGATTTATGTATTGGCGTACCAGTAGTTCTAGGAGCTAATGGAATCGAAAACATCGTTGAAATTAAACTAAGCGATAGCGAAAAAGCTCATTTACATACCAGTGCCGAAGGAGTTAAAAAAACAAATTCATTACTAGACGTATAAGTATATCGATGGTGTGATTTGTGTTTTTCACGAATAAAAGACTGTTAAAATACTCTTTTCATTGAAAACAAAAGAATCTATTGTCAATTCACATCGTAAATCATATATTTGCTCGTTTATAAAAATTAATGCAGATTAAATTAATTCACAATGCAAAATAAAGGACTCGTAAAATTATTTGCTTTCTTATTTGGTTTGGTAAGTATATACCAATTATCATTTAGTTTTAAAGCAAACCAAATAGAAGACAATGCTAAGCAATTTGCTATTGAAAAAATAGCAGATACTGAAACAGATTATGACGCTAAACGTGCGTTAAAACAAAGCACCTATTTAGACTCGTTGAAAAACGAAGAAGTTTATAACATCGGAATTGCGCAGTATAATTTTGATGAAGTGAAGGAAAAAGCCATGAACCTTGGTTTAGACCTTAAAGGGGGGATTAGTGTAATTCTTCAAATTTCTGTTAAAGATATTCTTGTTGGACTGGCAAACGAAAGCAAAGACCCAGTGTTTAGAAAAGCATTGAGTGATGCTGAAGAACTTCAGAAAGACAGTCAAAACACTTATTTAGAAGACTTTTTTGTAGCTTTTGAAGCCATTCAAGGCGACACCAAATTGGCGTCTCCAGATATTTTTGCGAATCGAACCTTAAGTGAAGAAATTACGTTTGATATGACCGATGATGAGGTCAAACCTGTATTGTCACTTAAAATTGATGAATCCATTGTATCGGCCTTTGAAGTCCTTCGTAAGCGTATTGATAAATTTGGAGTCACCCAACCAAATATCCAACGAATTGGAAAGTCTGGACGTATTCTTGTTGAATTGCCAGGTGCTAAAGAAATTGAACGTGTCAAAGGACTGTTACAAAGTACGGCTCAGTTAGAATTTTGGGATGCCTTTAAAGGAGAAGAATTTGGAACCTTTATTTTTCAAGCCAATGAAACGTTAAAAGAAATTGTTGAAACGTCCACTGCAGAAGTTGAGTCCAACGCCACAGAATCTACAGACGATGCAATCTCTGATATTATTGGAGATACAGATGCAGAAACAGGAGATACAGGGGAAGTAAATCCATTGATCGATTTAATTCGTGCGCCAGGATATAATGGCGGACCAGTACTCGCTTCTTTTGAATTAAAAGATAAACAATTGGTAACGGATTACTTGAACAACCCACAAGTTCGTGCCTTATTAACCCCAGAACAACGCTATGCAAAATTTGTATGGGGAATTCCTCAAGTTCAACAAACCACAGGAGAAGACTCGCAAAGCATTGAATTGGTTGAGCTGTATGCCTTAAAAGGAAATAGAGATAATGAACCCCCATTGAGTGGTGCCGTCATAACCGATGCACGTCAAGCCTACCAACAAAACGGAAACCCAAGTGTTTCAATGCAAATGAACCTCAAAGGTGCCAAAATATGGGAAGAAATGACAGGCAATGCATTTAATACTGCAGGTCAAATTGCAATCGTTTTGGATGAAATTGTATATTCAGCTCCAGGTGTAACCTCAGGACCGATTTCAGGTGGAAACTCTGAGATTTCAGGATCATTTACTTTAAATGAAGCAGTCGATTTAGCAAACGTTCTACGTGCGGGTAAACTTCCAGCTTCCGCAGATATTGTACAAGCTGAAGAAGTAGGACCTTCATTAGGTCAAGAAGCGATTGACAGTGGAATGAAATCATTCTTAATAGCTTTGGCATTGGTGCTTTTATGGATGGTGTTTTATTATGGAAAAGCAGGAATTTACTCTGATATCGCATTGATATTAAATATCATTTTAATCTTTGGAATACTTTCTGGGTTAGGTGCTGTGTTAACATTGCCTGGAATTGCAGGGATTGTATTAACCATTGGTATTGCAGTAGATGCAAATGTTCTTATTTACGAACGTGTTCGAGAAGAATTATTTAAAGGAAAAGCTCAAAAAGACTCTATTAAAGATGGATTTAATAACGCCTTGTCTTCCATTTTAGATGCCAACATTACAACAGGATTAACAGCTTTAATTTTGTATGTATTTGGAACAGGACCGATTAAAGGATTTGCTACAACTCTTTTAATAGGTATTTTAACCTCTTTATTTACAGCGATTTTTATCTCAAGATTACTAATCGATTGGCATTTAAACCGCGGTGGAAAATTAGAATTCTCAACAGGAATGACTAAAGGTTTGTTCCGTTCAATCAATATTGAATTTCTTAAAAAACGTAAAATAGCATATTTAATTTCTGGAACAATTATCATTGCAGGAATTGGATCATTATTCACAACAGGATTGGATCAAGGTATTGACTTTGTGGGAGGAAGAACGTACACCGTTCGTTTTGCACAAGACATGAATACCGAAGAAGTTAAAACGGCATTGAATGACGTGTTTAACAGTGCTGAGGTGAAAACAATTGGTAGTGCGAATCAATTAAAAATTTCTACGAAGTACAAGGTTGATGAAAATTCAGCTGAGGTCGATCAAGAAGTTCAAGAAAAACTATACGAAGCTCTGGTTCCATTTTTACCAGATGCAACAACTTATAAGCAGTTTATTGATGCCGATAACAATATTGGTAAAATGTATGCAGGAAAAGTAAGTCCAACCATTGCGGATGATATTAAAAAATCTTCTGTATGGGCCGTTTTAGGATCTTTAATCGTAGTATTCCTTTATATTTTAATACGATTCAAAAAATGGCAATTTTCATTAGGTGCCGTAGCAGCAGTATTCCATGATGTTCTAATTGTACTTGGAATCTTCTCTATTGCTTGGAGGTTCTTACCGTTCAGTATGGAAATTGATCAAGCTTTTATTGCAGCGATTTTGACCGTAATAGGGTATTCATTAAATGATACCGTGGTTGTGTTTGATAGAATTAGAGAATATTTAAATGAACATACAAGTTGGAAATTTGATAAAGTTGTCAATAGCGCTTTGAGTAGTACTCTAAGCCGTACTTTAAATACTTCCTTAACAACTTTAGTTGTGTTGTTAGCGATGTTTACATTTGGAGCAGATTCCTTGAGAGGATTGTTGTTTGCTCTTATTGTAGGGGTACTTGTAGGAACCTACTCTTCTGTCTTTATTGCAACGCCAGTTATGCACGATACATTGAAGCGATTAGATAAAAAAGAAGAGAAGTAAAGAGTAGTAACTCATTTTATAGATATTAAAAAAAGCCGCTCATTGAGCGGCTTTTTTTGGTTTTATTTTAAACGAATAAATCATTTGTAATGGGATCAGAATAAGATTATAACCCATCTAAAAACGTATGGATTTTAAGCCTTCTTAGGGTTATAGAAAAACATAAAATACAAACCACAAAGCACAAAAGGAATGCTTAATACTTGCCCAGTGTTTAATCCAAAAATCCAATCCTCACGACTGTCTATTTGTGCGATTTTAAATTGTTCTACTACAACTCTCACCGACATTAAAAGCACTAAAAATAAGCCAAACAGAAAGCCAGTTTGTGAACTTTTTTTCGTTTTCCAGTACAAAAAGAATAAGATTAGAAATACAAATACATAACCAAACGCTTCATATAATTGACCAGGATGTCTAGGAACATTATCCAATTGTTTGAATACGATTGCTAAAGGAAAGTCATCCCCAGCCGCTTTTCCGATCATTTCAGAATTAAAGAAATTACCAATTCTTATAAATACGGCTCCTAACGCACAGGCGATGACCACACGATCCAGAATCCAAAGGACTGATTTTTTTAATATCTTTTTGTTGTAGAGCCACATAGAAAAAATCATTCCTATTGCAGCCCCATGACTTGCCAAACCTCGAAACCCTGTAAATTCAAATCCCCCACTAAATCGGAAGGGCAGGAAAACACTAAAAAAGTCCTCTTTAAATAATTCAGGTTGATAAAAAATAACATGCCCCAAACGTGCTCCAATCATAATTCCTAAAACAGAGTACATGAACAATCCGTCTAGTTTATCATCAGACTGCCCTTCGTTTTTGTAAATCCTTTTCGTCAAATACCAACCTGTTATAAAAGCAGCCATCCACATCAGACTGTAATAGTGAATTTTAAAACTTCCAAAAAGAGGGATGCCTTCAGAGGCAGGATCCCATATAATCTGTAAAAAATACATATTCATTTATTTAGATTGTAAATATAAAAAATAGATGTGAGACTTAAGTCTTATCCGTTTTTATTAAATATTCGAAGTATTATTTTTTTGGTACAGGATCGTGCCCAGAGCCGCCCCATGGATGACAGCGTAATATACGTTTGATGCTTAGGTAGCCTCCTTTAAATAACCCGTAAGATTGTAATGCTTCTTTCGTATAATGAGAGCAAGTGGGTTGAAATCGACAACTTGAAGGGGTTAAAGGCGAAATAAAATTTTGATACAGCTTTATTATAAATAAAAATGGAGCAATTAAAAGCGTCTTCATCGATCTTAATCTAAGATAAATGAAGTGCCGTCTTTGCCATCTTTCAGTTGAATTCCAATAGCGAGTAATTCGTCTCTTATTTTATCTGAAAGTGCAAAATCTTTCTGTACTCTTGCATCGTTACGCATTCTAATGAGAAGTTCAACGGTGTCTTCAAGTTTTTGATCTTGCTTGTTAGAACTGACGTTTTTAAGACCTAGAATATCAAACACAAACTGATGCAACACTTGTTTTAACAAAGCTAAGTTGGAATTGCTAATAGTGGCTTTTCCATCTTTAATTTGGTTGATGTATTTAACAGCACTGAATAATTCTGCAATCAGAATAGGAGTGTTAAAGTCATCATTCATTGCTGTGTAGCAATTGGACTTCCATGCCGTAACATCAAATTCATTGGTGTCTGTAGTTGCTTCAAGATTATCCACTGTAGAGACGGCTTCCATGAGTTTCATAAATCCTTTTTCTGAAGCTAACAATGCATCGTTACTAAAGTCCAAGATACTTCTGTAGTGTGCTTGCATCATAAAAAATCGAACTACCGATGCAGAAAATCCTTTCGTTAATTTATTGGTATCGCCACTTAAAATTTCACCAGGTAAAATATTATTTCCTGTAGATTTTGCCATTTTTTGGCCGTTGAGGGTCAGCATATTTGCATGCATCCAATAATTAACAGGCGTATGGCTATGCCATGCTTTGGCTTGTGCAATTTCACACTCGTGGTGGGGAAATTTTAAATCCATACCACCACCATGAATATCAAAATGTTCGCCTAAATACTTTGTGCTCATTGCAGTACATTCCAAATGCCACCCTGGAAAACCATCACTCCATGGAGAAGGCCAACGCATGATATGCTTTGGCTCTGCTTTTTTCCAAAGTGCAAAATCTTGTGGGTTTTTTTTATCAGTTTGACCCTCAAGGACTCGGGTGTTATGAACAAGGTCTTCTATATTTCGACCACTTAAAACCCCGTAATGATGAGATTCGTTATATTTTAAAACATCAAAATAAATAGAGCCGTTTGCTTCATAAGCAAAGCCTTTGTCTAGAATTGATTTGATGATTTCTATTTGTTCAACGATGTGCCCCGTTGCAGTAGGTTCAATACTTGGAGGTAAAAAGTTAAACTTATTTAGGATGTTATGAAAATCTACGGTATAGCGTTGTACCACTTCCATGGGTTCAATTTGTTCGAGACGTGCTTTTTTTGCAATGCGATCTTCTCCTTGATCGGCATCATTTTCTAAATGTCCTGCATCGGTAATGTTACGAACATAGCGTACTTTATAATCGAGGTGTTTAAAATATCTAAATATCATATCAAACGACATGAATGTTCGGACATTTCCTAAATGCACATTGCTATACACTGTTGGACCGCAAACATACATTCCAATAGAACCTTCATTAATAGGGTTAAAAACCTCCTTTTTTCCCGAAAGCGAGTTGTAAATATGGAGCGTATTTGTGCTGTATCTGCCCATGGTATTGGATTAAAATTTGGTCTCTAATTTTATGTAGTCTAAAAATTCTCTTTTAGTATCTTTTTCTTTAAATTTTCCACCAAACTCACTTGTTACGGTACTGCTTTCGATATCTTTAATTCCACGAGAATTCACACATAAGTGTTTGGCATCAATGACGCAAGCAACATCTTTTGTGTTTAATATATTTTGAAGTTCTTCAACAATTTGTATGGTCAAACGTTCTTGTACCTGTGGTCTTTTTGCAAAATAATCTACAATACGATTCATTTTTGAAAGACCTACAACCGTCCCGTTTGAGATATAAGCAACATGTGCTCTTCCCACAATTGGAAGGAAATGATGTTCACAAGTAGAGTAGAGAGTAATGTTTTTTTCAACCAGCATTTCCCCGTACTTATACTTGTTTTCAAAGGTCGAAGCTTTTGGTTTTTTGGCGGGGTCTAGCCCTCCAAAAATCTCATTGACAAACATTTTTGCAACGCGATTAGGAGTCCCTTTTAAACTGTCGTCACTCAAATCTAAGCCCAATGTTTCCATAATGTGTTGAACATCGTCTTTAATAATGTCAATTTTCTCATCGGACCTTAATTTAAAGGCGTCAGTTCGCATAGGGGTTTCGGTAGAAGTACCGATGTGATTATCGCCAATAGTGTCAAATTTTTCAATATTATTTTTCATTCCCATTCCAATATTCCTAATAAAGTTTTCAATATTTTCTAAGTACAAAGATACTTAATTTCAATATTGGATACTTTGATTTTTGGCTTAATAATTCCTTTTTTCGTTAAATACTTCAAAAAAAATATTAACTTTACATTTACTGACTCTCAAATCTATGTATGTTTTTTTATATAATTGAGCATTAATTTATTTATACACAGGATGAAAACACATCATATATATATATTCTTATTTGTGCTTTTTAGCTTTCATTGTAACTCTCAAAACACAAACCGTCGTCACTTGCCTCTTCAGTTAGTTCAGTATGGCGACAATCTGAACACACCTTTTTCAGCGATTGAAATGCTACAGTTAGCGGAGGTTTACGGAGCATCTTTAGAAAAAGAAATTTTGAGCCGACCCAATAGAGTTCTTTCAATGAAGAATTTACTTCGGAATCGAATTGTAATTGAAAAAAGACCAAATCCACGAGATCAAAAAGAATGCACCTTGTTATCGGAAGTTCCTCTTTTTGATGCCTTTGTCTCAACCCTTCAAAGAGATTCTGTTTTTGATCCTCAAGAATTTAATCCGCTAAAGTATACCCTTTCTTTTTACAGCCGAGGGGAGCATATGTATCGTGTCGATGGAACAGATTATTTCATTTTCATCAAATCTCAACATTCCAAAAGAAAATAAAAGATGAAGAAATTAGCTTTACTTTTTAGCATACTCTTTTCGGTTTCATTAACGGCACAAGTGTATGTTATTGAAGATCAGGTTACTGTCAACACCTGTTCAGGAACTTTTGTAGATTCTGGAGGAGAGGCAGCAACTTATTCCGGGAATCAATCTTTTACCTATACAATTTGTCCAGAGAATGCAGGACAATTGGTACAATTAGAATTTACAGCATTTGCCACGCAAACAGGGGCAGATATTATGACGATTTATAACGCAGCAGACACACTAGACCCAGCTACTTCCTTAGGAGATTTTTCAGGGGATGCAGCGGCAGACAGTCCTCAGACTGTAATTGCAACAGTCGATAATACTTCAGGTTGCCTTACCATTGTTTTTACGTCAGATGCAGGGGGTAATTTTGACGGTTGGGCCGCTAATATTTCATGTTTTGAGCCCTGTCAAGAAATCACAGCAGTTTTAGAGAGTTCTGATCCTTCTCCAAATGCAGAAGGTGAAATTGTTATTTGTGTTGGAGGGACTGTCGATTTTGAAGGTAGCGGAGTTTTTTCTATAGATCCAACGGGGGCTACATATTCTTGGAGTTTTGGGAACGATACTAATGCAGATGGAACTAATGTCACTGCAACATATGATACTCCTGGGATTTATGTGGTTGATCTTGTTGTTATGGATGATAACCCTATTGGGTGTTCAAATTTAAACAGTATTAGTCAAGTAGTGAGAGTCGCTCCAGAAATTGAATTTACAGGAACGCAAGCGGCACAAACACAAATATGTTATGGAGAAAGTACAACCATTGAAGGAGTGGCGACCATTCCACAATTTGATGATTGTGCCCCTGAAATTTTTGATGAAACTTGGTTAGAAGATACGCAGTCTACAGGACTAGGGACTTCTTATAGCTCTACAATTACAGTAGATTGTTATGGGGCTGGACAATTGCTTACTGATGTGTCACAAATCTTAGATTTTTGTGTCAACATAGAACATTCTTTTATCGGAGATTTAGACATTTATCTTATTGCACCAAATGGTGCAGAAGTATATTTTCTGCAATACGGTGATGGGGTAGACCCAGGAACCAGTTTAGGAATTCCTGATGAAGCTGATAACGGGAATCCTGGAACAGGTTGGGATTATTGTTTTTCACCAACAGCAACACAGTCAATGAATGATGTCACTGGCGTAAATACAATACCTGAAGGAACTTACGCACCTTTGGCAACATCTTCATTTGATAACCTATTAGGAACCCCTTTGAATGGAAACTGGACGTTTGTCGTTGTCGATTCTTGGGCATTTGATGATGGAACGTTGTTTTCATGGAATTTAAATTTTGATCCTGATATATTTCCGCCTTCCAATATAATTGTTAGTGAAACATGGGACGCCGATTCAACGATCATAAATACGACTGATACCACCATTACTGTACAACCCCCTACCGAAGGACCGTTTTGTTATACTTTTAGAGCGGTTGATGACTTTGGGTGTGAATATTCTACAGAAGTATGTGTCGAGGTTTTACCCGAATTCATATATGCCGCCCCCAATGATTTATTTGTGTGTAATACAGGAACAACATTAGGTGTATTTAATTTAACAGAAAATGATGCCATTATTAGTGCACCTACTCCAGATCCAGGAGATTTTGAGATTACATACCATGAATCTCAAGTAGATGCGGATGCAGATTCCAATCCCATTACACCCACCGATGCAGCTTCCTATTCGGGCACAGATGGGCAAATTATTTATGTGCGTTTTGAGTATAAAACATCTGGGTGTTTTGAAACAATTTCGTTTACATTGAATCTTCTCGATCAACCCTTGATTTCTGCAGTAACTGATATGGTAGAATGTGATGATATAACCAACGACGGTTCGCATTCGTTTGATTTTTCAGACCAAACACTCGATATTTTAGGAACGCAACTCCCCGAAAATTATACAGTAAGCTATTACACAAGTTTTGCAGATGCAGATGCAGGAACTAATAATTTGTCGAACCCATACAGCAACGTTTCTTCACCAGAACCTATTTATGTCCGTGTGGAGGCAAATGGGGGAGCAGGGTGTTATATCGTAGATCCCGATCCTGTATTCAATTTGGTAGTGAATCACAAAGCCACTGCTTCGGCACTATCTTCAATTCCAACTTGTGATGATGATTCAGATGGGATTATGACTTTTGATTTAGAACAGCAAACGACAGTGGTTTTAGGCAGTCAAATAGCTTCAGACTTTAGAGTGACCTATCACGAAACTCAATCCGATGCAGATACAAATAGCAACCCATTAACAAGTCCGTATTCAAATACCACCGCAAATCAACAAACTATTTTTGTTCGAGTTGAAGAAATTGGTTTAGAAGCATGTTATGAAACAACTCAATTTGAGCTTATTGTAAACCCATTGCCGACTACCACCACCATGTCTGTTTTACCTATATGTGACGATGATACAGATGGTTTAGGAGCTTTTATGCTCACCTCTAAAGATACAGAAGCTTTAGGAGGACAGACAGGAGTTACGGTGAGTTATCACGAAACCCAATCCGATGCCGATACAAATGCCTCTCCTTTATC
Source organism: uncultured Flavobacteriaceae bacterium (assembly GCA_943787365.1). GTDB lineage: Bacteria > Bacteroidota > Bacteroidia > Flavobacteriales > Flavobacteriaceae > Hel1-33-131. The sequence continues at coordinate 344,485 of CALSMD010000007.1, forward strand.
GAGTCCCTACACAAACACCACTCCAAGCAGTCAAATTATTTTCATACGTTTAGAAAATAATACAACAGGCTGTTTTAGTACAATGCCTTTAGAGTTGAGAGTTAACCCAATACCAACAGCCAACTCCGTTAGTACTCAGACCATTTGTGATGACGATTATGATGGTTTAGCCACTTTTAATTTTACAGGGATCGATTTGACCGTAATTGGCACTCAAACCGGAATGGTAGTAAGCTATCACGAAACCCAATCGGATGCCGACACAAATACCTCAGCTGTTACAAGTCCTTACACCAGCATTACAGCCAATGCACAAACACTCTTCATACGCTTAGAAAACACCACCACCGGCTGTTTTGACACCACCACATTAGAACTGTTAGTAGATCCTTTACCAGTGATTCCTTCGATAATAGATTATGAATTGTGTGATTACACAAACTCAGGAGGCCTACAGGGACAATTTGATTTAAGCACCAAAGACACAGAAATCATTGATGGTCAAAATGTAAGCGTAGCCTACTTCGAAACAGAGACAGACGCTACCAACAACACCAATGAATTAACAGGTACTTACCAAAACACATCAACCCCACAAACACTTTATGTAGCTCTCACAGATTTAACTACAGGGTGTCGTGCGACTGGAAGTTTTGAGCTTATTGTAAACCCATTGCCGACTACCACCACCATGTCTGTTTTACCTATATGTGACGATGATACAGATGGTTTAGGAGCTTTTATGCTCACCTCTAAAGATACAGAAGCTTTAGGAGGACAGACAGGAGTTACGGTGAGTTATCACGAAACCCAATCCGATGCCGATACAAATGCCTCTCCTTTATCGAGTCCCTACACAAACACCACTCCAAGCAGTCAAATTATTTTCATACGTTTAGAAAATAATACAACAGGCTGTTTTAGTACAATGCCTTTAGAGTTGAGAGTTAACCCAATACCAACAGCCAACTCCGTTAGTACTCAGACCATTTGTGATGACGATTATGATGGTTTAGCCACTTTTAATTTTACAGGGATCGATTTGACCGTAATTGGCACTCAAACCGGAATGGTAGTAAGCTATCACGAAACCCAATCGGATGCCGACACAAATACCTCAGCTGTTACAAGTCCTTACACCAGCATTACAGCCAATGCACAAACACTCTTCATACGCTTAGAAAATAGCACCACCGGCTGTTTTGACACCACCACATTAGAACTGTTAGTAGATCCTTTACCAGTGATTCCTTCGATAATAGATTATGAATTGTGTGATTACACAAACTCAGGAGGCCTACAGGGACAATTTGATTTAAGCACCAAAGACACAGAAATCATTGATGGTCAAAATGTAAGCGTAGCCTACTTCGAAACAGAGACAGACGCTACCAACAACACCAATGAATTAACAGGTACTTACCAAAACACATCAACCCCACAAACACTTTATGTAGCTCTCACAGATTTAACTACAGGGTGTCGTGCGACTGGAAGTTTTGAGCTTATTGTAAACCCATTGCCGACTACCACCACCATGTCTGTTTTACCTATATGTGACGATGATACAGATGGTTTAGGAGCTTTTATGCTCACCTCTAAAGATACAGAAGCTTTAGGAGGACAGACAGGAGTTACGGTGAGTTATCACGAAACCCAATCCGATGCCGATACAAATGCCTCTCCTTTATCGAGTCCCTACACAAACACCACTCCAAGCAGTCAAATTATTTTCATACGTTTAGAAAATAATACAACAGGCTGTTTTAGTACAATGCCTTTAGAGTTGAGAGTTAACCCAATACCAACAGCCAACTCCGTTAGTACTCAGACCATTTGTGATGACGATTATGATGGTTTAGCCACTTTTAATTTTACAGGGATCGATTTGACCGTAATTGGCACTCAAACCGGAATGGTAGTAAGCTATCACGAAACCCAATCGGATGCCGACACAAATACCTCAGCTGTTACAAGTCCTTACACCAGCATTACAGCCAATGCACAAACACTCTTCATACGCTTAGAAAACACCACCACCGGCTGTTTTGACACCACCACATTAGAACTGTTAGTAGATCCTTTACCAGTGATTCCTTCGATAATAGATTATGAATTGTGTGATTACACAAACTCAGGAGGCCTACAGGGACAATTTGATTTAAGCACCAAAGACACAGAAATCATTGATGGTCAAAATGTAAGCGTAGCCTACTTCGAAACAGAGACAGACGCTACCAATAACACCAATGAATTAACAGGTACTTACCAAAACACATCAACCCCACAAACACTTTATGTAGCTCTCACAGATTTAACTACAGGGTGTCGTGCGACTGGAAGTTTTGAACTTATTGTAAACCCATTGCCACAATTGGTTGTTCCAACAGTCTTAGAGGTTTGTGACGATGGAACGCCTGACGGATTAACTCAAATAGACCTCACAGAAAAAGATGATGAAATTAAGGGTGGAAACGCTGATTATTCAATCACCTATTATTTAACACAGGCTGATGCAGACTCAGAAACAAACCCATTACCAATCCCATACACAAATATCAGCAATCCTCAAACCGTTTTTGCGAGAGGTCAAGATATAAATACAGGGTGCTATACTACAGTTGCTTTGGAGTTGAATGTTTCCCCAGCCCCTTTAGCGATCACGCCGCAAGATTTAACCTATTGTGATCCCGATAGCGATGGCTTCGGAGCTTTTATGTTAACCGATAGAGATTTTGAAATTTCAGGTGGTGTAAGCGGTGTTACAATCAGCTATCACGAAAACTTATCAGATGCAGAGAACGAAATTAATGCATTATCCAGCCCTTATACTAATGTCGATATTAATATACAAACGGTTTTTGCTCGTGTAGAAAACCCTGCAGTATCCACACTTTGTGCATCCATTGTAGAATTGGTGCTGGTCGTAAATCCAACCCCTCAATTATTGGACCCAACTCCTTTAGAAGTTTGTGATGATGATACGGATGAATTTGCTCAGTTTAACTTAACAATTAATGAAGGTGAGTTTTTAAATGGAATTGCAGATTCAGATGTAGATATTAGTTATTATGAAACTCAAGCGGATGCTCAGGCTGAAACCTTTGAGATTGCAACTCCAACAGACTACACAAACCTTTCCAATCCTCAAACCGTTTGGATTCGTGTAGCATACAATGCAACAGGATGTGAAAAACTTATAAGTTTAGAATTGATCGTCAACCCATTGCCAGTTTTAGTGACTCCTAGTCCTCTAAGGTTATGTGATGACAATGCCCCAGGTGATGAGCAGGAAGCCTTTACGCTAGAGGATAGAGAAACAGAGATTTTAAATGGACAAACAGGCTTGGATTTTAGCTATCATTTGACGGCCTTAGATGCGGAAACAAATAGTTCTTCTCTTACGAGTCCTTACACAAATATTAGTAATCCTCAAACCATTTTTGTTCGAGTATCAAACCCAGTTACGGGATGTTTTGATTTAACTACTTTAACGCTTGAAGTATTGCCAATCCCATCCCCACAGACACCCGTTGATATGAACGAGTGTGATGACAATGCAACTGGTGATGGACAGGAAGTTTTTGACCTAACAACAAATGAAGCGTTCATTTTGAACGGTGAGTTAGGAGTTACACCAACCTATTACGAAACCCTGGCAGATGCCGAGGCGGATACCAATCCTATTCAATTCCCAGAAAACTATACAAATACAGATATTCCTGTTCAGACAATATACGTACGTGTAACCAATGATACAACAGACTGTTTTGCTATTATTAATTTTGATGTAATTGTAGATCCATTACCCGAAGCAAACCCTGTTCCAACTTTAATTGCCTGTGAGCTAAACACAGACGGGATATATGCGTTTGATTTAGAAGTTCAAAGCGATGAAATTCGAGGAACTCAAAGCGCAACGGAATATGATGTCACTTATTACGAATCATTAGCAGATGCTACCTTAGCGGTTAACTCATTGACGAGTCCCTATTTGAATACAAGTAATCCTCAAACAATTTATGTCAATGTGACCAATACCAATACAGGCTGTCAAAACACAGCAATAGAATTTAATCTGGAGGTTCTCGAAGCGGCCCAAGCAACATCTCCTACAGATCCCTATACAATTTGTGATGACAATGTAGAGACTGATAACGATCCAACAAATGACAGTGTGCTTTTCGATTTATCGACACAAGATGCCTTTGTATTAAATGGTCAAGATCCTGCAAACTACTTAGTTCGTTATTTTGCCAGTCAGAACGATGCAGATTTAGATCAATTTGAACTGCCAAACTTCTATGAAAATACCGTAAACCCACAGGTGATTTTTGCACGAGTTGATAATAATACCCAAATAATAGATAATACAGGAACATTGGTTGATAGTTCTGTATGTTATGAAACAGCTCCTTTGATATTAAAGGTTAATCCGTTGCCATACATAGATATAGATGATGAGTATGTGATGTGTGTAAACACTAATGGCACAGAGGTTTTAGGTCCTTTAGAAATTACGACAGGCTTATCTGACTCGGATTATACCTTTATTTGGAGAGACGATTCAGGAACCATTGTAGAAACAGCATCCAGTTATGTACCAACAGAAGGAGGAATATATACATTAGAAGTTTCGGATGCTCTTTTAGCCACCCAATGTGCTGCACCAATCGAAGTCTTTACAGTAATAGAAAGTGAACCTCCAACAGTGACTGCAGTGGTCACGACACAGGCGTTCGCAAACACACATATTATTGAAGCTACCGCTACGGGCATTGGGGATTATGAATACAATATCGATCAGGGACCATGGCAAGATACAGGCACATTTGTAGGAGTCAACTCAGGGGAACGCGTTGTGAATGTACGGGACTTAAATGGGTGTGGAGTAGGATTTGCAGTTGTTTACGTAATTGACTTTCCAAAATATTTCACGCCAAATGGAGATGGATACCACGATACTTGGAATATCATTGGAATTTCAAATCAATTAAATGCTAAAATCCAGATATTTGATAGGTATGGCAAGCTTTTAAAAGAAATTCGCCCGTCTGGAGATGGTTGGGATGGTACCTATAACGGAGCTAGGTTACCCTCAAGTGATTATTGGTTTGTATTGAGCTATAATGAACCCGTCACAGGCGCCCCAACTCTGTTAAATGCACATTTCTCTCTCAAAAGATAAATTATTCTTGTCTGTAAATTTACAGTTCTACAAACTCATACTTAATGTCAGTGAAACATTAGAATTTGATCTGTTTATTCTAGAGGTGTTTAAGTTACCTGCATTAAAAAAGCGGTGGTCCATTGAACGTTTAGAATTCTCATAAGCCAAATCCAATCGAGCACCAACAAAATCATATCCTAGTCCCAAAGAAAACCCTTTAAGATCTCCATATGTTGCGGTATTTTTATAAGGACTTTGTTCTAGTTTATAGCCTCCACGGTAACTAAACTTTTTATGTCTTAATTCGCCACCAATACGGATGGTATTCGCCACTTTTAAGGAGTTGCTGATGGTAGCGTTTTGTTGTCTGAAATAATCACTACTTGAATTGGATCTAAATTTAGTAGCACTGAAATCTTTTCTAGAATAATCAATACTAATCAGTCCACTAGTACCAATAATAAAGGCAGCACTTCCTGTAATTTTTGCTGGAGTTCGTAGGTTATACTCTGGAAATACATTAATAACAGCGGGGTCAACTTCAGCCTCAAGGTTTGTGGCATCTTCAAGTGTATAGAGGTACTGGGCTGTTTCTTCTCTTAATCGTAACCAAGTAGGACTGTCGTATGTGAGTCCCAGTCTTATGAAATCATTTACTTTTACAATACTTCCAAGTTGTAAGGAAAACCCTTCACCCGTAGTTAGAAGCGTGTTGTTAAAATTAACTTGATTTATTGTAGAACCTGTATTGGTGTTGTCTTCATAGAAGTAAGTACTTCTTTCATAATTTATTAAATGAGAATTTAAATTGATTCCAAAATAGACGTTTTTATCATATTGAAACCCAAGGTTTGCCGAAAACTTGCCATTATACCCTGTAGCAGCATAACTGTATTCTTGATAGAAATCACCTGCTGCAATGTTGGATGTGTAGGTGGTGTTATCGTTACTTGTGTTATCTTCAGGTTCCAAAATAAAACTTTCATAACCTAAAAAAGCTTGTTGGTAATTTGAGCCAAAAGCAGATCCAATTCCGCTGTAGGCTTGAGAAATATTTTCTCCTTCTAAAGCCGTGATTTCGTCCAGTCGGAGTCCGTCAGCATACTCCAAAAAATAACTTCCTATTGAGTTTTGTGTGGAGCCAGCCGCAAAAAATTGGTTGTCATAATTTTGAAGTTGCTCGTAAAAAACGCTGAACACAAATTTATTCCATGAAGATTCAAGGTCTGTATTATTAAAAACAAGCGCCGCTCCAATTTGATTCATGTCAAATGAATTGTCTTTTAATCGTTGTGTATTTGAACCATAAAACACATCGTTTGAAACACTTTGAGTTGCTACTGTCATGGCACCATGACTTAAATTAAAAATGGCAGCCCCTGCGGGATTAATACTCACTGCAGACATGTCGCCTCCCAGTGCACCAAAAGCTCCACTCATGGATTTAAATCGTGCGGTTCCTTGTGTTTCGCCATTAGAATATCTTAAAGCATCCGTTAGGTCTTGGCCATAGGAACTTAGTATGGAGATCAGCCCCACTAGAGTTAAAATTAAATTTTTCATCTGATTTTGTATTTATACCTAATTATTTCTTCTTCTTGAAGAGCTACTGCTACTGCTGCTTCTGCTTCTTGTTGGTGAACTTGATCGGGTTCTTGTTCTCGAAGGCGAGCTCGAACGGGTCGTAGATCGCGTTGGTCTTGTGGTTGTATTAGGGCGTGTCGTACGATTAGACGACCGTGTTGTTGTTGGTCGTGTCATTGAATTGTTTCTAGTAGGTCTCGTGGTTGAGCTTGAATTGGTTGGACGCGTCGTCGCTTGACTTCTTGTTGTTGATCTTGTGTTTGACCGCGTGTTAGTTCGACTGCGTGTTGTGGCACTTAAAACACTTCGACTGCTTAGACTTCTTGAATTTCTATACCTTGATCTTCCTCCGTTAATGTAAGAATAGGAACGTCCTCTGTAGTACCTATTGTACCCATAATTAAAGTAGCCAAAATTGTTGTAGCAACCGTAGTAACAGTAAGGATTGTACCACGGATCGTTCCATGGACTGTACCATAAATTATAATAGTTAGGTTGCCAAATTCCAAAACCCCAATTGTTCCAACCAAAATTCGACCCCCAATTGTTGCGATAATTATAGCCCCATCCATTGCCGTAAAACGGTCTGTCGTTATAAACGTTTATAACTAGTTCGCTGCTATTATTTTCTCCCCAACCTGCATAGTCGTTTGTGTTTTCTGAGTCATCCGCATACGTTCCTTCATAGGAATCAACATCTGTAAAAACGCTGTTATCCTCTTCAATTTGAAGGGATTTTTCTTTAAAATAATTTTTATAATATTCTGATGAATTGGATGTATTGTCAACAGTTTCATTAACTTGTTCTGTGGGTGTAGATTCGGAATAAATTCCATCATCATAGATTCCAGAGTATTGGAAAGATCCACAAGAATTAAAACTTAAAAGAACTCCAACTACAAAAGCGAGTGTCATTTGTTTCTTTTTGTAAGTAATAAATTTCATAAGTGTTTAAATTAAATTGTTGAACGTCTCAAAAATACTTAGTTTTGTCAAACTAATTATTATAAGGTACCAACATCAATAGTTGTGCCAAATTACGAAAATATGAGTAAAAACCTTACACCAAGATCCCAAGATTATTCAAAATGGTACAATGAACTTGTCGTTAAAGCCGATTTGGCAGAAAACTCTGCGGTCAGAGGTTGTATGGTTATTAAGCCCTATGGCTATGCTATATGGGAGAAAATGCAAGCAGAATTAGACCGTATGTTTAAGGAAACGGGGCATCAAAATGCGTATTTTCCATTGTTTGTACCGAAAAGTCTTTTTGAAGCTGAAGAAAAAAATGCTGAAGGCTTTGCAAAAGAATGTGCGGTAGTGACACATTACCGTTTGCAAAATGACCCAGATAATTTGGGAAAACTTCGTGTAGATCCAAAAGCAAAACTCGAAGAAGAGTTAGTGGTCCGACCAACGAGTGAAGCGATTATTTGGAATACGTTTAAAGGTTGGGTACAATCGTACCGAGATTTACCGCTTTTAATTAACCAATGGGCGAATGTGGTACGATGGGAAATGCGAACACGTTTGTTTTTAAGAACGGCTGAATTTTTATGGCAAGAAGGACATACCGCTCACGCAACCAAAGAAGAAGCTGTTGAAGAAGCCAAATTAATGAATAGTGTCTATGCTAATTTTGCTGAAAACTTTATGGCAATTCCTGTGATTCAGGGAGTCAAAACTGAGAGTGAACGTTTTGCGGGTGCCGAAGAAACTTATTGTATTGAAGCTTTAATGCAAGACGGCAAAGCATTGCAAGCAGGAACCTCTCACTTTTTAGGTCAGAATTTCGCAAAAGCATTTGATGTTAAATTTGCAAACAGCGAAGGTAAACAAGATTATGTATGGGCGACCTCATGGGGAGTTTCTACACGATTGATGGGGGCTTTAATTATGACGCATAGCGACGATAAAGGATTGGTGTTGCCTCCAAACTTAGCCCCTTACCAAGTGGTCATTGTGCCTATTTATAAAAGTGAAGAACAATTGGCAGAAATAACAACAAAAGCCGAGGCAATTATGAGTGCTTTGAAAGCGGAAAATATTTCTGTAAAATACGATCATAGAACGACTCAACGTCCAGGTGCTAAATTTGCACAACACGAATTACAAGGCGTGCCTTTAAGACTGGCAATTGGACCAAAAGATTTGGAGAGTGGTACAGTGGAATTGGCTCGAAGAGATACATTAACCAAGCAAGTTGTGGACTTAGAAAACCTAACAGCTACAGTAAAGACTTTGATTAATGAGATTCAAACAGCTCTATTTCAAAAAGCACTTGATTTTAGAGCTGATCACATTACACAAGTAGATACATTTGATGTATTTAAAACTGTTTTAGAAGAAAAAACAGGGTTTATCTCGGCGCATTGGGACGGAACTACAGAGACAGAAGATAAAATAAAAGAACTCACAAAAGCAACAATTCGTTGTATCCCAATAGATTCAAAATTAGAGGATGGCATTTGTGTGTTTTCGGGTAAACCTTCTAAGCAACGCGTTTTATTTGCAAAAGCCTATTAATTTTAACTTTTTTTAAAAAAAGCTAGTAAGAAGTTGTAACATTTAAAAATAGTTGTATTTTTGCAACCGCATTAGAAATAATGCATGCTATTTGAAATAAAAACAGATTCGTTTAGATTTTGTTTTTGAGTGTAATAAATGGCCCGTTCGTCTATCGGCTAGGACGCCAGGTTTTCATCCTGGTAAGAGGGGTTCGATTCCCCTACGGGCTACAATTATTTAATAATAATAAAATTAAGAATTATGGCAAATCATAAGTCAGCTTTAAAAAGAATTAGAAGTAACGAGTCAAAACGTGTGTTGAACAAGTATCAGCATAAAACGACCCGTAATGCAATTAAAAATTTACGTGAATTAACGGATAAGAAAGAGGCACAAAAATCATTTTCAAAAGTTTCTTCAATGATTGATAAGTTAGCCAAAAACAACATCATTCACGACAATAAAGCAGCAAACCTTAAGTCTGGTTTGTCTAAATTTGTTGCAGCACTATAAACGAATATACTGTGTTGTCCTTAGGAGGGTGACTATGGTATCCGATAAAATTAAGAATCCTGTGAAGTTAATTTCACAGGATTTTTTTGTACTGGTTGTTGTTAAATAATAAAAAAGCCTCTCGAAATCGAAAGGCTTTTTTTATGACTTAAAATGAGTAATGAATTAATTACCCATTCATCGAGATTAAAAACTCCTCGTTGTTGCGTGTTTGTTTGAAACGTTCGTTGATAAACTCCATCGCTTCCACAGGGTTCATATCTGCAAGGTACTTTCGCATTACCCACATGCGTTGGATAGTTTTTTCATCTAACAACAAATCATCTCTTCGTGTACTTGATGAGGTAAGATCGATGGCAGGGAAAATACGACGGTTGGATATTTTACGATCCAATTGAAGTTCCATATTTCCAGTTCCTTTAAATTCTTCAAAAATCACTTCATCCATTTTAGACCCTGTTTCGGTCAATGCTGTCGCAATAATTGTGAGCGATCCTCCATTTTCTATATTTCGAGCCGCTCCGAAAAAACGTTTTGGTTTGTGAAGTGCATTCGCATCTACACCACCACTTAAAATTTTACCTGAGGCGGGTTGAACTGTGTTGTATGCACGTGCCAAACGCGTGATCGAATCTAAAAGTATTACGACATCATAGCCACATTCTACCAACCGTTTTGCTTTTTCTAAGACAATGTTTGCAATTTTGACGTGTTCATGTGCTTCTTTATCAAAAGTAGAGGCAATCACTTCGCCACGTACATTACGTTGCATATCTGTAACTTCTTCAGGACGTTCGTCAATCAGTAAAATCATTTGATATACTTCAGGATGATTGGCTGCAATTCCATTAGCAACATCCTTAAGGAGCATTGTTTTACCCGTTTTTGGTTGCGAAACAATCATACCACGTTGGCCTTTTCCTATTGGAGAAAACAAATCCATAATTCGAGTAGAAATTGTACTTTGTTTTTCGGCGATATTAAATTTTTCTTTTGGAAAAAGAGGTGTTAAGTGTTCAAAAGCGACACGATCCCGTACTGATTGTGGATCGAGGCCGTTAATTTTACTAACTCTAATAAGAGGAAAGTACTTTTCTCCTTCTTTTGGGGGACGTACATGTCCTAATACGGTATCTCCATTTTTTAATCCAAATAAACGGATTTGAGATTGAGATACATAGATATCATCAGGAGATGCTAAATAGTTATAATCGGAAGACCTTAAGAAACCATAGCCATCTTGCATGACATCTAAAACGCCTTCACTTTCAATGATGGCATCAAATTCAAAATCAGGTTCTTTATAGCGGTTACGAGTGTCTTTGTTTCCGTTATTGCCGTGTTTTTGATTTGGGTTTTTTTGGTTCGGGTTTTGTTTTTGTTAGGGTTTTGATTTGGGTTTTGTTTGGATTCGTTTTTGGTTTGGGTTTTGATTTGGGTTTTTTTGTTTTTGAGGCCTTGGATTAATTTTAGGCGCTCCATTAGATTCTACTTTGGTCTCAGGCTTTGTCTCTGATTTTTCCGTTGGTTTGGTTTCAGCTGTTGCCTTGAGTGATTTGTTTTCAGTAGGAGTTTCCTTTTTTTGTGCTGCATTTACAGCTGGTCTCGCTTCTGGTTTTGAGATGCGTTCTCTCCTTGGTCTTGGAGTTTTTACATCCGATGCAGCAGGTGTAACGATTGTAGGATTGGTAGCTTGTAAATCGAGTATTTGATATACGAGGTCAATTTTTTTTAAACTCTTGAATTTAGGAACCTTTAGTTCTTTTGCAATTTCTTGTAGTTCAGGGAGTTTCTTTTCTTTTAGTTGTGAAATTTCAAACATTATCTATGTGAGTTAATTTTAAATCTTTAATTAATTAAAGAGCTTAATTATTTGTAATGATTTTATGAAGAAGTGATTTTTATTGTAAATTGAGTAAAGCGAATTGAGTTTGGTTTCGCCATTATATATGCAATTATACAACTTTATTTTTAAACTTTTTATAGATGTAATAAAAAAGAAACTATTATTTTTGTATAATATTAAATTAAAAATGCTTCAAAGAATTCAAACCATATACTTATTACTTGCCGCCATTTGTTCTGGAGGACTGTCTCAAGTGCTGTCTTTGAGAAACACAGAAGCAAGTATTGAATTTGCATTTGATTCATTAGAATATGCGATTCTATTTTCAGCATCAGCCCTGCTGTCGTTGATCTCTATTTTTTTATTCAAAACAAGACAGACCCAATTTGTGTTGGGACGTTTAAATATTATATTAAACTTAATTTTACTAGGATTATTTATATATCGATTGCTAACTGTATCTGGAGAAACTGCGAATTCTGAGAAAGGTATTGGGTTGCTACTTCCTATTGTTTCTATCGTGTTATTGGCATTTGCCAATAAGGCCATCAAAAAGGATGAGGCGCTTGTAAAATCAGTGGATCGGTTGAGATAAATAACTTTAGTAGTAAGAGTGCGAAAAAAACCTTGAGATTTCTCAGGGTTTTTTTATGCCTTATCTTTTAAATTCGATGACTTCAAGATTTTGAATCTTTTCACCTGATATTTCAAATCGCAGCAGTGTTCTGACTTTATTAATTCCATACGTTCCTGCAGCTCCAGGATTCATGTGTAAAAGGTTTAGTTTTTTATCGTTCATCACCCTTAAAATATGCGAATGACCACAAATAAATAGGTTTGGAGTGTGTACCTTAATCATTTCTCTAACAGCAGGAGCATACCGTCCAGGATATCCACCAATGTGTGTGATCCATACTTTTACGTCTTCACATCTAAATTTTAAATGTTCTGGAAATTCTAAACGTGCTTCTGCACTGTCAATATTACCAAAAACAGCTCGTAATGGCTTCAGTTTTTTTATAGCATCCGTAACTTTTAGGTCGCCAATATCCCCCGCATGCCAAACTTCATCGACCTGTTTCACATATTTAAGAATGTCTTCTCCCATATAACTATGAGTATCTGAGAGTAATAAAATTTTTGTCATTAGAAAATGTTAATGTGAAAGCGTTTAATGATAAAGTCTATTTATCTTTGTCTATATAACTACAAAAGTATCAAATTAGCTTGAGATATTTTATTGATTTATCTTATAATGGTCGTGCTTATCACGGCTGGCAAATTCAACCCGATGTTACGACGGTACAAGCGGAGCTCAATCATGCGCTGAGTACTGTGTTGAGAACTCCTTTGGAATGTATGGGAGCAGGACGAACAGATACAGGGGTACATGCAGAACAAATGATGGCTCATTTTGATCTGGATACAGCGATGGACTCCAAGGATCTTGTTTATAAACTTAATGTACTCCTTCCAAAAGATATACATATAAACAGTATTAAAGAAGTACATCCAGAAATTCACGCCCGTTTTGAAGCTATAAGTAGAACGTATGTCTATAAAATATCAAGAACAAAAAATGCCTTTAAATATCAAAACGAACATACATACACACTTCCATTAGATGTAGATTTGATGAATCAAGCCACTAAAATTTTGTTTGAATACACAGATTTTCAATGTTTTTCAAAAGTAAAAACAGATGTTAAAACGTATGATTGTAGGATAATGGAAGCCCATTGGGAGGTTGATAAAAACAGTCTTAACTTTACAATTAAAGCGGACCGTTTTCTTAGAAATATGGTGCGTGCAATTGTTGGCACAATGATTGAAGTGGGAGCTAAAAAAAGAACTCTTGAAGAATTTCGTGAAATTATTTCTTCAAAAAACAGGTCTAATGCAGGTACATCGGCACCAGCTCACGGACTGTATTTAACTCATATAGAATATCCAAAATCAATTTATGTCCATAAAGAAGACTAAAAGTAAAGTTTTTGATGCGCAGTTATTCAAAAGATTGTTGCACTATATCAAGCCCTACACAGGGTTTTTTATTCTTGCATTGACAACGGTCATTGGTTTGGCTGTTTTTGGAGCACTTCGCCCTAAAGTATTACAATTGGCTATTGATCAAAATATTGAGCAGAAATTTGAACCTGGTTTTTTAAGCTATGTAGTTCTTATGCTAGGACTGCTGGTTCTTGAGGTTACTTGTAATTTGTTGTTTATTTATTATGCAAGTTGGCTTGGTCAGTCGGTAGTAAGAGACATTCGAATTAAACTTTTTAATCATATCCTAGGGTTTAAAATGAAATATTTTGACAACTCGTCTGTAGGGGTTTTAATCACCCGAACAGTGACAGATATGGAGCGAATTGCTGACATTTTTGGAGAAGGTCTGTTTATGATTTTTAGCGATATTTTGAAAATGACTGTGGTCGGTGCCGTGATGTTTTATATGAACTGGCGACTGAGTCTTATAGTATTTTTTACACTTCCAATTGTTTTGATAGCTACCAAAGTTTTTCAGAAGTACATGAAAAAAGCATTTGAAGATGTTCGCACCGAAGTCTCAAACCTCAATTCTTTTGTTCAAGAACGGATTACTGGCATGAAAATCGTTCAAATATTTGCTAGAGAAGAAATTGAATCTAATAATTTTAGAGTCATTAACGAACGTCATAAAAAAGGATGGATCAAAACAGTTTGGTATAATTCTGTATTTTTTCCAATTGCAGATCTTTTATCGTCCGTAACTTTAGGAACAGTGATTTGGATTGGAGGCCTTAACACGGTTTTAGATCAAACGGCTTCGATTGGAGATTTAACAGCATTTATTATGATGGTGCCAATGATTTTTAGACCTCTGAATCAAATTGCGAATAAATTCAATACACTCCAAATGGGAATGGTGGCTGCCGATCGTGTCTTTAAGGTATTGGACACCACATCTCATATTCAGGATCATGGAAATGATATTCTTGAAAATGTAAAGGGTGACTTAGAATTTAAAGACGTTAAATTTGCTTATGTCGAAAATGAACCTGTGCTCAAAGGGGTGTCTTTTAAGGTTATTGCTGGAGAAACAATTGCGATTGTAGGAGCAACGGGTGCGGGGAAATCAACCATTATTAATTTATTGAACCGTTTATATGATATTAACTCTGGAACAATTACAATTGATTCTAAAAATATTAAATCCATTTCAGTTAAAAATTTAAGACAAAATATAGCTGTCGTACTCCAAGATGTATTTTTGTTTGCAGATACCATTTTAAATAATATTACCTTAAAAAATCCAGATATTAGTGAAGCGCAAGTAGAAGCTGCTGCGAAAGAAATTGGCATCCATGATTTTATTATGAGTTTGCCCAAAGGCTACCATTATAATGTCAAAGAAAGAGGTGTAATGTTGTCTTCTGGTCAGCGCCAATTAATATCGTTTTTGAGAGCGTATGTCACTAATCCAAAAATTTTAATATTGGATGAAGCTACTGCTTCAATAGATTCTAATTCAGAACAACTCATCCAAAATGCGACTCAGAAAATCACACATGGGCGTACATCTATTGTTATTGCACACCGCTTGGCAACGGTCAAAAAAGCCGACACGATAATTGTATTGGATGCTGGTAAAATTGTTGAAATGGGCACTCATAAAGAGTTATTAAAAAACAAAGTGGGCCACTACAGAAATTTATACGATGCTCAGTTTTTAAGCAAAGACAGTTAATATTAAGATAAATCTGACTTGATTTTCTCGATCAAATCTTGTGTGTCTGTATAAATTACAAACTCTCCGTTATTTACATAAGAAATCTGTCCACTCTCTTCACTAACCACAAGCGCTAGTGCGTCTGTTTTTTCTGTAATTCCAATTGCAGCACGGTGACGTAGTCCAAAACGCGCCGGAATATTTTTTTCGTTATTAACAGGTAGGATCACCCGTGTGGCCTTAATTACATTATTTGAAATTATAATAGCACCATCGTGAAGTGGACTGTTTTTGAAAAAAATACTTTCCAATATAGGTTGTGTGACTGTAATTTTCATGTCATCTCCAGTTTCTACTAAAAAATCTAAATTATTATTGCGTTCAATCACAATAAGCGCCCCAGTTTTGCTACTGCCCATTTTGGTGCAGGCCTTTACAATCGCTTCTGTATCAGACTCATTTTCATCATACGTTTTTACAAAATTAAACCGTTTCATAAAGGAACCACTTTTACTCAAATTTGTGGAGCCAATCATTAATAGAAATTTACGAATTTCAGGTTGAAATACGACAATTAAGGCAATAATTCCAACACTCATAAAGCCGCCTAAAATATTACTTAGCATGCGCATTTCTAATACATCTACCAATAAATAAAACAAGTAAAAAATAACAATCCCAAAAAAGATGTTGATAGCGACCGTTCCTTTGATTAATTTATAGACATAATACAGCAAAAATGCGACTAACGTAATGTCGATGATGTCTAATACATTGAAGTTTAATAAGTCTTTAAAAATGTCCACTTGGTCTAAAAATTTTAATAAATATAATAAATATAAAATGAACGCTACTTTCGAAGTGCCTCATGAAGCTGAATACATTCCATCGCCTCTTTCACGTCGTGTACTCTCAACAGTTTTGCACCTTTTTGAAGTGCCACCATATGAAGGGCTGTACTCCCGTTAAGAGCTTGGTTTGCATTGGTGTTTAGTGTTTTATAAACCATCGATTTTCTGGAAATCCCTGCTAAAATCGGAAGGTTCAGATTTTTGTAATAATCCAACATCTCTAAAAGCTTAAAATTCTGTTCTAAAGTTTTTGAAAACCCAAACCCAAGATCTAAAATAATGTCTTTTATTTGGTGAGTTCGTGCCAATTCAATCCGTTCAGAAAAATAGGTATAGACCTCTTTTATAACATCCGAATACTCTGTCATTTGCTGCATGGTTTTCGGGGTGCCTCGCATGTGCATCATTATATAAGGCACGCCAAGTGCTCCAACTGTTTCAAACATCAATGGGTCTTGTTGCCCTCCAGAAATGTCATTCACCATTGCAGCCCCTGCTTCTACGGCGGTTTTAATGACATCACTTCTAAAACTATCAACCGAAATAAGACTCTTAGGAAAGTTGTTGACCACAGAAGTTATAATAGGAATAAGTCGCTTCAATTCTTCTTCTTTTGAAACAAAATCGGCACCAGGGCGGGAGCTGTAAGCGCCAATATCAATAAAAGTAGCGCCTTCTTTCAGTAGTTTTTCAACTTGTATCAATACATCTTCCTCGTTTTTAAACCGTCCTCCATCATAAAAAGAATCGGGAGTTACATTTAAAATCCCCATTATTTTTGGAGTCTTGAGATCAATGAGTTGGCCTTTACAATTGAGAGTCATATAAATGTATCGTTGAAGGTTTTGGTCAAGATTTAAAACTTTAAACCATAAATCTTGATGTTTTGAATATTTTAAGCGAAATTTACGGAAAATTCGATTTATTTCATGCAAAATACTTCAAAAGAATACGATGTCGTTGTACAAGTCTGTCAAGACTTGTTCAGTAAAAAAATGAAAGACTATGGATGCGCATGGCGGATTCTCAGATTACCTTCGTTAACAGACCAAATTTTCATTAAGGCTCAGCGAATTAGAGGGCTTCAACAAAATGCTGTTCAAAAAGTAGATGAAGGTGCTGCAAGTGAGTTTGTTGGGATTATTAATTATTGTGTTATGGCGCTCATTCAAATTGAAAAAGGGGTTGTAGAGCAGCCCGACTTGTCTTTTGAAGAGGTTGTAAGTTTGTATAAAGATAAAATTGCCCATACGAAACAATTGATGCTAGATAAAAATCACGATTATGGAGAGGCATGGCGCGATATGCGTGTGAGTTCTTTAACCGATTTGATTTTGCAAAAACTATTACGTGTCAAACAAATAGAAGACAATGCAGGTCAGACCCTTGTCAGCGAGGGAATTGATGCCAACTATCAGGATATGATTAACTATGCCATCTTTGCTTTAATACACCTAAACGAATCTTAAAATGAAAATAATAGTATCTTTCTCACGAATTTTTGTTGGAATTTTATTTATAATTTCAGGATTTATAAAACTCAATGACCCTTTAGGGTTTTCTTATAAACTTCAAGAATATTTTAGTACTGAGGTTTTAAATATACCATTTTTAGAGCCTTATGCGCTTGCCATTTCTCTTTTTGTAGTCGTTTTTGAAGTCATCCTTGGCGTCTTTTTGCTGATAGGATACAAGCCTAAATTCACGGTTTGGAGTTTACTTCTCATGATTGTATTTTTTACGTTTCTAACTTTTTATTCTGCATATTTTGATAAAGTAAAGGACTGTGGATGTTTTGGGGACGCTTTAAAATTGACCCCTTGGGAAAGCTTTACAAAGGATGTGGTTTTATTAGTATTGATATTAATTTTATTTCTCGGAAAATCCTATATCAAACCCATTTTTAATCCTTTTCTCACCACCCTTTTTGCCCTTCTGAGTTTTATAGCAAGTCTCGCTTTTGGTAACCATGTGTTGATGCATTTACCAAGTATTGATTTTAGAGCTTACAAAATAGGGGACAATTTGATTAAAAACATGAGTACCCCAGAAGATGCGCCTAAAGCCATTCAAGAATTTACATGGGTATTTAATGTAAATGGGGAAGAAAAAACAATTATCACAGATGGATCATATCCCACAATTGAGGGCGATTATGTCAGCGTTGAAACGGAAGTTATTGATGAGGGTTATCAACCTTCCATTTTAGATTTTTCGATAGAATCTGAGGACGAAGATTTAACTGATGTCTTTCTTGCTGAAGATAAACTCATCATGATTGTGTCCTATAATTTGGACACTGCGGAAAAAGAAGGATTGCAAAAACTGAAATCATTATCTCAAAAAGCACAATCTAAAGGTTACACCGTTATTGGACTCAGTGCTTCAGGTAAGAATGCCATTGCCAACATAAATAAAACCTACGATCTTGGTTTTGAGTTTTATCTATGTGACGAAAAAGCGCTCAAAACAGTGGTGCGTTCCAATCCAGGGGTCTTGGAATTAAATCAAGGGACGGTCCAACAAAAAGTACACTGGAATGACATTGATAACTTAGATCTTTAAACCTTTTGGGGCGATATATTTTAAAAAAAATACAGCATTCATTTTGGACTCTTTTTGGAGTTGTGACCACTATTTTTTTTCTGTTTAATGTTTTGCCAGGGGATCCTGCTCAAATGATGCTAGGTCAAAATGAAGACCAAGCCCAATTGGCCCTCGTAAAACAAAAATATGGATTTGATCAGCCTGTATTTACACAATACTTGAATTATTTGAACGATTTGTCACCCTTATCGTTTCATTCTAACTCCTCAAACGATTATACTTTTTTAGAATCACATTCATATCGTTATCAACCTCTATTTAAAACCTCCAATAAAACGGTTGTTTTAAAACTTCCATACCTTCGAACTTCTTTTACAAAACAAGGCAAAGAAGTCAGTCAAATCCTTAAAGAAACGCTGCCAAACACTATTATTTTGGCGGTAGCATCCATATGTGTGGCATTGGTTTTAGGACTCATTTTAGGAGTGATTTCTGCATTATATAAAGACCATTGGGTGGATAAGACTATTTTGGTGGTTAGTACATTTGGAATGAGTTTACCTTCTTTTTTTAGTGCAATTTTAGCCGCTTGGATTTTCGGCTTTTTATTACACCACTATACAGGGTTAGAAATGACTGGGAATCTTTATGAATTGGATGATTTTGGAGAAGTTTATCAATTAAAACTCAAAAACTTAATATTACCTGCCTTAGTTCTTGGAATTCGTCCATTGGCAGTTGTTACACAACTGATGCGAAACTCTTTATTAGAAGTGTTTAATCAGGATTACATCCGTACTGCAAGAGCCAAAGGATTGAGTGAATTTCAAATTATTATCAGACATGCAATGAAAAACGCACTCAATCCCGTGGTCACTGCCATCTCGGGTTGGTTTGCATCTTTATTGGCGGGCGCTGTGTTTGTAGAGTATATATTTGCTTGGAATGGATTGGGAAAAGAAATTGTAAATGCACTGAACACCTTAGATTTACCCGTAATTATGGGGGCTGTTTTAATAATTGCCCTTACTTTTGTATTTATTAATGTAGTAGTCGATATTATTTACACTTACTTGGATCCAAAAATTAAATTAAACTCCTAAATAAAATCTCAAGATGAAAAAAAGTCTTTTAGTATTTCTATTTGTAATCACACAACTAAGTTGTCAAAATCGTGTTGAAACTCAATTTTCTGAGGCTGCTTTAAACGATGAATTTGTAACACTTAATGGGGATTCTGTTTTGTTTAAAACTATTTTAGAAAAACACCTTGGAAATACTGTTTTTATAGATGTATGGGCCTCTTGGTGTAAAGATTGTTTAGAGGGGTTGCCCAGTGTAAAAGAGCTTCAACAAAAACATCCCGAAGTTGATTTTGTGTATTTGTCTTTAGACAAAACACAAAAAGCTTGGAAAAAAGGAATTGACCGATTAGAAATCAAAGGCGATCATTATTTTATGCAATCTGGTTGGAAAGGTGCTATGGGCACATTTTTAGATTTGGATTGGATTCCACGGTATATGATTATCGATAAACAAGGCAGTATAAAAGTTTTTAAAGCCATTAAAACAACAGATATAACACTATTAAATAATTTAAAATGAGAAAACAAATTGTAGCAGGAAATTGGAAAATGAATAATGACTATGTCGATTCAGAAATATTCGTTGCTAAACTGCTAAAAGAATTGAAGCACAGCACTACAGAAGTGATTATTGCACCTCCTTTCACCAGTCTTTTAGCATCTTCAAATTCAGTCAAAGGAAGTCAAGTTATTGTGGCTGCACAAAACATGCATTTTGCAGAAAATGGTGCTTATACAGGAGAGGTTAGTGCCAAAATGCTTAAAAGTGTAGGAGTTAAAACAGTTATTTTAGGTCACAGTGAACGCCGTGCTTACTTTAATGAAACCGATGCGCTTTTAGCTAAGAAAGTAGATACAGCCTTGGCACATAATATGTGTGCGATATTCTGTTTTGGAGAAGAATTGGAAGATCGTAAATCAGGCAATGAAGAAGCGATTGTAGAAGCACAAATTAAAAATGCTTTATTTCATTTGCCAGCATCAGCTTGGGAGCATATTGTATTGGCTTATGAGCCAGTTTGGGCCATCGGTACTGGAGAAACTGCATCCCCAGAGCAAGCACAGGACATGCATGCCTTCATACGTAAAACAATTGCAGACCACTATTCTGCGGAGTTAGCAGACCAGGTTTCTATTTTGTATGGTGGAAGTGTAAAGCCAGCAAACGCAAAAGAAATTTTTTCAAAAACAGATGTTGACGGCGGTTTAATTGGCGGTGCAGCATTAGATGTAGAACAATTTATAGCCATTATAAACGCATTTTAAATTTGGCAGATTCTATTTATATAGGCTACACTTTTAAAGTTAAACCCGTTCAGCCAGGTACCGAAATTTTGATTGCGGAACTTGGCTTTTCTGGTTTCGAAAGCTTTGTAGAAACCTCAGATGGGGTCATAGCTTATATTCAAGAATCAGAACATTTTGATGCAATTTTAGATGGAGTTCAAATTTTAAATTCCGAGGAGTTTGTGATTACTTATGAATTTGAGACCATAGCACAGACCAATTGGAATGCAGAATGGGAAAAGAATTTCAACCCCATTGTTGTAGAAGATCGTTGTGCCATTCGTGCGCCCTTTCATGAAGCATTTAATGTAGAATATGACATTGTGATTGAGCCTAAAATGAGTTTTGGAACGGGACATCATGAAACCACCCACATGATGATTCAGCATATTTTAGCCTTTGATTTCACCAATAAATCTGTCTTAGATATGGGATGTGGAACCGGAGTGCTCGCTATCTTAGCTGAAAAAAAAGGAGCCACTTCTTTAGAAGCCATTGATATTGATAATTGGTGTTATTTAAACAGTCTTGAAAACGTCTCTCGAAATGAGTGTCACCATATCAATGTTTTGGAAGGGGATGCGTCTCTACTTCAAGGAAAACGATTTGATGTCATCATCGCAAATATAAATCGCAACATTCTAATGAATGATTTAAGTACATATGTTACTTGTTTAAATGAAAAGGGTGTTTTATTTTTAAGCGGTTTTTATGACAGTGATTGCGAGTTGATTGAATCAAGCTGTAATCAACTGAATTTAAAACTTGAAAAAACATTAACACGAAATAGTTGGGTTGCTTTGAAATTCGTTAAGTAGTTATGGGTACAAAAGAAAAAATTAAAGAAGAAGTAGAGGTTTCAGTTGAAGAAAGCCATTTGAATGAAATTGTCTTATTCAACGATGAGGTCAATACCTTTGATCATGTGATTGAAACCTTAGTTGATGTTTGTAAGCATTCCTATGAGCAGGCAGAACAGTGTTCGTTGCTCGTTCATTATAAAGGGAAATGTACCGTAA
Source organism: uncultured Flavobacteriaceae bacterium (assembly GCA_943787365.1). Classification (GTDB taxonomy): domain Bacteria; phylum Bacteroidota; class Bacteroidia; order Flavobacteriales; family Flavobacteriaceae; genus Hel1-33-131. Next base: position 366,610 of record CALSMD010000007.1, read on the forward strand.
AAACTGGGCTATATGAGGAGTTAGAGCCGCAATGCACTCAACTTTTAAAAGCGGGTTTAAGTGCGGAGATCGTTTAAGATTTTGCCATGCGTCCTACCGCACAGCTTACAAATGATTTTGCTTTTTTGCCAATTGAATTGGTATCTCCATCCACTGGGTATCCAAGTTTAGACAGTAATGTTGTAGCTGATTCAACTCCGTTTGGGAGTTCATTTTCAAATGAAACGGTATTCGTTTCTGTGTTTACACTTACATTTTGAATTCCTTTTAAGTCATTGAGTTTGGAGATAATCGTATGCGCGCATCCGCCACATTTTAGATTTTGAATTTCAAGCGTAGTTTTCATTATTTTAAAGGTTAAAGCGTTGAGGGACATACAAATTCAGACATTGATAAATCTGTTTTTTTAAGCGCTGCAAATCCACCCGCAATATCTATGATGTTATGAAATCCACGTGCTTTTAAAATAGATGCAGCAATCACAGAACGGTAGCCACCTGCACAATGGATATAATACGTTTTATTGGCATCAATCTGATTCATTTGATGGTTGATGTAATCTAATGCAAAATGCTGAAGACCGTCCATATTTAAATGCATCGAGGCATGTTCACCATCTTTTCGAACATCCAAAACGTTTAATTTGTGTTCTTTTGTTTCTTCAGAAAATTCCTCTGCTGAAATAGACTTAATTTGGTCTGTTGTTTTTTCTGCAGCAATCCAAGCGTCCATACCGCCTTCTAAATAGCCAAGGGCGTTGTCATAACCAACACGTGCCAAACGTGTCACTGCTTCTTCTGACTTGCCTTGTGGAACGACTAATAAAATGGGTTGATTGATGTCTGAAATGAGTGCACCAACCCATGGTGCAAATCCGCCATTAAGCCCAATAAAAATTGATCCCGGGATGTGATTTTTCACAAAATCTTGTTGAGTTCGAACATCTAAAACAAGTGCTTTTTGGGAGTTTGCCAACTGTTCAAAAGCTTCTGCAGATAGGGGCGTATTGCCGTTTGATAATATTTCCTCTAAATCAGAGTATCCACTTTGGTTCATTTTAGCATTTTCGGCAAAATATTGCGGCGGTGGACTGATGCCGTCTAGCACTTCTGTTACAAACTCTTCTTTGGTCATATCAGAACGCAAAGCATAATTAGTGTTTTTTTGATCTCCAATCGTACCAACCGTTTCTTTGCTTAAATTTTTTCCACAAGCAGAACCAGCTCCATGTGCTGGATATACAATCACAGAATCTTCTAGAGTCATGATTTTTGAGCGCAAGGAGTGAAATAACATACCTGCTAAATCTTTTTCACTAAGGTCAGATTTTATTGCCAAATCGGGTCGTCCAACATCTCCAAGAAACAGGGTGTCACCCGTAAACACAGCGTGGTTTTTACCGTTTTCATCAATCAGTAAATACGTGACAGATTCTAGGGTGTGACCAGGAGTATGTAATACTTTAATTGTGATATTCCCAATTTTAAATTCTTCATTATCGGAGGCATTGTAACAGTTAAAGGCTGTTTTGGTGTTTGGACCAAAAACAATAGTTGCCCCTGTTTTTTTAGCCAAGTCCAAATGACCGGATACAAAATCGGCATGAATATGGGTTTCAAAAATGAATTTTATTTTAGCATTATTAGCAGTTGCTTTATCAACATAATGTTGTGTCTCACGAAGTGGATCAATGATAGCAACCTCTCCATTAGACTCGATATAGTAGGCACCTTGAGCTAAACAACTGGTATAGATTTGTTCTATTTTCATGACATTTAAAGTTATATTACTTTTACAAATGTAAGTTTTTTGAAATAGCCGTGATATTTTTTTGATAAAAAGATTATTAACTTATATTTGCACCCTCAAAACGGCCTCGTAGCATAACTGAATAGTGCACTTGATTACGGCTCAAGAGGTTGCAGGTTTGAATCCTGCCGAGGTCACAAATTATCTCCAAGAATAATTAATTATTTTTGGAGATAATTTATTATATTAAATTTCGATTGGACTTTTAAATTATATTTATATGAAAATGAAAAAAAGAGTATTTGACTTAATTTTTATTATTATTTCAGCTTCAATATTAGTTATATTTTCAGAATATGATTTTTTGGAAAAGAATATGGCTTTTTCGTTTATACCTATTTTAATTGCATATTTTTTAGGACAATATTCTCAGATTAAGTTCAAGAAATAATTGAAAAATACTCCTTAATAAGTTCGAACTTTCGAAAGTTTGGGACTCC
>CALSMD010000008.1 GCA_943787365.1 uncultured Flavobacteriaceae bacterium
CAAAAACTAAATTTGGTAGTTTGCCAAGTTCTGATCTAGATATCAAAGCTTCGCAAGATGACCCAATATACCAAACACAACGCGTTGGGATTAATGGATTTAAGCTAGATGTTCCGAATGGCAAGTACTCTGTTACATTACATTGGACAGAATTGGAGTCAAATATAAAACATGAGAAATTGGCTTATAACTTAGGTAATGACAGAGTATTTGAAGGTTCTTCGAGTCGAATTTTTAATGTGATTATGAACGGAGAATATATCGAGAAAAACTTAAATATTTCAGAGAAATATGGAGTTGAAAAGGAAGTTTCAGTCAAATACCAAATAAGTGTTAATGATGGAGAAGGAATCAAGATTAATTTTGAATCTGTGAAAGGTTTACCCATATTAAATGCTTTTCAGATAAGAAAAATTCAATAATCTAAAATATTAAAACTTACCTTATTTATACGTCTATGAAGAAATACATAATAACGTTTTTTATTGCGATCAGCTTGATGTTTTTATTATTTAGTTGGAATAAAAACGAAAGAGAAAAAAGTCTTAGCACAATACGAGATCTGAATCCTGAAATTGAAAAAAAAGTAGATTCAGTTTTAAGTCTGATGCGTATAAATGAAAAAATAGGTCAGCTAGTTCAATATAGCGGAAAATGGAACGTAACTGGGCCTACTTCATCAAAAAAAGATCAGTACAAGTTAGAAAAAATAAAAAAAGGGGAAGTTGGCTCTATGCTTAACGTTACATCTGTAAAAACAGTTCGAAATATTCAAGAAATAAACATGAAACATTCGAGGTTAAAAATACCCCTAATTTTCGCTTTTGATGTTATCCATGGTTATAAAACTATTTTTCCTATTCCATTAGGAGAAAGTGCAAGTTGGGATTTAGATATTATAGAACAGTCTGCCTCGATTGCTGCGAGAGAAAGTGCTGCTTCTGGGTTAAATTGGACATTTGCCCCAATGATAGATGTTTCTAGAGATGCTAGGTGGGGTAGAATTATGGAAAGTGCTGGAGAAGATGTTTACCTAAATAGTGTAATAGGAGTAGCTCGAATCAAAGGTTTTCAAGGGGATGACTTGTCAGACGATTTAACCATTGCAGCTTGTGCCAAACATTTTGCTGGATATGGATTTGCCGAAGCAGGAAGAGAATACAATACAGTAACAATTGGAGAAAATGAATTGTATAATACCATTTTACCTCCCTTTAAAGCTGCTGCACAAGCAGGGGTAGCAACTTTTATGAACTCATTCAATGATATTGATGGTATTCCATCTACAGGACATAAACGTTTACAACGAGATGTTTTGAAAGGCACATGGAAGTGGAATGGACTTATAGTTTCAGATTGGGCCTCTATTTTAGAAATGAAGGCTCATGGTTTTGCAAGAGATAAAAAACATGCTGCAGAAATTGCATTAAATGCGGGTTGCGATATGGATATGGAATCTTATGCTTACGAAAGCAGTTTATATACTTTATTGGATGAAGATAAAGTTGATATTGAACAAATAGATGATGCCGTAAGACGTGTTCTCCGCTTAAAATTTCAATTAGGATTGTTTGATAATCCATATAAATATTGCGACGAAGAGAGAGAAAAAAAAGAGGTTTATACCAAAGAAAACTTAAGTATTGCCAGAGATGTTGCTAAAAGATCGATTGTTTTGCTTAAAAATGAAAATAAACTTCTACCTCTTTCAAAAAACATAAAACGAATAGCAGTAATTGGTCCTATGGCCAATGATAAAGATACACCACTAGGGAATTGGAGAGCTAAGGGAGAGTACAATTCTGCAGTTTCTTTGCTAGAAGGAGTAAAAAGCATGGTAGGAATAAATACTGAAGTCCTTTATGCAAAAGGTGTAGATTTAATTATACCTAACATTAAACCGGGTGAAAACCAGTACAAGTTACCCTTAAAGTTTAATACTACTGATAATTCTAAAATTGCTAGAGCTGTAGAAGTAGCAAAAAAATCTGACGTAGTTTTATTAGCAATTGGTGAAAACGCATATCAAACAGGAGAAGGAAGGAGTCAGACCAACATTGGACTTTTAGGATTACAAAACAAATTGCTAGAAGCTGTATACAAGGTAAATAAAAATGTAGTTGTGGTTTTAATGAACGGCAGGCCTTTAGACTTAACTAAAGTATCAGATACTGCTCCTAGTATTTTAGAATGTTGGCATTTAGGGTCTCAGTCTGGAAATGCAATTGCAGATGTAATTTTTGGTGATTATAACCCCTCAGGAAAATTGCCAGTGTCATTTCCACATCATGTAGGTCAAGAACCGCTTTATTATAGCCAAAAAAATACTGGTCGCCCATCGAGTACTAAAAATGTTTTTTACTCAGGTTATAGAGATGCGCCAAAGACAGCTTTATATCCATTTGGATTTGGTTTAAGTTACACAACCTTTAGTTATGACAACCTACAATTAGACAAAAAAGAAACCACAGTTAATCAAAATATAAACGTTTCTGTCAATGTCAAGAATACAGGTGACACAACAGGAGAAGAAGTGGTTCAGCTTTATATTAGAGACCTTGTAGGAAGTCTTGTAAGACCCATAAAAGAATTAAAAGGATTCGAAAAGGTGAAATTGAAACCTGGTGAATCTAAAACAATAACTTTTACGCTTAATGCTAAAACATTACAGTTTTATACAGCCCATAAAAAATGGGAAGTAGAGCCAGGAGAGTTTAATGTTTGGGTAGGAGGTGACTCTAATACTTCTCTCATGAAAAGCTTTAGTGTCATTGAATGATAGATTCAATTTTAAAATTAAAAAAAATAGAATGAGTAAAGTAGTTGTAGTAACAGGAGCTGGTGGGGTACTTTGTAGTACCTTGGCGAAAGCCCTTGCGAAAGAAGGGCATAAGATTGCAGTATTAGACTTGAGAATTGATGCCGCAAATAAAGTGGCAGAAGAAATCAATAGTGAAGGAGGAACAGCAATCGCTGTAGCTGCTAATGTATTAGAAAAAGCATCTCTTGATGCAGCAAAACTTGCAGTAAATAACTCCTTAGGAGCTTGTGATATTTTGGTCAATGGTGCTGGAGGAAATCACCCCTTAGGAACAACTTCCAATCCACATTTGTTAGAAAAAGATTTGTTAAACAATTCAGAAGGATTCAAAACCTTCTTTGATTTAGACCCTAAAGGAATTGAGTTTGTGTTTAACTTAAATTTTATTGGAACCCTTTTGCCAACCCAAGTTTTTGCTAAAGATATGGTTGGAAGAGATGGCTGTAGCGTATTAAACATTTCTTCTATGAATGCTTATACGCCACTTACTAAAATTCCAGCATATAGCGGAGCCAAAGCAGCAATATCAAACTTTACTCAATGGTTAGCAGTGCACTTTTCAAAAGTAGGAATCCGTGTTAACGCATTAGCCCCAGGGTTTTTCCTGACCAATCAAAATAGAACCTTGCTTACTAACGAAGACGGAAGTTTAACTCAAAGAGGACAACAGATTATAGATCAGACACCCATGGGAAGGTATGGAAAGCCAGAAGATTTGGTAAGTAGCACTTTATACTTGTGTAATGATTCTTCATCTTTTGTAACGGGAATCGTAATTCCTATTGATGGAGGTTTCTCTGCGTATAGTGGTATTTAATTTATAAATAATTGAATAAATATGGAACAAACTTGGAGATGGTACGGACCCAATGACCCCGTTTCATTATTAGATATAAAGCAGGCTGGAGCAACAGGTGTTGTTTCTGCATTGCACCACATTCCTAACGGTGAGGTATGGACTGTGGAAGAAATTCAAAAACGAAAAAAAACCATTGAGTTAGCAGGTTTAACATGGAGTGTGGTAGAGAGTATTCCAGTACATGAAACTATTAAAACTCGCTCAGGAAATTTTCAAGCTTACATTGAAAACTATAAAACAAGTATTGAAAATCTAGCCTCATGTGGAATCAATATTGTGTGCTATAATTTTATGCCTGTTTTAGATTGGACTCGTACAGATTTGGGGTTTCAAGTTCAGGACGGATCCAAAGCGCTTCGTTTTGATGTAATTGCCTTTGCTGCTTTTGAATTATTCCTGTTGAAAAGACCTGGTGCAGAAACAACTTATACCAGCGATCAAATTGCACTGGCCAAGGAATATGTAAAATCACTTTCAGAAGAAAGTAAAAAAGACCTTGTAAAAAATATTATTGCAGGTCTACCTGGAGCAGAAGAAGGTTATACCCTAGAACAGTTTCAAGGTATTTTAGACACTTATAAAGACATAGAAGCAGATACTTTAAGAGAAAACCTCGTTTCCTTTTTAAAAGAAATCATACCGGTAGCATCAAAAAATGAAGTGTTAATGTGTATACACCCGGATGACCCTCCATATCCCATTCTTGGATTACCGAGAGTGGTGAGTACAGAGGCTGACTATGCTTACTTATTTGATAATGTTCCTGATATTTCTAATGGGATTACCTACTGTACAGGCTCTTTAGGTGTAAGAGCTGATAATGACTTGATACAAATTTTAAAACGATTTGCAGACCGTGTTCACTTTTTGCACTTAAGAAGCACAAAGCGGGATGAACAAGGTAATTTTTATGAAGCCAATCACCTTGAAGGTGATGTAGATATGTATGCTGTAATAAAGGAAGTATTGACGGAACAAAAAAGACGTTTAGAAACAGGTAGAAAAGATACGAAAATCCCCATGCGTCCGGATCATGGCCACCAAATGTTAGATGATTTGCATAAAAAAACCAATCCGGGATATTCAGGGATTGGAAGGTTAAGAGGTTTAGCAGAGCTTAGAGGTTTGGAATTAGGAATTAAAACCAGTTTGAACTTATGAGCCAAATAAATTCAAAAAACTTTATAACAGACAATTTTCTCTTAAACTCCCAGGAGGCAGAAGTGCTGTATCATGAATATGCAAAAGATTTGCCTATCATAGATTATCACAATCATTTGTCGGCTCAACAAATTGCAGAAAACAAACCAGTAAATAACATAACCAATGCTTGGTTGAGTGAAGATCATTATAAATGGCGGGGAATGCGTGCCAATGGAGTTGAAGAAAACTTTATTTCCGGAGATGCTTCTAAAGAAAAAAAGTTTATGAAATGGGCAGAAACAGTTCCTAACACCTTAAGAAATCCATTATTTCACTGGACACAGTTAGAGTTGAAGCGTTATTTTAATATTGATGAAATATTACAACCCAATAATGCTTTGGAGATTTATTCAAAAACGAATAGGGTTTTAGAAACAAAGACACCTGCCCAATTGTTAGAGCAGATGAAGGTTGAAGTAATCTGCACAACAGATGATCCCACAGATGACTTAAGATATCATAAACAAATAGCAAAGGCTAGATTTTTCACAAAAGTTTACCCCACCTTCAGACCGGATAACTTGTTTTTTATTGGAGAACAAAAATTTGATACCTATTTAGGAAAACTTGAAGATTGTGTCAATTTCTCTATCAGTAATTATTCAAATCTTTTAAAAGCCATTGATAACAGAATAGATTTCTTCCATGAAAATGGCTGTAAACTATCAGATTACGGAATTAGTGGTGTTTTTTCTTTCGTGGATTTTAATGACGATGAAATACAATCGGTTTTTGATAAAAACCTAAGGGGAGTAAAACTGACAGAACTTGAAATACAACAATACAGGTCAAGTCTTTTAATGCATTTAAGCAAAAAGTATCACGAAAAAGGTTGGGTGCAACAATTTCATTTAGGAGTCATAAGAAACAATAATGATCGATTAAATGAACTTGTTGGTGCTGATGCTGGCTGTGACTCTATAGCAGATTATCCAATTATTGAATCATTGTCGAAGTTTTTAAATGCTTTGGATCGTACAGATCAATTGGCAAAAACCATTACCTACAATTTAAATCCAGCACAGAACGAAGTTTTTGCAACCATGATGGGAAATTTTAATACCGGAGGTGTTTCCGGTAAAATGCAATGGGGCGCTGCTTGGTGGTTTTTAGACCAAAAAGACGGTATTGAAAAACAACTCAATGTACTTTCAAATATGGGATTACTAAGTAAGTTTATAGGAATGCTCACAGACAGTAGAAGCTTTTTGTCTTTTCCAAGGCACGAATACTTTAGAAGAATATTGTGTGATTTGATGGCAGAAGACATTAGAAAAGGGTTGGTCCCCAATGACATTTCTTTTATTGGGAAAATGATCGAAAACATCTGTTATAACAATGCCGTCAATTATTTTCAATTTAATAATTACAAATAAATTTTCATGAACAAGAAGCAAGAAATAGGTAACTATCGCTATAGAATATTAGGACTTTTGATGTTTGCAACAACTATCAACTATTTTGATCGAAGTCTTATAGGTGTGATGGCGCCAACATTAGAAAAAATGTTTGAATGGACCAATAGTGATTATGCTAATATTATGATTTCTTTTAAAGTAGCCTATGCAATTGGACTTTTGACAATGGGTGGTATTATAGATCGCATAGGGACTAAAAAAGGATATACATTATCCATTGTAATCTGGAGTGTTTTTGGAATGTTACATGCATTGGTGCGTCCTGGGTTTAGTGTGATTGGGTTTGCTGCTGCACGATTTGGATTAGGAATTGGAGAGGCTGGAAGTTTTCCAGCTGCAATAAAAACTACTGCTGAATGGTTTCCAAAAAAAGATCGTGCTTTTGCAACAGGCCTTTTTAATGCTGCAACAAGTATTGGGGCTATTGCTGCTCCATTCGTAATTGGATGGATTGTTCACGAAAACGGTAAAAACTGGCAAATTCCATTTTTAATTACTGGAGTCTTAAGTACAATTTGGGTTGTTTTATGGCTTAGAACCTATAAAAAACCTGAAGTTCATCCAAATGTAACTAAAGAGGAGCTAGCGTATATTCAAGAAGATTTAGAAGTGGAAAATGAAGAAAAACTCCCATGGAAAAGTGTTCTTAACAAACGTCAGACTTGGGCTTTTTCTATAGCGAAAATTACAGATGCAGTATGGTGGTTTTATCTTTTTTGGGGAGCTAAATTCTTAGCAGACTCCTTTGGGGTGAACATTAAAAACATTGCCTTACCCTTTTTTATTATTTATATTTTGGCAGATGTTGGAAGTGTTTGGGGGGGGTATCTCTCAGGCGCTTTCATACGAAAAGGATGGACCGTCAATAAGGCCAGGAAAAGAACATTATTGATTTGTGCATTAATTATACTGCCGGTTAGTTTTGTGGCCTTTACAGAAAGTAAATGGGTAGCTGTTTTCCTTATAGGTCTTGCTGCGGCAGGTCATCAGGCTTGGTCTGCTAATGTATTTACATTAGTTTCTGACGTATTCCCTAAAAAGGCAATAGCCTCTGTAGTTGGTATAGGTGGTATGGTTGGCATGATAGCTGGTATTCTTGCAGACTTGGTATTGGGGTCGGTTTTAGATTCAGCGGGTAATAGTGGCTACTTCTGGGCATTTCTTATAGCCGGATCATCATATATCATAGTCTTAGGTATAGTGCATGCATTAATGCCGAAAATGATTCCTTTAGATGAGAATTTAAAACCTGTAAACAATTAAATATAATTTAAGTTGTTAATTAAATACTATTAAACAAATGGAAAAAGTAGTCACATTTGGTGAAATCATGTTGCGCTTAGCGCCCCCTGGATATTTGCGTTTCTCTCAAACCAATTCTTTCGATGTCATCTATGGTGGTGGCGAGTCCAACGTAGCGGTATCGCTTGCCAACTATGGCGTTCCTGTACGTTATGTCACGCGTGTTCCTAGAAACGATATTGGAGAATGTGCGCTTATGGAAATGCGAAAGCGTGGTGTTGAAACTGATTTTATGCTTCGTGGAGGAGACCGTTTGGGGATTTATTTTCTAGAGACAGGTGCTGTAAGTCGGGGCAGTAAAGTGGTATATGACAGAGCTCATTCGGCCATGTCTGAGATTGAGCCCGGAATGGTGGATTGGGACAAAGCCTTTGAGGGCGTGGAATGGTTCCATTGGACAGGGATTACGCCGGCCATTTCACAATCTGCAGCAGATGCTTGTCTTGAAGCAGTGAAGATCGCTAGTGAAAAAGGAATTACGATTTCTACGGACTTGAACTACCGTGCCAAGCTTTGGAAGTATTGCGACGATGCGCACCGTGAAAAAATCATGACAGAGCTTACCTCCTTCTGCGACATTGTATTGGGTAATGAAGAAGATGCGGAGATGCACTTTGGCATAAAGCCCGAAGGCTTAACAGTACAAACGCAAGGTCATGATGTAAAAGCAGAAGCTTTTTTGTCTGTGTGCAAGCAAATGATGGAGAAGTTCCCAAAGGCTAAAAAAGTAATAACAACCCTTCGCGGTTCAATATCGGCATCACACAATACATGGGCTGGGGTGTTATATGATGGAAAGACCATGTATGACTCCACGCAGTATCAAATCACAGACATTGTAGACCGTGTAGGTGGTGGCGACTCGTTTATGGGTGGTCTTATTTATGGACTACTAAAATATCCAGACAACGACCAACATGCACTGGACTTTGCTGTGGCAGCATCATGCTTGAAGCACACCATAAAAGGCGATGCCAACCTTGTGACAGTTGCAGAAGTAGAAAAACTCATGGGTGGCGACGCATCAGGTCGTGTAGCCCGATAAAACAAAAGATATGGCACAGTTTACAAGAATAGAAGTAGCACAAACGATGAAAGAGAGCGGCATGGTGCCCCTTTTCTTCCACAGCGATGTATCAGTAGCTAAAAAGGTGCTCAAAGCCTGTTATGACGGCGGTGCACGCTTAATGGAGTTTACCAACCGTGGTGATTTTGCTCTTGAGGTATTTACAGCGCTTACCAAATATGCCGTGAAAGAACTCCCTGGGATGATTATGGGTGTAGGCTCGGTTACAGATGCAGCTGCTGCATCCGCTTATATGCTTAACGGCGCAAATTTTGTAGTAACGCCTGTATTCAGAGAAGACATTGCGATTGTTTGCAACCGCAGAAAAGTGCTTTGGTCTCCAGGATGTGGCTCACTAACGGAGATTGCAAAGGCTGAAGAAATGGGCGCAGAAATTGTAAAGTTATTTCCCGGTAGCACTTATGGACCTAGCTTTGTCAAAGGAGTGCTAGCACCCCAACCATGGACCAGTATCATGCCAACAGGTGGCGTATCACCAACTGAAGAAAACCTCAAAAGCTGGTTTGAAGCTGGTGTTACTTGCGTTGGGATGGGCTCAAAACTCATGGCTAAACATACCGATGGTTCTTTTGATTATAATAAAATTGAACAACAGACTAAAAAAACATTGCTACTTATATCTTCTTTTCGAAAATAATCGATTAGGGTTCATGTTTGGTTTTGTTTATTCAAATCATCTTCAAAAGAGTTCGATTTTACTCCCTTATCTTCTTAATAAATTGCAAATTTTGTTTTGAATAAAGGTCAATAGAGTCTATAAGCGAACCCTCAACCCATAAAGTTGTGGGTTAATTTTTAACCTAAAATGAGTTTCAAAAATTAAATTGAGTTCTGCCATAAAGTTCGAACTTTTATAAGTTTGGGTCACAGATTATTCCCAAGAATAACTTTTTATTCTTTGTAATATTTTTTTGAGTACATGTCATTAATACTACTCAATAAGTTTGAACCACTTTAGGTATGGATCACCCAACTTACTCATAGTTAAACCTGACGATGTCAATTTAGTTACCTTCAGTAGGTATTAAAGTTACTACAGTTTACTTCTTTTTAATTATAGTATTTATTCAGCATTACTGCTTTGTTAATTAATTATTAACAATAAATTAATAGTAATCCTATATTATTGACGAAAACTACACAAGATAGTAGTTGATAATAAAATTAATCAATTATGAAAAATACTAATTTAATTACACTATTATTATTTACTTTTTTTAGCTTAAATTTAGAATTGCTGACGCAAATAAAGTACCTTTAGGGTTAGGGCGTCAGCTTGATGATGCTAAGCCTTGGGGTGAGCCAGCAAGATTTTTTAGCAAGAAGAAGTGATTATTTTGTCTTTAAAGCTTAGTCAAGACTGTTGTTCTGGTTGTAGTTTCCTCAATAATCATAATGCAATACAGATTATTTAAAATAAAAAAAAACATGGCAAAAAATAAACCAAAAGCCTATTGGAAAGAAAACATTAGATACCTTTTTATCCTACTGATAATATGGTTCATTGTCTCATTTGTGGCGGGAATTATGTTAAAAGATGTGCTCAACGAATTTAAACTTTTCGGGTTTAAACTTGGTTTTTGGTTTGCTCAACAAGGGTCTATGTATGTATTTGTCGTTTTGATATTTATATATGTGAGACTAATGAATAAACTTGATAAAAAATACGGCTATGATAAATAGTATTTTATTAACTCAAGCGCTGACCGTTCAAACGTGGACTTATATTTTAGTAGGCATCACGTTTTCGCTATATATAGGAATTGCGATATGGGCACGAGCAGGCTCTACAAAAGAATTTTATGTAGCTGGAGGTGGCGTATCGCCGCTTGCCAATGGAATGGCAACAGCGGCAGATTGGATGAGTGCAGCCTCTTTTATTTCCATGGCAGGAATTATTTCCTTTGCAGGCTATGATGGAGCCGTTTACTTAATGGGCTGGACTGGCGGTTATGTTTTACTTGCTTTGCTATTAGCACCTTATTTAAGAAAGTTTGGAAAATTCACCGTTCCTGATTTTATTGGAGATCGTTATTATTCCAATACTGCCCGTTTTGTAGGCGTTATCTGTGCCCTTTTAGTTTCTTTTACCTATGTCGCAGGTCAGATGCGTGGCGTAGGATTGGTATTCTCTCGATTTTTAGAAGTTGACATCAATACCGGCGTAGTTATTGGAATGCTAATTGTATTATTTTATGCGGTTCTTGGAGGTATGAAAGGCATCACCTACACACAAGTTGCGCAATACTGTGTCTTAATTTTTGCGTTCATGGTTCCCGCTATTTTTATATCCATTCAAATGACGGGCAATCCCATTCCACAATTGGGTTTTGGAAGTGAATTAGCAGACGACTCAGGCACTTATTTATTGGATAAACTAGACGGTTTAAGCACCGATTTAGGGTTTGCTGAATATACGGAAGGGTCCAAGTCTCTAATGGATGTATTTGCGATCACTTTAGCCTTGATGGTGGGTACAGCCGGCCTGCCTCATGTCATTGTACGTTTCTTTACCGTCAAGCGCGTCAAAGACGCTCGTAAATCTGCAGGAATAGCCTTATTGCTCATTGTCATCTTGTATTCTACAGCCCCAGCAGTGGCAGCCTTTGCCAGAACGAACATGATTGAAACAATTTCTAATCAACCCTATGCGACAGTTCCAGAATGGTTTAAAAAATGGGAAACGACAGGACTGATTACATTTAAAGATAAAAATAACGACGGCTTAATTCAGTATGTAGCGGATAAAAATAAAAATGAATTAGTCGTTGATAACGATATAATGGTTTTGGCAAATCCTGAAATTGCAGAACTACCAAATTGGGTCATCGCTTTGGTAGCTGCAGGGGCTTTAGCAGCCGCATTATCAACTGCAGCAGGCTTGTTATTAGTAATTTCTGCTTCTGTTTCTCATGATTTAATTAAAAAAATGATCAATCCAAAAATCTCTGAAAAAAACGAATTAGTCGCAGCACGTTTATCTTCTATAGTTGCGGTTTGTGTTGCAGGCTATTTTGGAATTAACCCTCCAGGATTTGTTGCTGCAACAGTGGCTTTGGCTTTTGGCTTGGCAGCAGCCTCCTTTTTTCCAGCAATTATCTTAGGAATCTTTTACAAGCGAATGAATAAAGAAGGCGCTATTGCCGGAATGATCGTAGGAATTGTAACCATGTTATACTATATGTTGAAGTATAAACTAGGCTGGTTTGATGACGTTCTACCAAACAAAAGTGAGTGGTGGTTTGGTATCTCACCCGAAGGTTTTGGAAGTGTTGCCATGCTATTAAACTTTATAGTTTCTATTAGTATAATGAAGTTAACTCCAGAACCCCCAAAAGAAGTTCAAGAGATTGTTGAACTGATTAGAATCCCTAGTGGAGCAGGGGAAGCAACCCATTAAAATAATTAGATTTTAGCACTACTTTCGCTGATTTTTTATCTTTATTTCTTGACAAAATAGTGTACTATATGTTGAATTAATTAGTTTTTATTTTTAACTTGCAAATTAAAACTAATAAAAAAAACATGAAAGCAATTAATTTATTAGCCATTATCTTGATCATTTCAATTGGATGTACAACAACTGTCTCAAATGATGCATCCACAGTACCTAATGGCGGAAAAATCCTTAACGGCCCTAATGCAGGTGCCACTTACACTTTTGCAAGTGATGAAGTTGGACAATTAGCAATCAATTTTTCTGATGCTTTTGTCAGAAAAGACTTAGAGTTCTTATCAACTGAACATTTTGCAGATTCAATCTTTTTTTATCCTGAGAAAGGTTTAGAAAAAGTAGTTATGGATTTAGAAACAGGCAAAAAACTAATCCAAGCCATGCATGAACCCTATGATTCAATAACACGTTGGGTCTATGATGTGTTGCCAGTGATTCCATCCTATGATAAAGAGTTAACAATTGTTATGTTTCCTTTTACAGAGAAGCGTTACAAAAAGGACGGAACAATCGAAAAATTTAGATTCTATGAGCGACACTACATACGGGATGGAAAAATTACAGGTGTTCGAAAATGGAGTCAAGAGGAGTAATGATACAACTGCTTAAAAAACCATAACATATTAACCAATAAATAATTTAATAATGAAAAATCAAATACTATTGGCAATTCTAGCTATAACTGTGCTGGCGTGCTCAAATAATACCGAAAAAGTGGTGTCTATGGATGCCAAGTCGTTAAAAGTTAAAAGTCATATAGATGCCTATATGAACAACGATTCAAGCGTAGCAGAAGCTATATTTGCAGAAGATTTAGAACTTTACGATCAGTTTTCTAACAATCAAAAAAATGGAGAAACTGTCTCCAATCCTGGAGGTAATATGGGTTTAATTGAAGCTGATAAATTTACTCACTCTTTATTTAGTGGAATTAAATGCACCACAGATAATATTAAGACATATACAGATGCTAATGGTGATGTGTATACTGCTTTTTGGTCTATGTGGTCTGGTAAAGGTAATTTTACAGGTGCAGAGACTACAATTCCATTTCATTGTGTAAGCTTATGGGATGGCGATAAAATATCTAAAATATGGCGTTATATGGATCCATCAACTTTACAAAAAGAAATTGCTGCATATGAAGCTGTGAATAATTCATCAACTAAAGTCATGGGCTTAGCAGACTTGAAAGTTAGTGATGGATTTACTAAAAATGATATCAAAGAATTTATGGTAGAATTTACAAAGTTTGTTAGAGAAACTGAACCAAATACCTATGATTTTGGATACTTTATTTCTGCTGATGGAAAGCATGTAAATTTAGTAGAAAAGTATTATGATTCTGCAGATTTTGTACACCATCTTAATAATTTTGAATCAAGTGAATTTGCTGAAAAATTCATGACAATTTTTAGTTTAGACCGAGTTCTTGTAGTCGGCAATAGTTCAGACGCATTAAAAGCTAAAGTAAAAGGTTATGGCGCTGAGCTTCGTGAGAACATCGGAGGTTGGATTGATTAATTTTAATATGTTTAAACTCCCACTAAGTATGTGGGTACTTAAGAATAGAAAGTCTGCATATTATGCAGACTTTTTTTGTTATTACTAATTAAATTCTTTGGGTTTTGGATCGCCCTTAAATAGTTTTATAACTTCAAATTTATGATTCCATACATCCGCTCTAAAATCTTTATTTTTCACAAACAACCGCACACCGCTCAAACAAGTGAGGAGTCCGATATATATTTTTACAATTACGGAGTGGATCCGTTTGAGAACTCCGTTTTGGTTGATGTGTTTGTAAAAGTTATTCACAATAATTGTCTTCAGTTTTGAGGAAGCTTTGGATGGGTTTTTAAAATAGAGTACTTTTAAATTATAAAAAACTCGATGGTATTTTGAAGTCTTATAATTATTGTTTGTTAGGTTTTTATGTTGCTGTTCTAAAACCAAACTATCATAACAGGATTTGAAATTTGTAAACTTAAATAAATAGCCAAAATCATTCACTTGATTATTTAAAATAAGGAGGTCTAAATTTGTTTTAGCATCAGGGACATAAACTTGGTCTATAGTAATTCTGTTTGCTAGGATTTCTTGAAGATCTAAAAGGCTAGAACCCCTTTTTCTTAATAATTTTGAGTGAATTTCTACGGCTCCTAGCCCATCCTTGTGTACCAATCTTGGGAGGTGTCTATGTGTTTTGTATTTACCAAATACAGTATTTTTTAAAGAAACATACTCTAGATTTAATAACAATTGCTCTGCTTTGTATAGGTTGGAGGTCTCAACAAGATCCAAAAGGTGCTTATGCGGCAGTCATTCAAAAATTTGTAATTCAGTTGATAAATCACCAAGCACCTGTGATTAATGGGGATGGTTCAAATTCCCGAGATTTTACTTATATTGACAATGTTATAAGAATGAATTTTTTAGTGCTAACTACAAAATCTGAGGTGGCATTAAACCAAATATATAACACTGCTGTGGGTGATCGGACGACTTTAGTCCAACTTGTGCATAGTTTAAAAAAATATTTATCTAAATTTGACCCAGCGATTGCAAACGTTAAAGAGATATATGGTCCAAACCGGTTAGGAGATATTCCACACTCACAGACCTCTATTGATAAAGCAGTCAAATTATTAAATTACAAACCATCCCATGGCTTCGAAAGCGGGCTTAAAAACGCTGTAGATTGGTACTGGGAATCGTTTAAAAGTTAACCAAAATGAGTATTAATACAATTTGTTGTATTGGAGCAGGCTATGTAGGAGGTCCAACAATGTCGGTAATTGCCCAAAAAAATCCATCTATAAAAGTGATTGTAGTGGATGTGAATCAAGCACGTATAGATGCTTGGAATTCAGAGGATCTAAATAAACTCCCAATTTTTGAACCTGGACTGGACGTTGTTGTTGCAGAAGCTCGCGGTCGAAATTTGTTTTTTTCAACCGATGTTGAAGGTGCAATTCAAGAAGCAGATATGATTTTTATATCGGTCAATACCCCCACAAAAACCTATGGTGCTGGAAAAGGAATGGCAGCAGATTTACAATATGTAGAACTCTGTGCACGTCAAATTGCTAAAATAGCTACCTCTGATAAAATTGTAGTGGAAAAATCGACCTTACCCGTCAAAACAGCCAAAGCAATTAAAGATATTTTAGAGAATACAGGCACAGGTGTGAATTTTGAAATCCTTTCGAATCCCGAATTTTTGGCAGAAGGTACTGCTGTTCAAGATTTGGAAGCACCTGATCGTGTTTTGATTGGTGGAGATCAAACAGAAAGTGGATTAAAAGCCATTCAGGCTTTAGTTGATATTTATGCGACTTGGGTTTCAAAAGATCAAATTATTACCACAAATTTATGGTCATCAGAATTGTCAAAATTAACCGCGAACGCATTTTTAGCACAACGGGTTTCTTCCATTAATGCCTTGACAGAACTGTGTGAATCCACAGGTGCTAATATTGACGATGTAGCCAAAGCCATTGGAACCGATTCACGGATTGGACCAAAATTCTTAAAAGCTTCTGTAGGATTCGGAGGCTCTTGTTTTCAAAAAGACATTCTAAATTTAGTATATATATGTAAGTCTTTAGGATTGGATGTGGCTGCTGATTATTGGGAGCAAGTAATCATTATGAATAACCATCAACGCAGTCGATTTGCACAGCAAATAGTAGCGTCCTTATACGGAACTGTTGCAGGAAAGAAAATTGGGTTTTTAGGATGGGCTTTTAAAAAAGACACTAATGATACCCGAGAGTCTGCAGCAATTTATATTGCTGACAAACTGATTGACGAACAAGCCCACATACAAGTTTATGATCCAAAAGTAACAGCGATTCAAATGCTCTCGGATTTGAATGGGTTAAACAGCAGAACTGAATCTGAAAACGATAAATTTTTAGAGGTTCACAACAATCCCTATGATGCTTTAAAAGGATCTCATGCGTTGGCAGTGATTACAGAATGGGACGAGTTTAAAACCTATGACTGGCAAAAGATATATGATGGCATGCTCAAACCGGCCTTTATTTTTGATGGGCGTAATATTTTGGATCAAGCGGAATTAGAAGCCATTGGATTTATTTATAAAGCAATCGGAAGGTAATATGGGCAAGCAATCAATCTTAGTCACTGGCGCAGCAGGTTTTATAGGGTTTCACTTGTGTGAACGCCTTTTAAAACAAGGACACCGTGTGGTTGGATTGGACAATGTAAACGATTACTACAGTGTCGATTTAAAATTTGACCGACTCAAAGAATTAGGGATCCAACGGCAAGAAGCTGAACATTTTGATACAGTTATTTCTAGTGAAATTTTTGGAGATCAGTTTCAATTTATTCGTTTAAATCTTGAAGATCGAAAGGCGTTGCCTAATCTCTTTAAAACGTATGAATTTGATAGTGTTTGTAACTTGGCAGCGCAAGCGGGGGTTCGTTATTCTATTGAAAATCCAGAGGCGTATATTGACAGTAATATAACAGGCTTTCTTAATATTTTAGAATGTTGTCGCCACCACAACGTATCGCGTTTTGTGTATGCGAGTAGCTCGAGTGTTTATGGAAATAGTGAGGCGGTTCCTTTTAAAGAAACAGCGGTTGTAGATCACCCGATTAGTTTGTATGCAGCTACCAAAAAATCGAATGAGTTGATGGCGCATACTTATAGCCACCTCTATAATATTGAAACAATCGGATTGCGGTTTTTTACGGTCTATGGTCCTTGGGGACGCCCCGATATGGCTTTGTTTTTGTTTACAGACGCCATTTTAAATAATCAACCTATAAAAGTTTTTAATAATGGAGATCTCTCTCGAGACTTTACCTATATTGATGATATCATACAAGGGGTTGAAAACACACTTTTAAAAACCGTTAATGAAAAGGAGCTCTACAAATTATATAATATAGGGAACAATCAACCTGTGCAGCTTTTGGATTTTATAGAAGCGATTGAAAAAAGTACAGGCAAAACAACGGAGCGTATCATGATGCCAATGCAAGCCGGAGATGTGAATCAAACTTGGGCAAATGTGGCGCATTTGAAAACAGATTATAACTACGAACCCTCCACTACTTTGGAGGTTGGCGTAGAAGCCTTTGTAAACTGGTATAAGGCTTATTATAGCTAGAGATTTAAGGCAGTACAAGTAAAATAAACCGAACAAATTTTTTTGATTAAGATTGGATTTTTGAAATCCAATACTGCTCTGTGTATTTGATGGAGTAATTGAACCCTAAACAAGCATAATGGCTTTTAAGAAACAAGCATTCAAATGAATATTTTGGACTTTTACAGAGCAGTTAGGGGTTAAAGGAGTTGGATTCGTAGTACAAATTTTAATTGCTAGATTACTTCTTCCTGAGGATTTTGGATTAATAGCCATGGTTGCGGTCTTTATAGGGCTAGGCGATTTATTAGTTGATTCCGGAACAATTCCGCCAAATCCTGCCCATTTATTAGCGAATGGTAATTTTGAAACCCTTATTGAAGAAGCCAAATCACGTTACGATTATATAGTGGTTGATTTAGCACCTACCATTTTAGTAACGGATACTTTATTAGTAGCTCACCATACCGATGCAACTATATGTGCTGTTCGTGCCAACCATACCGATAAAAAATTAATTCCTTTTTCTGAAAATTTAAGAAAAACCAACCTTCTTAAAAATATGGTCTACGTCATTAATGGTGTGAAAGAAAACAGATCATACGGCTACAGTTATAACTATGGGTACAACTACGGTTATGGGGATGAAGATAGTTAGTCTAAAAACTAATTTGCTGTCAACGTTTTTAATTCTTTAATAGTTTTGACAGGTTCGGAGCTTTTAAACACAAAACTTCCAGCAACTAATACATCCGCACCAGCGTCTTTTAGTGCTTTGGCATTGGCTGAGGTGACACCACCGTCAATTTCTATGAGGGTAGAAGCTCCTCGAGCTGTGATAAGTTCTTTTAGTTCTTTTACTTTATCGTAGGTATTTTCGATAAAACTTTGCCCTCCAAAACCGGGGTTGACACTCATAATACATACCAAATCAATGTCATTAATCGTATCCGCTAAAACATTAACATTCGTATGTGGATTTAAAGCGACTCCAGCTTTCATACCTTCTGTTTTAATTGCTTGAAGGGTTCTGTGAAGATGTTTACATGCCTCGTAATGCACTGTGAGGACATCACTTCCTAAGTCCGCAAAGGTTTTGATATAACGATCGGGCTCAACTATCATCAAATGCACGTCAACAGTTTTGTTAGCATGTTGTGTAATTGCCTTTAAAACAGGCATTCCAAACGAAATATTAGGAACAAATACGCCGTCCATAATATCAATATGAAACCAGTCGGCTTCACTAGAGTTAACCATTTCTATATCTCTTTGAAGGTTGGCGAAATCGGCTGCTAAGATAGAGGGTGCAATTTTGGTTGTGCTCATGTGTCTAATTTTATAGTGACAAAAATAATATAAAAAATAAACCCCTACCAATTGGCAGGGGTTTTGTTGTTAACCTAAATAGGTTTTTAAAATTTTACTTCTCGATGTGTGTTTTAGACGACGAATGGCCTTTTCTTTTATTTGGCGTACTCTTTCGCGAGTCAGGTCAAATGTTTCGCCTATTTCTTCTAAAGTCATCGGATGTTGATTCCCGAGCCCAAAATACAATCGAATCACATCTGCTTCTCTAGGTGTGAGTGTTTCTAAGGCACGTTCAATTTCTGTTCTTAAAGATTCATGTAATAAATCTTTATCTGGATTTGGAGACTCTCCACTTCGTAATACATCATACAAATTAGAATCTTCTCCTTCTACTAGAGGAGCATCCATAGAAACGTGACGTCCAGAATTTTTCATTGACTCTTTAACATCGTTAATAGTCATGTCTAATTCTTTTGCAATTTCTTCAGCACTTGGAGGGCGTTCATGGGACTGCTCAAGAAACGCATAGGTTTTGTTTATTTTATTAATCGAACCAATTTTATTCAAAGGTAAACGCACAATACGAGATTGTTCTGCTAAAGCTTGAAGAATGGATTGACGAATCCACCAAACCGCATAGGAGATAAATTTAAACCCTCTAGTTTCATCAAAACGTTGAGCAGCTTTGATCAAACCTAAATTTCCTTCATTAATTAAATCGGGAAGTGTCAATCCTTGGTTTTGATATTGCTTTGCAACAGAAACCACAAAACGCAAGTTGGCTTTGGTTAATTTCTCTAAAGCAATTTGATCTCCAGCTTTAATACGTTGTGCCAATTCTACTTCTTCGTCGGCTGTAATTAAATCAACTTTTCCTATTTCCTGAAGGTATTTATCTAGGGATGCAGTTTCTCTATTGGTAACCTGCTTGGTAATTTTTAGCTGTCTCATTAAAAAGTATTTTTAAATTGGTTTTGGTAGTCTCATTAGGTTATACGTGCATATAATACTAAATGTTACAAAAAAAAACCGTTTTTAATTTTAAAAACGGTTTTTTTAATTTATTAAGTTAAAACTTAATGGGTTTTAGCGTCTATTGTCACGTTTGCGATTGTCACGTCCACCAGAACGTTTGTCATCTCTTGGTGGTCTTGCAACATAGCCTTCAGGTTTTTCTAACAATGCTTTACGCGATACTTTTTCTTTTCGTGTTCTTGGATCTAGACCAAAATACTTCACGTCAAAAATATCACCCATATTTACAACATCAGACACATTTTCGGTACGTTCCCATGCTAGTTCACTGACGTGAAGTAACACTTCGTTTCCGGGTGCATCCATATATTCAACAACAGCTCCAAAGTCAAGCATTTTAATCACTTTAACTTGGTAGGTGTTTCCTAAAGTTGGCTTAAACATTAAAGAATCAATTTTTGATATAACCGCATCAATTCCATCTTGATCTGTTCCTAGAATTTCAACAATTCCTTCTTCTGTTACAGGATCTTCATTGATTACAATCGTAGTTCCTGTAGCTTTTTGAAGTTCTTGAATTACTTTTCCACCAGGCCCAATAAGCGCCCCAATAAATTCATTTGGAATAACGCGAGTGACCATTTTTGGAGCGTGTGGTTTCACATCTCCAGCAGGAGCATCAATTGTTTCTGTTAATTTGTCAAGGATGTGCAAACGACCTTCACGTGCTTGTTTTAAAGCATTTACAAGTATTTCGTAAGACAACCCTTTGATTTTAATATCCATTTGACAGGCTGTAATTCCTTTTGCGGTACCTGTTACTTTAAAATCCATATCTCCTAAGTGATCTTCATCTCCTAAAATATCAGATAATACAGCATAACGGTCACCATCAGAAATTAATCCCATTGCAATCCCAGAAACAGGTCTTTCAATTTGAACCCCTGCATCCATCAATGCCATTGTACCCGCACAAACAGTTGCCATTGATGACGATCCGTTTGATTCTAAAACTTCAGAAACAACACGTACTGTATATGGGCAATCCGCAGGAATCATTCCTTTTAAACCACGTTGTGCAAGATTTCCATGTCCAACCTCACGACGTGAAGTCCCTCTTAGAGGTCTTGCTTCACCCGTACAAAAAGGAGGGAAGTTATAGTGTAAGTAAAAATTTTCTTCACCCTCATAAGAAGGCATGTCAATTTTGTTTGAATCTCTAGAAGTTCCTAGAGTTACAGTCGCTAATGCTTGAGTTTCTCCACGAGTAAAAATTGAAGATCCATGAGTAGAAGGTAAGTAGTCAACTTCACACCAAATTGGTCTAATTTCGTCTGTCTTACGTCCATCCAAACGAATGCCTTCGCTCAATGTTAATTCACGTACAGCTTCCTTTTCAGCTTTACTATAGTATCCACTAACCAAGTGACCAAACTCTTCATTTTCTTCCTCAGTAAATGAAGCTATCACTTCTTCTTTTACCTCAGCAAATGCAGCGCCTCGCTCTGTTTTAGAAGTTCCTTTTTTAGCAATCGCATAACATTTGTCATAAGCCATGTCATGAATGCGTTTTTCTAAATCTTCGTTAACTTCAGCTGTTTCATATTCACGCACTTCTTTTTTTCCAAATGCTTCTGCAAGACGGACTTGTGCTTCAATTTGAATTTTAATAGCTTCATGTGCAAACTTGATAGCATCTGCCATTTCTTCTTCAGAAACTTCATCCATTTCACCTTCTACCATCATTACAGAATCTGCAGAAGCTCCAATCATCATTTCAAGATCAGAATCTGCTAATTGTGCACGACTTGGATTGATTACGAATTCACCATTTACACGAGCAACACGTACTTCGGAAATTGGACATTCAAATGGAAAATCACTTAATTGAATAGCTGCAGATGCGGCTAAACCTGCAAGTGCATCAGGCATTACATCTTCGTCATGAGACATTAACTGAATCATTACTTGAGTTTCTGCGTGATAATCTTTTGGAAATAATGGACGCAATACACGATCCACTAAACGCATTGTTAAAACTTCACCATCGCTAGGACGTGCTTCTCTTTTGAAGAATCCACCTGGATAACGACCTGCTGCCGCAAATTTTTCGCGATAATCTACGGTTAAAGGTAGAAAATTTACATCCGATTGTTTGTAGTTTGAAACTACCGTACACAACAACATGGCTTTACCCATTTGTACGACTACAGATCCATGGGCTTGCTTTGCGAGCTTGCCCGTTTCGATAGAGATTTCTCTTCCATCGCCGAGGTCAATGACCTCTTTAAATACTTTTGGTATCATAATTTTTTGTTCTAATTAAACATTGGTGTTGTGTTGTTGTAGTTGTGTGGTGTGACCAATGAAAAACTCTAATTAGCTTCTTCTATTATTTATGAACTTTAAAAGTTTTAAAACTTAAAAAACCACGCATGAAGCGTGGTTTGTAATATTATTTTCTTAATCCTAATTCTTTTACGATAGCACGATATCTTAAAATATCAGACTTCATTAAATAGTCTAATAATGAGCGACGTTTTCCAACCAGTTTAACTAGCGAGCGTTCTGTGTTGTAATCTTTACGATTTAGTTTTAAATGCTCAGTTAAGTGATTGATTCTTTCTGTGAATAATGCAATTTGTCCTTCTGAAGATCCCGTATCTTTGGCATCTTTTCCGTGTTTTTTAAAGAGTTTCTCTTTAGCTTCTTTTGTTAAATACATTCCAATATTATTTAAATAATTTTTATGCTGTTAACTACGTCTATCGTAATTAGTTGGCAAATATAGTGATTTTCTGTTGTTTATACCTTTAGGTTCTCGATTTTATTTACAGCAAAAAAAACGAACCATTGGCTCATTTTAATAGTTGTAATAAAACGTCTAATTTGTTACATGAGAAAGATTGTAATCATTGCAGACCTTTTCAGTGTATTGATTGCGTCCAATAATTAGTGGACAGCCTTATTGTTAACTAGGCTCTGAGAGGCTGGTTTGATATTAAATCAATATACTGATTTACTTTGTTTTTTAGTTCACTTCGAGGAGTGATAAAATCTAAAAAGCCATGTTCTTTTACAAATTCGGCAGTTTGAAAACCATCTGGTAATTCTTTACCAGTGGTGTCTCTTACCACTCGAGGACCTGCAAATCCAATGAGCGCTCCAGGTTCACTGATATTAATATCACCTAACATTGCAAATGAGGCTGTTGTTCCGCCTGTTGTAGGATCAGTACAAAGTGAAATATAAGGAATATTTGCGTCAGCGAGTTGTGCGAGTTTTGCAGAAGTTTTTGCGAGTTGCATAAGCGATAAAGCAGCTTCCATCATACGAGCACCTCCAGATTTTGAAATAATCATAAAAGGCAAGTTATTATGAAGTGCGTGGTCAGCAGCTCTTGCAATTTTTTCTCCAACTACAGAACCCATCGAACCTCCAATAAAACTAAAGTCCATACAAGCAATTACCAACTTTTTTCCTTTAGATTTACCAACAGCAGTTCGTACAGCATCGTTAAGATTTGTTTTTGATTTTGCAGCTTTTAAACGGTCAGAATACGTTTTTTTATCAACAAACTTTAAAGGGTCTTTGGAAGTAATATTTGGGTCTAACTCTTTAAATTTATTATCATCAAATAGCATTTCAAAGTATTCATTACTACCAATGCGTACGTGATAACCGTCTTCGGGACTGACATAGAAATTTCTTTCTAACTCATCTGTTTCAATAACTTTTCCAGTAGGGGATTTGTACCAAAGTCCTTTCGGTGTGTCTCGTTTTGCTTCTGTTGGAGTTTGAATTCCTTTGTCTTTTCTTTTGAACCAAGCCATATATTAGTGTCTAAATGGTAAAATTAAAGTACAAAACTACACAAATTTTATAATGTATCGACATTATTTAAATCCTCAAATGCTTTTTTAAGTCTAGTAATGAATGCTTTTTCTCCTTCACGCAACCATCGTCTAGGGTCGTAATATTTTTTATTTGGAACATCACTACCGTCCGGATTTCCGATTTGTGCTTCTAAATATGCACTGTTCGCTTTGAAATCGTCACGAACACCCGACATAAATGCGTATTGCATATCTGTATCGATATTCATTTTGATAACTCCATACGATATTCCTTCTCTAATTTCTTCTACTGTAGATCCAGATCCACCATGGAATACGAAGTCAATATGATTTTCAGAAACACCATATTTTTCAGTAATATATTCTTGAGAATTCTTAAGAATTTTTGGAGTTAATTTTACATTTCCTGGTTTATAAACACCGTGTACGTTTCCAAAAGCTGCTGCAATGGTAAACTGATCACTTACTTTACTAAGTTCTTCATAGGCATAAGCGACTTCTTCGGGTTGTGTATATAATTTAGAAACATCAACATCGCTGTTGTCAACTCCATCTTCTTCACCGCCTGTAATTCCTAATTCTATTTCTAGAGTCATTCCCATTTTGGACATGCGTTCTAAATAGGTTTTACAGATTTCGATGTTTTCTTCAATCGGCTCTTCAGATAAATCAATCATGTGAGAGCTATATAATGATTTTCCAGTTTGTGCAAAATGAACTTCACTCGCCTCTAATAAACCGTCAATCCATGGTAATAATTTTTTTGAACAGTGATCTGTGTGTAAAATTACAGGAACACCATACGCAAGCGCCATTTCGTGGATGTGTTTAGCACCTGCAATTGAACCTGCAATTGCAGCCTTTTGACCTTCGTTAGAAAGTCCTTTTCCTGCATTAAATTGTCCACCTCCGTTAGAAAACTGAATGATTACGGGAGCATTTAATTCTTTGGCTGTTTCAAGAACACCATTAATTGTGTTAGAGCCAATAACATTCACCGCTGGAAGGGCGAATCCTTTTTCTTTAGCAAGTTTAAAAATCTCTTGAACTTCGCGTCCTGTAGCAACGCCTGGTTTGATATTGTGACTCATTCTGTTTGTTTTTGTTGTAGCTGTAAAAGTAATGATTTTTAGTAATTTGGAACAAATTATTGGAGGTGATTAGCGTATTATTATACGAAAACGATATAGCTAACATAGGGCTTCTAAAATGGGTAATTAATACCGATATTGTAAACAGCATTGCTAAAATTAAAGTTATTCAACCAACGATTTTGATCTCCAAAAGTAGGTTCATAAGCCTTAAAACCAGTGTCTAATCTCAGAATGAAAAAACTAAAATCATAACGCAATCCAATTCCTGCACCAATAGCAATATCTTCCAAAGATTTAATATTGTCAAAAGTAGCCTTAGGATCTGTCACATCATCTAAAACATTCCAAATGTTTCCAGCATCCATAAAAAAAGCGCCATTCAAATTCCCAAATAAGTTGTAACGGTACTCCAAACTAAATGCGAGTTTCATGTTTGCTTCGTTAAATTCATTATTATTATCAGAACGTCCAGGCCCCAAATTATAAGCAACCCAAGCTCTGTTGTCATTAGAACCTCCTGCAAAAAAACTTTTTGAAAACGGAATACTTGTCGCATTTCCTAATGGGATCGCAATTCCAAAAAAGCTGCGTAAAGCCAAAACATTACTACGACCCAGATTCCAAAGTTTAATATGATCTATTTCGGACTTGATATACTGAGAAAAAGGAACACCACTAACTTTGTAGGCGCCTTCTGAATTGTTTTCAAGATCCAATAATTTTGAAGCGGTATAAAGTAAATTTCCAGCAAACTCAAATTTCAATCTAAATATTGAAAAATTGGTATCAAAAGGGTTTTCTCGACTGTTTCGAACATAATTAAAATTACTTGCCAGAATAAAGTTGTCTTGAACCAATCGATTTTTTCGTTCCTGAATATTTCGAACTGTTTGATATTCGCTTGGGTTGGAGTTTTTATACAAAACATCTGCATTCACTAAATTTATAAACTCATCCGCTCTCGATTTTAAAAGAGATTGTTGTCCATTAGCGTTTGTACTCAAAAAATCGGCTGGAGTTGAATAGGAGTCAAGTGCAATCGATTGGAGTCGGTTGAAAGAGTTTTGGTACACACTGAAATAATTAGTTGGATTCAGGTTTCTTACGTATTGTAAGTTTACTAAATCAAGTGTGTTTGTAACCTTTTCTGAAGAGAACCAATTATAACTAAAAACACTATTAAAGGTTTGCTTGTCCAAACCGATGTTTGTTTGCCCCGTAAATCCAGTACTAATTTGTGTGCTGGGCGACATATACTTAGGGATAATTCTATCGGTGTTTAATGGGAAAAATAAACGAGGAATATTGAGTTTTATATCAGCTCCAAGCTCATTAATATCAAAAAAACGATCTTCAGTATTTGCCCCATCTTTTGAGGCTCCTATGGCTCCTATGGCAGAAATTTGAAGAGTTTCAGCACCTTTAAAAATGTTGCGAATGACAACACCTGTCTTAAAAGATAGACCTACTGTTTGGATATTACTTTGAGAAACATTCACATCAAAGCCCAAGCCATATTTCTTTTTTGGTGTTAAATAAATATTGGCGGTCAGAGTTGTGTCTTGTGGGTTTTCTAGATATTCAAGGTTTGGGTATTTAAATGTCCTTAACTCATTTAGGTAGCGATAAGTGCGTGCACGATCCAAATCTTTAAATACACTCCCTTTTGAGATTAAGACAGCATCGGTTAATGCTTTAGGTCTATATTTTAATTTTTCGTAAGCATACAAATTGTAATTGTTGTAGCTTACAGAGTCTGAAATGGTTTTTGAACGGTTTTCAAAAGTAGCATCTGTGTAAATATTTACATCTTTGATTCGGTACGTTTGAAACGGTACACGAACAATAGAGTCGTCATTACGAATAATTCGATCCTGAATTTGCATTGTAACATTGACCTTATTTCCAGTTCCAATGGTGTCATTTTCATATTGAATATATTCTTCAGAAAAATGGTATGCACCAGAATTTCTAAATGCCGTGGTCAAACGGCTGCGTTCGCTGTCAAAATTTGATATTTTAAATTGTTCCCCAGTTTTTAGGTAAGAGCCTGATTTTAAATTCGTGTACAAGGAATCAATCACTGGAGAGTCAATTCGTTTCGATTGTTCTCCAATTGTATAGGGAGTTCCTGTCTCTATCTCAAACTTCAACGCAGCTCTTTTTATTCCAACAGTATCAACTGAATAATTTACAGTTCGATCAAACCATCCATTTGAAAAGTAATACCGTTCAAGGTTTAGTTTTGTTTTATTGATTTTTAGAGAATCTAAAAGAACGGGTGCTTCCCCTGTATTTTTTAACCAACGATTAAATTCAATCGCCGAGACTTTCAACTGATTAAGTTGTTTTTCTGAAAGTTTGGAAATTAACCGCTGTTTTCGTTTGGGATTTTTTTGCAACCAAGCCTCAAAGATAGAATCTTTGTGAGGACGTGCTAAATTATAAATATGCAGTCGTAAGGGAATTCCAAGAAGTACTGAGTTGCTTTTCTGGAAGGATAAATTACTGAGTTCTTCTGATTTTTTGTACTGACCATTGATGAAAAAACTGTTTTCAGTCAATAAATAATCGGTAGCCTCAACACGTTTTACAACATTACATGCCGTAAAAAAACAAGTCATTACAAATACAACGGTTATTTTTATCAGTGTTTTCTTCAACAATCAATAAATAAAATTTAGCTTTACTGTCTAAATTAATAATAATCAAAAGTACGTTTTTTAGATGTTAACGAAAAACCAAATAAAGTTAATCACAAGTTTGAAGCAAAAAAAGTTTAGAACCCAACATCAGTTGTTTGTTGTTGAAGGTATTAAAGTTGTTCAAGAGTTTTTAAACTCAAACTACGAATTGGATGCTATTTTTGCTGTGGACGATCGTTTTTCTCAATACAATCAGAAGTTTACCAAAGTCGATTCCAAAGGACTTGCAAAAATTAGTGGATTTAGCACTCCCAATAAAGTGTTAGCTACTTTCAAAATTCCAAGCTCTGTTGCTGTAGATTGGTCCGCCTTGGTGGTCGCCCTTGACGGGATTAATGACCCTGGGAATTTAGGAACGATTATTCGTCTTTGTGATTGGTTTGGAATTGAAAACTTAGTCTGTAGTGAAGCTACCGTCGATTGCTATAATCCTAAAGTTGTGCAAGCAAGTATGGGGTCTCATACACGGGTTAATATTTCGTATTTAGACTTAAAAAAGAACTTACCAACGGCTTCAAATTGTATGGGAACATTTATGGATGGTGATTCAATTTATGAGCAAAATCTACCTAAAACGGGTGTGATTGTTCTAGGGAACGAAGCCAATGGAATTTCTGAAGAGGTAGAAGCTTTGATGCAAACGCGTCTTTCCATTCCAAGATTTGGGAAGGTTAAACAAACTGAAAGCCTTAATGTTGCAAATGCGGCTGCTATTATCCTAAGTGAATTTAAAAGAAAATCTACTGAAATGTAAAATTGATAAATAAGCCACGTGTTTGCATTTGAGCAATATTGCGTGTCCATCGGCTGTTAGGGTCGATGTCTCTTATGAGTTCATCCTGCATAGAAAAGACCCCTCGAATTGAGGGTGTAAATTTGAACCACGTCAGGTAGAGGTCGATGCCAATTCCAAGTTCATAATACAGATTGTTTTTGGTAACTCTGAAAACCTCTTTACTATTGTCATCTGGGTTGTCTTGTTGACTTGATAAGTTTAAGGCTGTTGAAATTCCCCCAACTAAAAATGGTTTGATATTGTTGATTCTTTTTGAGGATAATTTAACTAATAAAGGAACGTGAATAAAGGTCGATTGAATTTTACGAGTGAGGTCTTTATCTTCGAATGTAATGCCCGAAAAATAGGTTTTGCTATAGTTTAATTCTCGTCTCGAAATTACCAACCCCGGTTCTAGACGAATGTCGATATAGTCATTAATTCTAATGTTTCCGATAAGTCCTACATTAAACCCTGTGGATTTTAGTACTTGAATGTCCTTTACGTCTGTGTGGTAATCAAAATTATAATCATACACATTAAATCCTAAATAGTAGCCATAAGATAACCGTGCTTTGTCAAAATTCTCATTATTTAAAACGCGTTCTTTGCTAAAAAGCTGTGCGCTTGAAAATTGAATTGAACATAAAATAAAGAAGATTGCTAAAAGGTACTTCATACTTATTGTTTTGTTGCAGTATATATGGTAGCAACTCCAAATGTTTGTGGAAGGGCTTTCGAGTTTATAAACCCTATTTTATCCAAAATATTGTTAAAAGCAGCTCCATAAGGAAATTTAGAAGCTGATTTGCTTAAGTAAGTATAAGCCGATTTGTCCTTAGAAAACAGTTTTCCAACGAGCGGTAATAAAATATTTGAATGTAAATAATAACCTTGCTTGAAAGGAAACTTTGTAGGAACAGATGTTTCTAAAACCACAAATACTCCGCCAGGTTTCAAAACCCTCAATATTTCGGTTAATCCTACTTCTAGATTTTCAAAATTTCGAACGCCAAAGGCAACCGTAATTGCATCAAAAGAGTTGTCGTCAAAAGGAAGGTTTTCAGAATCACCAACCACCATATCAATAGTGTTATGAAGTTCTTTATTTAATATTTTTTTACGTCCTACTTCTAGCATGCCCTCACTAATATCCAATCCAATAATTTGAGATGCATTGGTTCGACTTAAATTAATCGCTAAATCTCCTGTACCCGTTGCTATATCAAGAATATTTTTTGGCTGGGTATCAGTAACAAGTTGAACTACTTTATTTCGCCATTTAATGTCAATTCCAAAAGAGATGACTCTGTTTAAACCATCATATTCATTAGAGATTGTATCAAACATTTTAGCGATTTGTTGTTTTTTTCCAAGCGCACTATCCTTATAAGGGGTAATTTTTTCTGACATATGTGGTGAGACCTTTCTTAATAATTTCAATGCAAAGAAATACAATTCATAAACAAATCCCTAAAAATAACGTATATTTGAGCACTTTTTTAATTGATAATTAATGAAAATTATTATTGCCGGTGCTGGTGAAGTCGGGTTTCATTTAGCCAAACTTTTATCTTACGAATCACAAGAAATCACTCTTATTGATTTGAATAAAGACAGTCTTGTTTTTGCAGACACGCATTTGGATATAAAAGTAATCAAAGGCGATGCAACTTCTATTTCTGTGTTGAAAGATGCACGTATTCTAAATTCAGATTTATTTATTTCTGTAACTGCATCTGAAACTTCCAACATTACAGCTTGTGTTTTGGCAAAACAATTGGGTGCCAAACGCACTATTGCAAGAATTTCAAACCCAGAGTTTATAAACCATAAAGACGAAGTTGGTTTTACGAAATTTGGGATTGATGAGCTTATTTCACCAGAATCTTTAGCGGCAGCTGAAATTGAATTGTTACTAAGTCAGTCGGTATTTAATGACACCTATGAGTTTGAAGAAGGCGCCTTAACCATGCTTGGGTTGTCTCTTTCTAAAGATGCAAAAATCATAAACAAATCTGTTAAAGTAGCAGCACAATTACTTTCAGACATCCATTTTATACCCATAGCTATTCAGAGGTTTGGATCTCATTTGACCATTATCCCTAGGGGAGATACTGTTTTTAAGGAAGGAGATCGAGTTGTTTTTATTACCTCCAAAGGAGGCGATGAAGAGTTGTGTAAACTCACTGGAAAGAAAAAAACAGAAATTAAAGATATAATGATTTTAGGAGGTGGTAAAATTGGGTCTAAAACAGCTTTTGACCTCTCTAACAATTTCAATATTAAACTTGTCGAAAATATTAAAGAAAGGGCTTTTGATTTGGCAGAACAACTTCCAGACACCTTAGTGATTAATGGAGATGGTCGTAATGTTGCACTTTTAGATGAAGAAAACATCAAAGATATGGATGCTTTTATTTCTGTGACTGGAAATTCTGAGACTAACATCATGTCGTGTTTGGTTGCTAAATCTAAAGGTGTCAAAAAAACAATCGCATTGGTTGAGAATATGGATTATTATGAGCTTTCGCACTCTATCGGCGTTGATACGCTTATCAATAAAAAGCTATTAGCGGCCAATAATATTTTTAGATATATCCGTAGGGGAGAAGTGGTTGCGATGACCAAGCTGAGCAATATGGAAGTAGAGCTACTTGAGTTTGTAGTGAAGCCAACATCCAAAATTTGTGATAAATATATTAAAGAAACCGAATTCCCTTTATCCGCTATTATTGGAGGAGTGATTCGAAATGAAGAAGGTTTTATCGCCTTAGGAGACTTCAAAATCGTTTCTGGTGATCGAGTCGTGGTATGTTGCTTGCCTCAATCTATTAAAAAAATAGAGAGTTACTTTTACTAACACCATCTGTTAATGAAACTCAATTATAAAATTATAATTTACTTTTTTGGGCTCTTGCTGCTGTTTAATGGTAGTTTTATGTTGTTAGCGGCACTCTTAAGTTTTTGTTATAAAGACGGTGCAACTTTTAACTTATTTCTAACGGGTATTTCTGTGTTGCTATTTGGAGTGTTGGTTATGTTTTGCACTAAGAATCACACTAAAGAAATGAACAAACGTGAAGGTTATTTGGTGGTTACCTTTGGTTGGATTGTGATGACCTTGTCGGGAACACTTCCGTACCTATTCACCGGAGCTATTCCAGAGTTCACAAATGCTATTTTTGAAACGATTTCGGGATATACCACAACGGGCTCTACAATTTTAAATGATATAGAATCACTTCCTAAAGGGATCTTATTTTGGAGAAGTCTTACACATTGGATTGGAGGTATGGGAATTATTGTATTAGCTATTGCGATTTTACCACTTTTAGGAATTGGAGGTATGCAGCTTTTTGTTGCAGAAGCACCCGGCCCTAGTGCTGATAAATTACATCCCAGAATTACAGATACAGCAAAACGATTGTGGCTTATTTATTTTGGATATACTGCTGCCGAAACTTTATTTTTATCGCTTGCAGGTATGTCCTTTTTTGATGCGCTTAATCATTCTATGAGCACCCTCTCTACAGGAGGGTTTTCAACTAAAAATGCAAGTTTGTCACATTGGAATGATTCTCCAATGATACAGTATATTGTCATTTTGTTTATGTTTTTAGCGGGAACCAATTTTGTGTTGAGTTATTTCGCATTCAAAGGAAATGTAAGAAAAGTCGTAAGGGATGAAGAATTTAAATTGTATTTTAAATTTATAGTGATTTTCACACTAATTATTGGTGGGATTCTGTATTTCAATTCTTCATTAGATACAACTTCAGCGTTCGATCATCCCATGGTTTGGGGGGGTGGTGAAGGGTCTTTTAGACATGCCCTTTTTCAAGTGGTAGCCATTGTTACTACCACTGGGTTCGTTTCGGCAGACTATACCTTGTGGGCACCCTTTTTACTTGTATTTTTCTTTGGATTGATGTTTTTAGGAGGGTCTGCAGGAAGTACCTCGGGAGGTGTAAAAATTGTACGTCATTTGGTGCTTATTAAAAATGGATTTTTAGAATTTAAACGCAGTTTGCATCCAAGTGCAATCTTGCCTGTTCGTTATAATAATAAATCTGTTTCAGGCGAAATTGTGTTTAATGTGCTCGGATTCTTTATCCTCTATATGCTATCTTTTATTGTGGGGTCTTTGGGATTTGCATTTTTGGGTCTTGACTTTCAATCCGCCATTGGTGTTGCTGCCTCAAGTTTAGGAAACGTTGGACCTGCTCTCGGAGAATTTGGGCCGTCTCACAACTTTTTTGAAATGCCTGCAGCTGGAAAATGGTGGGCAGCTTTCTTAATGCTTATCGGACGTTTAGAACTGTTTACAGTCCTTATTTTATTGACTCCTTTCTTCTGGAGAAATCGATAAAACGAGCTGTTTTAGCTCACAGCTTTTTTAATACGATTGATAGCTTCAATAATTTGATCTTGAGACGCTGCGTAAGATATACGGATACAATTTGGATTTCCAAACGCATCTCCTGTAACGGTTGCAACAAGAGCAGCTTCTAATAAATAAAGCGAAAAGTCCGTCGCATTTTTAATAAGCGTACCATTAAGTGTTTTGCCAAAAAATGCAGATACATCTGGGAATACATAAAAAGCACCCTCAGGGGTGTTGCATGTAAATCCATCAATATCTTTTAATAATCCAAGAATCAAATCACGACGAACTTTAAACTCGTCAATCATGTACTGAACTTTTGTAGGCGATGCTTCTAAGGCCGTAATGACGGCACGTTGAGCGATACAATTTGCACCACTTGTAATCTGTCCTTGCATTTTGTTACACGCACGTGCAATCGCTTCTGGCGCTCCCAGAAACCCAATACGCCATCCCGTCATTGCAAAGGCTTTTGATACTCCATTAACAGTAATGGTTCGGTCGTACATATCTTCAAATTCAGCCATGCTTGCATGGCCACCAACAAAATTGATATGCTCATATATTTCGTCTGAAACGATGTAAATATTTGGGTGATTTTTTAACACATCTGCCAATGCTCTCAATTCGGATTTGCTATAAACAGATCCACTAGGGTTACAAGG
Source organism: uncultured Flavobacteriaceae bacterium (assembly GCA_943787365.1). Taxonomy (GTDB): domain Bacteria; phylum Bacteroidota; class Bacteroidia; order Flavobacteriales; family Flavobacteriaceae; genus Hel1-33-131. The sequence continues at coordinate 33,043 of CALSMD010000008.1, forward strand.
GGAGCTAAACCAAATCATTTTTGTTTTTAGTGTAATAGCAGCTTCGAGTTGTTGAGGCGTCATTTTGAAGTCGTTCTCTATAGAGGTCATCACTTCAACAGGAACTCCATCAGAAAGCTTTACAATATCAGCATAACTTACCCAGTAAGGGCAGGGTAAGATAACCTCGTCACCTTCGTTGAGCATAACCAATGCAACATTAGCTAAACATTGTTTTGCTCCTGTTGAAACTACTATTTGTGACGGTTGATAGTTGAGGTTGTTGTCACGCTTAAATTTGGTGATGATGGCTTGTTTTAATTCGACATACCCATCTACTGGAGTGTATGAATTATAGTTTTCATCAACGGCTGTCTTAGCAGCCTCTTTAATGAAATCTGGGGTATTAAAGTCTGGTTCTCCCAAACTTAATCCTATAATATCTTTGCCTTCGGCTTTTAATTCTCTTGCTTTGGCCGCCATCGCTAAGGTTGCTGACGTGGCCATGTTTAAAATTCTGTTAGAAAGTAATTGGTTCATTATTATGCTTGTAATAAGGGTTTTGTGCCCATTTCTTTTAGATATCTAAAATGGGCTATGATTGCTTTTCTTGTGGTTTCAAATTCGTTGTAGGGTAAGTTAAATTCTTTTGCAGTTTTTTTTACAATTTCAGCAATTTTACCATAATGGATGTGTGATATATTTGGGAAAATATGATGTTCTACTTGATGGTTCAATCCTCCTGTGAACCAGTTTATCAATCTGTTTTTTGGTGAAAAGTTAACGGTTGTTTTAAGTTGATGAATCGCCCATGTGTTTTTCATACTGCCATCAGTTTCTGGCATTGGCATTTCTGCCTCGTCCATAACATGTGCCAATTGAAATACAATACTGAGTATTAGTCCAGCTGTATAATGCATTACAAAAAATCCTATTAAAACTTTGTACCAAGCCATATCTAAAATCAACATTGGAAGTACAATCCATAAACTTAAATAAATCACTTTAGAAATTACGAGAGTACTCCAATTTAAGAATGGATTTGGAAATTTTCCGTAAGAAAGTTTACGTTTCATATACCGTTTCATCTGTAAAAAATCAGTGGTAATAGCCCAATTGATAGTTAATAAACCATATAATAAAACAGAGTAAATATGCTGAAATTTGTGGTAACTTCTCCATTCGGCATGTTTACTGAATCGCAATATACGTCCGGCATCTAGATCTTCATCATGTCCATGAATATTAGTGTAGGTATGGTGCAATACATTGTGTTGAACTTTCCAATTATAAACATTTCCTGCAAGGATGTAAATACTTCCTCCCATAATATTATTGATCCATGATTTATTTGAAAAGGATCCATGATTTCCATCATGCATAACATTCATGCCAACCCCAGCCATGCCAATCCCCATCACAACTGTAAATAAAATTTGGAGCCATCCAGGTATATTTATTGTGAGGATCAAAAAATAAGGCACTAAAAAAATTGAAAACATCACAATGGTTTTGACCCAAAGTTTCCAATTTCCTGAACGTTTAATTTTATTTTCTTTAAAATAATTATTAACTCTACTATTTAAAGTTTTAAAAAACTTAGCGGAATCTTTTCTCGAAAATGTGATTGTTGATTTTGTCATGGGCTGCTTTTATTATCACTTATAAAATATTAATCAAATGTAAATAATAAAAAAGTTTAGAGCGAGAGAATTTACAATATTTAACATATTAATGGCTATTTTTGCAGAAAACATACCAAGTCATGCTTTTAATTCAGAAATATTTCCCACATCTTACGGATATTCAGCTCAAGCAGTTTGAAGCATTGCAAGGACTTTATGAGGATTGGAATTCGCAGATTAATGTCATTTCCCGAAAAGATATAGAAGCATTGTACTTACGTCATGTACTACATTCTTTAGCCATCGCAAAATTAATCCAATTTAAATCTGGGGCAAAAATTTTAGATATTGGTACAGGAGGTGGGTTTCCTGGAGTTCCGTTAGCAATTTTATTTCCTGATGTTACATTTCATTTGGTTGACAGTATCAATAAAAAGTTAAAGGTAGTCAATGGAGTAGCAGAGAGCTTAGGTTTAGAGAATATATACACCACGCATGCTCGGGCTGAGTCGATTCAAGGACACTATGATTTTATTATTAGTCGTGCTGTAACCAATATGACAGATTTTGTGGGATGGATTAAAAATAGAGTTGCCAAAAAAAGTGTACATCCTCTTAAAAATGGCATTCTTTATCTTAAAGGGGGCGATTTAACAGAAGAACTTAAGCTTTATACAAAAGCAACTCTGTATGATTTAAGTGATTATTTTGAAGAAGATTTCTTTGAAACCAAAAAAATCGTGCATCTCCTGCTTAAATATAAAGGTTGATCGCCTAAAACGTACTCACTAAATTAAGCGTCACTCCTGTGTTTTTACTAACGGGTCTACAAACACCTCCTACACAAAGTAATCCTCCACGCTGACGTCCATAATTAATCCCCACACGTGTGGACCCCTTAGTATAGCTCCCTCCTAAGTTAAAGAAATGAATTTTTGTGTTTTCAGTATTTTTACTATCCTCATAATTATAAGAGTCATTTAGATACACTCCAAACTTAGAATTAAAAAAATATTCTAGTGTGCCACCCGCCCAATTTCTGGCATCATCATTTGTAGAGAGGTGCTGTAACTCCAGTCGAACGGATTTACCACCTTGAAATTTATAAGTGCTTTCTGCAATTCCAATCCAAGCATTTACAAAACCATCTGCTCCTTTAGATTCTAAAAATCCTTGATTATAACTAAAGTTAATATAGGTGAAAATTGATTTTAATTTTGGTGTCCATTTTTTTCGTAGTTCTGCATTAATTTCAGAGTACAACTTATTGTCAAAATTCAATAATTCTGTTTCGTAAGTTAAATCATCTCCAACAAAATAAGGAGTTCCAGAAGGGTCGGTGTAGTTTGATTTTAAATTTGCCCAATACGACCAATTTAAACTCAGTTTTGTACCATATTTTCCCCCCAAAAGAGTTCCTTTTTTAATGTTATAAAATAGATCTAAAGACTCTCCAATTTCACCAGATTTGACTAATGGAAATTCATAATTTTCGATTACTAAGCCTGGTTGCGATTGATATAAATAAATATTAGCGAGTGTATAGTCGTGTTGTTTTGTAAGTGCAGGTATGTAGTTTAGACTCATCTGATTTGTTGGATTGTTGTTAAGGTTTAAAGCACTTTTTTCTGAGAAAAAACGCATATTTTCAAGTCTTCTAAATGTGGATCCAATTCCAAATCCTTTTTGAGAATACCCAATATTCCATGTGATGGCATTTCCATTAAATAATGCTTTTTCTGAAAATGACACTATATTTGGGATGAAGTTATTGAGTCGTGCATTTTCAGTCTTATATATGAATTCAAAATTTGTGTATATGTTTTTATATTCTAAATCAAGCTGTGCTCCAAAAGCATTCACCATTTCAGGAATTTTAACTGTAGCATTAGGATTGGGAGTTTCGTAAGAGTAATCTTCTTGTTTTCCTACATAACTTAATCCAAGTTGCAAGGTATTCAGACGCTCTATTTGAAGTGCATCCGCAATGTCAAATTGAGTTTCAAACCCAAAAATATTGGAATCTGATACCTCAAACCCTTTGCGTTGCTTGCCATAAAGTGCTGTCAATCTTAAATAACTTGTTGGGTCGTAAACAATTTTACCACCTCTAAGAGCATTGTTTGCTCCAAGAGCCCGGTCCTCCCAAGCACGTAAAATAAGCCCACTTCCAAACTGAGCATAGTAATACCCAAGGGTAAGGTCTAATTTTTTAGTCCTATAGTTAAGATAGAATGTTCCTAAGCCAATCTCTTTATCAAACAATCTACTGTAATTCAATAAGGGTTCTGGCATATAACTTTCTAATTGAAAACCGCTAGAAAAACGTTCTGAAATTTGATAATCGATTCTTAGATAACTATTTGCTCTTAATTTTTCATCTTCATCAAAGTCGCCAGTTTTGTCATCATTCAAATACCATTGTGAATTAGATTCAAAACCAACATTGAGGCGTTCTTTTATTTTGTCAAAACTGTTTTTTTCATCTGTTTTTTGTGAATGTACTGCTACTGAGGTAAAAAAAACAAGGACTGCGAGGATTAGTTTATTCATTATTAATGTGCTTTAATTTTTTTGAGTAAAATAGTAATTGAGAAGTACTATTGCACCTCTCTCGGTTTTGATTGTATGATGTAAAACTACAAAAGGTCTAGCCTTTTAACGCTACGATCATATCGTAGAGTTCGTCTTCATATCCTGGTGTATATCCAGTGTGTTTGTAAACAATTTCACCCGATTTAATAATAATAGTGAAGGGAACCGTACTCACACCAAACGCCCGTTTTAAGTCACTGTTTTCGTCTAATAAAATTTCAAACTCCCAACCTTTGCCATTGATCATTGGTTTCACCCTTTTGGCAGTTCTGGAATCATCAATAGAAACCGCATAATACTTCACACCGGTTTCCGAAACCCAATCGTCATAAACTTCAGCTACAGCATCCAATTCGTTTTTACAAGGGACACACCATGTAGCCCACAGAGAAACAACGATGAGATCATCGACTGCAGCAATTTCTTTGAGAGTTGTATTTGACCCTGAAAGTGTTTTTAGAGTGGTGCTCGGTAATTGTTCTTGAGCAAAAAGAGCGAAGTTGAAGCTAAGTACTAAAATACAGATAAATTTTTTCATAATATTTGTTTTTATGCTCAACAAACTTATCATTAATTTGTTAAAATCCACTAGTTTAATCGTTTTTTTTCTTAATATTGCGTTAACAAAACACATATTTTTAATATTAATTTAACATAAAATTATGAAAACCCCTTTTCTTTTAAAACTTATCCTATTTGGATTTTTGGTTTCAAGTTGCTCTAGTAACGATGATTCCCCAGCTCCTAATCCTGTAGATCCAGACCCTACAGTTACAGCCATCACTTTATCAACGGCTGTTACCGAAGTCAACACTGATTCTCAAGTTGTATTTTCGGTTATAAGTAATTTAGATACAGATTTATCCAGTCAATCTACCTTTAAATTAGACGGAGTTACTACTACAAATCCAATCTCATTTAACTCAGGCAGGGTCTTCTCAAGGTGCTAATTATGTACATAGAGATGTTTTACGAGAAGTTTACACGGATCAGTTAGGAGACGTCATTCCGAGTTCCAATACAATTGCTGGAGGTGTTTTTACACGAACCATTACAGGTCTTGATTTACCTGATAATATTGATGACACCAATGAACTGAAAGTTATTGTGTATGTAAGAAATTCTTATCTTAAAACCTTTGTTGATTACTTTGGTGATACTCATACCGATTCTCCGCACTACGATATTTACAACGTACAGGAAGTACACGTTGGAGGAACTCAAGCATTTGATTAACTAGTTTGATAACACTCATGCATTAACACAAAAAAGCCACTCTTTGAGTGGCTTTTTTAATTTAAATCGATTATTTATTCTCCTAAAAATGGATAGCGATAGTCAGTTGGAGTTACAAAGGTTTCTTTAACCATTCTTGGTGATACCCAACGCAATAAATTCTGTGCAGATCCTGCCTTGTCATTCGTTCCAGACGCACGAGCCCCACCAAAAGGTTGTTGTCCAACAACAGCCCCCGAAGGTTTGTCATTAACATAAAAGTTTCCAGCGGCATTTTCTAGCAGCTTAGTAGCTAAAGTAGCAGCGTATCGATCTGTTGAAAAAATCGCACCTGTGAGGGCATATTCGCTGGTTTCATCCACGAGTTTTAAAGTGGCTTCAAAAGCATCGTCTTCATAGACATAAACTGTTAGTACAGGACCAAATAATTCGGTACTCATTGTGGCATATTTTGGGTTGGTAGTTTCAATAAGTGTGGGTTCAATAAAGTAACCCTTGCTCTTGTCGTAGTTTCCTCCAGCAAGAATAGTGGCGTCCGCATCTGCTTTTGCACGATCAATAAATCCTGCAAGTTTGTCAAAGGAAGCCTCGTGAATTACTGCTGTTATAAAATTTGTGAGGTCTTCAGGCGATCCCATTTTAAATGTTTTCATTTCAGAAATTAAAAAGGCTTTAATTTCTGGCCATAAACTCTGAGGGATGTAAGCTCTTGAAGCTGCACTGCATTTTTGCCCTTGAAATTCAAAAGCCCCCCGCAACATTCCGGTCGCAACTTGCTTGGGATCTGCTGAAGAATGGGCAACGATAAAATCCTTACCACCTGTTTCGCCAACAATACGTGGATAGTTTTTGTAGTTGTGAATATTTGTTCCAATTTGTTTCCACAATTCTTTAAATATATGGGTTGACCCTGTAAAGTGAAGCCCAGAAAAATCGGGACTAGCCAAAATGGTATCTGTAATCATAACGGGATCTCCAAAAACCACATTGATTACACCTGGAGGGACACCGGCTTCTTCAAAAATATCCATAATAACTTTTGCAGAATAGGCTTGGCTGTCACTCGGTTTCCATACTACTACATTCCCCATTAATGCCATACATGCTGGAAGATTTCCAGCAATGGATGTAAAGTTAAATGGCGATACCGCATAGGTAAAGCCTTCCAAAGGGCGGTATTCGATACGGTTCCAAGCCGCACTGGTACTTTGTGGTTGGTCCTTGTAAATATCGATCATGAACTGAACGTTGAATCTCAAGAAATCTACAAATTCGCAAGCCGCATCAATCTCAGCTTGAAAAACGTTTTTTGATTGTCCAATCATTGTGGAGGCATTTATTTTTGCACGATAAGGTCCTGCGATTAATTCGGCTGCACGAAGAAAAATTCCTGCTCGTTGTTCCCATGGTAATTGAGACCAAGATTTTCGCGCCTCCAAAGCGGTTGCAATGGCGGATTCTACATGTGTTTTTTCAGCCGTATGATATGAGCCTAAAATATGTTGATGATCGTGTGGAGGACGCATTGTCTGGGTGTTTCCAGAAGCTATAAATTGTCCATTTATATACATTGGCACTTCTAGAGTTTCTTTTAGCATTTCCTTGTAAGTAGCGAGTACTTCTTTACGTTCTGGAGAACCTGGTTTGTATGATTTAACAGGTTCGTTAATTGCAACTGGAACTTTAAAAAATCCTTTTCCCATGATATTTTTTTTAAGTAATTTATTTGTAATGATAGTGTGTAAAATTACACTTTATAGTTGAGGTTTAAATTTAAATGCAGTTTAATTTTGTGCAAATGAAGCACTTAATTTAAAAGTTGGAATTGTTACCTTGAATTGTTTTGAGTTAGAAAGGTTCACCATTAAGTAACTACCTTTCATAGCTCCAAATGGGGATTTTAAAACACATCCAGAAGTGTAGGTATGACGTTCACCAGGAATAAGAACTGGTTTTTCGCCCACAACACCTTCTCCAATGACAATTTCATTTTCATTTAGCGCTTCCATAATATTCCATTTTCTTGCAATCAGTTGAGCGACTTCAGGACTTTGATTTTCAATAACGACTTCATAACTGAATGCATAATGAATACAATCATCTTTGTAAAAAGTTCCTTCAAATTCAGTTTCAATTGAAATTTTTATGCCTTTGGTAATTTGTTCTATCATAGTGTATAAAAATAGTAAATTTAGTCAAACTAAAAAATTATTTTATCAAAAGCTGTATGTTCTTTCAGTTTGATAAAAACAGGAATAAGATTAATAGTAAAAACGAATTAATTCCCTATTTGTATGGAATTGCCTTCTCCAAAGCCTACAATACGATCATAGCGTGCACCTAGATCTCTATAGTAAACGAGTACTTTATAATTATTTTCAGTTTCATAAAAATCACCACTAATCACTCCTTCTTCCAAGGCTCCTTCAGAATTTACAAGTACATATTTATAATTATAAAACCCTTGTTTGAGTTTTATGTCTTTTTCGTAAAATCCACTGTCTGGGTTAAAAACCATTTCATTGGAAGTGTTTAAAGCATAATTATTAAAGGCTCCATAGACATAAATAGATTCATTTGCTAATTCTGGGTTTTGTAATGAAAAATGGACCACCGTATAATCGGCTTCGATTGAAGGATTGTCTCGATCCAAAATTGTAATTTGAAAATTTCCATTGATATCAGGATTATAAGTGTAGCCTCTATTGTAGCGATTGATGTCTGCGTATAAATAACTATGATATAAGTCTTCCAAATCGGTAAACTGCACGCCTAGGTTAGTCCCCCTTACATCTTTAGTCTCGAAATTTAAATACTCATTTCCACCCCAAAAAGAAGATTCACTAGTGTAGCGGTAAATTAATTCATTGCCTAGAATATATTGAGGTTTCAAACCTGAAATAGCTGTTTTTAAGTTGTTGTTTTGAAGTATAACGGTGTTGACGGTTTGTTTTGGGTTGTTAAAATTAAAGTTAGTCGTATTAATTGTAAAATCTACCGATTGTTTTGTGTTAACGTGTTTTACATCTCGTGAGCGTTTAAGTTGTACACCAACATTCACTAGATTTTCATAAACCATAAACTTGCGACTAAAGACAATTTCATCATAGTCATCTAAGATTTTAATTATATAATTCCCAGTGACTTTGAGTCGTGTTTGTTGGTTGGGGATTTGGAGTCGGTAATTAGAATAAATTTGATAGGTATTGAAAGAGTTTTCGTAGTTAACAATCCTTACATTATCGAGTCCTTTGAGATATTCAGCTTTCATTAAATTGGATTTGGTCCAATCATAGTTATAATGTTCAATGACATAATAATAGTCGTCTTCATCTGGGCTAAGGACATCAAATTCTAGATACAAGCGTTCGTTTAGAGTTAAAATGGGCAACTCAGATTGATTGGTATTACTTCTAAAGTTAATTGTTTTGATGAGGTCGTTGGGTTCAATTTCTTCAATTTGAGAAAAACCAACAGTTGATATCAGTAAAATAAATGAAATATAGAGATGTTTGAGCATTTGAATCTTAATAAAAGAGTAGGTAAATATAAGCAAATTTTATGCCTAAAATAAATTGCAGACTTTTATTAAAAAAATGTCGATAAATATTGTGGAAACTGTACATTAAATTTGTAATTTTGCAGCGTTTTTTAGATAATAATTCAACAAAAAATACCTATGTCAAACGACATCCTAATTAAAAAAGGGTTAGATATTAAGTTAGTTGGGGAGGCAGCCTTAACAAAAAGTGATGCCATCAAAAGTAACTTCTACAGTATCCAACCTTCAGATTTTCACGGACTCACACCTAAATTATTAGTAAAAGCGGGCACTAAAGTCCAAGCAGGTGAGCCTATTTTTTATGACAAATCCAATGAATCTATTCAATTTGTTTCTCCTGTTTCTGGCGAAATTGTTGAAATATCACGTGGAGAGAAACGTCGTATATTAGAAGTCAAAATACAAGCTGATAAAACTCAAACATTTTTGGATCACCAAAAACTTGAAGTTGAAAGTGCAAAGGCGGAAGAAATTAAAGCCAAATTACTCGCTTCAGGATGCTGGCCATTTATTATGCAACGTCCCTATGACGTCATTGCAAATCCAGAGAGTACTCCAAAAGGAATTTTTGTTTCTGCCTATGCTTCTGCACCACTTGCAGCAGACTATGATTTTGTGCTCACCAACAAAAAAGCGGAATTACAAGCTGCTGTATCAGCACTTTCTAAATTAACTACTGGAGCAGTCAATGTGAGTGTTTCTAAAGATTCACATTCTCTTTTTTCTAATTTAGAAGATGTAGTGACTCACAAAGTTTCAGGCCCTCATCCCTCTGGAAATGTTGGGACACTGATCAATAAAATTGATCCTATTAACAAAGGAGAAGTTGTTTGGACAGTGACCCCTCAAGATTTAGTTATTATTGGAGAATTACTTTTAACTGGCAAATTCAATGCTGAACGTATTGTAGCACTCGCTGGATCGGGAATTAAAGAGCCACGCTATTTAGTTACTAAGATTGGAAGTGAAATAGCGACAATGGTTTACGATCGTGGGATCGAAAAAGATGCACATGTTCGAATTATTTCTGGAAATGTTTTGAGTGGAAAAGAAATTAAACCAGACGGCTATTTAGGGTATTATTCTAACGTAGTGACTGTCATTCCAGAAGGTGATGATTATGAGTTTTTTGGATGGAACAAACCTGTTTTTGACAAAGTATCTACATCTAGAGCTTTGACATTTTCATGGATGACTCCAAATAAAAAATTCGACTTAAATACCAATACTAATGGAGAGCATAGAGCTTTTGTAATTACAGGCTCTTATGAAGAAGTATTTCCGTTAGATATCTTTCCAATGCAAGTCTTAAAGGCGTGTATGTATCAAGATCTTGATGAAATGGAAGCACTCGGAATGTATGAAGTCGCTCCAGAAGATTTTGCGTTGACTGAATTTGTGTGTGTGTCTAAACAGCCACATCAAAAAATTATAAGAGAAGGATTGGACTTAATGCTTAAAGAAATAGGATAAAAATGAGTTTAAAAAGTAAATTACACACTATTAAAGAAAAGTATAGAGGCACAAAAATGGCTCCTGCCTTTAATGCCTTACATACCTTTTTATATTTGCCAAACGAAACTACGCACAACGGTACACATATTAAAGCTGCCGATGATTTAAAGCGTACCATGAATACCGTTATTATGGCCATGGTTCCATGTTTGATTTTTGGAATGTTTAATGCAGGTTACCAACACCACCTGGCACTGGGAACAATTGAATCTGCTCAAGGGTTTTTAGGAGCATCATTTTGGACTTTGGACAACTTAGTCATTGGAATGTGGAAAGTATTGCCTTTAGTTGTTGTCTCTTATGGAGTTGGCTTGGCAATTGAGTTTCTTTTTGCTGTTATTAAAGGCCATGAAGTTGAAGAAGGCTATCTTGTAACAGGGATGTTAGTGCCACTTATTGTTCCAATAGACTTACCGCTTTGGATGCTTGCAGTTGCTGTGGCTTTTGGTGTGGTGATTGGTAAAGAAGTTTTTGGAGGCACAGGAATGAATATCTTAAATCCAGCACTGACCATTCGTGCCTTTTTATTCTTTGCCTATCCAACATGGATGAGTGGGGATAAAGTTTGGGTACACGGAGCGGTTGAACGAGCAGGAACAGCAGATGCCATTTCAGGAGAAACTATATTAGGAAGTTATGCTCAAAACAATTCCGTAGTGTATGACTATTGGGATATGTTCTGGGGAATAATTCCAGGTTCAGTTGGAGAAACTTCAAAATTATTGATTATTCTTGGTGCACTCTTTTTAATATTTACAAAAATAGGAAGCTGGAGAATTATTTTCAGTACAATTATAGGAGCACTTGTTATGGGACTCATTTTTAATGGTGTTGTAGATGCTGGTTGGATCTCAAGCTCAAGCAAGTTTTTTGGATTGATGAGTGTTCCATTCTGGCAACATCTAATCATTGGTAGTATCTTATTTGGAGCCGTATTTATGGCCACCGACCCTGTAACAGCAGCCCAAACCAACAAAGGAAAATGGATATATGGATTTTTGATTGGATTCATTTCCATTATGATTCGTGTGTTCAATCCTGCCTATCCAGAAGGGGTCTTTTTAGCCATTCTTCTGATGAATGTGTTTGCTCCAACCATCGATCATTATGTGGTTCAAGGAAATGTAAAAAAACGAATGAAACGTCTTAAAGTTAAAACTGCATAATTATGAGTACTAATACAGACACAAATAAATATACGATCTTATTTGCCATCGCAATGGTAGTTGTCGTAGGATCCTTATTAGCCTTTACAGCCTCCTCGTTGAAACCCAATATTCAAGAGAATGAGCGTATGGAAAAACAACAAAACATTTTGTATGCAATGGGAATCAATGAAAATGGAGCTACGGACATTAAATTTATTGGAACCGACAAAGTTGCAGGCGAATTTTCAAAATATATCTCAAAACAATTATTGATTAATGCGGATGGAAGCTCTGAAGAAAATACGGAAGCTTACCTTATTGATGTCAAAAAAGAACAAGCAAAAGCCAAAAATGGCGGAACTCGATTACTTCCTTTATTTGTAGGTCAAAAAGAAGGGGAGTCCTTTTACATTGTCCCAATTCGAGGAAAAGGACTTTGGGATGCTATTTGGGGTTATGTTGCACTAAATGAAGACATGGTGGTTCAAGGAGCCTTTTTTGATCATGCTGCTGAAACACCTGGTTTAGGAGCCAATATCAAACAACGTTATTTTATGGACGATTTTGTAGGAGAAAAATTACTTTCAGACAATGGTGACTTTAAAGGAATCACTGTAGCGAAAGGAAATAATGACCCTAAAAACCTTATTAAAGACGATTATGAAGTCGATGCATTAGCAGGTGCTACAATCACAGGTGACGGCGTATCTGCAATGATTAAGAGCGATCTAAAATTGTATTTACCATACTTTAAAAATTTAAAAAATCAATTGAACTAACATGGGACTACCTTCAAAAAAAGATGCCAAATTAATAACGGATCCGTTAGCAGATAACAACCCAATTACAATTCAAGTATTAGGGATTTGTTCTGCTCTAGCAATTACAGCTGAACTCAAAGCCTCTTTAGTGATGGGAATTGCAGTGCTTTTTGTACTAGGAATTGGAAATGTTGTCATTTCATTAATGCGTAATATCATTCCTTCAAAAATCAGAATTATCGTTCAACTCATCGTAGTAGCGTCCTTAGTAATTATCGTTGATCAAGTTCTTAAGGCCTTTGCTTATGAACTCAGTAAAACACTTTCTGTATTCGTTGGACTGATTATTACCAACTGTATTATCATGGGTCGTTTTGAAGCCTTTGCTCTTGGAAACGGACCGTGGAAAGCTTTTTTAGATGGTATTGGAAATGCATTTGGATATGCAGTTATACTTTTGGTTGTAGGATTTTTTAGAGAACTTTTAGGATCTGGTACTCTTTTTGGAATTCCAGTATTGGGTGATCCAATTGAAAAAACAGGACTCTATTCTACAGGGTATGAAAATAATGGATTTATGCTCATGCCTCCCATGGCCTTGATTATTGTAGGCCTTATTATTTGGGTACAACGCAGTAGAAACACAACATTAATTGAGGATTAATTTCTTTAGTAAGAATTTAAATAAAAGACAATGATAGAACACATCGAATTATTTTTCAAATCAATTTTTATTGATAATATGGTGTTTGCGGTTTTCTTGGGCATGTGCTCCTATTTAGCCGTCTCTAAAAAAGTAGCAACCGCCGTAGGACTTGGTGCCGCCGTTATTTTTGTACTGGCCATTACAGTACCTCTAAACTGGTTGTTGGATCAATATCTATTACAACCTGGTGCACTAGCATGGTTAGGTCCTGAATTTGCAGAGTATGACCTTAGTTTCCTTTCGTTCATCATGTTTATTGCAACGATCGCGACCATGGTTCAACTCGTTGAAATTGTAGTTGAAAAATTTTCACCTTCACTCTACAACTCACTTGGTATTTTCTTACCACTAATCGCAGTAAACTGTGCGATATTAGGAGGATCTTTATTTATGCAGTCGCGTGAGATAGAAACCTTAGGCTTGGCAGTAAATTATGGAATATCCTCGGGAATAGGGTGGTTTTTAGCCATTTTAGCGATTGCCGCTATTCGCGAAAAAATACGCTATTCTAATGTGCCTGCACCACTCAGAGGGCTAGGAATTACATTCATTGTTACAGGACTCATGGGAATTGGGTTCTTGAGCTTTGGTGGTATGCTCACAGGAGGTGACGAAGAAGTGAAAGAAACGCCAAAAGAAGTCGTTACTGAAACTTTAGAAATTGAAAAAGAAGTAGATAACCAAATAAAAACAGTTAACTAATATGATGATTTTAGCCGCTGGAACATCCGGAACCATTTTAGCTACCGTCGTAGCATTTTTAGTAATTTCCTTAGTATTAATCAGTGTACTCCTTTTTGTAAAACAAAAACTATCACCATCAGGACCTGTAAAAATCCTTATCAATGGTGAACGTGAAATTGAAGTTGCTTCAGGAGCTACATTATTATCCACATTAGGTGGGAATAAAATATTTTTACCTTCTGCATGTGGAGGTGGAGGAACCTGTATTCAATGTGAGTGCCATGTGCTCTCTGGTGGGGGTGAAGCCTTGCCAACAGAAACACCTCACTTCTCAAGAAAAGAGCTTAAAGATGGGGCACGTTTATCGTGTCAGGTAAAAGTAAAACAAGACATGGAAATTACCATTCCAGAAGAAGTTTTTGGAATTAAAAAATGGGAAGCTACGGTTGTAAGAAATTATAATGTAGCATCTTTTATTAAAGAATTTGTAGTGGAAATTCCAGAAGATATGGGATATAAAGCAGGTGGATATATTCAAATCGAAATTCCAGAATGTGAAATAGACTTTAAGGATATTGACATTACAGCGCATCCAGAAGAACATGATACTCCAGATAAATTTCAAGCGGAATGGGACAAGTTTGGTCTTTGGCCGTTAACGATGAAAAATAATGAAATTGTAGAGCGTGCCTATTCAATGGCATCCTACCCTGCAGAAGGACGTGAAATTATGTTAAACGTGCGTATTGCAACCCCGCCATGGGACCGTGCCAAAAATGGTTGGATGGACGTGAATCCTGGAATTGCATCCTCTTATATTTTTGCTCAAAAACCTGGCGATAAAGTAACCATCTCTGGACCTTACGGTGAGTTTTTTATTAATGAAAGTGATTCCGAAATGTTATACGTTGGTGGAGGTGCTGGTATGGCGCCAATGCGTTCGCATTTATACCACCTATTCAAAACTCTTAAAACAGGTCGTAAAGTAACCTATTGGTACGGAGGACGTTCTAAACGTGAATTATTCTATTTAGACCATTTTGAACAACTTGAAAAAGAATTTCCAAATTTTAAATTTTACCTTGCATTATCCGAACCCATGGAAGAAGATAACTGGAAAGTAAAAGATGGAATTGATGGCGAAGGTGATGGTTTTATTGGATTTATCCACAACTGTGTGATCGATAATTATTTAAATCATCATGAATCACCAGAAGATATCGAACTCTATTTCTGTGGACCTCCATTAATGAATCAAGCGGTTCAAAAAATGGGTGAAGATTTTGGAATTCCAGATGAACACATTCGATTTGATGACTTTGGAGGTTAATCACTTCTAAATCTTTTTATAATCTAGCCCAGCACTTGTGTTGGGCTTTTTGTATTTTTGTACTATGAGTCAACCACTTTCAAAACAAGAAATGCACAACTTAGCAATGAATCACGTTGGGAAGGATTTAGAGTCCCGAGGTTTTGAGTTTGTAGCCATTAATAGTAAACTCAAAAAACACCCTCAGTTTGTGTGTATTGATAAAAATAGTCAATACTTTTTTGTCATCGTTCGGGTGGTGAAGCTTCCTGAAAACCCTAATAATTATGATGTCATTTGGATGGAAACCTTCAAAAATCATGCTATGGACAAAGACGCAAAAGTACTGTATGCTGGAGTTGGAATTGGCAATCCAAAAGGCGAAGATCTACCTGTCTATTTGAATGAAGAATACCTTATAGAATACAATGGGATTCAAGTCATCGAAACAAATTTGAATTAAATGAAGTACAGGTTTATTTTTTTTTATTTAGGGATTTTAGTTTCATGCCTTTCTTGTGATCAAGAACTAGCAATCACGAAATTAAATGGCCCAATCTTTGGCACCTTTTATGAGGTTACTTATTCTTCTAGCAACAACGAAAATCATCAAAAGTCAATCGATAGTATTTTTTCAGTCATCAATACTTCCATGTCTAATTACCAAATGGACTCAGACATCTCTAAGGTTAATAAACACCAATTAGATGTTGTGGATGCTCATTTTGTAGAAGTATTCAAGGCGTCAAAAAACATATACAAGGCAACAAATGGCGTATTTGATCCTACCATTGGAACACTTGTCAATGCCTGGAATTTTGGGTCAGAACTCAATAAAACCAAACTCGATAGTCTTAGGATTGATAGTTTAATGCAGTTTGTTGGCTTTGACAAAATAGAATTAAAAAAGAACACCCTCATTAAAACGACTCCCAAGCCTTATTTAGATTTTAATGCGATTGCCAAAGGCTACGCTGTGGACGTCGTTGCAGCGTTTTTAGACGCTAAAAACCACGACAATTACCTTATTAATATTGGAGGTGAACTCCGAGTAAAAGGCATCAATACGGCCAAACAAAGTGGGTGGACTGTTGGCATTGAAAACCCCAATTTTGATGGCTCACAGAGTTATGATAACGTCTTTGTTCTTAAAGATAAAGCCATGGCAACTTCTGGAACTTACCGTAAGTTTAAATTAGACGCTAATGGCAACCGTTATGCCCATATCATAAACACTAAAACAGGCTATCCAACCAAAACAAATATTTTAAGTGTCTCCGTAATTGCCGATTCATGTATGATGGCCGATGGCTATGCTACAGCCTTTCAGGCGATGGGTGTTGAAAGAGTTAAAGCGTTTTTAGCTCAGCATCCTGAACTGCAAGCGTATCTTATTTTTGAAAATATAAACAAGGATTTTGAAGTGTTAGCCTTGAACAATTTCCCTACGAAATAGGTTTATAAACCACAGGAATAATTTCGCCTTTAGCCAATCGGTAGCGGTCAATTTCTTGATCTGATAATGCAGCGGTATAATCCACTTCATTCACCTCAAAGCCAATTGTTCTTAGTTTTTGAAAGTAATCACGTCCATAAATACGTACATGATCGTATTGTCCAAAAATCTTAGCACGTTCTTTCTTGTCGTTTATGCTATGGTCTTCAAACGTTTTTTCGAGCTTTAAATCTTGAGGGATTTGAAAGATGCCCATTCCTCTAGGGCGGAGGACACGAAAAAGTTCTTGCATAGCTTTTGTATCATCCAAAATATGTTCGAGAACATGATTGCATAGAATGACATCAAAACTATTGGATTCAAATGGAAGATTACAAATATCTGCTTTGACTGTCGCAATGGGCGAGTTCAGATCCGTAGTCACATAGTCAAAATGTTTAATGTTTTTAAAGCGTTTGTAAAAAGCCTGCTCGGGTGCAAAGTGTAATATTTTTTTGGATGCAGTGAAAAAATCGGTTTCATTTTTTAGATATAACCACAATAACCGGTGACGCTCTAAGGACAGGGTGGAGGGTGAGAGCACATTTCCTCGCGGGTTTTCATAACCATAAGGCAAAAATTTCCGAAACTGTTTACCATCAATTGGATCGGTATAGCGACTTCCTCTTAAAAATAAAACTAGAATGGGTTGTGCAATATAACTCAGTTTTATGAGTAGGGGTCGTGGTATTAAATTTAAAATAAACTTAAAAAGTGTTTTCAAAATTTAAGTATTTATGCCTCAACGTATTTGTGCTTTATACACTCGGTTATATGGTCCCAAAGCTTCAAACGAAGTCTTAATGCGTCATTTGCTATCTCTAGTACTTCTTCCCATTTTGAATCGTCATCACCACAAAGTTCAGCGACCATTTTTAGGGAGATTGGTCCGTGTTCATCGCCATCTAATTCAATATGACGGTTCAAATAGTAAAGTAGTTTACCATACGTTTGGTCATTGTCTTGAGTTTGAGACTGGCTTACAATTTCTAAAAACATATCTGGAATCACATCTTCTCTTCCAAACGTAAACGCCGAAGCAACACAGTGTGGTTTGTTGGAGTTTACAACTTCCATTGTGAATTGTACAAACTCCACAATAGGTTTTTCTAAATTTATTCTTTGGGCGGCAGTTTCAATAGAGTCTCCATTTTCAATTGCCTTTACAAACAAGTCTATGGCAGTTGTATTTGCACCAACCTGTTTCATCGCATCGATATACATTTCAAAATGACTCATAGGAACTCCCAGTTCGTTGACATCACTTTCTTCAGCCATAACTATTTCATTGATAAAACGTGCTGTTGGTCCATGCCCTTTTGGGGTCCAAGGAACATTTGTATTTGTCAAATGATTTTGAAGTGATTTAAGTAAGGACATAAAATCCCAAACGGCAAACACATGGTTCTCCATAAACACAGCGACATCCTCTATGTTTGAAAGTGTATTATATAAAGGATGTGATTTTAGCTGATCACGAAGTGGTTCTAGTTGTAATTCAATAGCTTTTAAGCGACTCATGTATTGGTTAATTATAGTGTTAATGGATGGACTCTTAGTCCATCCTCTTCATTACTTTTTATTCCGAGTGTTTCATAAACATAAGCAAAGGTTGATAATAATTCGGGTTGTCCATCTACAAGCGCAACATTGTGCTCAAAATGGGCACTTGGTTTGTTGTCTTTTGTAGTAATTGTCCACCCATCTTTGTGATGTTTGATTTTATGAGTTCCCATATTGATCATCGGTTCAATTGCAACAACCATTCCTTCTTGAAATTTTTTCCCTCGACCGCGTTTTCCATAATTTGGCATTTCGGGTTCCTCGTGCATGATACGTCCAATTCCGTGTCCGATGAGTTCTCTTACCACTCCATAACCATGAGATTCACAGTAGTTTTGAATGGCATAACCAACATCTCCTACACGGTTGTGGTGTTTAAATGCTCGAATGCCTTCATAAAGCGAAGCTTTAGTAACCTCTAATAACTTTTGAGTGTCTTCGTCAATCTCACCTACGGAAAAGGTGTAAGCATGATCGCCATAAAATTCATTTTTTAAAGCGCCACAATCAATTGAAATAATATCGCCTTCAACAAGCGGAGTATCATTTGGAATTCCATGAACGACTTGATCGTTTGGACTCATACAAAGCGTGTTTGGAAATCCGTACATCCCCAAAAACCCCGGAATGGCTCCGTGGTCTCTAATAAATGTTTCGGCGAGTGCATCTAGTTGTAAGGTGGTAACTCCAGGTTTTATTTCGCCAGCCAACATTCCTAATGTTTTTGAAACAACAAGGGCACTTTCGCGAATGAGTTCTATTTCTTCTTTTGATTTAAGCGTGAGCATACTAAAAAATTATGCACAAAGATACTTAATAAAAGCCTTTTTTAGTTGGTTTTATACGCTTGATTTTGTTAGAGTTGTCTTAAAGTTTTAAGACTTGAAGAATCCAAAAAAACGTTTTTTCTTTGGAAGCGATAAAGGGTTGTCACTCTCGGATAGGAGTTGATAAATTTCTCCCCAACCATAAAAGCCTCCAACGTTTCTATCATCAATAAAAAGGTCTGCATTTATTTTTCTGCTTTTTTTGGGGTCATAGTCCTCGTTTGGAAAACTACAGTTAACAGCATAAAATTCAAGATTATTTTCTTTACAAAAATCAACTGCTTCTTGCAGTGTTTTTCCATAACGATAGGTCCAAAGTATCAATCGATGCCCATCTTGTTGTAGTTTTTTTAAGGTTTCAAAAGCAAATAGTTTTGGTTTCCCAATTTTTGGGTATGCATCTTCCACGATTGTGCCGTCAAAGTCAATTGCTAGAGTGAAGGTTTTGGTTAAGTCCATTAGGATTAATTTAGATTAAGCTATTTTGGGTCATAACTTCGGGTTTTTCAATTCCTATAAGTTTTAAAATAGTTGGTGCAATATCACCAAGCACGCCATCTTTGATGGAAGTGAGTTCTTTGTCAATCAAAATAATGGGAACAGGATTGGTCGTATGAGCTGTATTAGGAGTTCCGTCAGGATTAATCATCGTTTCGCAATTTCCATGATCGGCAATGAGTAGGGTTGTGTAGTTGTGTTCCAAAGCAGTGGTGATTACCGCTTCAACACAAGTATCTACCGCTTCACAGGCTTTAATAGCAGCGTCCATCACTCCTGTATGCCCAACCATATCACCATTGGCAAAATTTAAACATACAAAATCAAGAGTTTCTTTTTTGAGTTCAGCGACAAGAGCATCTTTAAGTTCAAAAGCACTCATTTCTGGCTGAAGATCATAAGTGGCTACTTTCGGAGAATTTTTCAAAATACGTTCTTCTCCTTTGAAGGCTGTTTCACGTCCTCCAGAAAAGAAAAAAGTAACATGGGGATATTTCTCTGTTTCAGCCATTCTTAGCTGTGTTTTTCCATGGGTCTCAAGTACTTCTCCGAGTGTATTTGTAACGTTGTCTTTGTTGAAGATAACCTCAATATTTTTAAAATTATCATCGTAATTTGTCATGGTCACATAATGCAAGTTTAGCTTATGCATATTGTATTCATGCTTGTCATTTTGACTGAGTACTTCTGTTAATTCTCTTCCTCGATCGGTTCTAAAATTAAAGAATAAAACCACATCACCTTCTTCAATTTTAGCAACGGGAGCGTTATTTTTATCAGTTATGATAATTGGTTTTAAGAATTCATCTGTTAACCCTTCATCATAATTATTTTGAATTGTTTTTGTAGCATTGGAAGAATGAAGGCCTTTGTTATTTACTAAGGCATCATAAGCAATTTTTATCCGTTCCCAACGGTTATCACGATCCATAGCGTAATAACGTCCAGTGATCGTTGCTAGTTCTGTTGAGGAAGATTCTAAGCGGGTTTCCAATTCGGAAATAAACCCATATCCAGATTTAGGATCTACATCACGCCCATCTGTAAACGCATGGATAAAAGATTTTTCTATGCCATGTGCGTCAATAACATCCAACAATCCATATAAGTGATTGATGTGGGAATGCACTCCACCATCACTGACCAATCCTAAAATATGAACTGCTTTTTGATTTGTTTTTGCATATTCTAATGCATTCTTTAGAACTGTTTCGTCTTTAAAAGTATCATTCGTAACAGCAAGATTGATTTTAGCAAGATCTTGATATACAATACGTCCAGCACCCAAGTTCATGTGTCCAACTTCACTATTCCCCATTTGACCTTCAGGAAGTCCTACATGCAGACCATCTGTACGAAGACTGGCATGGCCATATTTTGTATATAAAGAATCAATAAATTGTGTATTTGCATTGTCAATTGCCGATACTTTAGGATCAGGAGATTTCCCCCACCCATCTAAAATCATTAAAATAACTTTCTTGTTCATATTCTCGTTGTTATAACGTGCTCAAAGATAAGAAGATTTATATAGAATTCAGATGAGAAGTTGGAATTAGATGCTAAAAAATAATCGTATTTTTGAAGTTCTAAATCCTTTTAAATGCAATTTCAGTTCAAAATTATCCCAGCAGAGTCAATTGATAGTGTTGTACCATTAGTAAAAAAAATGTCTACACCCTCAATTAAAGAGGCACTGCTTTTGAAGCGTTTCAAGGAAATGGTCTCTCAGAATTACGAATGTATTGGCGTTTATGATGCGGATAAACTTGTGGGTGTTTCCGGATTGTGGTTTTGTACACGACATTATTCGGGGCGCAGTGTAGAATTGGATCATGTTTTTATTGACGATGCTTATCGGAATAAAGGCTTGGGGTCACAGTTTGTCAATTGGATTCAGGAGTATGTCAAATCAAAAGGGTGTGAAGCAATTGAACTCAATGCATATATAGATAATGAACCTTCTCAAAAATTTTACGAAAGAGATGGATTTCAGAAACTAGGGTATCATTTTGTGAAGGAGATTTAATGATGTTAGTAATTAGTATTAAGTAGGAGGTATAAGTATTATGAAAAAAAACACAGATAAGAGAGTATAGAAAAAGAACCAATATGTAAGTAGTAAAATCTATTCTCTATATTCTTGTCTTTAACGAATTATCTTTAATTTAAATCCGACACATCCGATTCAGGCTTAATTTCATAAGGTGTTTTGTTTTTTTCAAATACACGTGCGCTAAAAGAACCTTTAAGTGTGATTTTTGAGCCGATGACTTCCAAATAACTCCCCTCTCTTAATCCAATAACTGGCTGTGAATTGAAGTGATGAAACTCTTGAATTCTAGTTTCACGAGTTTCGCCCATATGAGTACTCCTTGGATCAGGATCTTGATAGTGAGGATTGATATTAAACGGAACAACTCCTAAGGTTTGAAAACTTTTTGGATAGGCAATAGGCATGTCATTCGATGTGCCAATCGTAAGCCCACAGATGTTACTTCCTGCACTGGTTCCTAAATAAGGTGTTCCCGATTCAATAGTCGATTTTAAAGTTCCAATCACATTTGTTTTATAGAGTTGATCGACCAATACAAAAGTGTTTCCTCCACCCGTAAAAATACCTTTTGCATTTTTGATGGCTTCTATTGGGTTTTTAAATTCATGCAATCCTTTGACAGTTTTGCCTATTTTAGAAAAAGCCAACTGCACAACATCTGTATAGGCTTCGTGTGACATTCCACTTGGACGTGCATAAGGGATAAAAAGAATCGTTTCTACGTTCTTAAAATGTATTTTTAAGGCGTCCAACAAGTAGTCCAAAAAACCACTACCATGCACTGTAGAGGTGCTTGCAATTAGGATTTGTTTCATGTGTCTGTATTTATTGTTTTTAAAAGGTCACATGCTGCCTGCTTGCGGCAGGCAGGTTCGCTATTAGTCATTCCGATGGGTGATGATAATTTTAGTACGCTGGTTACATCTTTTAATTTTTGTAAATTTACCAATAAATTTATTTTTTAAATGAATTTGAGACCCTCTTTTTTTTCATTCCAACAAGTTCTATTCACTATAATAATTAGTGGGATGTTTTTGGTGACAATCCATGCCCAAAAGGTTGAAATCTCTGGACAGATTATCTCCAATGGTGAATTGGAAGGGATTCATGTCATCAATAAAACATCGTATAGATATGCCACAACCGATAAAAAAGGGTTCTTTATTATTGAAGCAAAAGAGTCAGATTCCCTTTATTTTTCATCCATTCAATACCTTCCCAAAACCCTTGTTTTAACAGCTCAACAAATTAATAGCAAATCAATTACGGTCAGCCTTTCTGAATCTATTAATGCCTTAGATGAGGTTACCGTTGGGACCATATTAACAGGCGATTTAAATTCAGATATCACCAACTCTGATGCTGAACGCCCCATGGATTTTTATGATTTGGGCATTCCAGGCTATACAGGCCCACGATTGAATTTAGCAGAAAGACGACTTTTTGAAGCCGATGCAGGCCCCCTAGTCATTGGTCTTGGGATAAATTTCTATAAATTTCTTAATATGATTTCTGGCCGCACAAAAATGCTAAAAAAAAATGTAAAGCTAGACGGTGACAAGCAAACACTCCAACATATAAAAGAAGTTGTAGGTCCCCTTTTTTTTACAACCAATACGTTAGAAAAAAGCAAACGAATGGAGTTTTATTATTTCTGTGCCGATGCACCAGATTTCCAACAACGCTGTAGAGGTCGGAGTGATGTAGAAATTTTACAATTTTTAGAAGTAAAACTAAAAGAATTTAAGATTGCAAGTTTGTCAAAAAATTAATCAAAAGGATCAAAGAAATCTCGTTATATTTGTACCATGATACACACGCACTTTTTATTTATCAGTGGTACCGAAATTACGTTTATCTTATTTATTGTGATACTCGTATTTGGGGCGGATAAAATTCCTAGTATCGCGAAAGGTCTTGGGAAAGGCATGCGTACACTCAAGGATGCAACCAACGATATCAAAGGAGAAATTCAAAAAAGTGCCGATAAAAACGGGATTGACACCTCTATTTCTAAAGATGTTAAAGAAGAGCTTGACAAAGTAAAAGATGAAATTAATGATCTTACTGGATCTGTGCGGAGGAACCTCTAGGACTACTTTTTTATACTAACTGTTAGACCATCCCTAATAGGCAGCAATACGGTTTCTAATCGCGAATCTTCTTTTAATAAGCTATTATATTCTAAAACAATTTTTGTTGAAATATCTGAGGGGTCAAGGGCTTCAATTACTTTTCCACTCCATAAAACATTGTCTGAAAGAATCACCCCACCAGGATTGAGTTTGTCAATAATTTGATGAAAATAATTAATATAATTAGGTTTATCAGCGTCCATAAAAACCAAATCAAAAGTAGTTTCTATGGTTGGGATGATGTCCAATGCCGATCCTAAATGTTGTATAATTTGGGACCCATAATCCGATTTGTCAAAATAGCGTTTTTGAAAATCCACCAACTCCTCGTTGATATCAATTGTGTGTAAAACGCCATTTTTGTCCAAGCCTTCTGCCAAACACAAGGCAGAATAGCCTGTAAATGTCCCTAATTCTAAAATCGTTTTAGGCCTTATGAGTTTGGACAACACACTCAATATACGCCCTTGATAATGCCCACTAAGCATTCGTGGTTGTAAAACTTTCTGATAGGTTTCCCTTGTAAGTGCTTTTAAAAGTGCGGGTTCCTCTTCGGAATGCCTTACGACATAGTCATCCAATTTTTCTGAAATAAAATGCATTTAAGAAAGTATTTTTTGAATCAATTTTTCAGTTTGTATTAAATCATCTCCAAACAACCATCTTAGGACATTGTCTTCCCAAATTTCATCGTACTGTGTTTGGGATATTAATTTCCGATCAATAGCCAAGTCTAGTAGTTTTCCTGGATAAGAAGATTGTGCTTCACTTTCCATTTCACCTAACGGATAGGGGTCGTCTAAGCCCATGATAATTTGATTACTCCCTTGACGTTTTAACATTAAGTCTAAGGAGTCGGTATCGTGAACCAACGTATCAAAATAGATGTTGGGATGTCCAACCGCTTTACGAGGGTGGTTTTTACCTTCAAATAAATCAGGACGACCATCGAATCCTTGAATCCGTCTGCCAAGGTTCATCTGTGCCATTTGTCCTCCGTGTGCAAAACACGTTCGGATGTTTGGGTAGCGGTCTTGCATCCCATTTAAAGTATAAAAGTGATAGGCATCTCCGCATTGTGCTAACATCCAAATCAAATGAAAACGCCAAGACGTGTTTTCGAGTTTAATCATTTTTTCACCATCGTATGGATGTACTTCAATAGCTAGATTATATTTATTTGCCAATTCAAAAATAGGGTCATTTTCCTTGTCAAATACACTTCGCCATTGCCCAATACTATCCATAAAGTGAGTGGGTAAACACAACACTCTTAAATCTAATTCTTCGACACAGCGCTCAATTTCCCATAAGGCACCTTGAATAAAACCAGGATGAACCACAAAACCACAAGTAAATTTGGACGCATTGTCTTTTTGTATTTTTGCATTGTAATCATTTTGAAAGCGCAATGCTTTTTTCATTTCTTCCAATCGTAACCCATTTCCATAGAGCTGCGATAAATTTAAAACTACTGCATGATCAATTTTATTTTCATCCATCCATTCCAGTTTTTCATCCAAGAAAAAACTTGAGTGGGTGACCGGACGACTCCAGCCTTTTTGAAGCATGTGCTTACGCTCATCATCCACCCAGAAAATTTCTTTTTCTTTCATGAACTCAGGAATCTCTTCCGGATAAGGTAGGAGATGGGAATGTCCGTTGATGCGAAGTTTGCGTTTCATGTATCTCTATTTATTGTTTTTTAACGGTTACATGTTACATCCATTTAATCATTTATTTTGGGAATCAAGATTTAGATATGAATGTTTCATCTGATTTATATTTTGTTTGGTGCCTCCATTTTAGCGCCGCACTGTGTGCATGTGCAAAATTCCTCGCTCGAATAAAAGCGGTCAAAAATCACAGGCATATCGGTTTCAATATTATCAAGAATAAAAGGGGCTCTGTACAGTTGATGGTTACAATTTTCACAATACCATTCCAAAGCATCTTCAACGCCTTTGGGTCGTGGATACTCAATAACGATTCCAACTGTGTTGGCTCCTCGTTGTGGGGAATGTGGTATTTTTGCGGGTAATAAATAAATATCACCTTCTTTGATGTGAACATCTTTAGCAACGCCATTATCAATTATTTTTAAAATGATATCCCCTTCTAACTGATAGAAAAATTCAGGGGTTTCATTATAATGGTAATCTTTACGGTTATTGGGGCCACCAACGACCATCACAATAAATTCACCATCGTTCCATACACATTTGTTTCCAACAGGAGGTTTTAGTAATGCTCTGTTTTCTTCAATCCATGCTTTGATATTTAAGGGAGACACTAGTTTGCTCATGGGTTATTGTTTTTGTATTAATTTTTTCAAGTTACAAAGATTTTGTGCGACCACCATCAACAGGGATGTTTACGCCGTTTATATAGCTGGCTGCAGCGCTTGCTAAAAACACAACCGCATTGGCAGTTTCTTCTGGTTTTGCAAAGCGTTTTGCAGGGGTATAGGTTTTCATAATCGCAGTCATCTCTTCGATACTCGTCTGTGCTTGATCGGCTTTAATTTTAATAATTTCATTCAATCGTTCGGTTTCTGTAAATCCAGGCAATACGTTATTAACTGTAATCCCAAAACGACCTAATTCAAAAGACATTGTTTTACTCCAATTTCCCACTGCATTTCGGATGGTGTTACTCACCCCTAAACCTTCAATGGGTTCTTTTACTGAGGTTGAAATGATATTAATAATCCGTCCATAAGATTCCTCTTTCATAAAAGGAACTGTGAGTTGTGCCAGTACATGGTTGCATTTTAAATGCTGTGTAAATGCATCTTCAAACGCCTCTAAACTGGCGTCTATAATTGCACCACTTCTTGGCCCTCCAGTATTATTGACTAGAATATGAAAGCCATGATTGGTTTGAATATAAGTTTCCACTTTTGATTTCAAATCCATGGGATTCATAAAATCAGCAATGATATAATCGTGTTGATCTGCGTTTGGAAGTGTTGCAATAACATCTTTTAGTTTGGCTTCATTTCTAGCAACTAAGGTAAGTCTTACTCCCTCGGAGGCCAATGCAAAAGCAGCTGCTTTTCCAATGCCTTGAGTACTTCCGCAAACAAGAGCGTTTTTATGTTCTAAATTTAAATCCATTTGTTTATTATTCGTAATTTATACATACATTTTTTGTTTCTGTGAAAAATCGAAGCACTTCAAATCCACCCTCACGACCAACACCTGAAGATTTTACACCTCCAAATGGGGTTCGCAAGTCACGTTGCATCCAAGTATTTACCCAAACAATTCCTGTTTCTAATTGTTCTGAGAATAGCAGACTTCGTTTTAAATTAGTGGTCCATACCGTGGCGGACAAACCATATTTTACATCGTTGGCCATGGCTAAAACTTCGGCATCTGAATTAAAAGGCATTAGAGTGACCACTAGGCCAAAAATTTCTTCTTGATTTAATTTACATGAATTTGAATCTACTTCAATGACAGCAGGGGAAAGGTAGTAGCCGTTTTCAAAGCCTTCAATACGGACGCGTTTGCCTCCACATAACAATCTACTTTCTTTATTGTCAATCTCCTCAATATAAGACTGTACTTTTTCAAAATGAGTTTTAGATACCAAGGCTCCCACTTGTGTTGATTTATCAGAGGGTGGTCCGACAATAAGTTGTTGAACTCGTTTTATAAAATCAATCTTAAATTGTTCGTAAATGGATGCTTCAACAAAAATCCGACTTCCACATAAACAAATTTGACCTTGATTAGAAAATGAGGATTTAATCGTGGTGGTCAACATTTTCTCATAATCACAATCTGCAAATATGATATTTGGGTTTTTTCCTCCCAATTCGAGCGATAATTTTTTAAACATCGGAGCCGCTGTTTTGGCAATAAACTTCCCTGTTTCTGTACCTCCTGTAAACGAAATCGCTTTAATATGAGGGTGTTCTACAATCGCTTTGCCAGTGCTCGTTCCCAATCCATGTACAATATTTAAAACTCCTTTAGGAAGTCCTGCTTCAGTACAAATTTCTCCTAATAAAAAAGCAGTGTAAGGAGTCACTTCACTAGGTTTGGCAACGACACAATTCCCTGCAGCGAGTGCTGGAGCTATTTTCCATGACAGTAAATACAACGGTAAATTCCAAGGCGAGATACATCCCACAACCCCTATGGGATGCCTCAAGGTATAATTGATTGTTTTTTCACTTTTAGTTTCATGGCTTTCACTATAAAATTGAGTGATCGCATGTCCAAAAAATCGGAAGTTACTCGCAGCTCTAGGAATGTCAACTGTCTTTGCAACTGAAATAGGTTTTCCGTTGTCTTTGCTTTCGGCTTCTGCAAATCGGTTCAAATTGGCTTCAATTAAATGGGCTATTTTCAGTAAAATAGAACTCCGGTTTTCAATGGAGGTTTCAGACCAAGGGATGAATGCTTTTTGAGCCGCCTTGTAAGCTACTTGTACATCTTTAGAACATGAGTTTGGAATTTTTCCATAGACTAAACCATTTGAGGGATCTGTATTGTCTATCCATTCATTTTGAATTGGATTTACAAACGTACCGTCAATATAGTTTTGTATTTGAATCATGCTTGTTTTTTATAGGCCATTACTTTAATTTCAACAACCAAATCGGGATGAGGAAGTTGGTGAACCGCAACTGTAGTACGTGTAGGACCGGTTTCTGAACTGAAAAACTCAGCATAGACTTTGTTGTATCCAGCAAAATCGTTCATATTTACCAAAAAGGTAGTTACATCAACCACATCTTCTAGGCTGGCTCCTTCGTTGATTAAATTGGTGTTTATATTTTGAAGGACTTCACGTGTTTGAGTTTCAATATTTAAGTGCTTTGTGCCCATTTCATCAATTCGATCCACCCCTGCAATACTATTGTCTGCACGTCTCGAACTGGTCCCTGATACAAAGATAAAATCTCCAACACGTTTGGTGTGTGGATAGGCGCCTCTTGGTGTTACTTTGGTACTCATAGTGCTTGTTTTTTAGTGCTTTAATGGTTTTGAAATTGTAGCTTCCGAAAGAATACTGTTGGTTTCTTCTTGTATTTTTTTTAGTTGTTTTGATACACTTTCTTTGGGGTCTATTTTTTGATTTGATAACATGCTCAAAATTGCTTTGTCTTGGGCACGACCCACCGTCATGGCTTCCTTATAACCAATCGTTTCTTTAAAAGTTACCAATGAATATTTCGAATAATAAGTCTCTGGGAATTCAGCTTCTAAAGCCATTTCAATTTTTCGTTTTTCTTGAAATATTGGATTGGCGATATGGTCTTTCATTTCATGAAAATTGTCGATTGCTAAATCGGCAATTGCATCAGTATCCACTTTTCTGTGTATTTCAAAGGCTTTGAATGTAGCTTCCCAATTGCCGTCATGAGTGTCTAAAAACGCATCAAATTCAACCACATCTTCAAAGGAACAATTCATGCCTTGTCCGTAAAATGGAACAATAGCGTGCGCAGCATCTCCGAGTAAAAGACTGTTGCCTTTATAATGCCAAGGAAAACATTTAACGGTTCCTAAAGGAGCTGTTGGGTTTTCAAAAAACTCATCTACTAAATCCGGCATTAAGTCCAGTGCATCAGGAAACTCCTTTTTAAAAAATTCGGTAACAATTTCAGGAGTTGTTAAATTATTGAAATTATAAGCCCCTGATTCGTAACTTAGAAAGAGAGTAACTGTAAAACTACCATCTAAATTAGGCAATGCAATAATCATAAAATCGCCTCTTGGCCATATATGAAGGGCATTTTTATAAGCTCTAAAGTCGCCATTTTTTGTAGGTTGAATGGTGAGTTCTTTATAGCCGTGGGTCAGATAATTCTGAGAAAAACTGAATAAAAATTTACGTTCTTGGAAATAACTTTTTCTTAGGGAGGAGCCTGCGCCATCTGTTCCAAAGATGAGGTCTGCTGATACTTCAAAAGCTTCGCCAGTAGTAGTATCTTCAAAAAATCCTACTTTGGATTCGAAATCTACTTTTTGACAGCGTTTTTCAAATTCAATGCTTACATTGTCCAAAGCTTCCGCTTCATCTAATAAAAGAGCGGTCAGTAATTCTCTTGATATGGAATTTATAAACTCATTTTCACGTCCGCTGTAGTTAGAAAGAACGGTATTTCCTTCAATATCGTGAATCATTCTTCCGTGCATTGGAATGCATAAGGATTCAACTTTTGATTCCAATCCAACCATTTTAATCGCTTTGAGTCCACGATTTGAAAATGCTAAATTGATAGAACGTCCCGCACTGATATCTACTTTTCGTAAATCTTGACGCATTTCAATGACACGTACTCTAAATCCGCGTTGACCCAGTCGCAAAGCGAGTAAGGATCCACAGAGTCCTGCGCCAATAATCAATATGGATTCTTGTTTAGGCATTTAAAATAGTTTTTAAGTTTTCTACCATTTTATAAACGTCTTCAAAGGAATTGTAAAAAGGGGTAGGAGCACAACGAATCACATCGGGTGTTCTCCAGTCGGTAATCACATGTGCTTCTGTGAGTTTAGTGTGAAGAGTTTTGTTAGCGTTTTTTACTTGTATGGACAATTGGCATCCTCTTTGTTCAGGATCTTTTGGAGTTATTATAGAAATATTTTTATTGTTTAAATTCAAAATAAGATATTCTAAGTATCCCGTTAGTTGTATAGATTTTGTTCTTAATGCTTGCATTCCAACTTCACTGAATAATTCCAATGACGCTTTAATTGCCGCCATGGATAAAATGGGTGGATTGCTTAATTGCCAACCTTCTGCACCGGGGGTGATATCTAAGGGTTGTCGCATGTCAAAACGGGTTTCTTTGTTTTGACTCCACCAACCTGCAAACCGTTTTAAGGAAGTGTCATGGGCATATCGTTCGTGAACAAAAATCCCGCCAAGACTCCCTGGGCCAGAATTCATATATTTATAGGTACACCAAGCTGCAAAATCGACTCCTGATTCATGTAGTTTTGGCTGAATATTTCCTACGCCATGTGCCAAGTCAATTCCAACTTTGCACTCCTTTTGATGACCCAATTCGGCAATTCGTTTTAAATCTAAGAATTGTCCTGTATAATAATTAACGCCTCCAATTAATAGTAAAGCAATTTCATCGCCTTGAGTTTTTAAAATGGATTCTAAATCCTCGATATTTAGAAGTGTTTCACCATCTCTTGGGCTCCATTCTATAAGTGACTCTGAAGGATCAAATCCATGGAACTGTAACTGTGTTTCTACAGCGTAACGATCGGATGGAAAGGCGTCACTTTCAATCACGATTTTGTATTTTGTTTCAGTCGGTTGATAAAAAGAAACCATCAGTAAATGAAGATTTGTTGTCAGTGTATTCATGATGACCACTTCTATCGGTTTTGCTCCTACAATCTCCGCCATGGTTTCAGTAAGAAATTCGTGGTAAGGCATCCAAGGATTTTTGGCTTCAAAATGTCCTTCTACTCCAAGTTTTGCCCAATCATCTAGCTCTTGTTGTATGTGATTTTTAGTTTGTTTAGGTTGAAGTCCTAAAGAGTTTCCTGTGAAGTATAACCACTCCTCACCGTCTGCATTTTTAGGAATGTGAAACTTTTCACGGTAGTTTGCTAAAGGATCTTTTTGATCTTGAGCTTTAGCATAATCGATTCCAGGCTTATGACTTGTCAACAGTTAGTAGTTTGAATTCTCTCAAAAATAAACAATTTTGATTGAAAAAAAATGGAATTGCAGTCTAAAAATTAATGGTTTGATTTAAGTAAGTGTGGAAATTTCTGTTGAAATTTTCGTAAACGGGGTATAGAAACATTCCGTATGTAGGAATTATTGGGATGCAAACGCTCATAATTTTGATGATAGTCTTCACCTTTCCAAAATTTTTGAAATGGATAGACTTCTGCTGCAATGGTTGCATTTAACGATTTTGCAAGTGCTTCTTTTTTTAGTTCTATAAGTGTTTTTTGAGTTTCATTTTGATAAAAAATAATAGAGCGGTATTGCGATCCTCTATCAGGTCCTTGACCATTGACTTGAGTCGCATTTTGAGACCCAAAATACACATCTAGTAGGGTTGAGAAGCTGACAACTGTGGGGTCGTAAATAACTTCTACTGCTTCGGCATGACCTGTCCTACCTGTGTTGCTTGATTGGTAGGTTGGGTTCTTTGTATGACCGCCTGCATAGCCATTAATGACTTCTAAAACGCCTTTGACACTTTCATAAACTGCTTCGACACACCAAAAGCAACCACTGGCAAAATAGGCACGTGCCATACCATCTTTGAGAGGGACTTCAACTGGGGAAGCATTCTTTATGTCAAGTTGATTTTTAGAGTCTTCTTTTTTAGTTTGACAACTTATAAAACTGAAAGTCAGACAAAGCAGTAATGTGGCAAGATTTTTCATGGAAGTATTTGTTAATTTATGGAATAAAACTACAATCCAGATTTTATAAAAGTGTGAAAATTATATTAAATAAAAAAAGCCCTCATTAAAAAATGAAGGCTTTGAATAATTTGTAGGAAAAAACTAAAGTTTAGAAATTAATTTTTCCATTTTAATTTTTTGTTCTTCAGCTAAGACAGCATCTACTAAAATTCGACCACTGTGTTCATCTGTAATGATTTTTTTACGAGATGCAATTTCCATTTGCACTTGTGGTGGGATTGTAAAGTAAGATCCACCCGAAGCTCCTCTTTCAATAGGAACAATGGCTAAGCCATTTTTGACGTTTGTACGTATTTTAGTATAAGCTTTTACAAGGCGTTCTTCAATATTTTTTTTGTAATCCTCTGATTTAGCTAATAGAAGTTTTTCTTCTTTTTCGGTTTCAGCAAGGATTGCATCAAGATCGGCTTTTTTGTGTTTTAAATGTGTTTCACGTTCTTCTAAACGTTCTTTTGTAGAAGAAATTACAGCATTTTTTTGTTCCATCTGAGCCATAAATTCTTTGATGTGTTTTTCAGCCAATTGGATTTCTAATTCTTGAAACTCAACTTCTTTAGTTAAAGAATTAAATTCACGATTGTTACGAACATTTTTTTGTTGCTCAGTATATTTTTTAATCAATCCAGTAGCTTCCTCAATAAGAATCTTTTTAGATTTTATTTGATTTTCGATTTCAGCAAGATTTTCTTCAAACTTTTCAACTCTGTTTTTGAATCCTTCAACATCGTCTTCTAAATCTCTAACTTCTAAAGGAAGTTCTCCTCTTACATTTCTAATTTCGTCAACTCTTGAGTCGATTAATTGTAAATCATAAAGAGCTCTTAATCGATCCTCTACGCTTAGTTCTTTCTTTTTAGCCATGCTTATTTGTACTTTACAGGATTTGTATTTGTATTTGATAAAAGGACTGCAAAATTAGTAATTTTTTTCTTAAGATGAGCAACTAAAATATTTTTTATATGTTGCTCACTTTCATAGTGCCCAACGTCTGCTAGTACAATCTTGTTTTCTGCACTAAAAAAGTCATGATATTTTAGATCTGCTGTAATAAAGGCATCTGCACCAACAGCTTTAGCGGCTTCAATCGCAAAGCTTCCTGATCCGCCTAAAACAGCTACTTTTTGTATAGGGGTTTCTAATAATTCAGAATGCCTTATAACCGAACTGTTTAAACGGCTTTTTAATAAGTTTATAAATGAAGCTCCATCCATTGGTTGCTCCAATAAACCAACCATCCCCATCCCAATATGTTGATTTTTATTTTCTAATGTCACAACTTCATAAGGAATTTCTTCGTAGGGGTGGGTGCTGAAAAGTGCTTTCAGAACGTCATTTTCTAAATGTTTAGCAAAGCTAACCGTGATTTTTGTTTCTGAAACTTTTTGTAATTCATGTTTAGCTCCAATAACAGGGTTGGAATGCTCATTTCCTTTAAAAGTTCCAGTACCGGTACTATTGAAACTACAGTCCGTGTAATTCCCGATGCTTCCAGCACCACACGCAAACAAGGCTGTTCTTGTGGCGTCTG
Organism: uncultured Flavobacteriaceae bacterium; assembly: GCA_943787365.1. Lineage (GTDB taxonomy): Bacteria > Bacteroidota > Bacteroidia > Flavobacteriales > Flavobacteriaceae > Hel1-33-131. The sequence goes on from CALSMD010000008.1 coordinate 66,694, forward strand.
CATCTTTTTCTGGGACATAAGTGGTCAATTGCTTGATTGTGCCCGCTTGTGGAATTAAAATAGCTTTGTTTTTTAGTCCTAATAGATCGCAAAGTCCAGTATTCGCCCCTTCAAAAGCATTGTCTAGTGCTGTATGAATGGCGTAAATAGCAATTTTATGTTTGATTGCTTTGATTAATACACGTTCTACATAAGTTTTTCCCGTTATTTTTTTGAGTCCTTTAAAAATAATCGGATGAAAACTAATAATCAAATTACATTGGTTTTCAATAGCCTCATCGACGACCGCTTCAAGGGTGTCCAACGTGACCAATACCCCTGTTAATTCAGTGTTTTTATCACCGACCAAAAGGCCTACATTATCAAATTCTTCAGCATAGGCAAGTGGAGCCAAAGCCTCTAAATGCGTAATCACATCTTGAACTATCATAAGTTTTTGTTTAAGTTCAAAGATAAAATAATTACTTTCGTTGCAATGAAGCTTTTTAGAAAAATATTATTTCCCTTTGTACCCTTCTATTATGCGGCGGTGTTTTTAAGGAATAAATTCTATGATTGGTCGCTCTATAAGTCCAAATCTTATGAGTTTCCATTGCTCTGTGTTGGTAATTTGTCAGTAGGTGGAACTGGAAAAACACCCATGATCGAATATTTAATTTCACTACTCGATTCTAAATATAAGTTAGCAACCCTAAGCCGTGGGTATGGACGAAAGTCCAAAGGTTTTCTTATAGCGAGTTCAGGTGTAAGGTCTCAAGATATTGGAGATGAGCCTTTACAGATTTATAATAAATTTAAAAACATTACGGTTTCTGTTGATGCTGATCGTCAGAATGGATTAAAGCGTCTCATTCAAAATGATCCTTCTTTGGAAGTTGTGTTGTTAGACGATGCGTTTCAACACCGAAAAGTCACGGCCGGATTTAATATTCTGTTAACCGCATACGATCAATTATATTGTGATGATTTTGTTTTGCCTACGGGAAACCTAAGAGAGCCTAAATCGGGTGCCAAACGTGCACAGGTGATTGTAGTAAGCAAGTGTCCAGAACAGATGAGTGGTTTAGAGAAAACACAAATCAAAAAACGGTTAAATCCAGAATCCAATCAAGCCGTATTTTTTAGTAGTATTCAGTATAGTGATAGGTTGAGGTCATCTACTTCAAGTCGAGATTTGAAAGATTTAATAGGAATTCATTTCACATTGGTAACAGGGATTGCAAACCCAACTCCTTTGGTTGAGTATTTAATTAATTTAGGACTTGATTTTGAGCATTTGAATTTCAAAGATCATCATGAGTTTTCTAAATCTGAATTAGATTTGATTCATTCAAAATCGCTGGTAGTAACTACCGAAAAAGATTTTTCACGTTTACAATCAGAATCCAAAGATCAGATTTACTATTTGCCTATTCAATTAAAAATAGATGAAGCAGCGGAGTTTGAACGTTTGGTGGAGACTTATGTTGAGGAGTTTTAGGGGTGATAAATTAGGCTAATGTGTAAAAAAAATAGCTAAACAGTTATCCTATAAATCAAATCTATGATACGGCTGGAGTAGCCTGTTTCATTATCGTACCATCCAATAATTTTTACCATCGTTCCAATGACAGAGGTCATTTGTGCATCAAAAACACAGGAATGCGTGTTTCCTACAATATCAACCGAAACAATGGGATCTTCGGTATATTCTAAAACTCCTTTAAAAGTCGTTTCTGAAGCCTTTTTAAATGCACTATTAATCGCTTCTAGTGAGGTTTCTTTTTTAACATTAAATGTAATATCCGTGAGCGATCCGTTAATAACCGGCACTCGAATTCCACAACCTCCAATACAGTTGGCTAATTCTGGAAAAACTTTTGTCAATGCTTTTGCTGCTCCTGTTGTTGTAGGGACAATAGACTGTCCTGCAGCGCGAGCCCGTCTTAAATCTTTGTGGGGTTGGTCGTGTAAACTCTGATCGGTTGTATAGGAATGAACCGTTGTGATGTACGCTTGATTAATACCGCAAAGTTCATTGATAATGGACACCATTGGCGCGGCATTATTGGTGGTACATGAAGCATTTGAAATGATGCTGTCTTTTGTGTTTAATAAATCATCATTAACTCCTAATACAACTGTTTTAAGATCGTCATCTAATGGAGGAACACTCAAAATAACTTTGGTAGCTCCGTTGGTAATATGGTGAGTTAACTCTTTTTGGGTTTTAAATTTTCCAGTGGCTTCAATGACAATATCCACATCGTAGGGCATCCAGTTGAGGTTTTTAGGATGGGTTTTGTTTAAGACAGGAATGGTTTTTCCATCAAAGATGATGTTTGAAAAATTGCTAGAAACAGGACTGTTTAAAGTGCCGTGAATACTGTCGTACTTGAGTAGATGCGCTAAGGTTTTAGTATCCGCCAGATCGTTAATAGCAACTACTTCAATCGTAGGATGGGATTGCAGGAGTCTAAACACCCGCCGACCGATACGCCCAAAGCCGTTAATGGCAACCCGTACCATGATTAGTTGATGTGTTTTTGAGCTTTATAAGAAGATCTTACCAGAGCACTACTTTCAACATGACGAAAGCCTAAATCCAATCCAATGGTTTCATATTCTTTGAATTGATCTGGAGTGATGAATTGCTTGACTGGTAAATGTTTTTTACTTGGTTGCAAGTATTGACCAATTGTAACCACGTCCACATCTGCATTCTTTATGTCGTGAAGGGTTTCAATCACTTCATCTCGAGTTTCTCCGAGACCAAGCATCAGGCCTGTTTTTGTGCGGCGTTGTCCTTGATCTTTTAGATATTTTAAAACACCCAAGCTTTTATCGTATTTTGCTTGAATTCGTACTTCACGTGTCAAACGTCTTACCGTTTCCATATTGTGAGATACAACTTCGGGTGCGACCTCAATAATACGGTCGATATGTTTTTCAATTCCTTGAAAGTCTGGGATTAAAGTTTCCATAGTGATGTTTGGATTCATGCGTCTCACCGCTTTCACGGTTTCTGCCCACATGATGCTTCCCATGTCTTTTAAGTCATCTCTATCTACACTTGTTAGTACAGCGTGTTTGATATTCATAATTTTGATGGAACGTGCTACTTTTTCAGGTTCGTCCCAATCTACAGTTTCTGGGCGTCCAGTTTTAACACCACAAAACCCACAAGAACGCGTGCAAATATTCCCTAAAATCATAAAAGTCGCTGTGCCTTCACCCCAGCATTCTCCCATATTAGGGCAACTTCCCGAAGCACAGATTGTGTTGAGGTTGTATTTGTCAACGAGACCTCTAAGCTCAGTGTATTTTTTACCTGTTGGCAGTTTGACACGAAGCCATTTCGGTTTCGGTTGTCTTACAATTGGATCTGAAAGTGTTTCTACAGCCATGCGTTCAATTTGAATGGCAAAGATACAAAGTATTCTTATAAATTAATCATAAAATTGAGAGATACCACACGCTAAAACCGATTAAAAAAAGAATCCCTAGACAGCTCATAATGTGAAGGGTTTTGGAAGGTCGCCACTCTTTTGGAGTATGTTTACTAGCAATTAAAATATAGTTGGTAATTGCGTAAAAAGGAGCTGTTAAGAATGACAATACTGTAGCCACTTTTATAAGACTTCCCATTTCCGATAGAAAGAAAAAATAAATGCTCAGTGTTCCTAAAATCAATACGGTACTCCATATCAAATACCCATATTTGAACGGTTTTTCAAAAACCAATTCAATCGTTTTATGCATCGATCGGGGGGAGGCATCAAGAGTTGTTAAGGTCGTACTAAACATAGTTGTAAACGCTGCAATTCCAATAATAATAGAAGTCCAGTCTCCCAGGCTTTGTGTGTACATTTCAATAAGTTGAATAGGAAATTTACTTGCGCTCGTACTGAAACTTACACCTGTTGGATGCATGACAAGTGCTCCAAGCGTTACAAAACTAATCCCTAAAAAAATTGTTCCCAAGTATCCAATATTAAAATCCAGTAAGGCTGTTTTTGGATTGCGTTTTTCACTGCTGTTTTTTTGTTTTTCGGTGGTCCATAAGGAATGCCATACCGAAATATCCAATGGAGCGGGCATCCATCCCATAAAAGCGATTAAAAATGTAATCTCGATACTGCCTTCTGGCAATAATTGTATAAATGAAACGGCTTCGCTTGAATTGTAAATTGCCATTGCGGTGGCACTCAAAGTTGTAAGTGTTAAGGAGATAATGATGACTTTCATCATGACATCCAAGAATCGATACTTCCCAACATTTAAGACGATAAAACACACAGATAAAATGACAACAGTCCAAAGTTTTACACTAATGAAATCGCCAAATAAAGAAGTGGCAATACCAGCAGTTACAATCGTAACAGCCGCTTGAATAGTGAACATGGTCAAAGAAGTGAGCAGTCCGTATAGGATTAAAACGCTCTTTCCTAATTTTCGATAGCCTTCTAACAAACTTTCACCAGTTGCACTGGCATAGCGAGGACCAAACTGAAAAAAAGGATATTTAACCAAGTGAATGAGAAGCAACGCCCAAAGGAGTCCAAATCCATAATCTGCTCCAGCTCGTGTGGACTGAACAAGGTGGGAAACGCCAATGGCAGCACCCGCAAAAAGAAGCCCAGGACCTAGTTTTTGTATAAAACGTTTCATGTGTTTAATGTATTGATTTTTAATGGTCACACCTGCCTGCCGCAGGCAGGTGTTATATCCATTTAATCGTTCCGCTGTGTATAGAAAATTTAGTTATGAATATTTCATTGCTTTGTCAAAATAATTTCGGCTAACAATTTTTTTGCTCTTAAAAGTTTAATTTTTACATTATTTACAGGTGCTTCAATCTCTTTAGAAATTTCGAGATAGGATAGCTCTTGAAAATACCGTAAATTGATTACTTGTTGGTAATGGGGTTTTAACTTTTTAATGTCTTTTAATAATTCTGCCAGATTTTGTTCAGTAATCAGTTTGTCTTCTGGAGAAGGTGCTTCATCCTGAATCCAATATACACGTTCTTCATCTTCTTGTGAGGTTTGGTTGCTGAAGGATATTTTTTGTTTTCTTAAACTGTCAGAGTGTGTATTTTTTGCAATGGTAATTAGCCATGTTTTGAATTTGAAATTCTCATCAAAAGTATCGATTTTCTCGAAGGCTTTTGAAAACGTTTCAATTGTGATATCCTCCGCATCATTCTCATTTCGAGTTCGTTTCATTAAAAATCCATACACATCGTTCCAAAATGTATGTAATAACAAATTGAACGCAATTTGATCGTTGTTTTTAGCTTTCTGAATGGCGTCGTTTACTTCCAATGGCTTGGTGTTGATTTAATAGCGTTGTGAACCAATAAAGATTTAAGAGTGCTGAGGTTCAGAGCAGTTTTTGTATTCATCTGGAGTTTTGCCACAAAATCCACAAGTTTCACCTTCTTTGTTAATCATAGGATTTTGACTGGCACAAGTCCCCGCAAATTTACCGTCTTTTTTAGCCCATAATTTTATAGAAATTCCTGCAACAGCAATACCCATGAGTGCTAACGTAATTAAAAATAAAATCATTTTAAATTTTTTACAAAGATACACTTTTCATGAATTTGAAATCCTTGTGTGACTTTTTTTAATTTCTGTGTCAAAATATAAAACCTAAAAACTTTTAATATTATGAAGAAATTATTTGCAGAATTTTTTGGAACCTTTTGGCTTGTATTTGGAGGTTGTGGTAGTGCTATTTTTACAGCCAATTATCAAGATTTAGGAATTGGATTTTATGGAGTTGCTGTTGCATTTGGTTTGACAGTCTTAACAATGACTTTTGCTGTAGGACCCGTTTCTGGGGCCCATTTTAACCCAGCAGTCACTCTTGGTTTTTGGTCCTGTGGAAAGTTTGACACCAAATATGTATTCGGATATATTCTTGTTCAAGTTCTTGGAGCAATTGTTGCTGCCGCGACTTTGTTTTTAATCGTTTCAGGAAAATCTGATTTTGTTTCTGTTGGTAGTTTTGCTGCGAATGGATATGCAGAACTTTCTCCAGGGGGATATTCTATGACATCTGTATTGATTACAGAATTTGTAACCACTGCTTTTTTTGTGATTATTATTTTAGGGAGTACCACTCACGTGGATTCTAAAAAATTAGCTCCAATTGCTATTGGATTAGCACTGACTTTGATTCACTTGATTACAATTCCGATTTCAAACACTTCTGTAAATCCTGCACGTTCAACAGGACAGGTGTTATTTGCCGAAGGAGGTCACTATGTTGGTCAGCTCTGGTTGTTCTGGTTGGCACCTATAGCCGGAGCGATTGTTGCAGGACTCGTTTGTAGATTAAGTAAAAAAGCGTAGGATCTAATTTATAGGATATTGACTTCCGTTTCTAAATCAATATCAAAAATTAACTTTACAGCTTTTTGAATTTGTAGAGATAGAGTTAAGATATCTTTTCCAGAAGCTCCTCCGTAGTTTACTAAAACTAAAGCTTGTTTTGTATGTACGCCAAAATTTCCAAAAGTTTTCCCTTTAAAACCTGCCGTATCAATTAACCAAGCTGCAGGGATTTTAATAGAATCTTCTGAAACGTTGTAGTGCGGAATTAGTTGAAATTGAGATTGTAAAATTTGAAACTTAGAGGCCGAAACCACAGGATTTTTAAAAAAGCTGCCACTATTTCCAATAATTTTTGGATCTGGTAACTTGGAGTTTCTAATCGATATAACTGCTTTTGAAACATCCTGAATTGTAGGAGTTTTTATTCCAGTATTTTCGAGCTTTGATTCAATGGCTCCATAATTGGTTTTGAGAATGTGATGTTGACTGCTCAGCTCAAACACTACCGAAGTAATGATGTATTGGCCTTTTAATTCTTGCTTAAAAATAGAATTCCTATATCCAAAATTACAATCTTCTTTAGTAAAAACTTTCAGTTCTTTAGTTTGAATATGAAGCGCTTCACAACTTACAAAAGAATCTTTTAGCTCTACACCATAAGCTCCTATATTTTGGATAGGTGCAGTACCTACATTTCCAGGAATTAATGACAAATTTTCAAGACCTCCAAAGTTTTCTTTGAGACACCAACATACAAATTCATGCCAGTTTTCGCCTGCTGCGACCTCTATTTGAACCCTGTTTTCAAGTTCTGAGAGAACTCGAATCCCTTTGAGATTTATTTGTAGTACTAGAGCATCGACATCCTTGGTCAGTAGTATGTTACTGCCGCCGCCCAGGATCAATATATCAGAAGGGTTGGTGTTTAAAACATCCTTGAGGTCTTCTACAGAATTGATGGCCGCAAATTGCGAAGCATTCACATCGATTCCAAAAGTATTGAAAGGTTTAAGAGGGATGTTATTTTTAATAGTCATTAATCTTTATACTGAGTGAGGGCGGCTTTTAAAATAGCAACCGAAGTTCTAAGGTCTTCTTTATTTAGGACATAAGCAATTCTTACTTGATTTTTTCCCAGCCCTTCCGTAGAATAAAACCCAGCAGCCGGTGCCACCATGATGGTTTCATTTTCAAGTCTAAATGTTTCTAATAACCATTGCGCAAATACATCCGAATCGTTTATTGGAAGCTCTACAATGCAGTAAAAAGCACCTTTGGGATTGGCTACCTTTACGCCGTCAATTTTTTCAAGTTCTTCTACCAAAACATTTCTACGTTCTACATATTCAGAAATTACTTCGCGAAAATAGCTGTCTGGAGTTTCCAAAGCTGCTTCACTAGCTAAAAGGGCGTAGGTAGGTGGCGATAATCGCGCTTGTGCGAATTTTAAAGCCGTATCAAGAACCTTTTTGTTTTTAGTTACAATACATCCAATTCGAGCGCCACACATGCTATACCGTTTTGACACCGAATCAATAATAATGGCATTTAATTCTAAGTTTTCTTCTTGCATGATGGAATAATGCTCGTGTCCATCATAGGTAAATTCGCGATAGACCTCGTCAGAAATTAGAAATAAATCGTGTTTTTTAACAAGTGCAGCGAGCTGCTTAATTTCAGTTTTGCTATACAAATATCCTGTTGGATTTCCGGGGTTGCAAATTAATATTGCTTTTGTTTTTGGGGTGATTAACGCTTCAAAATCAGCAATAGGGGGCAGGGCAAAATTGGATTCAATATTAGAAACTACCGGAACTACTTTTACCCCTTGTGCCGTAGAAAACCCATTGTAATTTGCATAAAAAGGCTCGGGAATAATCACTTCATCTTCCGGATCCATAATGCTTCCAAACATAAAAAATAAAGCTTCGCTACCGCCAGTGGTTATGATGATATCATCGGCACGGACATGAATGTCATTTTTCTTGTAATAGGCTGCTAGTTTTGTACGGTAGGTGTCTGATCCTTCCGAGCGACTGTAAGCTAAAGTGTCTATGGTGTTGTTTTTGACAGCATTTAATGCCACTTCGGGGGTTTTAATATCAGGCTGACCAATATTCAAATGATAGACATTTACACCTTCCTTTTTTGCTTTTTCAGCATAAGGCACCAGTTTTCTAATTGGTGATTGCGGCATTAACTGTCCTTTTCTAGAAATATTTGGCATGGTTCTATAATATAGATTGTTTACAAATTTATCTTAAAGTTTGTATAAAATAAAGCTCTTTAACTATTATTTAAACAAAACTAATGTAAATTATATGGAAGCTCTTACTACTTTTATGATGCTAAATAGGAAATCGCTTTATGTTATTTTTTTTATTTGTTTTAATTTGAGGATGTAATAGAATTAGTAATTGCATAAAAAAAGCACCAATTAAGGTGCTTTTTTAGTATCTGGATTTTAACTTATTGTTCTAGAACACTTTTATCTTTATCTTCAATGACACTGGCCTTACTAGAGTCGATAACAGTACCTTTAATTTTCAAGGCAACTGCAGGTCTTTCTGCATTGGAAGTGACTGTAATGGTTTTTCGAATTGGGTTGACGCGTTTTGTGTCGTATTTCACTTCAATTTCACCATTTTCTCCGGGTAGAATAGGCGCTGTTGGTTTTTTAGGAACCGTACAGCCACAGCTTGATTTTACAGCAGAAACGATTAAAGGGGCATTGCCTGTGTTTTTGAATTTAAACACACGCACACCATCAGAACCTTTCTCTATAACTCCATAATCGATTGTTTCTGATTCAAATTCAATTTTAGCAATTTTGTCTTGTGCATAGACTCCTAAACTGAAGACAGAAATGAAAACTAATGTAAAAAGCTTTTTCATAATGATAGTATTTGTTATTGTAAATTTAGGCACTTTTTTGTAAAACTACAAAAATGCACTTATATAAATTCAATTATTAATTCTAAAGAAACTAAAATATAAGTACTTTTGTAAATTAACATTCAAAAATTATTCCAAAAAGTATGTCTATTCCTTCAAAATATGATGCGTCAACTGTTGAAAACAAATGGTATGACTATTGGATGACTCATAACTATTTCCATTCAACTCCCGATTCTCGAGAGCCTTATACGATTGTAATACCTCCACCAAATGTAACGGGAATTTTACATATGGGACATATGTTGAACAACACCATTCAGGATGTTTTGGTACGTCGTGCAAGGTTACAGGGCAAAAATGCTTGTTGGGTGCCTGGTACAGACCATGCTTCGATTGCTACTGAAGCGAAAGTGGTAGCAAAACTTAAAGAGAAAGGAATTCATAAAAACGATCTTTCTAGAGCACAGTTTATGGAGCATGCTTGGGAATGGACTGAAGAGTATGGAGGCGTTATTCTTGAACAACTTAAAAAATTAGGCTGTTCTTGTGATTGGGATCGTACGAAATTCACGATGGATGACCAGATGAGTGAGTCCGTGATTAAAGTATTTATTGATCTATTTAATAAAGAGTTGATTTATAGAGGATTTAGAATGGTGAATTGGGATCCTCAAGCTCAAACTACACTATCTGATGAAGAAGTGATTTATGAAGAACGTCAAGGCAATTTATTCTATTTAAATTATAAAATTCAAGATAGTGATGAGCAGATTGTCATTGCGACTACACGTCCCGAAACGATTTTAGGAGATACAGCAATTTGTATCAATCCAAATGATGAACGTTATTCGCATCTGAAAGGAAAAAAAGCAATTGTTCCCTTATGTGGTCGTATTATTCCTATCATTGAAGATGACTATGTTGATATTGAATTTGGAACGGGTTGTTTGAAAGTAACCCCTGCACATGATACAAATGATAAAACATTAGGCGAAAAACACAATCTGGAAGTGATTGATATTTTTAATGCCGATGCAACACTGAATAGTTTTGGTCTTCATTATGAAGGTAAAGATCGGTTTGTAGTTCGAAAAGAAATTGTAAAAGAGCTGGACTCTAAAGGAATTCTAATTAAAACAGAACAGCATGTACATAAAGTAGGAACTTCAGAACGTACAAAAGTAGTCATTGAACCGCGTTTGTCTGATCAGTGGTTTTTGAAAATGGAAACTCTTGCAAAACCAGCAATCAAAGCGGTTTTAGAAGATAAAACAATTAAGCTGTTTCCAAATAAATTTGAAAACACCTATCGTCATTGGATGGAAAATATCCGCGATTGGAATATTTCGAGACAATTATTTTGGGGACAACAGATACCCGCATATTTTTATGGAGATGGCAAAGACGATTTTGTTGTAGCAGAATCTATTGAAAAAGCGTTAGAATTAGCGAAAGACAAATCGGGAAATACACAACTAGATATTATAGATTTAAGGCAAGACAGTGATGTTTTAGACACCTGGTTCTCATCATGGTTGTGGCCGATATCGGTCTTTGATGGAATTCGAAATCCTGAAAATGAAGACATCAACTATTATTATCCAACCAATGATTTAGTAACGGGGCCAGATATTTTATTTTTCTGGGTGGCACGTATGATTGTTGCAGGTTACGAATATAAAGATCAAAAGCCTTTTAAAAACGTGTACTTTACAGGGCTTGTACGAGACAAACAGCGTCGAAAGATGAGCAAGTCATTAGGAAACTCTCCAGATGCGTTAAAACTCATAGAAGATTTTGGTGCTGATGGTGTTCGTGTAGGATTGTTATTGAGTTCAGCTGCTGGGAATGATTTAATGTTTGATGAAGCGCTTTGTCAACAAGGAAAAGCGTTTGGAAATAAAATATGGAATGCTTTTCGACTTATCGAGGGTTGGGAAGTTGCCGAAATTGAACAACCGGATTATGCCGTTATAGCGATTGATTGGTATCATGCAAAATTTCAAAAAACTTTAGTAGAAATAGAAGATCATTTTAGTAAGTATCGTTTAAGTGATGCTTTAATGACAACCTATAAATTAATTTGGGATGATTTCTGTTCATGGCTATTAGAAATGGTAAAACCGGCTTATGGGGCGCCAATTGATAAAATAACGTATGAGGCTGTTGTAGCAATATTGGAATCAAATCTGAAAGTTTTACATCCGTTTATGCCATTTCTTACTGAAGAAATCTGGCAATTTTTAGAAAAAAGAACACCAGAGAAAGCTCTAATTGTTGCTTCTTGGCCAGAACAGAAGCCCTATGATCAAGCCCTGTTAAATGGTTTTGAATTTGCTTCAGACGTTGTGTCGGGAATCCGTACAATTCGAAAAGAAAAAAATATTGCATTTAAAAATACAATTGAACTTTTGGTATTGAACAAGGAGTCTCAAACCAAAGATTTTGATGCGATTATTACTAAGTTAGGAAATATTTCAAACTTGACCTATACCAATGAAACAGTTGAAAATGCATTGTCTTTCAGAGTAAAATCTAATGAATATTTTATTCCAGCAAATGACACCATTGATGTTGCGGCTGAACTATTAAAATTAGAAGAAGAGCTGAAGTACACAGAAGGCTTTTTGAAATCGGTTCAAAAGAAATTGTCAAACGAGCGTTTTGTTTCGGGAGCTCCTGAACAAGTTGTGGCAAGTGAAAAGAAAAAAGAAGCGGATGCTATTGCAAAAATTGATACCCTTAAAGCAAGTTTGAAAAATTTAAAATAATCTTATTTTCGATAAATTAGGTACGTATTAGCCAAGTCGATGTAGCGTTGTTTTGCTTCGTCTTGAGTAATGTCTTCAACCTGAAAAAGTGCATTTGTTTTAAAAGCATTTATAATAGCTTTACTACTGCTTGGACGACTATAATCGTTAGTAGCTTTTTTGTAATAGGCATAGAGTTTTAAGAGGATGTCAGCAGGGAACGGCTGCTCATGGTTATTGATACTCTCAACAGCTTCTCTAAATTCTATATCTAAAACATCTGGGTTCATACTATGCTTCTGCGATGATACATTCTCCGCCTTTTACTTTTTGATTTAGTTTAACTTTTAGGTTGGTATCCAAAGGTAAAAATAAATCCACTCTTGAACCAAATTTTATAAATCCTGCATCGGTCCCTTGTACAACGGTTTGACCTTCTTTTGCATAATTGACAATACGTCGCGCTAACGCCCCTGCAATCTGTCTGTATAGCACTTTTCCATAGGTTTTGTTCTCAACAACAATTGTCGTACGTTCATTATCAGTGCTTGCCTTTGGATGCCATGCAACCAAGTATTTCCCTGGATGGTATTTACTAAAAAGTACAGATCCACTTATGGGATAGCGTGTTACATGAACATTGATAGGGGACATGAAAATGCTGACTTGAAGTCGTTTTTCTTTGAAATATTCTGTTTCTTCAACTTCTTCGATTACCACAACCTTTCCATCGACTGGAGCGATTACTTGACGGTCATTTTGTTGGGTATGACGTTTAGGGTTTCTAAAAAATTGTAGTATAAGTACAAGAATTACCAATAAGCTGAGCTGAATGAGTTTTGCAAGCCAAGGTATTTGTAAATTGTCAATTAGAAGTGATGTAGCCACTACAAAAACAAGTGTGATAAAAATTATTTTTTGACCTTCTTTATGAAACATAATTTAATATTCTTAAAAATAAATAGATAAATGGTGCTGCAAATATAGCACTATCTAAGCGATCTAATAGACCTCCATGTCCAGGCATTATTTTACCACTGTCTTTAACTCCTGCTTGACGTTTGTATTTGGATTCTACCAAGTCACCTAGAGTTCCGAAAATACTCACAATAACACTGATAATTAACCAATGAGTAAAAAGTAACGAATCCGTATAATTGGCAATGACATAACTCCCTAGTGCCGCAAAAAATACGCCACCTAAAAACCCTTCGACTGTTTTTTTAGGGGAAATGCTTTCAAAAAGTTTTTGTTTCCCAAAATTTTTACCAATTATGTATGCAAAACTGTCGTTGATCCAAATCAAAATGAAAATATACATAATGATGTCCGGACTGTATTTTTTAAAATTTAGAGCAATCAACAATAAAAATACAAACCCACTACTCACATAGAAAGTGGTATTTATAAAATGATTTGAAAGTAAGGTTGGGAGGCTCTTTGAAGAAAATAAATCCCGAATCAATAATAGGTTTACCAATAACGAAATGACGAGTAATATTTGTGAAATATCAGAGAGACTATTTTCAGATTTGAAGAGAGTATCCCAAAATGCGACCGTCAAAAATAGCACTATAAAAATGAAGTAAGAGGCTGTATTTTTTTGATGAATTAATTTATTGAATTCTGACAAGCAAGTCAATCCAAATATAAAAAACAGAGCGATACAAGCATATTTTAATTGGAGTGCACCAATTAAAATAATTGCAAATAACAAGCCTGATAAAGCTCTTGTGGTTAGTTCTTTCAATGTTCTATTATAAATCTTCTAATAGCAGCAAATATAGGTTTTTTGTGCTACTTCCATAACTTAGAAAATCATTGGTGTCGTTGGCTTTAAAATGTTTAATGGTAGTAATATTGGAGGGTATTTTAGTTTTACTCTGTGCTTTAATTCCTTGAAGCCCTTCACTAATGGTATTTACAAACTGACTTGTGGTTGCAAATACAATGAAATTCTCAGGCAATTCAACCAATTTTTTTTCAGCAATTTGATTGGAAGAAATAAGCAAAGATCCGTCATTTGCAATTAGAAACTCACAGGTAGTAAATAGAAAATCTGCGTCTTTTATTTTTTGAGCTGTTCCTAGCTTGAAACGTTTGAATTTTTCTTTTAGATGTTTATTAAGTATGAGTGCTTTTTTTTTGTCCCAATTATTTTCTTCAATAATACTTTCAAGAAATCCTTGAACTTCATCGTTAGTTTCGCAATACAAAAATTTACCACCATTTTTATTAAAGTTGATGGTAAAAGCTTCATCTACAGGTAAGTTGCTTGTGTCTAAAAACTCACTCTGATCTTTTTCATCAGCTTTACTTTTAGAAGCATCCGTATTTGAACCAAATATTTTACGAAATACACTCATTTTTCATCTTAAATATAAGTTTTAAACTTACATTATTCCAAAGATAAAAAATATAGGTTTAATAAAAAGTTATTTTGAACTTATTCTTCCTCTTCTTTATTTTTAGGAGAAGATTTTACGGCCTCTTCTACTACAAAAGGACGTTTTCCAAAGATAGCTTCTAAGTTGTCTTTAAAGATCACCTCTTTTTTAAGGAGTACTTCAGCCAATTCTGTTAACTTGTCTTTGTTGTCTTCTAAGAGTTTTACAGCACGCTCGTATTGCGTTTCGATGATGTTTGAGATCTCTTTGTCAATCAACTCAGCAGTGCGTTCGCTGTATGGTTTTGAAAATCCAAATTCATTTTCTCCTGAAGAATCATAATATGTTAAATTACCAACTTTATCACTCAGACCATAAACAGTGACCATCGCTCTTGCTTGTTTAGTCACTTTTTCTAAATCACTCAAAGCACCTGTAGATATTTTATCAAAAATTACTTTTTCAGCGGCACGACCTCCCAAGGCAGCACACATTTCATCTAACATCTGTTCAGGTCGTACAATCAGTCGTTCTTCTGGAAGATACCAAGCAGCCCCTAAAGACCGTCCTCTTGGAACAATGGTTACTTTTACCAAGGGAGAAGCATGTTCTAGCATCCAGCTTACCGTGGCATGCCCCGCTTCATGAAATGCGACTGCTCTTTTTTCACTTGGTGTTATTATTTTATTTTTCTTTTCAAGCCCGCCTATTATTCGATCGACTGCATCTAAGAAATCTTGTTTATCAACTGCTTTTTTGTTGTTTCGTGCCGCAATAAGTGCTGCTTCGTTACAAACATTCGCAATATCTGCCCCAGAAAAACCAGGAGTTTGTTTTGATAAAAAGTCGGTATCTAAACCTTTTGATTTTTTTAAGGGCTTTAAGTGTACCTCAAAAATTTCTTTTCGTTCTCTGATGTCTGGTAAATCAACATAAATTTGGCGGTCAAAACGTCCCGCTCGCATTAAGGCTTTATCGAGTACATCTGCACGGTTGGTTGCTGCCAAAACAATCACGTTTGTATTGGTTCCAAACCCATCCATTTCGGTTAATAACTGGTTAAGGGTATTTTCTCTTTCGTCATTTGAGCCAGAAAAATTACTCTTTCCACGTGCACGACCAATCGCATCAATCTCATCAATAAAAATGATTGATGGTGATTTGTCTTTTGCTTGTTTAAATAAATCTCTAACTCTTGAGGCTCCAACTCCAACAAACATTTCAACAAAATCAGATCCTGATAATGAGAAAAAGGGTGCTTTAGCTTCTCCTGCCACTGCTTTTGCTAATAAGGTTTTTCCTGTTCCAGGAGGTCCTACCAACAAGGCCCCTTTTGGAATTTTACCTCCCAAAGCGGTATATTTTTCAGGGTGTTTTAGAAAATCTACAATTTCTTGAACTTCTTCTTTAGCACCTTCTAATCCTGCCACATCCTCAAAGGTTGTTTTGGTTTCTAGATTCTCGTCAAATAATTTCGCTTTTGATTTTCCAATATTGAAAATTTGACCACCACCACCTGGACCACCACCACCTGACATACGTCGCATGATAAAAATCCAAACTCCAATGATTAAAATAAAAGGAAGTATAGAAGATAAAAGATCCCCCCAAGGATTGGTTTCTGTTTTAAAGTCTAAATCCGTTTCAAGTTGCCTTTCCTTGATTGTATCTTCCAATTGTTTTTGAAACAATTGAACATCTCCAAATTCAAATTGATAATCTGGACTTGAAGCAGCCGTAGGAAGAAAGGATTCCTTTTTATTTTTTTTGTGAATTTCTTTGTTAGATGCTTTTGTAGTGAGATATACCAAAGCCTTTCGTTTGTTAACGATTTCAACTTTTTTCACATCTCCATTTCTTAGAAATTTAAAAAATTGAGATGGAGTTGTAGAACCCTCTGAAGAGCCTCCTATACCACCTGAAAAAATATTGAAGCCTAGGAAAAGTACAATCGCAATTCCATAAATCCAATAGGCGTTAAACTTTGTGTTTTTTGGTTTTTTATCGTTAGACATGAGTCGTGTTTTTAGTAACTAGTTTCTATTTCGGTAATTTTAGCATCTCCCCAAAGGTTTTCGATATCGTAGTATTCTCGAATGTGTTTTTGAAACACATGAACCACTACATTGATATAGTCCATCAATACCCATTCGCCGTTTTCACTCCCTTCAATATGCCAAGGTTTATCTTTTGTGTTTTTACTCACTTTTTTTTGTATGGAACTAACAATAGCATTCACTTGTGTATTAGACGTTCCATCACAAATGATGAAATAATCACAAACGGTATTTTCGATAGCTCTTAAGTCTAAAATAGTAATATTTTGACCTTTGACGTCTTCAATTCCATTAATTGTGAAAGTGATGAGTTCGTCTGCGCTAGGTGTTTTTTTTGTCATGAATTAATTTTACTGTGCAAATTTATTACTTTTTTGGCTCTAAACGTGTTATATTGTCTTAATTAAATTATAATTTAGAGCCACAATTCGAACTATGCAAATAATCAAACTTAATGCCATTGATTCTACGAACAATTATTTAAAACAATTGTTGATGGATACTGCATTAGAAGATTTTTGTGTGGTAACCACCAAATACCAATCCAAAGGGAAAGGACAAATCGGTGCTGAGTGGATGTCTGAAAGAGGTAAAAACCTAACCTTTAGTGTTTTAAAGAAGAATCCGCCTGTTAAGTTACCTCGTCAATTCCATTTGAATATCCTTGTTTCTTTGTCTATTGTGAAAACACTGGAACACTATTCCATCCGAAAATTAGCGATCAAATGGCCTAACGACATTTTGTCAGACCATCATAAAATATCAGGGATTTTAATTGAAAATCAAATCAAATCGAATCGAATCGATTTTTCTGTAATTGGAATTGGACTTAATGTCAACCAAGAATTATTTAAAGGATTACCAAAGGTAAGCTCCATGAAATCTATTTTAGGAATGCCTATAAATAAGGATGAACTCCTTCATAAACTCATCAAGAATCTTCAAATCTATTTTAAGATGTTTTCCGAAAAGGGGGAAGATATTGTAAATGCCGAATATGAATCGTATCTATTCCGAAAAGACAAACCTTCAACGTTTGAATTGCCTGATCAGACCTTATTCACAGGGATCATAAGAGGGGTCACAGACGCTGGTAAATTGCGTGTGCAAATGGAAGGTGCGACAAAGGAATTTGACTTAAAAGAATTGAAATTGTTGTACTAAATTTCCTTAGGAATATTAAGTGCTAAAGTTTCAATAAATTTAGAGATTGGGGCTTTGATCATCATAGCCATCATGGCATTAAAATCGCCTTCAAACATCAATTGAACTTCACTTTTAGTTTCGGAAACAGATTCAATTTTAGCGGTTAATGAAAAGTCTAATTTCCCGCCTGCTGCCCCAAGTACAATCGTATGTGGAGATTCTATAGATTTTTTCTTTAAAACAATTTCGGGCATTCCACTCAAAGCAAATAAAAAGGTCTCGGCGTCCATAAGTTCGAACTTACTGATATTTTCAGGCATCAATGGTTCAAAATTTTCAACATTCGTTAAAAAATTAAATACTTCTTGCGCTGATTTGTCAAGACTCACTTTTGTTGATTCTAATTTCATATCTAGATTTATTTACCAGTCCACTCAGACGGATTTGAATTCCATTTTGATAAAACATCCACTTCATTTTGGTTGATAAAGTGAGTGTCTAACGCTTGTTCCAGTAAGCTTTCGTAATTACTAAGTGTAAAAAGATTGACATTGTTAGTCTTGAAATTTTCTTTTGAAACCTCAAACCCATAAGTAAAAATTGCAACCATTCCTTTTACATTAACTTCAGCAGCTTTTAGTGCATCTACTGCCACCAAGCTGCTCTTTCCTGTACTAATCAAATCTTCGACGACCACTACATTTTGACCTTTTTCAATAAATCCCTCAATTTGATTTTGACGTCCATGCTTTTTTGCTTCTGGACGCACATAAACAAAGGGAAGTCCAAGAGATTCTGCAACCAAAGCACCAATACCAATGGCACCCGTGGCTACGCCAGCAATGACGTCTGGTTTTCCAAACTCTATTTCTATGTTTTTAGCAATTTCTTCTTTGATGTAGTTTCTAACGGGTGGGTACGATAACACCAAACGGTTGTCACAATAGATTGGAGACTTCCATCCCGATGCCCAAGTAAAGGGGTTTTTTGGGCTTAATTTTATGGCGTTTATTTGAAGTAATACTTCTGCGGTTTTTTTGGCGGTACTTTTGTTAAAAATCATATGCCAAAATTACTAAAAATTACTACTTTTACTTTCTATTAACTTGTTTTTAATTAACAATGTATAAAATATTTGTTGGGAATAAACCAATTATCCTCACAACGGAGTTAGAAACTGAAACAGATTTCAAGAATTTTTTGATTGATTCAGTAGATATCAACAAAGTACTTTCTAAACTTAAAAAAGATAAATATAACTCTGTTCGTCTTGTTGGAGCTGATAAAGATATGCTTCTCAAAAAATTCCTTTCCTTATTACCCAATGTGATTGCAGCCGGCGGGAAGGTTTATAATCAGAAAAATGAAATATTGTTTATTTTTAGAAACGGTAAATGGGATTTACCCAAAGGGAAAGCGGAGGCAAAAGAGACGATTAATTTTACAGCACTTCGTGAGGTGGAGGAAGAAACAGGTATCACAGGGTTAAGAATTACCAAGCCCTTAGAAATCACCTACCATATATTTAAAAGAAATGATCGGAATTATATTAAGGTAACCTATTGGTTTGAGATGTATTCTGAATTCGAAGGAAAACTAATTCCACAAGAAAAAGAAGGAATTACTAAAGTCAAATGGATCCCAGAAACCAAACTTAAAAAAGTATTTAATAATTCCTATGCAAATATCAAATTACTCATTTAAAGAGAGTTAATATTGTGTTTTTATAAAAATCTTCAATTAAACGCACTTTACAGTTGATATCATTCTCAATAAGTTTATTTTTGCCAGCAAAATTGACAGAAAATGATGGAGTTTATTAGAAAGCGTTCAAGCAATGCTAAAAATGATATTTTAAGTGGTCTTACCGTTGCTTTAGCCTTAGTGCCAGAAGCAGTAGCATTTGCTTTCGTGGCAGGGGTTGATCCTTTGGTTGGATTGTATGCAGCGTTTATGATTGGTTTGATTACCTCTGTTTTTGGAGGCCGCCCCGGAATGATTAGTGGAGCTACGGGAGCTTTGGCAGTGGTAATGGTTACGCTTGTAGCACGTGGAAATGCAATGGGAGCTGAAGGCGATGAATTGGGTCTTTACTATCTGTTTTTGACTGTTATTTTAATGGGAGTTATTCAAGTTTTAGCGGGTGTCTTTAAGCTCGGAAAATTTGTCCGTTTGATTCCGCATCCTGTGATGATGGGCTTTGTAAATGGATTGGCAATTGTTATTTTTCTCTCTCAATTAAGTATGTTTATGACGTCTGAAAATGGCGAAATGGTATGGATGCAAGGCGCCTCTTTATGGACCATGATTGGCTTGGTTGGCTTAACAATGGCTATAATGTTCGGACTGCCACAAATCACTAAAAAACTCCCAGAAGCACTGGTTGCTATTTTGGTTGTTTCTGCCATTGTTATTTTTGGGGATTTAGAAGTTGCAACTGTTGGGAGCTTTATTAGAGATGGTGGTGGAGAAGGTTTAAAAGGCGGTTTGCCACTTCCACAATGGGCTATTTTCGAGAAAATCCCTCTTAATTTTGAAACCTTAAAGTTTATTGGACCGTATGCATTGATTCTTGCAGCGATAGGGTTGATTGAATCTCTAATGACATTAAACCTGATTGATGAACTCACGGAAACACGTGGAAATTCCAATAAAGAGTGTATCGCTCAAGGCGGTGCAAATATTCTAACAGGATTGTTTGGTGGTATGGGTGGCTGTGCGATGATTGGGCAATCTATTATCAATATTAAAGGAGGTGGAAGAGGTCGTCTTTCGGGAATTGTAGCAGCACTAGCACTGCTAGGTTTTATTCTTTTTGCATCAGGACTAATCGAACAAGTTCCTATCTCAGCATTGGTAGGTGTAATGTTTATGGTAGTGATTGGAACCTTTGCATGGTCGAGTTTTAGAATTATTAATAAAATTCCAAAAACCGATGTATTTGTACTGATATTAGTTTCATCGATGACAGTCTTTTTTGATTTAGCAATTGCTGTAATTTCGGGTGTAATCGTCAGTGCTCTTGTGTTTTCATGGGAAAATGCAAAACGTATTCGTGCTCGAAAACGTATCAAAGAAGATGGTACTAAAGTGTATGAAATATGGGGTCCTTTGTTTTTTGGAAGCATCAAAACCTTTAATGATAAATTTGATGTAAAAAACGACCCTCAATCTGTTGAAATTGATTTTGTTGAATCGCGAGTGAGTGATCATTCTGCTATTGAAGCCATATCGAATCTTGTCAATAAATATAAAGAAGAAGGCAAAACAATTCACCTTAAACACCTAAGTCAAGATTGTAAAATTTTGTTATACAAATCAAGCCCACTTTTTAAAGACATTATAATTGAAGCTATTGATGATCCACGATACCATTTAGCTGAAAACCCTGAAGCCTTTACAAAAGGACTTTCAGAATATAAAATCTAAGATTTTTTAGTACGTACGCTGTTGGGAACCAGTTTTTTGTAATCGCCTTTAAAACGAATAATTTCTCTTACAATAGAGGAGGAGATAAATGAGGTTTGAGTAGAGGTCAACAAAAAGACGGTTTCCACTTTTGACAACTCCCGATTGGTATGTGCGATGGCTTTTTCAAACTCAAAATCTGCTGGATTTCTCAAGCCTCTTAAAATGAAATTAACACCAATTTCTTTACAAAACTCGGTGGTCAGTCCTTGATAAGACACCACTTTTACTTTTGGATTGTCTTTAAAAGTATTTTCAATAAACTTTTTTCGTTCTTCTAATGAAAACATATACTCTTTTGAAGAATTTTCGCCAATAGCAATAATGACTTCGTCAAATAAGGTTACCCCTCTATTAACAATGTCTAAGTGCCCTAAGGTAATAGGGTCAAATGAGCCTGGAAAAATTGCTTTCTTCATGCTGTAAAGTTAAGAATTTTTATGAAGCGCTTCATGAATTGCGTTTTCAAACAACTCAGCCAATGAAATTCCCGCCTTTGCCGCTTGCTGTGGTAAAATACTTTCTTTGGTAAGACCCGGAACTGTATTGATTTCTAAGAGGTGCGGTTTGCCGTCTTTAAAAATGAATTCACTTCTAGAAAATCCGTCTAATTTTAAAACTTCATAAATATGTTTCGCTGCCTTACTTACCTCTGCTTCTTGTGTTGGACTCAAACGTGCTGGGGTAATTTCTTGTGATTTACCCAAATATTTTGCTTCGTAATCAAAAAAGTCATTATCAGTTACAATCTCAGTAATTGGAAGCACGGTGACTTTTCCTTTATAACGAATGACGCCAACCGAAACTTCTGTACCGTCTAAAAATGATTCAATAATGAGTTCATCATCCTCTTTAAAAGCAGTTTCTATGGCCTTTGGCAAGTCGGATTTTGAATAGACTTTGGTAACTCCAAAACTACTGCCAGCTTTATTGGCTTTTACAAAGCATGGAAATCCAACGGCCTTTTCAATGGCTGAAGGGTCAATTGCATCTCCAGCATTTAAAAAATAGGAATCTGCAGTAAGCACACCATAAGGTTTTAACGCACTTAAACAATCACGTTTATTAAACGTAAGTGCCGCTTGATACATACCACAACTGGTATGTGGAATCGATAATAATTCAAAATAAGCTTGAATCGTTCCATCTTCTCCTGGACTGCCATGAATGGCATTAAAGACACAGTCAAAATTGATTTTTGAGCCGGCAACAACGATGGAAAAATCAGCTTTATTTACAGGATGCTCTGTTAAATCGTCTGCTACATATACCCATTTATCTTTAAAAATATGGATGCAATACGCATTGTAGCTTGCTTTTGGTAAACAGTCGTAAACCACGCTTCCACTTTTTAAAGAGATCAAATATTCGCTAGAATATCCGCCCATTATGATGGCAATATTTTTTTTCATCTCTACGTTTATACAGTAAAAATATTACTTTTATCTAAATCAAAATCATTTTCAATCAAATATATTTACTTTAAACTAAACAAGCTAAAGGTTTTAAGGACACAATTATTTGTTTAGCTTTGTTACATTATAAAAAAGTATCATGAATTTCATTAAATTCTTATTTAGTAAATCATTTATAAAGCAATTGATCCTTGCGTTTATAGTTTTAGTTGTTTTGGGTTTTTTAGCGCTCAAATGGCTCAAATCCTATACCAATCATGGAACATTTGTGACGGTGCCAGAACTTAGAGGTCAAACTTTTGATGCTGCTCAGGTTCTTATTAATGACTATGATTTACGAAGTGAAGTTCAGGATTCTTCAAACTACAACCCTAATTATCCTAAAGGAGCTGTAATTGAACAAGATCCTTTGGCAGGAAGTCAAGTCAAAGAAGATCGAAAAATATATTTAATCCTTAATCCTTCGGCCTACAGAATGGTGGCAGTCCCAGATGTCATTCGCCGAACATTTAGACAAGCGAAGCCTTCGCTAGAAGCGGTGGGCTTCCAAATAGGTACTACAATTTATGAGGATGATTTAGGTAAAGATGAAGTGTTGCAAATTCGCCATAATGGTCGGGTCATTGAAGCTGGTACACTGCTTCCAAAAACCTCGAAAATCGACTTCGTTTTAGGAAACGGCATAATAAAGGAATAATGAACCATGGAAGAATTAAATGAAATAGTAGCGATTGAAAACGAGCTGCATGAACATTATACGTTCGTGGTTGAAAAAGGGCAGCAACCTTTACGAATCGATAAGTATCTCATGAATTTTGTTGAAAATGCCACACGAAATAAAATTCAAGCCGCTGCAAAGGATGGTAGTATTTTAGTGAATGAGATTGCTGTCAAATCAAATTATAAGGTGAAACCATTGGATAAAATTCGCGTTTTATTTGAGCATCCTCCACATGAAAATTTATTAGTTCCCGAAGATCTTCCTATTGACATTGTTTACGAAGATGAAGACTTATTGGTAGTTAATAAAGCTCCAGGGATGGTCGTCCACCCAGGACACGGAAATTATTCGGGTACTTTGATTAATGCTTTGTTGTTTCATTTTGACCATTTACCCAATAATAGCAGCAACCGTCCGGGATTGGTCCATCGCATTGATAAAGATACAAGTGGACTATTGGTCGTTGCCAAAACCGAGATTGCAATGGCGCATTTATCCGCACAATTTAAAGCCAAAACAAGCGAACGCGAATATGTAGCCTTAGTTTGGGGGAATGTTGAATTAGAGGAAGGTACAATCGAAGGAAATATAGGACGTCATCCTAAAAATCGATTGCAAAATACAGTCTATTTTGGCGATGAAGCAGACAAAGGAAAACCCGCAGTGACTCATTATAAAGTTTTGCAACGTTTAGGGTATGTAACTCTTGTTAGCTGTCAATTAGAAACTGGACGAACCCATCAAATTCGGGTGCATATGAAACACATTGGTCATACACTTTTTAATGATGAACGTTATGGTGGTGAACGCATTTTGAAAGGAACGACCTTTACCAAATACAAGCAGTTTGTAGAGAATTGTTTTAAAACCCTTCCACGACAAGCGCTTCACGCCAAAACCTTAGGGTTTATACATCCATCCACAGGCAAAAAAATGTCCTTTACGACTGAAATCCCTGAAGATATGCAAAACTGTATTGAGAAATGGCAATCCTATTCAAATCATATTTTAGAAAATTAAAGACAGATGAAACTAGTTATCTCACCAGCAAAATCATTAAATTATGAAAGTGCCTTACCAACCACATCAAGCACTGACAACATTTTTTTGAGCGAAGCACAACAGCTGAACAGGCTTCTTAAAAAGAAATCAGTCAAAGCGCTTTCGGAATTGATGCATATTTCACCCAATTTAGGACAGCTCAATTATGAACGGAACCAAGAGTGGTCGCCCCCTTTTACAGCTGAAAATGCCCGGCCAGCTATTTATGCGTTTAGCGGCGATGTGTATCGTGGGATTGATGCCTATAGTATCCCTGTTTCAAAATTAGACATACTACAACACTCAGTTCGAATTATTTCTGGTTTGTATGGTTTATTAAAACCTTTGGATCTTATGCAGCCTTACCGCTTGGAAATGGGAACTAAATTATCAGTTGGCAAATCGAAAAACCTCTATGAATTTTGGCGTAAGAAAGTAACCACTGCTTTGAATGAGGAGCTAGAAGAAGGGGAGTTGTTTGTTAACTTAGCAAGTCAAGAGTATTTTAAGGCGATTGATGTCAAAACTCTTAAAGTACCAGTTATTCATGTTGATTTTAAAGAATTCAAAAATGGACAGTACAAAACCATTGCTATTTTTGCTAAACTTGCGCGCGGATATATGACACGTCATATCATTGATAACGTTGTGGAGACTGTCGAAGGCTTAAAAACGTTTACTACCGATGGCTATGCATTTGATGCAAATTTGTCAACAGATACTAAATTGGTATTCACGCGTTAATTTCTTTAAAATAAGACGTACCTTTGTGCCATCGTTCGGAATGACCTATCGTATTGTATATTGTCATTTTCAAAACATAACATATGACATTTCAATCTTTAGGCCTCATTGAAGCCCTACTAAAAGCAGTTCGTTTACAGGGCTACGAAACGCCATCTCCTATTCAACAAAAAGCCATTCCACCAATTCTTGAAGGTTTGGATGTATTAGCATCCGCCCAAACAGGGACAGGGAAAACAGCAGGGTTTACTCTGCCAATGCTACAGATTTTATCTAAAAATCCCGTGCCACATCGCCGTCCCGTACGTGCGTTAGTATTGACACCAACTAGAGAATTAGCAGATCAGGTTTATACCAATGTGAAACATTACAGTAAGTTTTTGGACTTGCGTGCCGCCGTAATTTTTGGAGGTGTGAATCAAAACCCACAAATTAAACACTTGCGAAATGGAGTTGATGTTTTGGTTGCCACTCCAGGACGATTGCTCGACTTAGAAAACCAAGGACACCTATCGTTATCAAAAGTTGAAATTTTTGTACTCGATGAAGCTGATCGTATGTTAGACATGGGATTCAAACGAGATATTGATAAAATTAGATCCTTAATTCCATCGAGACGCCAAAACTTAATGTTTTCAGCGACGTTTTCAAAAGAGATCAAAAGTTTGGCACAAACCATTTTACAACGTCCTACGCTTGTGGAAGCAACACCAGAAAACACGACCGTTGAAGCCATTGCTCAACAAATATACAGAGTTGCTAAAGAGAAAAAAACGGGACTTCTAATCAAATTGATTCAAGATGGACAGTGGAAACAAGTCTTGGTGTTTACGCGGACTAAACACGGGGCTAACAAACTTTGTAAAAAACTTGAAAGTGCACGGATTTCAGCGATGGCTATTCATGGAAATAAAAGTCAAGGAGCACGAACCAAAGCTTTGAAAGGGTTCAAAAACAACGAGATTAGAGTCTTGGTAGCCACTGATATTGCCGCACGTGGATTGGACATTCCATTATTGCCACATGTGGTTAATTACGAACTTCCAAACATCCCCGAAGATTATGTGCATCGTATTGGTCGAACAGGTCGTGCGGGTGCTAATGGCGTTGCTTTATCGCTAGTATGTGCAGAAGAAACATCTTATTTAGTTTCTATTGAAAAACTAACCAAACAACGTTTTAAGAAAGAAATTGTTGAAGGTTTTGAGCCCGATCCAAATGCCTCTACCGTACCACCAAAACAAGGGGGTGGACGTCAAAGACGCGGAGGCGGACGTCCTACTAACAACCGACAAGGGTCTGCTGGAGGAGGTAAGCGATAAAATCATAACCGTCGTCGATAATTTTTATGGAATCTCAACCGAACAACCCCTTACATGGGGTGAAATTAGAGCAAATACTTATCGCACTCGAAGCTCATTATGGCTGGGAAGCCATGGGAGAAAAAATTAACATCCGTTGTTTTACAGATGGACCAACCCTAAAGTCCAGTCTTAAATTTCTCAGACGAACGCCTTGGGCACGCACCAAAGTGGAAAATCTGTACTTGAAGTGGTTGAAAACGCAGTAGACCGGACTTGCCTTGTTATTCCTGCCTGCCCCGTGTACCCGCCGTAGGTGGGCGTGCCTCGCCTGCCCGTTGTTAGATGTGCAGGGTGTGAAATAAATGTTAAACTATTTAACGTTAATAGTGTTACTATTATATTTGCATTGTATTACCATGGAAAAACTTCAATTACATATCACTATTAGTCCAGATCTTTATACAAAAGATCCAGAATCTTCTGTATTAGGACAAAAAATTGTTTCTAAAAGTATAGAGATGATAAATGATTTAGGTTTTGAAGATTTTACATTTAAAAAATTGGGTCTCGAAATTAGTTCCAACGAAAGTTCGGTGTACCGTTATTTTGAAAGTAAGCATGCACTTTTGGTCTATTTGATTGATTGGTATTGGAGTTGGGTAGAGTACAGACTGGTGTTTGCTACACTAAATGTACCCTCAGTTGAAGCGCGGCTTACTCAAGCAATTTCTATACTTACTGCCGAAGTGACAGAAGACAATTCCTTTTCGTATATCAACGAAGTTTTATTGAACAAAATTATTATAACGGAGTCCTCTAAAGCCTACCATACCAAAGCGATTGACAGTGAAAATCAAAAAGGATATTACAAAACCTACAAACGTGTGGTACAACGGGTTAGTGATTTTGTCTCAGAAATCAATCCAAGTTATGAGTTCCCTCATATGCTAATTTCAACAGTCATTGAAGGAGCCCATCATCAGCGTTATTTTTCAAAGCATTTGCCCGCTCTCACCGATTTTGAAGAAGGCAAAAATAATATTGTTCGGTTTTATACCGATCTAGTTTTTAACACCCTTTCACACAAATGAAACAGCTTTTATTCATAATATCTTTTGGATTCCGACTACTGATTTTTTCATTGGTGTTTGGATCCATTATTTTACAACCGATGGTTGAGTCGCTATACGGTTCAGAACGACAGGCATTTTCATGGCTTGATTTAGATACTGAAAACGACTCGAGCAAAAAAGAATCACAAGAAACAAAAGAATTTAAAGAAAGTAAAAATAAAAAAGTGGAACTTCAATTTATAAATGAAGAAGAAACTATGTTTAAGCTTGTAAAAAAAGCTTCTATTTTTGGACTGGATTTTTCAAAAATGGAAGTTACCATTGATACAAACGATCCCCCGCCAGAACTCATTTAGTTAATTAGCCTTTGAGGCTTTTTTGAAGTGCATTTGATTTTTAAATCACTTCAGTTGTATTAAAATTATTCAATTTATTTAAATCAAACATGAGTAATACACATTGATATTGCTCAAACATCATATATTATAATGAACAATTCAAACCCATTTAAAAATTTAAAATCTGACCTACCCTCAAGTATTGTTGTATTCTTTGTGGCTTTACCCTTATGTTTAGGGATCGCCTTAGCCAGTGGTGCTCCGCTCTTTTCGGGACTTATAGCGGGTATCATAGGTGGTGTAGTTGTCGGATCTATTAGTAAATCTACATTAGGAGTTAGCGGCCCTGCAGCCGGATTAGCAGCTATTGTTTTAACTGCAATTGCGACTCTCGGAAGTTTCGAAAACTTTTTGCTAGCCGTTGTGTTAGGAGGTGCGATTCAATTATTGTTTGGCATTCTCAGAGCTGGAGTGATAGCTTATTATTTCCCTTCCTCGCTGATTAAAGGAATGCTTACAGGAATCGGAATCATCATTATCCTTAAGCAAATCCCACATTTTTTTGGATATAATTTGGATCCAGAAGGGAGTTTTGCCTTTTTTCAAGTTGATGGTGAAAATACGTTTTCTGCCATCCTAAACTCGATTAATTTTATCAGTCCTGGAGCCACCATTATTGCGGTTTTAGCGTTGTCTATTTTATTGTTATGGAGTAATGTCTTAAATGATAAAGGAAAATTCTTTCAAATAGTTCAAGGCCCCGTGGTTGCTGTTGCAATGGGAATTATGTATTATATTTTTACCAAAGGGAGTTCAAAGTGGGGGATTTCATCGGACTTGCTTGTAAGTGTGCCTGTTCCGGAAGATACCGCTTCTTTTTTCGCTCAGTTTAGTTTTCCAAATTTTGGTGCAATAAGCAATCCAGAAGTATGGATTGTGGCGTTTACCATCGCTTTGGTGGCAAGTTTAGAAACACTGTTATGTGTGGAAGCGACCGACAAAATTGACCCTTTAAAACGCGTAACGCCTACCAATAGAGAATTACTAGCGCAAGGAATTGGTAATATGTTTTCGGGTTTTATAGGTGGCTTGCCTGTGACTCAGGTGATTGTGCGTAGTTCTGCCAATATTCAGTCGGGTGGAAAAACAAAAATGTCGGCAATTATTCATGGATTTCTATTGTTGATATCAGTGATTTTAATTCCAAACGTATTAAATAAAATTCCACTTTCTGTTTTGGCAGCGATTTTGTTTATTGTAGGTTATAAATTAGCAAAGCCCGCACTATTTATAGAAATGTATCGATTGGGGTGGAAACAATTTACACCTTTTGTTGTAACGGTATTAGGAATTATTTTTACAGATCTTTTAATTGGAATCGCATTAGGACTTGCAGTTGGAATTGTAGTTATTTTGATAAAGAGTTTTCAGAATTCACATTTCTTACATATTGAAGATAAGAGTAATGGAGTACAAAAAATTAAAATGACCTTAGCTGAAGAAGTTACTTTTTTTAACAAAGGAGCTATTTTAAAAGAATTAGATAACTTAGCACATGAAAGTTATTTAGAACTAGATGTCACCAAAACTCGTTATCTTGACAATGATATTATTGAAATTTTAGAAGATTTTTCTGACAAAGCACGTCAAAGACAGATTGATATCAAATTAATATCCGTCAGGGGAGTGGTTGAAAACCCTGAGAGTTTTATTCAATTTTTTCAACTTCGACCACAAAAAGTTTAATAATTAATAAATAAATAGATATGAAAGCACACACTAAAGAAAGCCAAGCGGCAATGACCCCAGAAACGTCTTTACAAGCCTTAAAAGCGGGTAATGAACGCTTTATTACTGCAACTCAGGTTGCAAGAGATTTAAATGCACAAGTAGATGCGACAAGTTCTGGACAATACCCTTTTGCAACTGTTTTGCATTGTATTGATTCACGTGTCTCTGCCGAACATATTTTTGATCAAGGAATTGGCGATTTATTCAGCATTCGTATTGCTGGAAATTTTGTCAACGAAGATATCTTAGGAAGTATGGAATTTGCATGTAAACTTGCAGGTACCAAAGTATTGGTGGTCTTAGGACACACTGCTTGTGGAGCTGTTAAAGGAGCTTGCGACCATGCACGAATGGGTAATTTGACAGCCCTTATCAACAAGATAGAACCTGCAGTAGAGGCCGTAGATCATCCTTCAGATGAAGCTTCTAGAACTTCAGGAAATATTGATTTTGTTAATACAGTAGCAGCCAAAAATGTTGAAATGACCTTAAATGATATTCGCAGTAAAAGCACTATTCTTAACGAAATGGAAGCGAATGGTGAGTTGATTATTATTGGTGGTATGTATGATATTTCAAACGGAAAAGTGACTTTTTATGCTTAAAAAATCAAATCTCTTTATGGTAGCATTAACCTGTGTGTTAATGCTACCTTATATCTCAATCGCCCAAAGCAGTGATTTTGGAAATTGGTTGATTTATATTGGTAATAAAAAAGTGAATAGTAAATGGAACATCCACAACGAAGTTCAGTACCGAAATTATGATGCCATTGGCGATTTAGAACAACTACTTCTTCGAACGGGTTTAGGATATAATCTCTCTGAAAACAATCATAATTTACTGTTGGGCTATGGATATATTTTATCACAAAATTATATCGCAGATACTCAAAACAAAATGGATGTTAACGAACACCGTATTTTCCAACAATTTACATCAAAGCAGAATGTTGGAAGTGTTTCTTTAAGCCATCGCTACCGATTTGAACAACGCTTTGTAGAATCAGATTTTAAAATGCGTTTGCGTTATTTCTTAGCATTTAAAGTGCCAATACTTAAAACCGAAACATCTCCCACAAAATTGTACCTCTCGGCATATAACGAAGTATTTTTAAATACAGAAAGTGATGTGTTTGATCGGAATCGTGTGTATGGTGGTTTGGGGTATCAACTTAACAAAAATGTTCGGATTGAAGCAGGATATATGAGCCAGCTTTTTGAAAACTCAAGTCGCGATCAGTTCAATCTGATTACGTTTGTTAATTTATAAAGTTTAGATTTTTATTGATTTTTTGTTCTTTTTGTCTGTTAATGACATCAAGTAGGGCTTCTTTATTTATTGGTTTAGAAAGAAAATCATTAAATCCCGCTGCAAATACCTTCTCCTTATCTTCGATTGATGAGAAAGCTGTTTGTGCAACAATAGGAAGCTTTGGACGAATTTCTTTTATCAATTTCACAGCCTCAAATCCATCCATTACAGGCATTTTTAAGTCCATTAACACCAAATTAATGTCATCATTTTTTTTACAAATTTCAACGGCTTCTGCTCCGTTTTTTGCATGAATTATGGCACAGCCTAAATCGATTTGTTTTTTCAATAATATTTCAAGAAACAAGAAGTTTATGGCTTCGTCTTCTGCGATTAAAATAGTGTATTTATGCGTATTTTCTTGCAATTCCTTCTAATTAAATCTGTATATTTTTATGTAATAAATATATAAATTGTTTATTGATTTTAGAAATAATTTAAACGAAAATCACGAATTTTTAAAAAAAAAATATGTACCTAGCCAGCTGTAAGCTGTAGTTTTGTTTCAAAATACATCTCTGCCTGATGGTAATTTTAGCTCTACATGAAAAGGCTGTTTAGCTACTTGGAGTTTGTAGAGATTAAGATTTTCTTAAAACCAATTAAATTAACCTATAAATAATACGCCCAAAAGAAAAAGAATAAAAATGATTGCAAAAATCAAAGTGTTTTTATCAAATCCACTTGTCCATGGCGTAATGTTTTGGTCGGAATAAAACGCCTCCTTGCTTTTTCCATTTCCTTTTCTGAACGTATGTACATCATAAGAGAATAGTAGTGTATCATTTGGAGCTTCTTCTTTGTAGGTTTGAAAGTGTTTGGAGCTTTCCAATAATTCTCTAAAATGCTCCATTATAGCTGTTCCAGGTCTTCTTTTGTGTCGTTTTCCAAAAACAACTTCTGTAACAGCTCGCATATACAAAGGGGGTCCCAAATGAAACACTCCACGTGGATTCAGGAGGTATCGACCTTTTAAATTATATGTAATAGCCGTCTCAAACAGCGGGTTGTGTTTACAACTTATCATCAGGTCTTGAGAAAAATCAATATCGCCGTGTGTGGGTAAGATACACTTGGTGTCTTTCTCAATTAGTGTGCTAAAAGGAATGTTACAAAATCGATCGATATCTACATAGATACCTCCTTCGTTATAAAGTTTTAATAACCGCCAAAGATCAATTTTCTCTACAATTTTTTTATTTTTTATTTTGAAATAATCCCATTTACTTAGGTGGTTTTTGAGATAGGTTTCTACGTCTTGGTCGTCACTAATTTCTAACGAAAATTCTGGGTTGAGTGTTTTTAAATTTAACAGTCCATTTAGAATCAACGGCGATTGATCGTCTAAAATGTCTTTATTTTTCCAAGAGACATGAATGAGTTTTGGAATTGATCCGTGGGTTGATAAATCTAATTTAATGGACATTTTAGTTTATGTAATGTATTTATTTTTTCAATAAAGGTTGTGTAAAGGCTCCTAAATCGTCTATCCCATGAGCTGTCACATACTTTATAAAAGCACTGCCAATAATGGCGCCTTTGGCATACTGAGTGGCTTGATTAAAGGATTTATGATCTGAAATACCAAACCCAATAATTTGTGGGTTTGTGAGCTCTAAGTCGGCAATGCGTTTAAAATAATCGGTTTGTTTTCCTCCAAATCCACTTTGGCTTCCCGTCGTACTGGCACTACTCACCATATAAATAAATCCGTCTGAAATGCTGTCCATATAGCGGATGCGTGCCTCGCTAGTTTGTGGGGTAATCAAAAATATATTGAGCAATCCATAACGATCAAAAATGGCCTTATACTCTTCGTGATAGACCTCCACAGGCAAGTCTGGAATAATCAATCCATCGATTCCCACTTCTTGACATTTTTTACAAAAGGCTTCCACACCATATTGGAGCATTGGGTTAAAATAGCCCATTAAAATTAATGGAATTGACACTGTTTTTCGGATGTCTTTCAATTGGTCAAATAAGAGCGTTGAAGTCATTCCGTTTTGCAAGGCTTGTGTGGAGCTCGCTTGAATGGTTGGTCCATCCGCCAATGGATCGCTAAAGGGCAATCCAATCTCAATCATGTCAACCCCGTTTTTTTCTAAGTTTTGAATCGTTGTAACCGTGTCGTTCAAATTAGGATATCCTGCTGTAAAATAGATGGATAATAATTTTTTATCTTCTTGTAATTTTGCTTGTATTCTGTTCACAATCTTAAAGTTTAAAATAATCAATATAGGTATTCAAATCTTTGTCGCCACGTCCCGATAAACTAATCACCACCACCTCCTCAGGTTTAAATTTTTTAGTTTCAAAAATAGCCAAGGCATGTGAAGTTTCAATTGCCGGAATGATGCCTTCGAGCTGCGACAACTCCAATCCAGCCGTCATGGCTTCATCGTCGGTTACCGAAATAAATTCTGCACGTTTGGTTTCATACAAATGTGCATGCATAGGACCAACGCCTGGGTAATCTAAGCCTGCCGAAATGGAGTAGGGCTCGGTGATTTGACCGTCATTGGTTTGCATTAATAATGTTTTACTACCGTGAATCACCCCTTCTTTTCCAAGGACGGAAGTGGCGGCACTTTCACCCGTATAAATTCCTTTGCCTGCCGCTTCTACTGCAATGAGTTTTACGGAAGGTTCATTCAAATAATGGTAATAGGCACCAGCAGCATTACTACCGCCCCCTACACAAGCCACCATATAATCTGGGTTTTCGCGGCCTTCAACTGTTTTTAATTGCCATTTGGTTTCTTCAGAAACTACCGATTGAAAGCGTGCTACCATATCTGGGTAGGGATGTGGCCCTACGGCACTTCCAATAATATAATGGGTATCAACTGGGTTATTGATCCAATCGCGAATCGCTTCATTTGTGGCATCTTTTAAAGTCCGACTTCCAGAAAGTGCAGGACGCACTTCTGCCCCTAACATTTTCATACGTGCCACATTAGGCGCTTGGCGTGCAATGTCAATTTCGCCCATATATACGATGCATTCCAAGCCTGCCAAAGCACAAACTGTCGCTGTTGCGACTCCGTGTTGCCCAGCACCCGTCTCTGCAATGATGCGCTTTTTTTTGAGTCGTTTTGCCATTAAAATTTGCCCAATCGTATTGTTGATTTTATGGGCTCCCGTATGACATAAGTCTTCCCGTTTCAGGTATATTTTAGTATTGTATTTTTTGGATAAACGTTTTGCAAAATAGAGGGGGGTTGGGCGACCTACATAATCTCTAAGCAATTGGTCGAACTCTTTTTTGAAATCAGGTTCCGCCATCACTTTTAAATAGTTTTGACGTAATTCTTCAACATTAGGGTACAGCATTTCAGGAATAAATGCACCTCCAAATTGGCCATAATAGCCTTTTTCATTCACGTTATAACTCATAATAACTGTTTAAATTTTTCTAATAATTCTTTATTTTTTTTAGCTGGAGCGATTTCAAATTTACTGTTTACATCTACGGCATAACAGTAGGTCGCTGCCGGACTTGTTTTAAATTCTTGTAGTTGGGTCAAATTTTCTAAACCAATTCCACCACTCAAAAAATAAGGTTTTGTAGAGGGGTAGTCTTTTAAAACAGACCAGTCAAAACAATAGCCATTTCCACCAGCCAAAGGGCCTTTGGTGTCAAATAGGTAAAAGTCACAAACTGTTTCATAGGAGCTAAGAACCTCAAAATTAAATTCTTTTTTAATGGAGAACACTTTGATGACCTCGATTTTATGTGTTTGTAAAGATTTGCAAAATTCAGGAGATTCTTCGCCATGCAATTGAACGGCTTGTAAATTGTGTGTTTTGATTTTTTCGATAATGGTTTCATAGGATGCATTTACAAAAACGCCTACTTTTTTTAGGCTCGATGGAAGAGCAGGGGTCCGCGCAGATACATGCCGTGACGATCCTTCAAAAAAGATAAAGCCCATATAGTCAGGATTGATCGCAGCGATCAACTGAATATTGTCTTCATAGCGCATGCCACATACTTTTAGTTTCATCCGTTCAATTGTTTAATAAATGCTGCAGCATTGGCTCCAGGGTTCTTTGTTTTCATAAAATTCTCACCGATTAAAAATCCTTTATAACCAAAAGGCTGCAAAGTCTGGATATCATCTACAGTTCGAATACCACTTTCTGAAATTTTTATAAATTCATCTGGGATAAGTTTGCTGAGTGTTTTACTCGTTTCTAGGCTTACTTCAAAGGTTTTTAGGTTACGGTTGTTCACGCCAATCATATTAAGAGAAGGCATCACAGATTTGTGCAATTCTTCTTCGTTATGGACTTCTAATAAGACTTCCATACCTAAGCTTTGGGCAAGGGTCGAATATGTTTGAATTTCATCACGATTCAAAATAGCGGCGATGAGTAGAATCACATCGGCACCGTAGGCTTTGGCTTCCACAATTTGATAAGGATCAATAATAAATTCTTTACGAAGTAAGGGTAAGTCACAGCTAGCTCTAGCAGTTAAGAGATCTTCTAAACTTCCACCAAAATATTTCATATCGGTTAATACCGACATCCCGCAGGCACCCGCTTTTTCGTAGCCTTGTGCGACGTCTTGTACATTCAAATTCTGATTGATACAGTCTTTTGAAGGCGAACGGCGTTTGTGCTCTGTTATCAAACCGGAGGCACTCTCAATCAGTTGTGTGCTAAGTGAACGGCTTTGACGCTCAAACAACACCGATTGTTCGAGTTGTTTCAATGGAATCAATTGTTTTCGAAGGGACACTTCATTTTTCTTATCTGCTAAAATACGATCTAAGATACTGCTCATTAGAGTGCGATTAATTTTGTGAGACATTCATTTGCTTTTCCAGAATAGAGGGATTCTTTGGCGAGTTCATAGCCATCTTTGTGTGTGATTTTTTTAGCCGTAGCAATCGCTAGTCCCGCATTAGTACATACCACATTATTTTGTGCTTCAGTTCCGTTTCCACTAATAATGGTTTTAAATATTTTTGAAGCATCGGCGACGGTGTTTCCTCCAAATATGGCTTCTTGTGTGTTGTTTTTGAGTCCTAAATCTTCTGCAGAAAACAGGACTTCTGAATTATTAGAAACAATTTTTACTGTATTTGTTAATGAGATTTCGTCATAACCCCCGAGGTCATGAACAATGCTGTAATTTTTATCTGAATCTTGATATAAATAATTATACAAGCGGAGTAATTCTAAATTAAAGACCCCTACCATTTGATTTTTTGGAAATGCCGGATTTACCATAGGTCCTAACATATTAAAAAATGTTTTGACACCCAGTTCGCGTCGAATGGGAGCTACATTTTTCATGGCTGGGTGGAACAAGGGTGCGTGTAATACACAAATTCCTGTAGTTGCTATGGCACGTTCTAAAAAGCCTGTATCGTTAGAAAATTTAACGCCTAAGGATTCCAAAACATTGGATGATCCACAAGCGGATGAGACGCCATAATTTCCGTGTTTTGCAACTGGAACACCTGCTCCAGCAGTTATAAAAGAGGCGAGTGTAGAGATGTTAAATGTGTCTTTTCCGTCACCGCCCGTTCCACATAAATCGATGGGATTATAGGCCGTTAAATCCACAGGAATACACAATTCTAAAAGAGCGTCTCTGAATCCTTTTAATTCTTCTTGGGTGACCGTTCGCATCATGAAAATCGTGAGAAACGCCGCAATTTGACTTTGGTTGTAATCGCCTTTAGAGATGTTAATCAAAATCTGTTTTGCTTCCTCAGCAGAAATTGTTTCGTGGTTTATGAGTCTGTTTAAAACGTGTTTCATTTGTTTATGAATTTATCCAGTTTTCAAGTAATTGTTTTCCGTTGGGTGTGAGTACTGATTCTGGGTGAAACTGAACTCCTTTTACATCAAATATTTTATGCCTTAAGGACATGATCTGTCCATTTTCATCGACTGAAGTCGCTTCTAAAACTTCTGGTAAATTCGCATCAACTACCCACGAATGATAGCGACCAACTTGAATTGTTTTGTCCATGCCGTTGAATAAAGTTTCGTTATCCACACAAATACTAACATCGGTATGGACGCCGTGATACACTTCCTCTAAATTTATAATTTGCCCTCCAAAAACTTCGCCAATTGCTTGTTGTCCCAAACACACACCTAGGATACTTTTTGTGGTTGCATACCGCTGAATTACAGCTTTCAAAAGTCCAGCTTCATCTGGGATACCTGGGCCAGGGGAAAGCACAATTTTATCGAATTGTTGGATGTCTTCAAGGTTAAATTTATCATTTCTAAGGACTGTTACATCACAGTCCAAATCTTCGAGGTAATGAACTAAATTAAACGTAAAACTATCGTAGTTATCTATGACTAATATCTTCTTCATGCTCTAAATGGTTTCGGCGAGTTTAATGGCTTTTGTTAAGGCGCCTAATTTGTTATATACTTCTTGAAGTTCGTTTTCGGGGTTGGATTTGGAAACAATTCCAGCACCCGCCTGCCAATGGAGTTGGTAGTTTTTACTTAAAAAGGTTCGAATCATGATGGCATGGTTGTAATTGCCTTCAAAATCCATAAATCCTATAGCGCCGCCATAAAATGCACGACTTGTTTTTTCGTAGGCCTCAATAAGTTCCATTGCTTTGTATTTGGGCGCACCGCTCAAGGTTCCCGCAGGAAAGGTATCGGCGACTATTTGCATTGTTGGAGTGTTTTTTCGCACTTTGCCCATGACTTTACTTACCAAATGAATGACATGAGAAAAGAATTGAACTTCTCTATATTTTTTAACTTCTACTTCTGAGCAATGACGACTTAAATCATTTCTTGCCAAATCGACTAACATGACATGTTCGCTATTTTCTTTTTTATCGGCAACAAGCTTTTTTGCCAGTTCGGCATCTTTTAAATCATCCCCAGTTCGTGCAAAAGTTCCTGCAATGGGATGGATTTCTGCGTTTTTATCTTGGACGACCAGTTGTGCTTCGGGTGAACTTCCAAAGATTTTAAATTTTCCGTAATCAAAATAAAAGAGATAAGGGGAGGGGTTGATGCTTCGTAATGCTCTGTAAACGTTAAAGTCATCGCCTTTAAAATCCTGTTGAAATTTTTTGGATAACACCAGTTGGAATACATCGCCGCGAGCGCAATGTTTTTTGGCGAGTTTAACATTCGACTTGAATTCTTCATCACTCAAATTAGAGCTAATAGTTCCTTTTGATTCAAAATCATAGGATGAAAAACTTTGCACTTTAATCAAATGATCAATGGCATCGATATTACTTTCAGATCCAAAACAATGTGCAAAAATATAGGCCTCATTCTTGAAATGATTGATGGCTATGATGTTTTGATATACGGCATAATACATTTCAGGAATTACAATGGAATCGTCCTTTTTTGAGATAGTGATGTCTTCAAAATATTTTACTGCATCGTAAGCTGTAAATCCGAACATCCCATTATTTATAAATTTAAACGAGGCGTCTTTTTGAGTGTCAAATTGTTTTGTAAATGCATTGACTTCTAGAGTTACTTTATCCGCTGGAACAGCTTTGCTCTCTGTACTATGGTCGGGATAGGTTTTGGTAACAATAGAGTTCTCTACTTTGATGGATGCAATAGGGTTGCAACAGATGTAGGAGAAGCTATTATCATTGCCGTGATAGTCACTACTTTCTAGCAGGATACTGTTTGGAAACTTATCTCTAACTTTTAGATACACACTCACAGGCGATATGGTATCTGCGAGTATTTTTTTGTAATGTGTTTTTAGTTCAAATTTTTTCATAAAAAAAGACTTGTCGTGAAGACAAGCCTAGTTATTTTGTTTTAAACATATAGGGGTGTATCACGAATTTTGTTTTCGAGAGTACCACCACCAAATATTGTTTAAAGTAAGGTTCATAATTAAGTATTAACTTTTCAAATGTAGGAACGATTTTTCTGAATGCAAAATAAATTTAAAAGTTTTTTAAAATTTTAAAGAAACCGTTAAATCAAACTCATTATATATCGCTTTATCCTTTAATCCATCAAAAAAACTGGCAGATCCATATTTGATGCCATATTTTGTACGATCTATTTTGAAGGATGTCGTGGCTTTATTTTCTGAAACCTCTAAATCAAAAGCGATTTTATTTGTAATTCCCTTTATTGTGAGGTCTCCAACAACAGAATAATTTGTTTCGTTTTTGGTCACGGATGTAAAAACTAGGGTTGCTTTTGGGTATTTTTTAACGCCAAAAAAGTCATTGGCTTTTAAATGCCCGTCTAATTTATTTTTGTAATCACCTTCAAGATCAATTGTGTTGATAGACGTCATGTCCATTACAAAACTCCCGCCAGTTAATTGATCTTGTTTGAATTCAAGAACACCTTCTCGAAGGGTAATTGTCCCTTCATGTTGTCCTGTTACTTTGTATCCAATCCAGTTGATAACACTCTGATCAATATTGACTTGTTTTTTGTCAAGAGTTGTAAATGCTGTAAGTGTTATAGCAAATAAAAGTGCTGTTGATTTTAATATCGTATTTTTCATATTGTTAATTGTGTTTAATTGATATGCAAAGTAAACATTTTTTTAATTTCATAATACTTTTAACGCTGGTAATTTTATGTTAAAACTTTCGAGAACCTATTTCTGTTTTGCTAAGTTTGTAAAATGAAATGGTTACTTTCATTTGTCATTTTCTTGAGTTTGTCTTGTAAACCTGAAACAAAAGCTTCTATCAATTTAGAGGTACATGATTTTGAAGGCATTGCTCCTTATTTAGAACTCGAAAATTCCAAAACCTATGTAGTTAATTTTTGGGCAACTTGGTGTGCCCCCTGTGTTAAAGAGTTGCCACATTTTGAAGCGCTTCAAGCCAAATATAAAGATTCTGTAGAAGTCATTTTGGTGAGTTTAGATTTTCCACATCAATATGAAACTAAATTAAAACCGTTCATTAAAAAACATCAATTGAAATCAAAAATTATTGTTTTAGACGATCCCGATATGAATTCCTGGATTCCAAAAGTAAATCCACAATGGGATGGAGCCATCCCTGTTACATTGATTTACAATGCATCAAAACGTTTATTTTATAATCGTACTTTTACCTATGAAGAATTAGAAGCTGAACTTAAAACATTTTTATAATACACAATAAAACCAAATTACTATGAAAACAATTTTTACATTATTAGTGCTGTTTACAACTGTTACATTTACTGTTGATTCCCAAAATCAAGGGTATGATATTGGTGATGTTGCAACTGATTTTAAACTTAAAAATATTGATGGAAATACAATTTCCTTATCCGATTTTAAGGAGGCTAAAGGGTTCATTGTTATTTTTACGTGTAATACTTGCCCGTATGCAGTGGCCTATGAAGACCGGATTGAAGCACTGAATAAAAAATATGCACCAAAAGGATATCCTGTTATTGCAATAATGCCCAATAATGTCAAAACAAAACCAGGTGATTCCATGAAGGAGATGCAAATACGAGCAAAACAAAAAGGGTTTACCTTTCCATATTTAATGGATGCCGATCAGTCTATTTATCCTCAATATGGTGCTACTAAAACACCACATATTTACGTTTTAGAATCTACCGATCGTGGGCCTGTGGTGCAATATATAGGAGCAATTGACGATAATTATAAAGACGCTACTTTGGTTAAAAATAAATATGTAGAAAATGCAGTAGATGCGCTTTTAAATGGTGTTCCTTTTGAAGTACATAAAACCAAAGCTATTGGGTGTTCCATTAAGCTGTAAAGCTTTAAAAAAGATAGATATAAACAAATATTATAAATTAATTTTCTAAAACATTACTATGTCAGATTTGTCACAAAACGAATGGGCTCTACAACTAAAGTCCGATTCAAAATCAATAATTTTAGATGTTCGTACAGATGCAGAAGTCGAAGAGGGGATGATTCCAGATGCCATTCATTTGGATATTCATCAGGGACAAGGCTTTATTTCGGCACTCGAAAAACTCGATAAAACCAACCATTACTATGTTTATTGTCGATCAGGTGCAAGAAGTGGTCAAGCGTGTTCAATCATGAAACAATTGGGTTTCACCACAGTTTATAATCTATTGGGTGGGTTCAATGAATGGGATGGTGCAACTATAATTCCTTAATAATATGCGCTATTTTAAATTTGGATGTACGCTGCTAGGCATACTTATATTCTTTAATTGCAATAAGAATCGTTCTGAAGCTGTCCAACTTATTACGGCTACTGAAATGAAAGAGATTTCTGAGATTGAAGGGATTCAACTGGTCGATGTTCGAACTCCAGATGAATACAAAGAGGGGCATCTTCCTAATGCACTAAACATTGATTTTTTGGATGAAAATTTTGAAATCAATATCCAGCAGTTGGACAAATCCAAACCTGTTATTGTATATTGTCAGCGTGGGAGTCGCAGTGCAAAATGTGCCTCACAATTAATTGCTTACGGATTTGTAAAAATTTATGATTTAGACCGCGGTTTTTTTGGATGGAAATCAAGTGGTTTAGAGGTTGAAAATTAAGGGTTTCAACTCCATAATGGTGATGGGTAAGCGCCTTGTTCGGTGAGTTCAGCCAAGGTTCTGACCGCTTCTTTTTTGTCGTCATAATAGGTGACTCCAAACCAAGTGCTTTGTGCTTCAATCACTTCTACTGTTATATGTCCGTTTTCCATCATTTCTTGCGTAACAAATGGCAAGTAGATTTCATTTTTTTCGTGGTTATCAGCGTTTTCTAAAAACTTTGTAAAATAGGTTTCAATGTACTTGAAAATCGAGGCGTTACAAATCCAAAAATTCATAGAAACTGCCGTGTTAGCATCAAGTACCACACCAGAATCTTCATCGATAATTTGAGTATCTTTTTCTGAAATTTTAGTACGTTCAATGATAGATGTTAATTGATGGTTGTTCACTTCACAAACACCTCTTGATACAGATCCAAATTTAGAAAGTGTGTTTTTAAGGTTGTAAGCTACAAGCGCAAATTTGTCACTAGCGTTGTTATTTTTGATGAATTTTGCAGCACCATTAAAAGCATTTTGCCCATAATAATCATCGGCATTTATGATCACAAAACTTCCTTTAATTACATTTCGAGCCGTCCAAACAGCATGAGCGGTACCCCATGGTTTTTCGCGTTTTGTATCTAGAGTTACAGCTTCAGGAATGTCTTCGATTTCCTGAACTAAGACGTCTAATTTTACATGGACCGGAAGACGTTCTGAAAGATGAGATTCTAGAAAAGATTTGTTAGCAGCTTTGGTAATGACTACGATATGATTAAAGTTGTTTTTGAGGGCATCAAAAATACTGAACTCCATAAGGAATTCTTTTGCAGGTCCTAAATCGTCAAATTGTTTTAGTTTTCCGTAGCGACTACCGCTTCCTGCGGCCATAAGTAGTAATGTCATTGTGTGTGTTTTGTTCGTTGCAAAAGTATAATTTTTAAACCATTACTAAAATTTAATTTTATAATTCAATTCTAATATGTGAAAAACATCAATTATTAATTGTAATTTTGAATTAAATTAAACCAATATTTTAACTTTTTGATTTAATGAAGACAAAGTTATTCATTACCCTTTTCTGGTCATTTGTGTTTGGAACTGCCTCTACAGGTGCTCAAATACCTGAATATTATTCCTCAGTTAATTTTACTCAAGACGGAAATGCACTTAAAGACGATCTTTCAACGCTAATTATCAATACCCATACAACCTTAATCCCATATACTTCTGGTTCAACAGATACTTGGGACGTTATTCATATAAGTGATTTAGATGTTACCATCCCTAACAACGTGATTTTGTTTTATGGTTACGATGATACAGACAATGACACTTTTAATGACAGGACTCGCGCTATTGCATATCAACAAGGCAATAGCCCTTGTATTGGCTATTGGAATCGAGAGCATGTATTTGCTAAAAGTTTAGCAAACCCTAGTTTAGAAACGGATTTTCCAGGGCCAGGTACAGATGTTCATAATCTGAGAGCGGCTGATTGTCAGATGAATTCCACACGAAATAATAATTATTTTAGAGATGGGAGTGGAAACTCTTTTTTGGACGAAGACTTTTACCCTGGAGACGAATTTAAAGGCGATGTTGCGCGAATTATTTTGTATATGTATTTGCGTTATCCAACCCAATGTGAGCCCATAAATATAGGAGTTGGTGACAGAACCTACGCTTCCGATGTGCCAAATATCTTTTTGGAATGGAATGAAGAAGATCCTGTCTCGGAATTTGAACGCAACAGAAACGATGTTATTTATTCTTTTCAAGGCAATAGAAATCCATTTATTGACAACCCTTATTTGGCAACTCTTATTTGGAATGGTCCAACCACAGTAGATTCTTGGGGCGTACTTTCTACTCCAGAATTAGATTTTCAAACTGTATTTATTCACCCAACTATTGCTCAAGACTCCGTCTTTGTTGAAGGGTTAGGGGGTTCTAAAGCTGCTTTAAAAATATATAACCAGTTAGGTCAAGCTTTAGAATTTGAATTAGACGGAAATAAAATTGACGTTTCTAGTTTTTCTAAGGGGATGTATTTAATTAGTATTCAAAAGCAAGATCAATCAAAACTTTTTAAGTTTTTGGTGTATTAACACGTCCATAATATGAAGCAATTCATCATCGTATTTTCTTTTATAGTTGTGTCGCAAACGGCGTATTCTCAAAAATTATTTTCCGTAAACTACCAAAACCAAGCAGATATAAAAGTCTTTGTTGTGGATTATGCAAATCAAGCGGATTTAAAAGTTTTTAAGGTCGATTACAGCAATCGAGCACAAGGGAATAAAGGACTTTGGTTTTTTACGGATTATTCGAATCAGTCAGATAAAACCTTATTTTTTGTGGACTATGCGAATCAAGCCGATCTAAAAATTTTCTTTGTCCAATATGAAAACCAAGCGGGTTGGCAGAATAATTCTAAAAAACAGTTATTGTATTGATGTTGGTTTGTGGTTATAAGTTGCAACAAATGTTTGTATTATAGCTCAATAAATTAAACAAAAAAATTACTGTTGTGTCGATTTTTTTACAATTTAATTACACTTAATTATTTTACAGGTTTTTTAGTCTGAAAATAACTCAAAAAAATAGTTTTTTATTTACTAAAATAGTCCATTTAATAATTTTATTTTTAATGGCTATTAAATTCTTATATTTGTTACCCAATTTATTCATTAGTTAAACAAAATAATTATAGATATGAACTTAAGTAATTTAAGATATTTTTTATTTATTGTTTTTATAGCAGTTTTCACAAATTCGAACGCACAAAACCAGCAAGATAACTGCCCCTCATCTCCTTCAATTGTATTAGAACATTTTACTGTTGGTCCCTACATCCAAGGGGGTCGTGTAGCTGTGTTTTTTGATCCCCAAGGAATTTATGAATTAGATAATCAATTTGTTTTAGAACTATCAGATTCTTCCGGAGACTTTACTTCAGCCACAATATTATCTACAAAAGATGAATTTTTTATACCCATTCTGAATGGAGTTATTCCCTCAACGACACCTGCGGGTTCGGCTTACAAACTAAAAATACGCTCTACAAATCCAGTTTCTGAAGTTGAGACAGATTCCTTCGAAATAATTTCTGATTCTTCTGCAGATTTAACGGCAGGTACAATAGAATTTATAAACAATTCTGCTACAGATCTATCAGACTTTATTAAATGTGTTGACTTAGATGCAAATAATTATTTTTTAGGATATAAAAATAAAGGACAAAACAGCGTAACTCCACCAATAGAAGATCCAATTCGTCTGAAATCATCGGGAGGGTCTGCTTCAAGTAAAGACGTTAGAATTTTAATTGCAGGTACTTGGGAATCAATTCCATTATCTGGCTTGGGTCAGTTTTCTATTCCTTCAGGTTTGCCAGTTGGTTATTATTTGATTGAAATTGATAGGACCATACAAGGAAGCAGTGTTGAATATCACCATACTTCAGGGTTTATTTTTCATTTTAACACTGGAAACACAGGTATTGCAAACACAAGTGAAGAAGATGTTTGTGTGAACCAAATAGTTGGTTTTGAAGTGGCATCACCAGTGATGTCAACCAATTA
Source organism: uncultured Flavobacteriaceae bacterium (assembly GCA_943787365.1). Lineage (GTDB taxonomy): Bacteria > Bacteroidota > Bacteroidia > Flavobacteriales > Flavobacteriaceae > Hel1-33-131. The sequence goes on from CALSMD010000008.1 coordinate 111,539, forward strand.
TCCAGGATCATTGTACTCTATCTTTTATGGAGACGAGGATCAAAATATTGCTGCTAACACGGAGTACTACACGCATTCCAGACTGCAAGAGTGTAATACTTTAGAACACGTCTATGACTTAGCAACCTGTTCTAGTGAATTCAAAGACAATAATGTTGACGAGCTTGGTTATTATTTTAAATTAGATTTTAAGCTTCTTAGCAAAGGAATTTTTGATGGTGAAACCCCTGGGGAGTTTATTTGTGACGATTACACTCAAAATGGCAACGGTACTACTAAATGGGTGAATGTTAGTTTGAAGCCAGATGCAGATTTTGAAACAAACCCTGAGATTTGTGAAGGAACAATTCTAACAGCAACAGATATTTCTTTGGTCGGTGCATATGGATATGGTCCTCAATGTGAAACAGAATACAGAATATATTGGGAGGTATTATTTCCTGGCTCAACTGTATGGGATTCTGTTACTGAAGATTTGGGTTGGATTGATATTGATGGAAACCTTAATATCCCCGGCGATGTAACCTTAGGTCAACCAGGTTGCTGGGAAATTAAATTAAAAATTAGAAATCCTTTTGGCTGTGTTCAAACCGATATTGTTACAAAAACGGTTGTTGTTGAGCCAGAACCAAATTCAAGCTTTACATATGACCCAACAAATCTTTTGTGTGCACCACAACTTATAGATTTTACAAACACTTCAAACACTGAAGGCTTTTCTGAAGCATGTGGTAGTCCAGATTATACATGGACGGTGACACCTGTTGGCACCCCTGCTACCGTTACAGGATTTAATTTTATTGTCGATCCAAACTTAGCAGGCGACCCTGAAAACTATGTGAACCCCACAATTAATTTCACACAACCCGGTACTTACTCTGTTGTGTTAAATACATCAAACGTCTGTGGAGAGGATGATTCTGAACCTGTTTTAATTGAAATTATAGGAGATCCAACAGTCAATTTTCCAGTTCCATCTTTAGCCGCATGTCAAGATTTACCGGGACAAACTGTTGATGGCTTTATTTTAGACTTTTTAAACAACATAGCAATCAGTCCAATTTACAGTCAAGCTCCTTATGAGCCATCCTCTTATACTTGGACCATTACGGGACCTGGAGTCACTGCAGCAGATTATACATTTCTGAATGGAACAGATGCTTCTAGTGATTTTCCAATTATTAAGTTTTCAGCTTATAAAACCTATACCATTACAGTTTTAGTTGATGGGAATTGTGAAAACTCAAGTTCCGATACAATTATTTTTATATACGAGCAAACCCCAATTATTACAAATACAGATACTGAACAAGAGATTTGTTCTGGAGGCACAACACAGCTCATTCAGATTACTTCGGACATGGATCCGGAAACCATTTATTCTATATCCATTACAGCCGATCCTGCTATTTCGGGATATGACCCTGCTTTAAATTCTGGAGATACAATTCCAGCAATGGTTCTAACAAATTCATCTAACGTTCCAGCTAACCTTGTCTATTCAGTGAGTCCGGAAGTTGATAACTGTCAAGGAGCTACAGTAAATTTTACCATAACTGTAAATCCAACGCCAGTGATTCCAACCCTAACGGCTGAGATTTGCTCAGAAGAAACATTTGTAGTCATTCCAGTGAATAACCCACCAACAGCGATTGTACCCGCCAACACCACCTATACTTGGACTGTTGTTGACAACACGAACGTTACAGGAGACACGAATGAAACAACCCCACAATCCTCTATAAGTCAAACCCTTACAAACGCCACAAATAGTGTTCAGACCGTTGAATATACTGTAACACCAATTTCTGGAGCAGACGGTTTATGTGAAGGCGTACCTTTTACTCTCATCGTTCAAGTTGATCCTAAGCCATCTTTAGATGATGTTGTTTTACCCGCAATTTGTTCCGGTGAAACTTTCAATCATTTGCCCGTAGAAGCAGGCGGAATCAATGGAACCGATAGTATTCCAGTAAATACTACCTACACATGGACCGTAGTGGATGCAAATGGTTTGGTAACTGGAGATTCTAACGAAACAATAGGTCAAACTTCTATAAGTCAAACCTTAACAAATGGTTCAAATGTTCCTCAAACATTGGTTTATACCGTAACCCCAACATCTGGAGACCAAGGTAATTGTGTAGGAGCTGAGTTTACATTGACAATTGTTGTGAATCCAACGCCAGTGATTCCAACCCTAACGGCTGAGATTTGCTCAGAAGAAACATTTGTAGTCATTCCAGTGAATAACCCACCAACAGCGATTGTACCCGCCAACACCACCTATACTTGGACTGTTGTTGACAACACGAACGTTACAGGAGACACGAATGAAACAACCCCACAGATCCTCTATAAGTCAAACCCTTACAAACGCCACAAATAGTGTTCAGTCCGTTGAATATACTGTAACACCAATTTCTGGTGCAGACGGTTTATGTGAAGGCGCACCTTTTACTCTCATCGTTCAAGTTGATCCTAAGCCAACTTTAGATGATGTTGTTTTACCCGCAATTTGTTCAGGTGAAACTTTCAATCATTTGCCCGTAGAAGCAGGAGGAATCAATGGAACCGATAGTATTCCAGCAAATACTACGTACACATGGACCGTAGTGGATGCAAATGGTTTGGTAACTGGAGATTCAAACGAAACAATAGGTCAAACTTCTATAAGTCAAACCTTAACAAATGGTTCAAATGTTCCTCAAACATTGGTTTATACAGTAACACCAACTTCTGGAGACCAAGGTAATTGTGTAGGAGCTGAGTTTACATTGACAATTGTTGTGAATCCAACCCCAGTAATTCCAACCCTAACCGATGAGATTTGCTCAGAAGAAACATTTGTAGTCATTCCAGTGAATAACCCACCAACAGCGATTGTACCCGCCAACACCACCTATACTTGGATTGTTGTTGACAACACGAACGTTACAGGAGACACGAATGAAACAACCCCACAGATCCTCTATAAGTCAAACCCTTACAAACGCCACAAATAGTGTTCAGTCCGTTGAATATACTGTAACACCAATTTCTGGTGCAGACGGTTTATGTGAAGGCGCACCTTTTACTCTCATCGTTCAAGTTGATCCTAAGCCAACTTTAGATGATGTTGTTTTACCCGCAATTTGTTCAGGTGAAACTTTCAATCATTTGCCCGTAGAAGCAGGAGGAATCAATGGAACCGATAGTATTCCAGCAAATACTACGTACACATGGACCGTAGTGGATGCAAATGGTTTGGTAACTGGAGATTCAAACGAAACAATAGGTCAAACTTCTATAAGTCAAACCTTAACAAATGGTTCAAATGTTCCTCAAACATTGGTTTATACAGTAACACCAACTTCTGGAGACCAAGGTAATTGTGTAGGAGCTGAGTTTACATTGACAATTGTTGTGAATCCAACGCCTACAATTTCAGCGATACCGTCTCAAACAATTTGTGGAGGTACTGAATTTGTGACCACAACTTTTGTTTCTGATGTGACCGGCGTAAGTTATACATGGGTTTTGACCAATGCAGGGATTCCAACTCAAATTACAGACTATCCTTCTCCTAGTGGGACTGGGAATATTACAGGGGTTGTGATTCAGAATACAGGATCAGACGCTTATACTTTAATCTATGACATATCCGTTAATTACGAAGGATGTCCAGGAAATACTGAACAATTCAGCATTACTGTAGAACCAGCGCCAAGCGTTAATTTTGATATTTTAGATCAAAGTGTTTGTTCAGGTGGGACATCGCTTCAAGTGAATTTAGATTCAGACACGTCTCCTGTAGATATTTCATGGAACATAGATCCTAGCATATATCCAGCGATTACAGGGATAACTACTAATAATGGAACGAATGTAATCCCAGCTTTTAACTTGACTAATTCTGGGTCAGAACCAGTTGTTTTAGTTTTCAGTGCTGAGGCTGTTACCACTTCTGCTGGAGCTTGTCCTGGAAGTCCAGTATTGTATTCAATTACTGTGAATCCAGCAGCTGAAATGGATGCTGTAACTAATTTTGTTTATTGTGATGGCGAAGACACTCAAGAAATTACGTTTTCGACTTCTATAACTGAAGGAACCACAGAATATAACTGGGTAATTGACACTAATATTGGATTAACCCCATTGACTGGAACTGGACCAATACCTTCATTTGTTGCAGAAAATAACTCGAATGATCCTATTATAGCGACTGTGACTGTCGATCCCGTTTTTTCAAATGTTACAGACCCGACGGTTGAATGTGATGGAGTTCAACGAACTTTTACAATCACTATTAACCCATCACCACAAATTACTAATACTGAAAACAGTCAAACTATTTGTTCTGAAGAACCGTCAACTTTGGTGGAATGGACTAGCTCTGTTGTGAATGGAACTCCAACCTCTTACACCTGGACGTTTGTGTCAGCGACAACAGGCTTGTCAGGATTTTCAACAAGCCCAGGTACTGGAGATTTACCAGTATTTACAAACTTAGCCAACGCTTCAAATGCTATAGGAGAATTGGTTTATGAAGTGATTCCATCGTCTTTAGGTTGTACAGGTTTACCTTTTGAATACACTATTTTTATAAATCCAGTAATCGCAATTACAAATGCAGAAACTTCACAAACTATGTGTAGCGAAGATACTTCTTCTGCTGTTGTCTTGGAAAACACAAATGCGGCATTGGCTGTAGATTACAATTGGGAATTGGATTTAAGTACAGTACCAGCAGGTACAACAGGACTTGAAATTAATGGTGTAGGAAATTTACCTGCAATGACCGTAGAAATTACAGACCCTGCAACGGCTAATATTGATTACATAATAACACCAGTTTTTGATGGCTGTGACGGCACACCATTTACTTATACGCTTACTGTAGATCCGCGACCAATAATGGATCCTATTTTACCACAAACTATTTGTGGAAGCACTGCTTTTACAACACCAATCCTTGGGGCAGATGTTGTAGGGACTGTTTTTAGTTGGGAATTATTAGATGTCGCAAATATCCCAGTTACAATAACAGCTTATCCAACAGACATAACTCAACCTTTAGTTGGAGGTACTATTTTTAATTCTGGAACATCTGCATACACACTGACTTACGAATTTACACCAAGTTTTAATGGCTGTGATGGTCTGCCAGTATCTTTTGAGATCACTATCAATCCATCGCCAATTGTAGTGTTAAGCTTAGATAATCAAGAAGTTTGTTCTGGTTCAACAACCCAATCTTTCACTGCAAGTTCAGATACAGATCCTTCAACGACTTACCAATGGAATGTTGTTAGTAACGCATCTGCCTTGGACGGAGCAGATCCAGTTTCAGGTACTACAAATACGATTCCATCATTTACAGTAACTAATGGTGGCACAACTCCTATTGATATAGAAATTGAGGTTATAGCTTCAACATCAGGAATAACTGTGTGTCCAGGAATCCCAACAGTTCATACAATTACCGTTGTTCCCGATCCAACAGTCACTATTGAATCAGCAGCTCCAACTCCAATTTGTATAGATGGCACCATTTCTGATATCGAAGTAAGCACTACAGGCGGTACCGGCAGCGTATCTTACGACTGGTACATTTCCGACGTGGCAGGAACCTTAATAAGCATTCATCCAAACAGCACAGACTCAGCAACCTTTAATCCGGGAGTTTTCACAACGGCAGGAGAATTTCATTTTGTAGCCGTTGCTAATTTTGATGGCAGTGGTTGTGATCAGGCACCAAGTTTAGTCGTCACAGTTGAAGTTGTAAATGACCCAGTATTAACCGCACCCCTTTCCACTCAGACCATTTGTGAAAACAGTACACCCACGGATTTAGAAGTGATTGCAACTGGAGGCACCGGAACCTATAGTTACCAGTGGTTTTCAAACACCACCAACACCACTACAGGCAGCACCTTACTAACAGGCGCTACCACTTCCATACACACACCAGCTACAACCCCACCAGGTACCGTTTACTATTACTGTGTAGTCACTACCGACGCCTCTGGATGTGAAACAACAAGTTCTTTATCCGAAGTAATAGTCAATGAAGGTCCTTCAATAAGTCAAGAGCCACTCGCCACACAAACCGTTTGTTTGGATGGCATTACCACCCCATTAGAAGTTGATTATATTAATGGAGTAGGCACACCAACCTATCAGTGGTATTCATCAGGTTTAACATGTGACACCAGCGATTTAAGCAATCCAATTCTTGGAGAAACTACTAATACATTTACTCCACCAAGTTTTCCAGTTAGTTCTATCAATTACTTTGCTGTATTGACATTTGCAGATGGAGGATGTGATCCAATTGTATCAGCCTGTGCATTGGTTACCGTTGTTCCCGATCCAACAGTCACTATTGAATCAGCAGCTCCAACTCCAATTTGTATAGATGGCACCATTTCCGATATCGAAGTAAGCACTACAGGCGGTACCGGCAGCGTATCTTACGACTGGTACATTTCCGACGTGGCAGGAACCTTAATAAGCATTCACCCAAACAGCACAGACTCAGCAACCTTTAATCCGGGAGTTTTCACAACGGCAGGAGAATTTTATTTTGTAGCCGTTGCTAATTTTGATGGCAGTGGTTGTGATCAGGCCCCAAGTTTAGTCGTCACAGTTGAAGTTGTAAATGACCCAGTATTAACCGCACCCCTTTCCACTCAGACCATTTGTGAAAACAGTACACCCACGGATTTAGAAGTGATTGCAACTGGAGGCACCGGAACCTATAGTTACCAGTGGTTTTCAAACACCACCAACACCACTACAGGCAGCACCTTACTAACAGGCGCTACCACTTCCATACACACACCAGCTACAACCCCACCAGGTACCGTTTACTATTACTGTGTAGTCACTACCGACGCCTCTGGATGTGAAACAACAAGTTCTTTATCCGAAGTAATAGTCAATGAAGGTCCTTCAATAAGTCAAGAGCCACTCGCCACACAAACCGTTTGTTTGGATGGCATTACCACCCCATTAGAAGTTGATTATATTAATGGAGTAGGCACACCAACCTATCAGTGGTATTCATCAGGTTTAACATGTGACACCAGCGATTTAAGCAATCCAATTCTTGGAGAAACTACTAATACATTTACTCCACCAAGTTCTCCAGTTAGTTCTATCAATTACTTTGCTGTATTGACATTTGCAGATGGAGGATGTGATCCAATTGTATCAGCCTGTGCATTGGTTACCGTTGTTCCCGATCCAACAGTCACTATTGAATCAGCAGCTCCAACTCCAATTTGTATAGATGGCACCATTTCTGATATCGAAGTAAGCACTACAGGCGGTACCGGCAGCGTATCTTACGACTGGTACATTTCCGACGTGGCAGGAACCTTAATAAGCATTCATCCAAACAGCACAGACTCAGCAACCTTTAATCCGGGAGTTTTCACAACGGCAGGAGAATTTCATTTTGTAGCCGTTGCTAATTTTGATGGCAGTGGTTGTGATCAGGCACCAAGTTTAGTCGTCACAGTTGAAGTTGTAAATGACCCAGTATTAACCGCACCCCTTTCCACTCAGACCATTTGTGAAAACAGTACACCCACGGATTTAGAAGTGATTGCAACTGGAGGCACCGGAACCTATAGTTACCAGTGGTTTTCAAACACCACCAACACCACTACAGGCAGCACCTTACTAACAGGCGCTACCACTTCCATACACACACCAGCTACAACCCCACCAGGTACCGTTTACTATTACTGTGTAGTCACTACCGACGCCTCTGGATGTGAAACAACAAGTTCTTTATCCGAAGTAATAGTCAATGAAGGCCCTTCAATAAGTCAACAGCCACTCGCCACACAAACCGTTTGTTTGGATGGCACTACCACCCCATTAGAAGTTGATTATATTAATGGAGTAGGCACACCAACCTATCAGTGGTATTCATCAGGTTTAACATGTGACACCAGCGATTTAAGCAATCCAATTCTTGGAGAAACTACTAATACATTTACTCCACCAAGTACTCCAGTTAGTTCTATCAATTACTTTGCTGTATTGACATTTGCAGATGGAGGATGTGATCCAATTAAATCAGCCTGTGCATTGGTTACCGTTGTTCCCGATCCAACAGTCACTATTGAATCAGCAGCTCCAACTCCAATTTGTATAGATGGCACCATTTCCGATATCGAAGTAAGCACTACAGGCGGTACCGGCAGCGTATCTTACGACTGGTACATTTCCGACGTGGCAGGAACCTTAATAAGCATTCACCCAAACAGCACAGACTCAGCAACCTTTAATCCGGGAGTTTTCACAACGGCAGGAGAATTTTATTTTGTAGCCGTTGCTAATTTTGATGGCAGTGGTTGTGATCAGGCCCCAAGTTTAGTCGTCACAGTTGAAGTTGTAAATGACCCAGTATTAACCGCACCCCTTTCCACTCAAACCATTTGTGAAAGCAGTACACCCACGGATTTAGAAGTGATTGCAACTGGAGGCACCGGAACCTATAGTTACCAGTGGTTTTCAAACACCACCAACACCACTACAGGCAGCACCTTACTAACAGGCGCTACCACTTCCATACACACACCAGCTACAACCCCACCAGGTACCGTTTACTATTACTGTGTAGTCACTACCGACGCCTCTGGATGTGAAACAACAAGTTCTTTATCCGAAGTAATAGTCAATGAAGGCCCTTCAATAAGTCAACAGCCACTCGCCACACAAACCGTTTGTTTGGATGGCACTACCACCCCATTAGAAGTTGATTATATTAATGGAGTAGGCACACCAACCTATCAGTGGTATTCATCAGGTTTAACATGTGACACCAGCGATTTAAGCAATCCAATTCTTGGAGAAACTACTAATACATTTACTCCACCAAGTTCTCCAGTTAGTTCTATCAATTACTTTGCTGTATTGACATTTGCAGATGGAGGATGTGATCCAATTGTATCAGCCTGTGCATTGGTTACCGTTGTTCCCGATCCAACAGTCACTATTGAATCAGCAGCTCCAACTCCAATTTGTATAGATGGCACCATTTCTGATATCGAAGTAAGCACTACAGGCGGTACCGGCAGCGTATCTTACGACTGGTACATTTCCGACGTGGCAGGAACCTTAATAAGCATTCATCCAAACAGCACAGACTCAGCAACCTTTAATCCGGGAGTTTTCACAACGGCAGGAGAATTTCATTTTGTAGCCGTTGCTAATTTTGATGGCAGTGGTTGTGATCAGGCACCAAGTTTAGTCGTCACAGTTGAAGTTGTAAATGACCCAGTATTAACCGCACCCCTTTCCACTCAGACCATTTGTGAAAACAGTACACCCACGGATTTAGAAGTGATTGCAACTGGAGGCACCGGAACCTATAGTTACCAGTGGTTTTCAAACACCACCAACACCACTACAGGCAGCACCTTACTAACAGGCGCTACCACTTCCATACACACACCAGCTACAACCCCACCAGGTACCGTTTACTATTACTGTGTAGTCACTACCGACGCCTCTGGATGTGAAACAACAAGTTCTTTATCCGAAGTAATAGTCAATGAAGGTCCTTCAATAAGTCAAGAGCCACTCGCCACACAAACCGTTTGTTTGGATGGCATTACCACCCCATTAGAAGTTGATTATATTAATGGAGTAGGCACACCAACCTATCAGTGGTATTCATCAGGTTTAACATGTGACACCAGCGATTTAAGCAATCCAATTCTTGGAGAAACTACTAATACATTTACTCCACCAAGTTTTCCAGTTAGTTCTATCAATTACTTTGCTGTATTGACATTTGCAGATGGAGGATGTGATCCAATTGTATCAGCCTGTGCATTGGTGAATGTCGGAGAAATCCCTGTTATTGATGACGTACAAGTTATAATTTGCTCTGAAGCTAACTTTAATGTTTCACCAACAAATGGTGGTGGTATAAATGCAAACGATATTGTCCCAGCCACAACAGAATATACTTGGACCGTAGTTGCACCTGCTTTTATTAGTGGTGCCTCAGATAATTTAGTGCAAGCAGCTTCAATTTTTCAAACATTAGTAAATGCTACTAATACCGTCCAAGAAGTTGTTTATACAGTGACACCAATTTCTACAGCTATTGGGGAGTGTATTGGAGATTCATTTACAATTACTGTGTTTGTAAATCCAACACCAGCAATAGCTGATAAAACACTGACATTATGTTCAGAAGAACCGTTTAGTTTTACGGCATCTGGCGATGGATCTGCAGGTTCAGACACTGTCCCTGCCAATACAACCTATACTTGGACCGTTGTTGATAATCCAAATATTACAGGGGAAACAACTGACACTACGGGAACTCCTTCTCTAGATCAGACCCTTATAAACCAAACAAACACTCCACAATTGGTGGTTTATACGATTACTCCAGAGTCCGATTTTGGATGTGTAGGCGATGAATTTACTCTTACGGTTACTGTAGATCCAGTCCCTTTTATTTTGGATACAGCGTTGGAGATTTGTAGTGGAGAAGCCTTTACAGTTACTCCTTTAAATGATGAGCCAACCGAAATTGTCCCTGCCAATACAACTTATACTTGGACAGTTTCCACTAATGTAAATATTACGGGTGCATCTGATGTTACTGTAGGGGAAAATTTAATTAGCCAAACACTCATAAATATTAATCCATTAAATGTACCTGAAGATATCACTTATACGGTCATTCCATTGAGTGGTGTCTGTGCAGGGTCTCCTTTTGAGGTTACTGTCACAGTGAAACCAAATCCACAAGTTTTTGTGTCAATTCCTGACCAAACAGCTTGTAGCGGTGATTTGTTTTCTCAGGTCGATTTCACTTCTAGTGTTCCAAATACAACCTATCAATACGATCTACTAGATCCAACTTTAGTACCAGCTGGTGTCTCAGGATATCTTGCAAATGTCACTGGTACAGGAGATTTCTTTCCAGCTCTAACACTTACGAATACTACGACCGATCCTTTTACACTTACATACTCAGTTGAACCTTTATCGGAAGGCTGTAACGGAACTCCTGTAACGTTTGATATCACAATCAACCCGAGTCCTGGTATTATTTTTAGTGAAACAGATCAAGAATTATGTGACTTAGGAACTTCAGTAGCGGTAACGCTTACATCCGCATCTCCTAATGTTAACATTCAGTGGTCAACAACAGTTCCACTAGGGTTGTTAGGAGTAGGAGTGTTAACGGGAACGGATGAAATTCCAGTTTATACATTGGATAACACTACGAATGCCCCCATTGATTTAGTGTTCACAGCATCTGCAACGACCAATGACGCCTCGGCTTGTCCAGGAGCTGATTTCACATATACAATTACAGTAAATCCAACCACTACCATAGATGCGATTGGAGATCAGATTATATGTAGTAGAGACGGATTTACAGATGTATTTATTACATCTCCAACAACTCCTTTAGGGTCATTGACCTACGAATGGGAAGTGACTGCTGCTGGTCCAAGTTTAAGTGGGTTTACGCCTGATTCAGCAGGTCCAATTGCGTTTACAACGCCTATTTTAGGTGAAACGATTCTGAACGCTTCTAACCTTTCAGAAGATTTGGTTTACACATTAACACCATTTTTTAATGGATGTGCAGGGGATACGCAGGAGTTTACAATCACTGTCAATCCAACACCAGAAATTTTTGCTATGATTGATACGATTTGTAGTGAAGACACTTTTGATGTCAATCCAATAAACGGCGATCCAACAGTTGCAACCATAGTCCCTGCAAATACAACGTATGTTTGGACTGTTGTTGATAATCCTAACGTAGCAGGTGATTCAGATGAAGCCCTTCCACAAACAAGCATCAGTCAAACGTTAGTCAATGAGACCAATGTGACTCAGGATGTTGTGTACACAATCACCCCAATTTCTGATTTAGGATGTGATGGACCGACGTTTGAACTAACGGTGACAGTTGAATCACGTCCAATAATTTCGGATAAAATAGATGGTATTTGTAGTGGAGACACATTTATAGTCACACCAACAGACAATGCACCTCTTGAAATTGTTCCAACCAATACATTGTACACATGGACGGTTGTTCCAGCTGCGGATAATGCCTTTGTAACAGGATTTAGCGATGTGACAGTGCCAACGGCACCAATTAGTCAAACATTGATTAATCTATCAGACGATGTAAGAATCATTACCTATATAGTAACACCAAGTTCAGGAACTTGTATCGGACTTCCATTTGAGTTAGAAGTTACCTTAAGTCCAAGGCCTTTTATTGAAGATGTAGTTGTAGATCCGATTTGTAGTGAAGATACTTTTGTAGTTTCTCCACAAACAGGGGTGCCAAATACCAATATTGTAGTTCCAATAGGGACTACCTATACATGGACGGTGGTAGCCAATCCAAATGTGGATGGTGAAAGTGATGAAATCGTTCCTCAATCAGAAATCAGTCAAACACTTACAAACACAACTTCGGTAACTCAAACTATAGAATATACGGTGACACCACTTTCAACTGGATGTGCAGGTTTAACATTCCAAGTGTTTGTAGATGTGAAACCACGACCATTCATTGTCGCTGGGCCACAAACACAGGATACACAGTGTAGTGGAAGTCCTTTTGTAATTGCTCCACAAGATGGGGTGCCTACAGCGGATACAATTGTTCCAGTAGGAACGCAATATACATGGGTTATTTCTGTTGGAAACTCTAACTTAACAGGTTGGAGTGATCAATTGACTGCTGTAGATATAATAACGCAAACATTAACAAATTCGTCGAATACGCCTCAGCAAATCATCTATTCAATCACACCCGAAGCAGATGGATGTGTAGGTCCAACATTTGATGCGGTCATTACAATAGAACCAAAGCCATTTGTTTCAAACGTAATCCAAGATTTATGTGATTCGACTTCTTATATATTAAGCCCAGTTAATGGTGTGTCACCTGATGCGACATCAATTATTCCTGATGTTACCTTATATACTTGGGGAGCGCCAACTGTAACAGGAGGTATAACTGGAGGGTCAGTAGGAGTGGACGAAGCCTTTTTTGATACTGGAGTTTTAGAAAATCCAACTACGAATTTTCAAACGGCCGTGTTTACCATTACGCCTAATTACTATGTGCCATCCAATTTGACAACGCCTCAATGTATTGGTGATGCTTTTACAGTTACAATAACACTCTCACCATCTCCAGAAATAAATGAAGTAATTACCAATATTGCGTGTAGTTTTAGTGCACTTTGTGAAGCGTCTATAGATATCAGCCCAGTAGGAATTGCACCTTTTACATATAATTGGACCTCTTTAGAAGGCAATCCAATTGCCGATCCAACAGCAGAAGATATAGCAGACCTTTGTCCAGGAACCTATGAATTAGCAATTACAGATAATTCAAACTGTACTTATATATTTCAATATCTAGTTGAACCACCAACACCAGTTGATTTCACACTAGAAAGACGCGTTGATATTTCCTGTAATAATGT